>JAYNRF010000012.1:0-105256 GCA_038114645.1 Pseudomonadaceae bacterium | reverse complement strand
CAGCTTCCAGCTTCCAGCTTCCAGCTTCCAGCTTCCAGCTTCCAGCTTCCAGCTGAGCATCACTGAGCCGCTGCGCGGCTCAGTGATGCTCTCGCGTCGCGCGGAACTGGATTTCCGGCCAGCGTTCCTCGGTCAGGCTGAGGTTGACGCGGGTCGGTGCCAGGTAGGTGAGGTGGCCACCGCCATCAACCGCCAAGTTGTCGGTCGCCTTGTTGCTGAACTCGTCCAGCTTCTTGCGATCGCTGGAGTCAACCCAGCGCGCGGACCAGACGTTGACCGGCTCGTAGATGCACTCGACCTTGTATTCCTGCTTCAGGCGCTCGGCGACCACGTCGAACTGCAGGACACCGACCGCACCGAGGATGATGTCGTTGTTGCGTTCGGGGAAGAACACCTGAGTCGCGCCTTCCTCGGCCAGCTCCTGCAGACCCTGACGCAGCTGCTTGGATTTCAGCGGGTCTTTCAGGCGCACGCGGCGGAACAGTTCCGGGGCAAAGTGCGGGATGCCGGTGAAGCCGATCTTCTCGCCTTCGGTGAAGGTATCGCCGATCTGAATGGTGCCGTGGTTGTGCAAGCCGATGATGTCGCCGGCCCAGGCTTCTTCCAGATGCTCACGCTCGGCGGCGAAGAAGGTCAGCGCGTCGGCGATACGGACTTCCTTGCCGGTGCGCACATGGAACAGCTTCATTCCCTTTTCGTAACGGCCGGAGCAGATGCGCACGAAGGCGATGCGGTCGCGGTGTTTCGGGTCCATGTTCGCCTGAATCTTGAACACGAAACCGGTGAACGGCGCTTCGGTCGGCTGCACCTCACGCTCATGGCTGGCGCGCGGTTGCGGGCGCGGGGCCCAGTCGACGATGGCGTCCAGCACCTGATCAACGCCGAAGTTGCCCAGCGCGGTACCGAAGAACACCGGCGTCATTTCGCCCTTGATAAAGGCGTCCTGGTCGAACTCGTGGCAGGCGCCCTGCACCAGTTCCAGCTCTTCGACAAAGTTGTCGTACAGGTCGCCCAGGTGCGCGCGGGCCTCATCCGAGTCCAGGCCGTCGATGACCTGCTGCTCGGTGCGCTCGTGGCCGTGGCCCGGAACGTAGACGATGATCTTGTCGTCGGCCAGGTGATACACACCCTTGAAGTCGCGGTAGCAGCCGATCGGCCAGGTGATCGGCGCGGCTTTGATGTTCAGTACCGCTTCGATCTCGTCGAGCAGCTCGATCGGGTCGCGGATGTCGCGGTCGAGTTTGTTGACGAAGCTGACGATGGGCGTGTCGCGCAGGCGGCAGACGTCCATCAGCGCAATGGTACGTGGCTCGACACCCTTACCGCCGTCGAGCACCATCAGTGCCGAGTCCACCGCGGTCAGGGTGCGGTAGGTATCTTCCGAGAAGTCTTCGTGGCCGGGGGTGTCGAGCAGGTTGACCATCGCGTCGCGATAGGGGAACTGCATCACCGAGGTGGTCACCGAAATGCCCCGCTCCTTTTCCATCGCCATCCAGTCGGAGGTGGCGTGGCGGTCGGATTTGCGCGACTTGACCGTACCGGCCACGCTGATCGCCTGCCCCATCAGCAGCAGACGTTCGGTGATGGTGGTCTTACCCGCATCCGGGTGAGAGATGATGGCGAAGGTGCGCCGCTTGGCGACTTCTTTTTCGATGGCGTTGGACATGTCGGCTACTGAGTAGTGGCGGGACGCGGTCGCTGCACAGTGCAGGCCGGGTCCGGACGAGGCTTGAAAAATAGCTGCGTATTGTCGCTGATCGGGCGGGGGATGACAAAGGCTAAAACGTGTACAGCGGCCGGTGTTGCCCATCGGCAGTTTGAACTACCATGGCGGTCACGAGTGAGGGCGATCATGCACGACGATTTTGGTGACAACCTGCGACTGCTGTGCAGCTACTACAAGTCCACCGCCGAGGTGTGTCGACGGCTGGGTATCAACCGGCCACAGTTCAATCGCTATCTCAACGGCATCAATCGACCTTCCGACAGCACCATGCGGCGGCTGTGTGATTTCTTCGGCGTCGAGGTGCACGAGATGCTGCTGCCCCACGGCCAGTTCCAGCGGTTGATTCAGGTGCGTCCGCAGCAGTTCGAGCGAGCGCAGACCGTGACCTCGCAACCCGCTTCGCTTGAGCAGGAATACCTGCAGCGGCTGAACAACGTCGGCCAGAGTGGCCTCGACAAGTATCTGGGCTACTACTTCGAGTACTACCTGTCGATGGCCTATCCAGGCAGCATTCTGCGCACGTTGGTGTGTCTGGAAGAACATGAAGGCAAGACCTACTACCAGCGCACCGAGCGGATTCGCGAGCGGCCGGGCAGCAAGCCGTTTCACGGGGTGTATCGCGGCATGGTGCAGTTTCTGTCGGACCGTATCTTTCTGGCCGACTATGAAACCCTGACCAATTTCGAGATGACCCAGACGGTGCTCTACCCGTCGTTTCGCAATCGGGTGGATCGGCTGACCGGGCTGCGCATCGGCGTTTCCGGCAGCGGCGAGCGGGTGCCGTGTTGCACCCGGGTGCTCTACGAGTATCTCGGGCGGGAGGTGGATCGCCAGCGGGTGCTGGCGCTGTGCGGGCTGTACGCCTGCGATGATCCGGCGCTGGATGCGGATATCCGGGCGGCTATCCGCAACGACATCGGCCCGGGAGAGTGGCACTTCCGGGCGCGGTTTTAGAGCGTCCGTTCGTCGCTCAGGTTGAGGGACCAGTCGCGGATTAACGCGGCAGTATCGCGGCCACCGGCCAGCAACCAGTGCAGCTTGCAGAACGCCGCTTCCGGCGTCATGTCACCGCCGCTCAGTACCCCCTGATCTCCCAGCCCTGCGCTCGCGGCGTAGGCGCCGGGGCTGATGCCGCCCTGCAGACACTGGGTCACGTTGACCACCACCTTGTTGCGGGCGTTGGCGCGCTTGATAAAGGCATCAAACGCCGGGTCGCGACTGGGCACGTTGCCCGCGCCGAAGCTCTGCAACACCACCGCCTTGCAGTGACTGTCGGCCAGAATCGCGTCGTACAGGGCTGCCGGCATCGACGGATGCAGGCAGAGCATGGCAACGGCCCCCGGCTGGAACTGAAGCGCCGCCGCTTCGCGCGGGTGACGGCTGGCGACGGCTTCGCCAAGTAATCGCTCGGTATACAGCTGCGGGCGGATATTCAGCTCCGCCAACGGCGCCGCGTTGGGCGTATCAAACGCCTGAAACTGCTGACTGCTGACCTTGCGCAGCCGACTGCCGTTGAGCAGTCGGTTGTTGAACACCAGGCCGACATTGCGCAGGCGCGGCCCTGCTGCCAATTGCAGCGCCGCCTGCAGGTGCGCCACCGCGTCGCTGCGCGGCAGCCCGAGCGGGACTTGCGAGCCGGTGAACAGCACGTTGCGTTCGCTGGCGCCGAGCATGAACGCCAGCGCCGCAGCGCTGTAGGCCATGGTGTCGGTGCCGTGCAGAATGATGAAGCCGCGGTAGCGGTCCCAGTGTTCGGCCAGCATCGCGGCGAGCTGCTGCCAGTGCGCCGGGGTAATGTTGGCGCTGTCGATCAGCGGCTCGATTTCCAGCAGGTCGAAGTCGGGCAGCTGTTGCAGGCTGCTGCCCAACTGCTGCTCGATACGCTGGCGCAGACCGGGGGCCGGTGCCAGCCCGTGCGGGCCGGGCACCATGCCGATGGTGCCGCCGGTGTGCAGGATCAGCACCTCGGCGGTCATGAGGCGGCCTTTTGCGGTGCCAGCATGGACTGCGGGCTCAGCAGGCGGTTGAGTTCCGATTCGCTCATCAGGTTCTCCTCGATGATCAGCGCCTTGACCGTACTGCCGGTCATCAGCGCCGTGTGGGCGATGCGCGAGGCGTTGCTGTAGCCGATGTGCGGAACCAGCGCGGTGATGATACCGATGCTGTTGTCGACGTGGGCGGCGCACGCCTGCTCGTTGGCGATGATGCCACGAATGCAGCGATGTTCGAGCATCTCGCAGGCCTCCTTGAGCATCTTCAACGAGTTGAGCAGGTTGTAGATGATCATTGGCTCCATCGCGTTGAGCTGCAGCTGGCCTGCCTCGGCGGCCAGTGTCACCGCCAGATCCGCAGCGATTACCTGATAGGCGGTCTGGTTCATCGCCTCGGGAATCACCGGGTTGACCTTGCCCGGCATGATCGAGGAGCCCGGCTGCATCGGCGGCAGCTGGATTTCACCTAGCCCGGTGCGCGGGCCGCTGGAGAGCAGGCGCAGGTCGTTGCTCATCTTGCTCAGCTTGATCGCCAGGCGCTTGAGGATGCCCGAGAAGAATACGAAGGCGCCCATGTCGGACGTCGCCTCGACCAGGTTGCAGGCCGGGACCAGCGGCTTGCCCGACACCTCGGCCAGCCGTGCGACCACTTTGGCCGAGTAGCCGTCCGGGGTGTTGATGCCGGTACCGATGGCGGTGCCGCCGAGGTTGACCTCGCAGAGCAGCGCGCAGGCTTCGCGGATGCGGTCGATGTCTTCACCCAGGTTGACGGCAAAGGCGTCGAATTCCTGCCCCAGCGTCATCGGTACTGCGTCCTGCAGCTGAGTGCGGCCCATCTTCAGGATATGAGCGAACTCGCGGCCCTTGTCTTCCAGCGCCGCCTTCAGCGAGGCCAGTGCGGGGACGAAATTGTCTGCCGCAAACTGAATGCCGAGGCAGGCGGCGGTGGGATAGGCGTCGTTGGTGGACTGCGAGCGGTTAACGTCGTCGTTCGGGTGCAGGTGACGGTATTCGCCGCGGCTGTACCCCAGCTTGGCCAGCGCGACGTTGGCGATCACCTCGTTGGCGTTCATGTTGGTTGAGGTGCCGGCGCCGCCCTGAATGACGTCGACGATGAACTGATCGTGATACAGACCGCTGGCGATGTCTTCGCAGGCGGAGACGATGGCGTCGGTCTTTTCCTGGCTGAGCAGGCCGAAGTCGCGGTTGGTCAGCGCCGAGGCCTGTTTCACCTGCGCCAGTGCCTGAATCAGCTCCGGGAAGTGGGAAATCGGCACCCCGGTAATGGCAAAGTTGGCCGCCGCACGCAGGGTCTGGATGCCGTACCAGGCATCTTCGGGTACATCGAGATCACCAAGCAGATCGTGTTCTGAACGGGTATTCATGGGTGTGCTTCCAGAGGAAACGGAGCGCCGGGGGCCCGGCGCTCGGGGCAGGGGTCAGTGGTTGTCTTTGCGCTGGCTGGCCGGCCAGGACTCGTGGTCCAGATCCAGGTCGGCGTACTCTTCAGCGTGGAAGGTCGGCGTCTTGTTGCCGCTCTTGAGCTGACGGTCGTAGTCGGCGAGCACGCGCTTGCCGGTCTTGAACAGCAGGGTCAGGGCAACCAGGTTGACCAGTGCCAGCAGGCCCATGGTCAGGTCGGCGAAGCCGAATACGGTGCCCAGATCCATGATCGCGCCCAGACAGCACAGGCAGATCACCACCACCCGGAAGCCGTTCATGACGAACTCGTTGCTGCGGCCGGAGGTCAGGTAGCTGACGCTGTTCTCGCCCAGATAGTAGTTGTAGAGCACGGTGCTGAAGCCGAACAGCAGCATCGCGATGCTGACGAACACCCGGCCCCATTCGCCGATATGGGTTGCCAGCGAGGCCTGTGTCAGCGCCACGCCCTGACTGGCGTCGCCCAGCGTCGGGTCATAGGCGGTGCCCATCAGAATGATCAGCGCGGTGCAGGTGCACAGCACGATGGTGTCGATGAATACCGAGAACGATTGCACCACGCCCTGATTGGCCGGGTGCGGGACGAAGGCCACCGCCGCCACGTTGGGCGCGCTGCCGAGACCCGCTTCGTTGGAGAACAGGCCGCGCTTGACGCCCATCAGGATTGCCGCGCCGATACCGCCGCCGACCACCGGGCCAATGCCGAAGGCGCTTTCCACGATCAGCTTGAGAGTGGCGGGAATTTCGGTGAAGTTCAGGCCCAGCACCACGATGGCGATCAGCAGATAACCGCCCGCCATGATCGGCACCAGCACTTCGGCAACCTGCGCGATACGCTTAACGCCGCCGAAGATGATCAGGCCAACCACCAGTGCCAGACCGATGCCGCTGTAGTACAGCGGAATACTGAACGCATCCTGCAGAGACGTTGCCACCGCATAGGACTGCAGGGCGATAAAGCCGATACCGAAGGTCACCAGCAGCAGCACCGAGTAGACCACCGCGAGCCACTTCCAGTTACGACCAAGGCCGCGTTCGATGTAGTGAGCCGGGCCGCCGCGGTAGGCGCCATCCGGTTCAGCGGTCTTGTACAGCTGGGCGAGGGTACATTCGATAAAGCTGGTCGCCATGCCCATCAGGCCGACAACCCACATCCAGAAGATCGCGCCGGGGCCACCGAGGGTGATGGCGACTGCGACGCCGGCGATGTTGCCGCCGCCGACGCGACCGGCTACCGACAGGATCAGGGCTTGAAAGGAGCTGAGGTGGCGTCCGTCCGCCTCGTGATGGTTGGCGGTCAGGATGCCGAACATCTTGCCGAAGTAACGAAACTGAACGAAGCGGGTAGCGATGGTGAACCAGACTCCGATGCCGACCAGCATGGCAATCAGAATCTTGCTCCACAGCAGGTCGCTGAGGGCGGATAGCATGACTAACTCCTTTCGGTGAGCCGAATTTTATTGTGGATTGGGCAGGCTCATTGAAACGCGCGAGTGCGCGCTTGGGGAGTTTGTAAGCTGATACGAAAAGACGCTACCTGATGCGTTTTATGCGTCAGATAGCGTCTTTTTTTGCTGCGTCAGGCGACCGGTTCCAGCACCTCGTCGCGCAGCACTACCAGCGGCTGACCGGCTTGCACCCGGCCACCCGGTTGTTGCAGTACGTGGGTGACCACGCCGTCGCACGGCGCCTGCAGCGGGATTTCCATCTTCATTGATTCGAGAATCAGCAGGGTCTGGCCGGCCTTGACGGTATCACCCACCTTGACCTCGGCCTGCCACAGGCTGCCGGACACCGGGCTGTCGACGCCGACGCTGTCTTCCGGCCAGCTGACATCCTCGTCGCTGCTTTCCAGCTCCTCGCTTTCGAAGTTGAACTGGCCGTTGGCGTGCCACTGGCGCAGTTCTTCGGCGAACGCCGCGTTGCGCTGCTGCTTGAAAGCGTCGATGTCGTCGGCGTTGTCGGCAATAAAGGCCTCGTGCTCGGCGAGGCTGAACTGGCTTTCCTCGATGCGCAGCGGGTAGCGACCCTGAGGGAAGTCGCGACGGATTTGCTGCAGCTCCTCGTGGCTGACCTCATAAAAGCGGATCTGGTCGAAGAAGCGCAGTAGCCACGGCTTGCTGAACTCGCGGGTCTGGCGGTAGCGGTTCCACATCTGCAGGGTACGGCCGACGAACTGATAACCGCCGGGGCCTTCCATGCCGTAGACGCAGAGGTAGGAGCCGCCGATGCCGACCGAGTTCTCGGCAGTCCAGGTGCGCGCCGGGTTGTACTTGGTGGTCACCAGACGGTGGCGCGGGTCCGTGGGCGTGGCCACCGGCGCGCCGAGGTAGACGTCGCCCAGGCCCATGACCAGATAGGATGCTTCGAACAGCACCTTCTTGACGTCGTCGATGCTGTTCAGCCCGTTGATGCGGCGGATGAACTCCAGGTTGCTCGGGCACCAGGGCGCGTTCTTGCGCACTGACTGGGTGTATTTTTCGATCGCCAGCTGGCAGGCCTCGTCATCCCACGACAGCGGGATGTGCACGATGCGCGAGGGCACGGCCAGCTCGTTGAGGCTTTCCGACAGTGCCTGTTCGGCTTTGAACAGATGCTCGAGTAGGGCGTCATGGCTCAATTGCTGGCTGTCGAGATGCACCTGCAGCGAGCGGATACCCGGGGTCAGCTCACGCAGACCGGCAACCGGGTTTTGCTGCAGCCACTGCATCAGCGCGTGGGCGCGGAAGCGCAGGCGGATATCCAGCATCTGCTCGCCGTACTCGACCAGCAGGAAGTGGTCACCGGCAGCACGGTAGACGATCTCGTCGCCGAACTGCTCGGCGGGCAGACGCTTGAGGATCGGGCTGTCGACCGGTACTGGCGCCCACTCAACCGGCTTGGCGGTGAGTGCGTCGATCTGCTCGATCTGCGCGGCTTCCAGCGCGACCGCCTGTTCGATGCTGACCGGTACAAAGCGCACTTTGTCACCGGCGCGCAGCTGGCCGAGCTTCCACAGGTCGGCGGTGATCACGGTCGCCGGGCAGACGAAACCGCCCAGTGACGGGCCGTCCGGGCCGAGGATCACCGGCATGTCGCCGGTGAAATCGACGGTGCCGAAGGCGTAGGCGTTGTCGTGGATGTTGGAGGGGTGCAAACCGGCCTCACCGCCGTCTTCACGCGCCCACTCCGGTTTCGGACCGATGAGGCGCACGCCGGTGCGGCTGGAGTTGTAGTGAATCTCCCAGTCGGTGGCGAAGAAGCTGTCGATATCGTTGCCGGTAAAGAAATCCGGCGCGCCGTGCGGGCCGTAGATCACCCGCAGCTCCCATTGGTTGCTGATCGCCGGGCGCAGCTCGCTGGGTACTTCAGCAAGCGCAACCGGGCTGACATCTGCGCTCAGGTGCAGCACGTCACCGGTGCGCAGCGCGCGGCCGTTGTGGCCGCCAAACTGACCGAGGGTGAAGGTGGATTTGGAACCGAGGTAGTCCGGGCATTGCAGGCCGCCGAGCACCGCAAGATAGGCGCGCGCACCGGCTTCCTTGATGCGGCCAAGGGTCAGGGTTTGACCAGCGGCGACGTCGATCACCTGCCAGGCGGCAACCGGTTGTTCATCCAGCTTGGCGTCGATCGTGGCGCCGCTCAGCACGATCTGGCTGGCGCTGGCAAAGCGCAGGGTCGGGCCTTGCAGGGTGATTTCCAGCCCAGCAGCGTCGGCCGGGTTGTTCAGCAGGCGGTTGCCGAGGCGGAAGGCATAGCTGTCGAACGGGCCGGACGGCGGTACGCCGACATCCCAGCTGCCGGTGCGGCCCGGAAAGTCCTGAATGGTGGTTTGAGTGCCGCCAGCCAGCACGTCGATGCGCGCCGGCTGGAAGCGGAAGCTGTTGAGGTAGCGGGTGGTGACCTCGCCAGCGAGCAGCGTCGGGTCGCGGGTCAGCGCGCGCAGGTAGTCGAGGTTGGTTTCACTGCCGTACAGGCGGGTCGCGTCCAAGGTGCTCTGCAGTTTGGCCAGCGCAGCGCCGCGGTCTTCGGCATGGACGATGACCTTGGCCAGCATCGGGTCGAAGTAGGGCGGTACTTCCAGCCCGGACTCGATCCAGTGGTCAATGCGGATGCCGTCACCGGACGGGAAGGCCACTTCGCTCAGCAGCCCTGCGCAGGGCTGGAAGTCGCGGAACGGGTCTTCGGCGTACAGGCGCACCTGAATGGAATGGCCCTTGGGTGCAAGGCTGGCGCGGCGAGTGTTCAGCTCCAGTTCTTCGCCAGCGGCCAGGCGCACCATCCACTCGACCAGATCAACGCCGAACACTTCTTCGGTGACGCCGTGCTCAACCTGCAGGCGGGTGTTCACTTCCAGGAAGTAGAACTGGTGGCTGTCGGCGTCGTAGATAAATTCGACGGTGCCGGCGTTGCGGTAGCTGACGCTGGACAGCAGCTTCTCAGCAGTGGCGTGCAGCTCGCTGCGCACCGCGTCGCTCAGGTTCGGAGCCGGGCATTCCTCAACCACTTTCTGATTGCGGCGCTGGCTGGAGCAGTCGCGCTCACCGAGTGCCAGCGCGTTGCCCTTGCCGTCGGCAAACACCTGCACCTCGATATGCCGGGCGCGGGCGATGAATTTTTCCAGGAACACACCGTCGTCGGCAAAGTTGCTGGCGCCGAGGCGCTTGACGCTGTCGAAGGCGCCGATCAGTTCGTTTTCGCTGTGGCACAGCTGCATGCCGATACCGCCGCCGCCGGCTGTGCTCTTGAGCATCACCGGGTAGCCGATGCGCGCAGCTTCGGTTTTGGCAGCAGCCAGATCGGTCAGCAGATCGGTGCCCGGCAGCAGCGGTACATTGGCCTGCTCGGCCAGCTCACGGGCGCGGTGCTTGAGACCAAAGGCCAGCATCTGTTCGGGCGTCGGGCCGATAAAGGCGACACCGGCAGCCTCGCAGTGGCGCACAAAGTTGGCATTCTCGCTGAGGAAACCGTAACCGGGGTGGATGGCCTGGGCGCCGGTTTCGGCGGCGATGGCCAGCAGCTTGTCGACTTGCAGATAGGTATCGGCGGCGGCGCCTTCGCCGAGGCTGTAGGCCTCGTCAGCCAGCCGTACGTGCAGGCTGTCGGCATCGCATTCGGCGTAGACGGCAACGGAGCCGACACCGAGGGTGCGCAGGGTGCGGATGATGCGGGTGGCGATGGCGCCACGGTTGGCGATCAGAACCTTGTTGAACATTTCGCTAGCCTTTGCCGGGCCGTCCCAGGCAGCTGATTACGACAGTGGCCGTCCACTGAAGATGTGATTCGTGTGGCGTAACCGGTGCTCAATTCCAGACCAGCAGCTCAACCGGCGTCGGGTTGTAGCCATTGCACGGGTTGTTCAGCTGCGGGCAGTTGGAGATCAGGATCACCACGTCCATCAGGGCAGTCAGCTCGACGTACTTGCCAGCGCCGGAGATGCCGTCTTCAAAGGTCAGGCCGCCCTCGGCGGTCACCGGCACGTTCATGAAGAAGTTGATGTTGTGGGTAATGTCGCGCTTGCTGATGCCGTACTGCGGGTTTTCCGCCACGGCCAGCATCCAGCTGTCGCGGCACGAGTGCATGCAGCGCTTTTCCAGGTCGTAGCGCACGGTATTGCTCTCGCTGGCGCAGGCGCCGCCGAGGGTGTCGTGACGGCCGCAGGTATCGGCGACGATTTCCAGCATCGGGTTGTTTTCGTTCGAGCGAATAACCGAGCCGGCGGTCAGGTAGACGTTGCCCTGTTCGCGGATGGTATCGGTGGCGCTGTAGCGCTCGACCGGGTTGGCGGCGCTGAAGAACAGGGTGTCGGCGGCCTGATTGCCTTCCAGATCCAGCAGGCGCAGGGTCTGGCCGGCCTTGACGATGCCGATGTAGTAATCGCCGGCGCCGATGGTGGTGCGCGAGGCGGCGTTTTCGGGGAGCAGGGAGCTGTGTTTGATCATGGTGTCCTCGCTTACTTGCCCAGGTGGTACAGGGCGTTGTTCTGGAAGCCGCGCTGGTTTTCCGGGCGGAAGTTGCGGCAGAAGTCGTCATCGCTGACTGGCGCGGCCTGGCTCAGCTCGATGCGCACCGGGTTGTAGGGGTAGCTGTTGGCGCTGCTGAGCGGATGCGGGCAGGTATGTAGCACGACCAGGGTGTCCATTTCGAAGCGCAGGGCTACCTGATTGCCGGCCTTGCTGTGACCGGAGACCAGTTGCATGCGGCCTTCGTCGTCGGTGGCGACCTTGCTGAACAGGTTAAGGTTGGCGGCCATGTCGGCGCGGCCCAGACCGTATTTGGCCAGCTCGACCAGGAAGGCGTCGTAGCCGTTCTGGTGCCATTCATTGCGGGCGTTCTGATAGTCACGTGCGCCCCAGCGCTCGGCCACCTGAGCGGCGTTGCTGTTGCCGCAGACGCTTTCGTGCCAGCCCAGATCGTCTTCAACGATGGAGGCGAAGATGCGGCCCATGTCGGAGTACAGGCAGTTGCCGCGGGTCAGTTTGAAAGTATGCTGGCACTTCAGGGTGTCGGGCGCGTTGTAGCGCTCCAGCAGGTTTTCCGGGTTGTAGAACAGCATGCCGACGTTGGCATCGCCAGCCAAGTCGGTCAGGCGCATCAGGGTGCCCTTGCGCACGCGCAGCGACCAGTGGCTGGCGCCGGCGATTTCAGTGGTGTAGGTGTTCAGGGTCATCTGCCTTGTCTCCGTGATTCGGTGGCTCAGCTGGCGGCTTCGGCCAGCAGCGGGGCAATGGTTTGTTCGGTGGTTTGCGGCGCAGGCTGCCGGGCGCGGTGGTCGATCGGCAGGTCATAGGTAATGGTGGCGCCGTAGGCTTGTGGGGCGTGCGGGTCGTGTCGCAGCTTGTCGAACACCCACAGGCGGGTGCCGAGGTGGAAGCCTTCCTTGATGTCGTGGGTGACCATGAAGATGGTCAGCTTGTGCTCCTGCCACAGCCGCAGCACCAGCTCGTGCATATCGGCGCGGATGCCCGGGTCGAGCGCGCCGAAGGGCTCGTCCAGCAGCAGGATGCGTGGCTTGCCGAGCAGGGCTTGAGCAATCGCCAGACGCTGTTTCATGCCGCCGGACAGCTCGTGCGGGTACTTCTTCAGCGCGTGGCCGAGGCCGACTTCGGTGAGGATGGCTTCGGCATCCAGACGAGCCTGCTTGCGCTTGCTGCCGAACAGGTAGCCGGTCAGCCCGCGCTGGGCAAAGCCGACCGCCGCCATGACGTTCTCCAGCACGGTCATGTGTGGGAACACCGAGTACTGCTGGAACACGATGCCGCGATCCGGGCCCGGCTCATCGGCAATCGGCTTGCCGTCGAGCAGCAGCTCGCCGCTGGTGGGCGACTCGGTGCCCAGCAGCATCTTCAGAAAGGTGCTCTTGCCGCAGCCGGACGCGCCGACCAGGGTGACGAACTCGCCCTCTTGAACGGTGACGTTCAGGCGTTCCAGCACCGGGTTGCCGTCGTAGCTCTTGCCGACGTTCTTTACTTCAATCATCAGTGGGCTCCTTGGGCGTTCCACGGGAACAGGCGGCGCGACAGGGTCGCCAGCAGCCAGTCGAACAGGAAGGCCAGCAGGGTGATCCAGGCCACGTACGGCAGGATCACGTCCATCGACATGTAGCGGCGGACCAGAAAGATGCGGTAGCCCAGACCGTCGGTGGCGGCGATGGCCTCAGCGGCGATCAGGAACAGCCAGCCCGCGCCCAGCGACAGGCGCACTGCATCGATCAGCTTGGGCATCAGCTGCGGCAGCAGCACGCGGACCATGATCTGGCTGGTGTTGGCGCCGAGGGTCTGCGCCTTGACCAACTGTTCGCTGGGGATTTCCTGGGTGCGGCGCTGGATATCGCGGGCAATGAACGGGGTGATGCCGATGGCGATCAGGATCACCTTGGAGGCCTCACCCAAGCCGAACAGAATGAACAGCACCGGCAGAATCGCCAGCGGCGGTATCAGCGAGACCACCGTGAGCAGCGGGCTGAAACCGGCGTTGACCAGCGGCAGGGAACCGGTGAACAGCCCCAGCGCCAAGCCGATGGCTGCGGCGATCAGCACGCCCAGCCCCAGCCGCTTCATGCTGCTGGCGGTGTCCTGCCAGAACAGATATTCACCGGTGCGCTTGCTTGGCTCCAGCGCCATGCGGTCGATAGCAGCGCCCATCTGGCTAAAGGCGGGCAGCAGCTTGTCGTTGGCGTTCTCGGCCAGTCGCGCGTCCGATGCCACCACGTAGAGCAAGAGCAGCAGGGCGAACGGCAGCAGGCCGAGGAACAGTCTGCTGGCTGGTGGCGGTGTGAGGTTGATCAGTCGCTTCATGTGCATCCCGCTGGGGCGCGCAGTCGCGCCCGTTCTGGTTCTGGGCTCAGAGCTGATTGTCGGCAGCCATCTGCATGTAAGTCGGGTCAAAGCGCAGCTTCAGGTTGCTGCTGTCGCCGTAGTCACCGGCCGGCATCTGCACACCGATGAAACCGGCATCCGGTGCGCCGTCGCCGAGCAGACCGTGGTCGAAGGAAAACTCGGCAACGTATTGCATGGTCTGTTTGAGTTGCGGGCTGTTGGTCAGCTCCAGCGCGGCGGCTGGGGTGTAGAACATCTCGGTCGCGGCGAGCTGCGCCTCATAGCCAGCCAGATCGGTGCCGGAGGCCTCGGCCATGTAACTGCGCGCGGCCACGCCTTGCTCGCTGTCGCTGCTCATGGTGGCCATGATTTCGTACCAGGCGCCGGTCAGCGCCTTGCCCAGTTCCGGGTGGGCGGCCAGGGTGTCGCTGTTGATTACCAGCAGGTCGATGATCTCGCCCGGAATCTGCGCGGAGTTGAACACCACAGCGCTGTTGGGTTGCTGGCTGATTTCGCTGAGCAGCGGATTCCAGGTCGCGACCGAGGTGACATCGTTGGTGCCGTAGACGGCGACCATGTCGGCGTCAGAGGTGTTGACCACCTGCACGTCGGCTTCGCTCAGGCCGACCGAGTCCAGTGCGCGGGCCAGCAGATAGTGGGACACGCTTAGCTCGACCAGATTGACGTTCTGGCCCTTGATGGCGGCCAGCTCGCTTTCACCCTTGAGCACAATGCCGTCGTTACCGTTGGAGAAGTCGCCGACGATCAGCGCGGTGCTGTCGACGCCGCCAGCGGCCGGAATGGTCAGCGCGTCCATGTTGGTCATGGTGCAGGCGGCGAACTCGCCAGCGGTGTACTGATTGATTGACTCGATGTAATCGTTGATCTGCACCACATCAATGTTGATGTCGTACTTGTCGGCCCACTTCTTGACGATGCCGCTCTCGGCACCGTAGGCCCAGGGCATCCAGCCCGCGTAGATAGACCAGCAGACCTTGAAGCTGTCCTGCGCCTGGGCGGCGCTCGACAGCAGCAGGGAGCTGAGTAGCAGGGCGGAGAATCTTTTCATCGGGAACCTCTCAGTCAATGTCACGTGGAGCACTCCTGGCAGTGTTGCCAATCGTCTCCCGGGCTTTTATCCCGCCGTGTAACCTTTTGCTGAAAGGTCGAGTGCTCTCGGACCAGTCACCGCTACAGCGGTCGGAACCCTAGCGCTCTATTTGCAAATTGTGTGTTGCGCAGTGGTGCGGAGTGCGAACGCTCAGTACAAAGCAATATGCAGACCAGATTGGGCAAAGCCGCGGAATACGGGCGTTGAGGTTTTGGCACCATGACGGTGCGCGGGCGGCGGTGCGCGCTCGTGGTGCATTGCTCTGTTTTGGTGCGCAATGGCGGTGCGGGGCTGGAACTACATTCTGACCGCCTATTAGCGGTTCTTGAGGTGTACAAAAAATAGCCAGAAATCCGCACAGCACCAGTGCGCATTTTTTGATCGGTGCACCGTGCAAATGCACGCAAGTGCCTGTGCTGATCTGCTCTGGCGCGCGTTTTTTTAGTTTAATCAGTGACTTGTAGAAACTGGCACAGGCCTTGCTCTCGGCCTTGGGTGTCGGGCATCCCAATGGCGGGAACTCCGACAGACAGATTTTTCGGGCAAAGGCGTCCACCAACATACCTGCTTCGGCGGCTGTGTTTGTGGGCGCCTTTTTTTGTGCGCGTTTTTTGAGGGGGCAGCAACATGGGGATGAAACTGCGGGCAGGTGTAACCGGGGCATGGGCGATGGGAGCCATGCTGGCGATGGGTAGCAGCGTGGTGCTGGCTGAGGCAAATTCGATCAGCGAAGCGGTAACCGGCGGCAAGGCGGGGCTCGACCTGCGTTATCGCTATGAGTATGTGGATCAGGACGGCATCGACAAGAGCGCCGGGGCATCAACGCTGCGTACGCGCATCAACTTTGCGACTGCACCCTATCGCGGCTTCGGCGCCTTTATCGAGGCCGATGACGTTACCGTGATTGGCAGTGAGCGCTACAACAACGCCACTGGCCTGCCGAGTGCCAAGACCCAGTATCCGGTGGTCGCCGACCCGGAAGGTACCGAGATCAATCAGGCCTGGCTGAGCTATGCCGGTCTTGATGCCACCACCCTGAAGTTTGGCCGTCAGCGCATCATCTATGACAACGCTCGTTTTATCGGCAACGTCGGCTGGCGCCAGAACGAGCAGACCTACGACGGTTTCAGCCTGAGCAACAGCAGTCTGGCCGACACCACCCTCAACTACGCCTACGTCTACAACGTGAACCGCATCTTCGGTGAGGATTCGCCGAACGGTGATCTGGACACCAAGGCCCACTTCGTCAACTTGGCCTACGGCGGGTTTGATCTGGTCAAGATCACCGGTTACGGCTACTTCCTCGATCTGGAAGATGCGCCGGCCGCGTCCAACAAGACACTGGGCCTGCGCCTGACCGGCGCGCCCAAACTGAGCGACAGCACGAGCCTCAGCTACGCGCTGGAGTACGCCCGGCAGAGCGACTACGAGGACGGCAGCAACATCGGCGCCGACTACTGGCTGGCTGAGCTGGGTCTGAATGTGGGCGCGCTGCAGCTGCTCGGTGGTTATGAGCTGCTGGGCGCCGATGATTCTGCCTTCAGTACACCGCTGGCAACCGGGCACGCGTTCAATGGCTGGGCCGACAAGTTTCTCAACACCCCGGCCAACGGGCTGGAAGATCTCTACCTGCAACTTGGCGGTAGTCTCGCCGGCTTCAAGCTGCAGGCGGTCTACCACGACTTTTCTGCCGACAAGGGCGGTGCCGACTACGGCAACGAGCTGGACCTGCTGGCCGCGCGCAAGTTTGGCGATGTCACCCTGGTCGCCAAGTACGCCAGCTACAACGCCGACGAATTTGCCACCGATACCGACAAGCTCTGGCTGATGGCGCAGGTCGCCTTCTGAGCCGCGATTCCTTTGATAACTGTTTAACGGAGCACAACCATGAACACGTTTAAACGCAAATCTCTCGCTGCCACCCTGTCGCTCGCGGTTTCGCTGGGCATGGGCAGTCTGCTCTCTACCTCGGCTCTGGCGGTCGAGGATCTGGAGAAGGAAGACCTCAAGTTCGGCTTTATCAAGCTGACCGACATGGCCCCGCTGGCCATCGCCTACGAGAAGGGCTTTTTCGAGGATGAGGGGCTGTATGTCACCCTCGAAGCGCAGGCCAACTGGAAGGTGCTGCTCGACCGCGTCATCGACGGTGAGCTGGACGGCGCGCACATGCTGGCCGGGCAGCCGCTCGGCGCGACCATCGGCTTCGGTACCCAGGCAGACGTGATCACCGCCTTCTCGATGGACCTCAACGGTAACGGCATCACCGTTGCCAACGACGTCTGGGAAGAGATGAAGAAGCACATCCCGCTGGATGCTGATGGCAAACCGCAGCACCCGATCAGCGCCGCCGCGCTGAAGCCGGTGATCGAGCAGTACAAGGCAGACGGCAAGCCGTTCAACATGGGCATGGTGTTCCCGGTCTCGACCCACAACTATGAGCTGCGCTACTGGCTGGCGGCCGGTGGCATCAACCCGGGCTACTACGCCCCCTCGCGCGGCGATACCTCGGGTCAGATCAGCGCCGACGCGCTGCTCTCGGTAACGCCGCCCCCGCAGATGCCGGCCACACTGGAAGCCGGCACCATCAACGGCTACTGCGTGGGTGAGCCGTGGAACCAGCAGGCGGTATTCAAGGGTATCGGCGTGCCGGTGATCACCGACTATGAAATCTGGAAGAACAATCCGGAGAAGGTGTTCGGTGTCAGCCAGAAGTGGGCCGATGAGAACCCGAATACCCACATTGCCGTGGTCAAGGCACTGATCCGCGCCGCCGCCTGGCTGGATGCGGACAACAACGCCAACCGGGGTGAAGCGGTAGAAATTCTGTCGCAACCGGCCTACGTTGGAGCCGATGCAGAAGTGATTGCCAACTCGATGACCGGCACCTTCGAGTACGAGAAGGGCGACAAGCGTGAGGTCCCCGACTTCAACGTGTTCTTCCGCTACAACGCGACCTATCCGTTCTACTCGGACGCGATCTGGTATCTGACCCAGATGCGCCGCTGGGGCCAGATCGGCACCGCCCAGCCTGACAGCTGGTACATGGACGTGGCGAAGAAGGTCTATCGCCCTGACATCTACGCGCTGGCAGCCAAGGAGCTGATCGCCGAAGGCAAGCTGCCGGCTGAAGCCTTCCCTGACTTTGCGACCGAAACCGGCTTCAAGCCTGCGACCAGCGAGTTCATCGATGGCGTGAGCTACGACGGCACCCAGCCTAACGCCTATCTGCAGCAGTTTGCGATTGGCCTCAAAGGCGACGAACAGCCGTAACCCGCAGGGTTCCGGCCGCTGGCTGGAGCCCTCACCACTCTGAACACAGAGGTATTGGCGATGAGCAACAAGCTGATCAACTATCTGGAAACCGCCGGGCTCAACTGGATGGTGCCCATGGTGCGACTGTGCCGCGGCGAGGATGCCCGTGAGCAGGCCGCCGAACTATTCAACAAGGTGGGGCTGCCGCTGATTGCGCTGCTGGTGTTCCTGCTGGTCTGGTCGGTTGGTGCCTCGCAGGTCAAGACCAGTCTCGGCGTGCTGCCGGGGCCAGCGGCAGTCTGGCAGCAGGCGGGTAACCTGTATCAGGAGCATCAGGCCGAGCGGGCCAAGGCCGACGCCTTCTACCAGCGGCAGGAAGAGCGCAACGCCGCCAAGCTGGAGCGCAATCCGGACGCTGAGGTGCGCATTCGTGAGTACACCGGCAAGCCGACCTTTATCGATCAGATCGGTACCAGCCTGATTACCGTTTTTACCGGCTTTGTGCTGGCCAGTCTGATCGCCATTCCGGTTGGAGTGGCCTGCGGTTTGAGCCCGACCTTGTACGGCGCCATCAGCCCGCTGGTGCAGATATTCAAGCCGGTGTCGCCGCTGGCCTGGCTGCCGATCGTCACCATGGTGGTCAGCGCCGTGTATATCTCGGATGACCCGTTGTTCCAGAAGTCGTTTATTACCTCGGCGGTCACGGTGACGCTGTGCTCGCTGTGGCCGACCTTGATTAACACCGCAGTTGCCGTGGCCTCGATCGACAAGGACTGGATCAACGTCGGCCGGGTGATTCGCCTGAGCTGGGTGACCCAGGTATTTCGTATCGCCATTCCGGCGGCGCTGCCGATGATCTTCACCGGCCTGCGGCTGTCGCTCGGGGTGGGCTGGATGGTGCTGATTGCCGCCGAGATGCTGGCGCAGAATCCGGGGCTCGGCAAGTTCGTCTGGGATGAGTTCCAGAACGGCAGCTCCGACTCCCTTGGCCGCATCATGGTCGCGGTCATCACCATCGGCATCATCGGCTTTCTGCTCGACTGGCTGATGCAGACCCTGCAGGGCCTGCTGTCTCACCAAAAGCCCGCCGGCAACTGATCAACAGGAGATTCATCATGTCCGTTATTGCCATGCGTAAAGAGCAAATCGACAGCCAGGACGATAGCGTCACACCGCAGGCGTCCCGTCAGCCGAGCTTTCTGGATCTGTCTGGCGTGTCGATTGATTTTCCGACCCGCAAGGGGCCGTTCCGCGCGTTGAACAACGTCAACCTGAAGATCGCCAAAGGCGAGTTTGTCTCGATCATCGGCCACTCCGGCTGCGGCAAGTCGACCGTACTGAACATCGTTGCCGGCCTGCATCGCGCCACTGAAGGTGGCCCGATTCTCAACGGCAAAGAGGTGACAGAGCCTGGGCCGGAACGGGCGGTGGTATTCCAGAATCATGCGCTGTTGCCCTGGCTGACCTGCTACCAGAACGTTGAGCTGGCGGTAAAAACCGTGTTCAAGGGCCGCAAGAGCAAGCAGGAAATGCGCGACTGGATCGAGCACAACCTCAAACTGGTGCACATGGACCACGCGATTCACAAATACCCGTCGGAAATCTCCGGCGGCATGAAGCAACGGGTTGGAATAGCAAGGGCGTTGGCAATGGAGCCCTCAGTGCTGCTCATGGACGAGCCCTTCGGGGCACTGGACGCGCTGACCCGTGCCCACCTGCAGGATTCGGTCATGGAGATTCAGGCTGAGCTGAACAATACCGTGATCATGGTGACCCACGATGTGGACGAAGCGGTGCTGTTGTCAGACAAGATCGTGATGATGACCAACGGCCCGTCAGCGACGGTCGGTGAGGTGCTGGAAGTGGATCTGCCACGGCCCCGTGAGCGGCTGGCGCTGGCCAGTGACGAGCGTTACAACCACTTCCGCTCGCAGGTGCTGAGCTTCCTGTATGAGCGGCAGCGGCGGCCGGAAGGGGTTTGACCCCGGTTGTGGGGCACATGCGGGCACAGCATGCTGTGCCCCTACGGTAGGGGCACGGCGCGGGATGCGTGCTTGTGGCGGTGTGTTACATCAACGCATCAGCATTGATATCGGCAATGGTCGGCGTGCCTGCCAATGCCATGGTTACTTCCAGCTCTTCACGCAATACCCGCAGCATGTGCGCGACACCCAGCGGGCCGGCGACGGCCAGTGCATAGAGTTGCGGGCGGCCTAGCATTACTGCGTTGGCACCGAGGGCGATGGCCTTGAATACGTCGGTGCCACGTTCGATGGCGCCGTCCAGCAGCAGGCAAAAGTCCGGGCCGACTGCATGACGGATGCGCGGCAGCATCTCGATGGCACTGGGTACGCAATCCAGCGTGCGGCCGCCGTGGTTGGAAATGACCGCACCAGCCAGCCCCATGTCCTGCGCGCGTTTCACATCAGCCGGGTGCAGCAGGCCCTTGAGGGTGATCGGCAGACGGGTTTGCTGCTGCAGCCAGGCGATGTCATCCCAGGTCGGCACTTCGCTCATCATCCCCTGAAAGACAATGCTCTGGCTGGGGTCGAAGCTGGCGCGCGGCAACGGCGGCCGATCCTGCAGATTGACTGCTTCAATGCCGACTGGCAGCTCGTAGCCGGCGCGCTGGGCGCGGTTGCGGATACCGTGCAGCGGCGCATCCACGGTGACCATCAGTTGGGTGTAACCGGCCGCTTCGGCGCGGCGTACCAGGCTCAGGGTGAACTCGCGGTTCTGCTGCATGTACAGCTGGAACCAGCGCGGGCTTTCAAGGCGCGCGGCGATGTCTTCCAGCGACTGACTGGCCAGGGTGCTGACCACCATGCCGGTTTCCAGCACGCTGGCGGCTGTCGCGGTGGCCAGTTCGCCATCCGGGTGCACCAACCGCTGGAAGGCAACCGGCGCGAGCAGCAGAGGGTGACGCAGTTGTTCACCAAGCACAGTGCTCTGCGTGCTGCCGGCGGTACAGTCGACCAGCGGCCGCGGCAGGATCATCAGCTCATCCAGCGTCTGCCGGTTGCGCTTGAGGGTAACCTCGTCGGCACCGCCCCCGGCGATGTATTCCAGCACCGGTGGGGCGATGAACTCGCGGGCGTAATGTGCGTAGTCGGCAACGCTGACCAGATCGCGGGGTATCGTGGTCAGTGGCGGGCGCAGGGGAGAGTGGTCTGGCAGGCTCATGCGGATTCTGTGCTCAGGTGTCCGCCCACTGGCGAATCAGATTGTGATAAACGCCGGACAGGCGCACGACTTCCGCGTGCCCAGCGCCCAGCTCGGCGGTCAGCGACTGTACGCCCTGATCCAGCTCAAACAGCGTTTCGCGCTGCTGATTGCTGCGCACCATGCTCTGCAGCCAGAACACCGCGCAGGTGCGCGCGCCGCTGCTGACCGGGGTGACCGTGTGCAGGCTGGTGGATGGGTAGAGCACCAGATCGCCAGCCTCCAGCTTGATGCGCTGGCTGCCGAAGTTGTCTTCGATGACCAGTTCTCCACCCTCATATTCCTGCGGGCTGCAGAGGAACAGGGTGGCGGACAGGTCAGTGCGGATTGGAGTCGGGCTGCCGGGCGCGTAGCGAATCGCGTTGTCCACGTGCAGGCCATAGGTTTCGCCGGTGCGATAACGATTGAACATCGGCGGGAAAATCTTCAGCGGCAACGCCGCGGAAATAAAGGTCGGGTGTTTGCCGAGCGTGGACAGGATGATCTCGCCCAGCTGACGGGTCAGCTGGCTGTCGAGTGGCAGCTGCTGGTTCTGCTTGACCTGGCGGGCCTGAGCGCCGGCGGTGGTGTTGCCATCCTGCCACTCGGCAGCGTCCAGATGGCCGCGGATGCGGTCTACCTCGGTGGGGCTGAACACCCCGGGAATGACGATGATCATGTCGGTATCCCTCGGAAACGGAACAGCGGCGAGGTCGCCCCCGCCGCTGTTGTCGTACTCACTGTTGCCGCGTCAGAACTTGTAGCGGGCAGTCAGCTGAGCGTTGCGTGCGTCACCCTTGTACACGATGCTGCCGCCGCGGTACACCGCGGTGTAGTAGTCCTCGTTGAACAGGTTCTGCAGGTTGGCGCGCAGGTCCAGCTGCTCGTTTACCTTGTAGCTGGCGAACAGGTCATAGACGGTGTAACCGTCCAGCACGATATTGCCGGTGGCGCCGGCGTCAGGCTGGCCGCCGAAGATCTCGCTGGAGTAGGTCATGGTGCCGCCGAAGGCGAAGGCCGGCGTCAGCTGATAGCGCAGCTGGGCGTTGGCGCTCTTCTCGGCGAAGTTGGCCTTGGGCAGACCTTCGTTGGCCGGGTCAAAGGACTCCATGGTTTCGGAGTTCATGACGGCGGCGCCGATCTGACCGCTCAGACGGTCGGTGATGTTGCCGGCCAGGCCGAGTTCGATACCGTGCACGCGGTTCTTGCCGGTGTTCAGGCTGCCGCCGCTCTGATAGGAGTCGTTGCCACCTTCGATAACGTCGTCCTTGGTGGTCTGGAATACCGCTGCGGTCAGCAGCAGGCGGTGATCCAGCAGGTTCCACTTGGTACCCAGTTCCCAGTTGGTGGACTGTTCCGGCTCGGCCTGCGCGTAGTTGCCGGCGTCATCGGTACAGATCCCGCCGTAGCCGCAGTTGGTGCCAGCATCGGCTTCGCCGCCGTTGATATTGGAGGAGGTGCTCCAGCTCAGGTAGACGTTACCGTGTTCCCAGGGCGAGTAGACCACGCCCATGTGGCCGTTCCAGAAGGCATCGTTGTACTTGTAGGTAGCAGCAGGAATGATCACGCCGCCGCGGCCGGTGCTCTCGGCCTTGTCCATGAAGTAGTCGAAGCGGTCATAGCGCACGCCACCGAAGATTTCCCAGTCCTCGTTCAGGGTGATGGTATCCATCACGTAGGCTGAGATGGTTTCCAGTTCCAGCTTGGTAACAGCGTCGCCGCGGCTGGTAGTGCCGGCCCAGGCGCTGTTATCCGGGTTGTAGGGGTTAACCGCTACGCTGCTTGGGGTGACGGTGTAGCTGCCAGCATCGGTCTGCTCGTTGGCAAACTCCAGGCCGGTGACCAGGGTGTGGCGAACCTCACCCCACATCTTGTCGATAGTCAGGTTGGTCTGGTTGCCCAGATAATCGTTTTCCTGCCAACCGGTGAACGCGCGGGTGCCGCCGCTGCGCGAGCTGTAGGCCGAGACGATGTAGCTGTTCTCTGTCGAGCCAACACGACTCTTGTTTTCCAGCCTGATGCCGTCGCCCAGTTCCCACTCGAAACCGAGGGTAAAGATGTCTGCACCGGTGCGCTGGAAGTCCAGGCCGCTTTGGCCGACGTACTTGCCGTCGTCGTCCGGCTTGCCATTGGTCATGAATGTACCCGGGTCGGTACGATCATCGCTGCGCGCGTAGTAGTAGTCAGCCAGGATCTTGAATTCGTCCAGCGGCTGGTAGATACCGGAGATCAGCGCGCCGGTGCGACGCTTCTCGGCCGGGCCACGATCCGGCACTTCGGCTTCGGTGTACAGACCATTGAAGCGGATCGCCAGCTCGTCGGTCAAAACGCGGTTGGTATCCAGGGTGTAGCGCTCGTAGTCATCGGTACCCAGGCCGCCTTCAACGGTGGTGAAGTCATCCCACAGGTTCGCCTTCTTGGTCACGCTGTTGACCGCGCCGCCGGTGGAACCGCGACCGGCGAAGGTTGAACTCGGGCCTTTGGCGATTTCGATCTGCTCCAGCGCGAAGGTCTCGCGGGTGATCAGACCCGGGTCGCGCAGACCGTCGGTGTAGATGTCGCTGCGGGCTTCGTAACCGCGGATGATGTAGCGGTCTCCGAAGGAGTTACCGCCTTCGCCGGTGCCGAGGGTGATACCGGGCTGGGCGCTGAGGATGTCTTTCAGCTCGGTCTTGCCGGAGTCCTCGATGGCGTTGCGGGTGATCACGGTCATGGTCTGCGGCGTGTCTGCGATGTCGCGGGTGCGACGGCTGTCAGACAGGGTGCGGGCCTTGTACGGTGCAGCTTCTTCGGCATAGGGGTTGGCGTCGGCTTGGATGCCGGTGTCTTCAACGTGCAGCGTGTCCAGGCTGATCTCTTCGGCATACAGCGGGTTGGCGATGCCGCCAGAGATGGCCAGTGCCAGCGAGGTGGCGACCAGACTGTGTGGGCCGGCAATCTTGCGCATGCTGAGGTCGCTACCCGGCAGGGCAGCAGCGTTGGTGGTTTTGTTGCTCATGCTCTCTTTTTCCTGGTTCCAATGGTGCTTCCATGTTGGCGACGGCGCGTTCTTCTGTGGAATGCGTCCGTTGACTGAAAACACCGGGTTTAACGCCGCGTTGCGGTTTTTCCTTTCAGGCACTGCAGTTACGAATCGAGTCGATTTCAGCGGCGATCAAGCAAACCGAAGTTGATCGGTGCGCGTATGCTCATCTGTTCGTCAGGCATGTCATCGCTGAACGGCGGAAACGGTGACGCGTTCTTCAGCGTCTTCAGCGCTGCCCGGTCCAGTCGTTCGAAGCCCGAACTCTCGCTGATCTGTTCGCCTGTTACTGAGCCGTCGCGGTGGATGATGAAGGTCAGTACAACGGTGCCTTCTTCGCCGCGTCGACGGGACATCGGCGGGTAGTGCCGGTGGCGAGCCAGACTGGCGGCGACTTTGGCCTTGTAGTCGGTTGAAGCCCCGCCCATGCCGCCGGCGGTCGCAGCACTGCCAACGCCGGTTGATTGCTTGAGCTGGGCCTGATTCGCTTCGCTCTGGCCGGTTTCAACAGCGGGCGCAGCCGGTGCCGGTTCAACTGCTGGCTGCGGCGCTTCTACCTGCTCACGCGGTGGCTCCGGGCGCGGCTTGGGTTTGGCCTGTACGCGGGCCTGCGCCTGCTGACGTGGCGGCTCCGGCGTCGGTTCTGGCGGCGGTGGCGGCGGCGTCGGTTTGGGTGGGGCGACCTCTTTCGGCTGCTCGGTTTCCTGCGCTTCGCCCAGGTCTCCCAGCATGCCCAGATCAATCTCGATACCCATTTCGCCCTGCGCAGCCGCCGTGCCCTTGGGCGGGTTGAAGGCCAGCAGGGCGAAGACGGCAATGTGCGCGAGAGCCGCGAGCAGAACAGCGCTAATCCAGTGATGTGTGCGGATCATGGCAGCGCCTCGCCCGGTTGAGTCAGCAGGGTGACACGGCGGAAACCGGCAGCCTTGATGCGCTGCAGCAACGCTTGCAGGTCTTCGACCGGTACGTCGCCATCGGCCTTGACGGCCAGGGTGAAGCTTTCCGGATCTTCCACTTGCTCGAAGGCGGCAACCAGTGGTGCTTCCAGCTCATCCAGCGTGATCGGCTGGTCGTTGAGCCAGATGGTCAGCTCGGCGTCGATCAGAATCTGCAGCGCGTTGTCGTCGATCGGCGCTTCGGCAATGGACTCGGGTGGCGACACAAAGGTGGCGTCCGACTGGCTGATCTGGCCTGCAACCATGAAGAAGATCAGCATCAGGAACACGATATTGATCAACGGAATCAGCTGGTCGTCGCCGTTGTCCTTGCGGGTGCTGTTTTCGGCAACCAGCTTCATGGCAGCACTCCGGTCATGGAGACTTTCTTGGCACCTGCACGGTGCAGTTGATCGAGCAGCGACACCAGCGTCTGGGTCTTGACCTCGGGCGCGGCTTCAACAGCGAAGACCGCTTCGGGGTTGGCTGTGACCAGGGCGCTCAGCGCTGCCAGGTCCTGCAGCTGATAGCTTCTGCCGGCATGGGTAACGCGGCCTGCGTCGGACTCCACGCGCACCACTTCAATCTTGTCCGGCGTCTGCTCGGACTGCTCCGCCGACGACAGGGTGATCTGCCGCCAGTGCATGAAGTTGGACGAGAGCATGAAGAACAGCAGCAGGATGAACACCACATCAATCAGCGGTGTCAGGCTGATGCCGCGACGCTTCTTGCCCGGGAAGGCTTCAAGCTGCATTGGCGACTTTTCCGCTGGCGACCGCTGGCTTGGGCTGGTGGGTGAACACCTGCGTGACGGCATCGTTCAGGCTGGCGGCGATGCGCTCAACGCGGCGCTCCATCCAGCTGTGCACGGCTACTACCGGGATGGCAACAGCCAGACCGACCGCGGTGGTCAGCAGCGCCTGCCAGATACCACCGGACAGCACCGACGGATCAACCCGGCTACCTGCGGCTTCCATGTTCTGGAATGCGACGATCATGCCGAGAACGGTACCCAGCAGACCCAGTAGCGGCGCCAGGTTGGCGGTAACTTCCAGCGGACGCAGCAGCATCTTCAACTGGTTCAGGCGGAAGCTGGCAACGCGCTCCAGTTCCTCGCGCAGCAGCTCCTGATTGGTGCCGCTGCGCTTGCCGCGCATGGCCAGCAGCAGCACAGCCGGTACGGCCTGCCGAGTATTCAGTTGAGCGATGGCGTCGTCGGTCTGACCCTGATGCCAGAGCGCCAGACTGCGGCGCACGGCACGGCTGCCTTCCGGTGCGGGCATATAAAACTGCCAGAGTTTGATCAGCAGGATGCTGAGGGCAACAACCGACATGCCGAGCAGAATCCAGACCACCGGGCCGCCGACGATCAGCCACTCGCGCAGAGTGTCAACCAGGGTGGTTGCTGTCTCTACATTGTCAACAGCCGCGTTCAGACTGGCATCCAGAGGGGCGGATGTCAGAGAAGGATCAGCAGCGACGGTAGCCGCCGCTGCGTCGATGGCAGCATCAGGAACGGCGGTGCCGAGAGGGGCAGTGGCGGGTTCGATTGCGGTTGGCGTGGTGGCTTCTACTGTCACTGGAGGTCTCCGGAGAGAAAATTGAGGTGCAAATGATAGCTGTTATCATTACGCCTTGCAACAATAAAAAGCGCGAGCCTATTGCCTCGGGAAACTCTCTGGAATGGTGTTGTCCCAGATAAATGTTCGCCCACTATTGACCGCCGGGTCGCTTGGTTTTAAGGTTCGCTCCGAACGTTGAGGCTGGCACGATCCATACGGCTCAAGTACTGACGACGAGACAGCAAGACCGCCTATTTAGAGCGGGCTTATTGCTTTCGGCGCACGCCTTGGGAAGTAGGCGAACCAAAGTGGGGATACTGATCAGACGTTCGCACCCCCGGGTTGTGTGTTGGCTGAAAGCGTTCAGAGTCGCTTCCGTCGGAAGGCGTACCTCAGGCTCCTGCTCATCGAGCGGGGCGTGCGTGTGCACCTCTGCCCTGCATATCTGATCCTGTTTTCGTCCCCACGCGGTCCGTCACCCGAACTTAATGCTTTGGAGCCGACGCCATGTCCATCAAACTTGACGACTACTTCGATCGTGACACCTTCAGCCGTCTGAAGGCCGCCGCTGACCAGCGTGAAACCCCCTTCCTGGTCGTTGATCTGAAAACCATTGACCGTGCCTACGATGAGCTGGTCGACGGCTTTCCGTTCGCCAAGGTCTACTACGCCGTAAAAGCCAACCCCGCCAACGAAGTGCTCTCGCTGCTGCGCGACAAGGGCTCGAACTTCGACATCGCCTCCATCTATGAGCTGGAGAAGGTGCTGGCGCTGGGCGTCAAGCCGGAGCAGATCAGCTTCGGTAACACCATCAAGAAAGCGCGTCACATCCGCGCCTTCTACGAGAAGGGCGTGCGTCTGTACGCGACTGACTCCGAAGCTGACCTGCGCAACATCGCCAAGGCCGCGCCGGGGTCGAAAATCTATGTACGCATCCTGACCGAAGGCTCTACCACTGCTGACTGGCCGCTGTCGCGCAAGTTCGGTTGCCAGACCGATATGGCGATGGACCTGCTGGTGCTGGCCAAGGAGCTGGGCCTGGAGCCTTACGGCATCTCCTTCCACGTCGGCTCGCAGCAGCGCGACATCGGTGCGTGGGATGCGGCGATCGCCAAGGTCAAGGTGATCTTCGAGCGTCTGAAGGAAGAGGACAACATCGTCCTGAAGATGATCAACATGGGTGGCGGCTTCCCGGCCAACTACATCACCAAGACCAACACCCTGCAGACCTACGCGGAAGAAATCACCCGCTTCCTGCAGGAAGACTTTGGTGACGAGCTGCCGGAGATCATCCTTGAGCCGGGTCGTTCGCTGATCGCCAACGCCGGTATTCTGGTCAGCGAAGTGGTGCTGGTGTCGCGCAAGTCGCATACCGCACTGGAGCGCTGGGTCTACACCGACGTGGGCAAGTTCTCCGGCCTGATCGAAACCATGGACGAGTCCATCAAGTTCCCGCTGTGGACCGAAAAGCAGGGCGAACTGGAAGAAGCCGTCATCGCCGGCCCGACCTGCGACAGCGCCGACATCATGTACGAGCACTACAAATACGGCCTGCCGCTGAACCTGGCCATCGGCGACCGCCTGTACTGGCTGTCTACCGGTGCCTACACCACCAGCTACAGCGCCATCGAGTTCAACGGCTTCCCGCCGCTGGAAGCGATCTATGTCTGACGCGCGCAGCGCCTCAGACAGCGGCAAGCTGTAAGCCTCAAGCTGCAAGAGAAAACCCCGCGTCGGTAACGGCGCGGGGTTTTTGTTTATGGGGCATGGGTCGCAGTTTCAATATGCCATCAGCTGGAATGGCGGGCAGCAGGTCACTGGTTGCTCTCTGGTTTGTTACAGTCCGGGCAGGACACACAAACCGCATATAGGGAGTCGTATGCTTGAGATCGCGTTTTGGGGGCTGGTCGGACTGGTGCTGATTGGGCCGTTGTTTATGAACATCGTCGGACCTTTCATCGTCTGGCGCACCCAGAAAATCCCCACCATCGTCCAGTTTGAATTGGTCAGCGACGACGAGTTTTTTGAGCGTTGCACCGAGGGCGTCCCCTATTTTGACGAGCAGATGATAGAAGCGGGATTCGTTGTGGCAGGCAACTCGTCGCTGCACGATAGCCACACCGATACCTGGTTTCGCGTCTACTGGCACGAGCAACTGAAACTGGCCGGGACTGTAGTCGGCATCAGCGCAACCAACCAGCCGGATCTCACCTACTGCGAGTTCTCGCAGAAATTCTCCGATGGTCGCTGGCTGAACGTTTCCAACAGCAACCGCCCGGAAGCCTATCCGGCGCTACCGATCAAACAGAGCTTCCAGTTCCCCAAAGTACTTGTTGTCGAGCAATTGCTGTCGTTGCACGCGCAGCTGCGGCAGCGCCTCAAGGGGGACCTGCAGCCAGTCGACTACCAGGCGGAGCAAGGCTTCGCCGAAATCACCGCCTTTCTGCGCGAAGAGTCTGATGCGCTGTTGGATAAGGGTCTGGTCAAACCTGAAATCGATGCCGACGGCAAGCGGTCACTCACCCTGTACGGGGCGGTTGTGATGACGTGGCGCTCGGTGTGGCCGGGGCGGGCGATTGTGGCGGTGACCAAGCAACGAGCGGCTAAGCGCAAATTGGGGAGCCGCTAAGCTGTATACGCCGGACATATACGGATCTAAGAATCTGAATTTCTAACGCTGTGCTTCCGCGGCTGGAAGCGATATCGGTCCGAATTGAAATCCAGCGCTGGGTACGATGCGGGGCTTTTGTTTTTTAGCCGGGTTTGCGTTGGCTGTAAGGCTGGGTTATCTCTACAGGTCAGCTACGTTGGCCAGTCGTAAGAGACAGGGAGTTGTATGGCGCAAAGTCCGTTCTATGTATATGCACTGAAAGATCCGAGGACCAAACCCGCCAGGCCGTTTTACATCGGCAAAGGAACAGGGAATCGCGCATGGGAGCACCAGACAAAGGTTGATGACTCAGACAAGGGAAAAGTCATCGCGGAGATTCATGGGGCTGGGATGAAAGTCTTGCACACTGTGATCTCAGATGGGCTGACAGAAGAACAGGCGTTAAAAATTGAAGCTGAGTTGATATCGGCATTTGGGATTCGCTCTCAGGGCGGTTTGCTGACGAACCGGGTTCGCCCTAACCCGGAGAATATTTCGCGTAAGGTGAAGGTGAATATTCCGGATGGCTGCTATGAGAGGGCGCAAATGGGCTTGGAGCTCTTGAAGGCGGCTGTGTTGGAGCTGGCCAAAGCGAATCCGGAGGGTATTAAGAACTCCGATGCGGCGAAGTATCTTGGGCTGCAATCTGATTATGGCGGTGGTTCGAAAGACTATCTGAGTTACAGTCTTTTGGGCTTGCTAATGAAAGAGGGGCGGGTGGGACGCAGTTCTTCTGGAAAACACGTTGCGCTAGTCGAGTAACGCCATATACGCCGTTAACATGAAAAGCCCGCCTCCTGCTCTACAGGGGCGGGCTTTTTTACACTAGCTTCTAGCTTCTAGCTTCTAGCTTCTAGCTTGTCGCTTAAAGCTTGCCGCTCCAGAAGTGGCCGTCAGGCAAACTTCTGGATGTTGGCCATCAGCTCGCGCAGGGCTTCGATGTTGTCTTTCGGGTGGACGGCGCCTTCGAAGCTGCACAGCTGTTCGAAGTTGGCGGCAACGTCTTCCGGGGTGAAGCCTTCGTCCGGGTTGAAGCCGATGCCCAGGGAGCGCTCCCAGCGTACCTTGCCCATCCAGCCGCCGCCGACTTCGAACAGGCTGCCGGTTTCCTTGCACTCTTCGGAGCACAGGTAGGCAACCAGCGGGCTGACCAGTTCAGGCTTCAGCTTGTCGAATGCGCCTTCCGGGAACAGGCCTTCGGTCATGCGAGTACCGCCAGTCGGGGCGATGGCGTTGACGAAGATGTTGTTCTTGCGGCCTTCGATAGCCAGGGTACGGGTAAAGCCGTACAGGCCCAGCTTGGCCATGCCGTAGTTGGCCTGACCGAAGTTACCGTAGATGCCGGAGGTGGAGGAGGTGAAGATGATGCGACCGAAGTTGTTGTTCTTCATGTGGTCCCAGGCGGCCTTGGTAGTCTTGTAGGCGCCTTCGACGTGGACTTTGTAGATCAGGTCCCAGTCGGCATCGGTCATCTTGGCAAAGCTTTTGTCGCGCAGGATGCCGGCGTTGTTGACGACGACGTCGATGCGACCGAAGTTGTCCATCGCGCACTCAACGATGCGATCACCGTTGATGACGTTGTCCGGGTTGGCGATGGCGGTACCGCCAGCGGCCTTGATTTCTTCGACAACCTTGAGCGCGGCTTCGCTGTTGGCGCCTTCGCCGTTGGTGCTGCCACCGAGGTCGTTGACGACGACTTTGGCGCCGTGTTTCGCGAACAGCAGGGCGTGGGCGCGGCCAATACCGCCGCCAGCACCGGTTACGATGACGACTTTGTCGTCAAAACGGATATCGCTCATGGGTTGTCCCCTTGGTTTGTACGGGTTGAAAAAGGCAGCCAGTGTCGAACAGTTGTTTGAACATGGCAAGGGGTGGGGCAGTGGTGAATAGTGGCTTATAAATGGCGCAGGCGGCGGTGTTGGGCGCATTGCAGAGGCAGCGGCCACGACATGTCGTGGCCCTACGGTGGAGGGTGGTGGTGTTTGTCCTGGGCGCGGGCCTGGTGACGCATCGCCGGATACGGTGTGCCAGGGACCGATTTCAGTGGCGGCGTTAACAGGTTGGGTGGACCGCTTGACCCCGTCTGCGTAGGGCCACAGCATGCTGTGGCCGGATTACGCCGTGGTGGAGTTAGACGGTCAGATAACGTTGGATCAGATCGTCATTCAGATCATCCATCGGGCCGTTGGCGACCATGCGCCCGCGTTCCATGATGAAGAAGCTTTCCGCCGCCCGGCGGGCGAATGGCAGCTTTTGCTCGACCAGCAGCACGGTCAGCCCCAGCTCGGTGTTGAGCTTGCGGATGACGTCGCTGATGTCGCGCACGATGTTGGGCTGAATGCCTTCGGTCGGCTCATCCAGAATCAGCAGCTTGGGGTCGAGCACCAGCGCGCGGCCAATCGCCAGTTGCTGCTGCTGACCGCCGGACAGGTCGCCGCCACGGCGGTGCTTCATTTCCTTGAGCACCGGGAACAGCTCGTAGATGTGCGCGGGAATCTGCCGGGCGCGGTCGGGGCGGGCACCGAGGGAGATTTTCAGGTTCTCTTCCACCGTCAGCAGCGGAAAGATTTCGCGCCCTTGCGGCACGTAACCGATGCCTGAGCGGGCGCGGTTCTCGGTTGAGAGTTTGGTAATGTCGCGGCCCATCAGGCTGATCTGCCCGCTTTTGACCGGCAGCAGGCCGGTGATGCATTTGAGCAGTGTGGTCTTGCCGACGCCGTTACGGCCGAGCAGACAGCTGCAGCTGCCTTCTTTCAGCTCTAGGTCGAGGTCCCAGAGGATGTGGCTCTGGTTGTAGAACTGGTTGATACCTTGAATGCTGAGCATGGTCATTCCCCCAAGTAGACTTCGACCACACGCGGGTCATTCTGCACCTGATCCATGGTGCCTTCGGCCAGCACCGAGCCCTGGTGCAGCACGGTCACCTTGCGGGCGATGGAGCGCACGAACGCCATGTCGTGCTCGACCACGATGACCGAGTGACGGCCGGCCAGCGAGGTCAGCAGTTCGGCGGTGTGCTCGACCTCTTCGCCGGTCATGCCGGCGACCGGTTCGTCGACCAGCAGCACCCGCGGGTTCTGCATCAGCAACATGCCGATCTCCAGCCACTGCTTCTGGCCGTGTGAGAGGGCGCCGGCTTCCATGCGGAACTGTTCCTTCAGGCCGATCAGCTTGAGCACCTCGTCGATGCGGTCGAGCTGTTCGCCGGTCAGGTTTTTGTTCAGCGTGTACCAGACGTGCTTGTTGGAGGCGGTGGCCAGCTCCAGATTCTCGAACACCGAGAGCGCCTCGAAGATGGTCGGCTTCTGGAACTTGCGGCCGATGCCGCCGCGGGCGATCTCGTGCTCGGACAGTTTAAGGAGGTTCATGCGCTGGCCGAACCAAACGCTGCCGGTGTCCGGGCGGGTCTTGCCGGTGATGACGTCCATCATGGTGGTCTTGCCGGCGCCGTTGGGGCCGATGATGCAGCGCAGTTCGCCGTCATCGATGTACAGGTTGAGGTTGTTCAGGGCCTTGAAGCCGTCAAAGCTGACGCTGACGTCTTCCACATAGAGGATCGGACCGTGGCTGGTATCGACCTTGTTGGAGAAGTCCGGCGCGGGCTGGACGAAGTCAAAGACCTGATCGCGGCGCCAGGTTTCGCGCAGTTGTTCAAGTGGGTTCATTATTTGTCTCCCTTGCGGCTGAAGCGGTCGAACAGACCCACGATGCCCTTGGGCAGCAGCAGGGTTACCAGTACGAACAGACCGCCGAGGATGAACAGCCAGGTTTCCGGCGAGAAGGTGGTGAAGAAGGTCTTGGCGTAGTTGACGCTGAACGCGCCGACAATCGCGCCGAACAGGGTGCCACGGCCGCCGGTTGCGACCCAGACCACCATTTCGATGGAGTTGAGCGGGGAGAACTCGCCCGGGTTGATGATACCGACCTGCGGCACGTACAGCGCGCCGGCCACCGCCGCCAGCATGGCGGAAAAGACAAACAGCCAGAGCTTGTAGCTTTCGACCTGATAACCGCTGAAGCGAGTGCGGCTTTCGGCATCACGGATGGCGATGATCACCCGGCCCATGCGTGAGGTGACGATGTAGCGGCAGGCCATGTAGCCGAGGATCAGGGCAATCGAGGAGGCGACGAATAGCCCGACGCGGGTGGCTTTGGCCGCCAGGTCGAAGCCGAGGATTTCCTTGAAGTCGTTCAGGCCGTTGTTGCCGCCAAAGCCCATCTCGTTACGGAAGAAGGCGAGCATCAGCGCGTAGGTCAGCGCCTGGGTGATGATGGCGAAGTACACCCCGGTCACCCGCGAGCGGAACGCCAGCCAGTCGAACACCATGGCCAGCAGGCCCGGCACCAGCAGCACCATCAGCATGGAGAACCAGAACATATCGAAGCCCTGCCAGTACCAGGGCAGCTTGTCCCAGTTGAGCACCACCATGAAGTCCATCAGCTCGGGGTGACCGTAAACGCCCCGGTCGCCGATCTGGCGCATCAGGTACATGCCCATGGCGTAACCGCCCAGGCTAAAGAAGGCGCCGTGGCCAAGTGACAGGATGCCGGCGTAGCCCCAGATCAGGTCGACAGACAGGGCAAGCAGGGCAAAGCAGAGAAACTTGCCGAGCAGGGCCACGGTGTAGTTGGAAATGTACAGCGGTGAGTCAGTCGGCACCGCCAGGTTGAGAATCGGCACAATGATGGTGGTGAGCAGTACCAGGCCCAGCACCAGCATTCCGCCCCGATCACTGAGTAACAGTCGTTGGGTAAGCATACTTCCCTCGTCGAATTCGGTTGGAAAAGAAACAGCAGCGGCGATCAGTCAGCCGCGGCCCGTCCTTTCTGCGGGAAGAGTCCCTTGGGTTTCTTCTGGATAAACAGGATCAGCATGATCAGCACCAGCACCTTGGCGAGCATGGCGCCGGCCCAGGGCTCGAGGAAGTTGTTGATCAGACCCAGGCTCATGGCGCTGACCAGCGTGCCCCAGAGGTTACCCACGCCGCCGAATACCACCACCATGAACGAGTCGATGATGTAGGCCTGACCGAGGTTGGGGCCGACGTTGGTGATCTGCGACAGCGCAACACCTGCCACCCCGGCGATGCCGGAGCCCAGGCCGAAGGTCAGGGCGTCGATCCAGTTGGAGCGTACGCCGACGGCGCGTGCCATGGCGCGGTTTTGCGAGACAGCGCGGACCTTGAGGCCAAGCGTGGTGCGCTTCATGACCAGCATCAGGGCGAAGAACACCGCCAGCCCGAACAGCAGGATGTACAGGCGGGTGTAGGTGATCGACAGCACCGGGTTGATGCTCAGCGTGCCGCTGATCCACTCCGGCGAGGTGACCGAGCGGTTGAGCGGGCTGAACAGGGTGCGCACCGCCTGCTGCAGCACCAGGCTAAGGCCGAAGGTGGCCAGCAGGGTTTCCAGCGGGCGGCCGTAGAGGAAGCGAATAACGCCGCGTTCGATGGCAATACCCACCAGCGCGGTGATCAGGAAGGCGGCCGGAATGGCAATGAGCAGGCTCCACTCGATCAGATCCGGGAACAGCACCTGAATACCCCAGGTGGTGTAGGCGCCGATCATGATCAGCTCGCCGTGGGCCATGTTGATCACACCCATCACGCCGAAGGTGATGGCCAGGCCGATAGCGGCCAGCAGCAGGATCGAGCCCAGGCTGAGGCCAAAGAATACGTTTTCGATAAAGCGGTAGAACTCGATGCGGCCCTGAATGGATTCAATGGCCTTGGCGGCAGCGCTGCGCAACTCGGCGTCTTCGTCGTTTTCGGCGACGCTGCGCAGGGCGTTGCGGGCTTCCTGTTCCAGTGAGCCGCTGAGGGTGTCGATAGCGGTCATGCGCTGCTCGCGGTCACCGTTTTGCAGGTCAAACAGGGCCAGTGCCGCGTCGATCGCGTCGCTGACGCGGCCGGAGTCTTCGGTTGGCTGGTGCTCGCGCAGCAGCGCCGCGGTCTCGGCGTCGACACCATCGCGAATAAAGCGCTGAACGGCGTCGTAGCGCTTTTCGCTGTTGGCGTGGGTCAGGTTTAGCTGGGCAACCATGCCGCGCAGCTGGGTACGCAAACTGTTGTTCACCGGGATGCGGCGCAGGCCGGCGGTGCCGGTCAGGTCGCTGCCATCCAGGGCGTTGGTCAGCTGGTCGCCATTGCGAATGGCAATGACCGGTGGCTTGTCCTTGTTGGCCAGCAGGTCGCCAGCAACAAGGGCGTTGAAAATGTCGGCCAGGCGTTCGTCTTGCCGGGTGGCCAGTTGCTCGACGGTGGCTGCGCGCTGGCGCAGGTTGCCGGTCGCCAATTGGCTGACCAGTTCGTCGACGGTGGGTTCTGCGGGGGCTGGTTCAGCCTCCTGGGCGCTGGCGTGCAGGGGCAGACTGCACAAACACAGCAGCAGCAGGCGGGTAAGCCATTGCTGCACGGTATGCCGGGGTGTCAGACGGCAGATGGAGTTCATGGCATCGTCCTGATTTGATATCGAACTGAATGTGCAATCGGGGCGTGATGGGCGCCCCGGTTGCATGGGCGGACACTGGGCCCGCCGCCAGATGGCTGCTGATTACTCGGCGGTGGCGCCGACGCAGCTCTTGGTCTGGGTGTTGTAGTTGCCGCAGCTGATCGGCGCAGTCCAGTCGGAGATCAGGTCCTTGCTGCCTTCCAGGTAGTCGGACCAGGCGTCGCCCGGGACCAGCTCTTCGGTGCGGGAGACAGTCAGGAACTGGCCGTCGTCCTGGATTTCACCAATCAGTACCGGCTTGGTGATGTGGTGGTTCGGCAGCATGGTGCTGGTGCCACCGGTCAGGTTCGGTACTTCAACGCCAACCATGGCATCAATGACCTTGTCGGTATCGGTGGTGCCAGCTGCCTCAACTGCTTTGACCCACATGTTGAAACCAATGTAGTGGGCTTCCATCGGGTCGTTGGTGACGCGCTTGGTGTCGCCGATGTAGTCGTGCCAGGCCTTGATGAAGGCTTCGTTTTCCGGGGTCTCTTCGCTCATGAAGTAGTTCCAGGCTGCCATGTGGCCGACCAGCGGAGCGGTGTCGATACCGGACAGCTCTTCTTCACCAACCGAGAAGGCAACAACCGGGATGTCTTCGGCGGAAACGCCCTGGTTACCCAGTTCGCGGTAGAAGGGTACGTTGGCGTCACCGTTGATGGTGGAGACCACCGCGGTCTTCTTACCGGCGCTGCCGAAGCGCTTGATCTCGGCAACGATGTTCTGCCAGTCAGCGTGGCCGAACGGGGTGTAGTTGATCATGATGTCGTCTTCAGCCACACCGTTGGCCTTCAGATAGGCTTCCAGAATGCGGTTGGTGGTGCGCGGGTAGACGTAGTCGGTACCGGCCAGAACCCAGCGTTCAACGCCGACTTCATCCTTCAGGTAGTCAACCGCCGGAATGGCTTGCTGGTTCGGCGCGGCGCCGGTGTAGAACACGTTGCGGGAAGACTCTTCGCCTTCGTACTGAACCGGATAGAACAGGATGCCGTTCAGCTCTTCAACCACCGGCAGCACGGATTTGCGCGAAACGGAGGTCCAGCAACCGAAGATGGCGTCGACGCCGTGCTGCTCGAGCAGTTCACGGGTGCGCTCGGCGAACAGCGGCCAGTTGGAGGCCGGGTCAACCACCACGGGCTCAAGTTTCTTGCCGAGCAGGCCACCTTTCTTGTTCTGCTCTTCGATCAGCATCAGCATGGTGTCTTTCAGGGTGGTTTCCGAGATGGCCATGGTGCCGGACAGCGAGTGCAGTACGCCGACCTTGATGGTTTCTTCAGCCTGGGCGCTGAGTGCGCCGAGGGCCATGCTGCAAGCGACGCCCAGCGCGCCGACCTGTTTGACGATCTTCTTCAGAGTCATGTTCCTTTCCCTTCTCTGTTGTTGTCTTGAATCCTGGCTGTTGCGTTGTGCTGCTGGTCTGGCCGTGGGGCACTTGACCATGCAGGCCGTCGTTGGCGAGGCAGCCTGTGAGCAGGACAGAGCAGAGAACGTGCCAGCTTTGACATTGGTTGACATTGTCACGCCAGAAGCGCGCAGGAATGGGACTGTGGGCGATGCCGGGAGGAAGAGGGCGGGTTGCCGTGACGTTGGATTGCAGTGCTGCGCGGTGGTGCGGTGCGCTATTTTGGTGCGATGCAGTGGTGCGTGGTCAGGATTTTGTGCGGGAAGGCGGTGAACAGCCCGGGCCGCGTTGCGCGGCCCGGGTCTGAAGGTTACACCAGCTCGATGGCGACGGCAGTTGCTTCGCCACCACCGATGCACAGCGAGGCAACACCACGCTTGCCGCCGGTCTGCTGCAGGGCGTTGATCAGGGTGACGATCAGGCGCGAGCCGGTGGAGCCAACCGGGTGGCCCTGAGCGCAGGCGCCGCCGTAGATATTGACCTTGGCGTGGTCCAGACCGTGTTCACGCATGGCCAGCATGGTCACCATGGCGAAGGCTTCGTTGATCTCGAACAGGTCGACATCAGCGGCAGTCCAGCCGGTCTTGTTGAACAGGTTGGTCATGGCGCCAATCGGAGCCAGGGTGAACTCGCTCGGGTCCTGGCTCTGGGTGGCGTGGCCAACGATGCGGGCCAGCGGCTTCAGACCGCGGCGCTCGGCTTCAGCTGCGGTCATCAGCACCAGCGCGCTGGCGCCGTCGGAGATGGAGCTGGCGTTGGCGGCGGTGATGGTGCCGTCTTTCTTGAATGCAGGCTTCAGGCCCGGAATCTTGTCCAGATTGGCGTTCAGCGGTTGCTCGTCGTCCTTGACCGCGACCTCGCCCTTGCGGGTCTTGACGGTGACAGGGACGATTTCGCTGGCCAGAGTGCCGGCTTCGATAGCTGCTTGAGCGCGCTTCAGTGACTCAATCGCGTAGGCGTCCATGTCTTCGCGGGTCAGGCCGTTCTGGTCGGCGGTATCCTGGGCGAAGGAGCCCATCAGGCGACCGGTGCGGGCGTCTTCCAGACCGTCAAAGAACATGTGATCCTTGATCTCGCCGTGACCCATGCGCAGGCCGGTGCGGGCCTTTTCGATGATGTACGGTGCGTTGGACATGCTTTCCATGCCGCCGGCGATCATGATGCTGTTGCTGCCCGCCTTGAGGGCGTCGTGGGCCTGCATGACTGCCTTCATGCCGGAACCGCACAGTTTGTTGATGGTGGTGCAGCCGGTGGCGGCAGGCAGACCGGCGTTCAGGCTGGCCTGGCGGGCCGGGCCCTGCTTCAGACCGGCGGGCAGCACGCAGCCCATGATCACTTCCTGCACGTCGGCGGCGTCGATGCCGGCACGGCTTACTGCTTCGCGGATGGCGATGGCGCCCAGGTCAACGGCACTGATGCTGGACAGGCTGCCTTGAAAACCACCCATGGGGGTGCGGGCGCCACTGACGATTACGATGCTTTGGTCCGACATTACCGGCTCCTGAATAGATGTTACTGCGTTGGTTTTGAAACTATGAAGCGACGTTCAGTCATAAAACGACTTTGTTTACAATTATACGCATGATGGTGCCAAAGAAAATCCGTATGATGATCCCCGCTTGCGTCAGCTGGGCTAAGCTGAAAGCCATTGCACATAGCCACTGGCGTGCTACGACCGTTCCATGTCCTGACAATCCCAAAAACAGTAGGTCATTCAATGCTCAATACTCGTATCCTCAAGCCGGCCGATGAGGCACGCTCCACTCCGCTGCTGATCAAGAACCTGCTGCTGACCGGGCAGCGCTACGAGCGCACGCAGGAAATCATCTACCGTGACCTGATTCGCTACGACTATCGCACCTTCAATGAGCGCGTCTGCCGTCTGGCCAACGCACTGACCAAGGCTGGCGTGAAGGCGGGTGACACCGTTGCGATGATGGATTGGGACAGTCACCGGTATCTGGAGTGCATGTTCGCGGTGCCTATGCTGGGTGCGGTGATGCACACCATCAACGTCCGTCTGTCACCTGATCAGATTCTGTACACCATGAACCACGCCGAAGATATCGTGGTACTGATCAACAGCGAGTTCGTGCCGATCTACAAGGCTATCGAAAACGACCTGACCACCGTCACCACCACCATTTTGCTGACGGATGAAGAAGACAAGACAGCTGACCTGCCGGGCTTCGCCGGTGAGTATGAGCAATTGCTGGCCGCAGCTGAGCCGACCTACGAGTTCGCCGACTTCGACGAAAACTCTGTTGCCACCACCTTCTACACCACGGGTACTACCGGTAACCCGAAAGGCGTGTACTTCACCCATCGTCAGCTGGTTCTGCACACCCTGGGTCAGGCTGCGTCGCTGGGTTCACTGGACAGCGTGCGTCAGCTTGGCAACCGCGATGTTTACATGCCGATTACCCCGATGTTCCACGTACACGCCTGGGGTATCCCGTACACCGCGACCATGCTGGGCATCAAGCAGGTCTACCCCGGCCGCTACGAGCCCGAGCGTCTGGTGCAGATGATCAAGGATCATGGCGTCACCTTCTCCCACTGCGTGCCGACCATCCTGCAGATGGTGCTGAACGCTCAAGGCGCGAAAGACTTCGACTTCGGCGGTATGCGCGTGATCATCGGCGGCAGTGCGCTGAACCGTTCGCTGTACCTGGCAGCCAAGGCCAAGGGTATGCAACTGGGCGCGGCTTACGGCATGTCCGAGACCTGCCCGATGATTTCCGCCGGCTACATCAACCTGGAGCTGGAGCAGGCCTCCGAAGACGAGCAGATCGCGCACCGTATCAAGGCTGGCGTACCTGGTCCGTTGGTTGAAGCACAGATTATGGGGCCGGATGGCTCGCTGCTGCCGAAAGATGGTGAGACTCAGGGTGAGCTGGTACTGCGTGCGCCTTGGCTGACCCAGGGGTATTTCCGCGAGCCGGAGAAGAGCCAGGAGCTGTGGGCCGGCGGCTGGATGCATACCGGCGACGTGGCAACCATCAGCCCGACCGGCTTTATCGACATCCGTGACCGGATCAAGGACGTAATCAAGACCGGTGGTGAGTGGCTGTCTTCGCTGGAACTGGAAGACCTGATCAGCCGCAGCCCGCTGGTGGGCGAAGTAGCGGTAGTCGGTGTGCCTGATCCGCGCTGGGACGAGCGTCCGTTCGCGCTGGTTATCGCAGCTGCGGGGCAAACAGTTACCGCACAGGCGATTGCCGAGCACCTGATGCCGTTCGTTGACGAAGGCCGCATCAACAAGTGGGCGATTCCGCGGCAGATTGCCGTGGTTGCGGAAATCCCCAAGACCAGCGTCGGCAAGCTCGACAAAAAGCGTATCCGTACCGATATCGCTGGCTGGCTTGAGGCTGACGCGGAGTGCATCTCCTCGCTGGCATGACCGCCGCGTAAGGACAAAGCCGCACCGGGACACCGGTGCGGCTTTTTTGTTTTTTGGTAGCCTGAATCACAATAAGACATATGTCTCATTGGGGTGGGCAGAAGGATGGCGAAAAATTTTCTGTAAGTACCTGTTTAGAGCTGTTTTGTTGTTTTTTGTTGCTAAATTTTTAAGTGCTGCTGTGGGACGAACGGGCTTGATTAGCTTGCCTGTAGACAGTAGAGTCGTGGCCCTCTCAAGTCTTATAAAAATCCTAATAATTGCCTTCGCTGCGTGACCCGATGTCTATCATCAGGGTTATGCGGGCGATGTTGTGCGTCTGAAAGTCCGACCGCAGGCACCGCGTGTGCCCCTTGAGGGAAACGCACCGGTCAGGGTCGTTGCAGCGCTGAGCTGTTGGCCGGTCACCCCAAACAACTCCAAGCAGAACAGGGCGATTCCATGAAACCCACATTTATTGTTTCTTCCATTCTGGCGACTGCGCTGATCGCGCCGTCTGCTTTTGCCGCCGTGAGCGAGCAGGAAGCTGCCAAGCTGGGCAACAGCCTGACACCGATCGGTGCTGAAACCGCAGGTAACGCTGCCGGTACCATCCCAGCATGGACCGGCGGTCTGGCGACCGACGCGGCCGCCGTTGACAGCAATGGCTTCCTGGCGAACCCGTACAGTGGCGAACAACCGCTGTTCGTGATTACCGCAGCCAATTACGAGCAGTATGCAGAGAACCTGGCGCCGGGCCAGATCGCGATGTTCAAGCGCTACCCTGACACCTTCAAGATGCGCGTGTTCGCCTCTCATCGCTCCGCTGCCTTCCCGCAGGCTGTTTACGACGCGACTGCCGCCAACGCCACGAAAACGACCTTGGTACAAGGTGGCAACGGACTGGAACACTACACCCTGGCCAATGCCTTCCCGATTCCGGCGGATGGTCTGGAGGTTGTCTGGAACCACGTGACGCGCTATCGCGGTGAGTCCTTCCAGCGCACCGTGGTTCAGGCCACTCCGCAGGTCAATGGCAACTTCAATGTTGTGCGCTTTGTAGAAGAGTACGCGGTGCCGACGGGGCTGCAGGATTTCCAGGCAGGCAGCCCGACCGACATGCTGTACTACTTCAAACAGCAGGTTACCGATCCTGCGCGTCTGGCCGGTAACGTGTTGCTGGTTCACGAAACCATCAACCAGGTTGCCACGCCGCGTATGGCTTGGATCTACAATGCTGGTCAGCGTCGCGTTCGTCGCGCTCCGCAGGTTTCCTATGATGGTCCGGGTACCGCAGCTGACGGTATGCGCACTTCCGACAACCTCGACCTGTACAACGGTGCCCCGGACCGTTACGACTGGGAGCTGGTGGGCAAGCGCGAGATGTTCATCTCCTACAACAACTTCGAACTGGGCTCGCCACAGGTCAAGTATGACCAGATCTTCCAGGCCGGCCACATTAACCAGGATCTGGCTCGCTACGAGCTGCATCGCGTTTGGGAAGTGGTTGCCAACGTCAAGCCGACTGAGCGTCACATCTACGCCAAGCGTCACATGTTCATTGACGAGGACTCCTGGCAGGCAGCTCACATCGATCACTACGACGCTCGTGGTGAGCTGTGGCGTGTTGGCGAGGCTCACGCCATTCAGCGTTACGCAGACCAGGTTCTGGGCTACACCATGGAAACCCTGTACGACCTGATTGCTGGTCGTTACCTGGTGATGGGTGCCAACAACGAAGAGCGTAGCAACTACAACTACGGCTACCAGCTCTCCAGTGTTGACTTCACCCCGACTGCCCTGCGTCAGTCCGGCGTGCGCTAAGCGTTCGTTGCAGTAACCAAAACGCCCGGCTTTGCCGGGCGTTTTGCGTTGTGCAGAAGGGGTGTTTTCAGCAGACCTGCGCGATCCAGTCGTTCAGGTTGTAGTAGTTGCTGATGCGCGCGACCTTGCCGTCTTTTACCTCGAAGAAGGCACCAGCAGGCAGTACATACGTCTGGCCGTTGGCTGGTGGCAGGCCTTCATCGTCGGCGAGGTACTCGCCGTGCACGACAAACTCGGCTGCAGCGCGGCTGCCGTCGGCGCTGACCATGATGACCATATCGGTCAGCTGTTCGCGGTAGCAGCGATTCATCTTTGCCATGAACTCGGCAAACACCGCCTTGCCGATCTGGCGCTCACCCTGATTGATATCGTGCACCACTTCGTCGCTGAGCAGGTCGAGAAAGGCGGGCATGTCGGCGGCGTTGAAAGCGTCGTAATAGGACTGGATCAGGGCGTGGGTACTCATTGGCGGCGGGCTCCGGTTAGAGGTTGGGCTGCAGGCATGATAAGTTGCCCGCAGGTGCCGGTACAGACACTGGCGAGGCTAATTGGCAGCGAGTTGCATGATGGACATCCAACTGCTCAGCGGTCAGCAGATCGCACCCTGGATTGATGCGCTGGCGGATCTGCGCATCAGCGTGTTTCGTGAGTTTCCCTACCTCTACGACGGTAGCCGGGAATACGAGGCGGAGTACCTTTCAACTTATCTGCGTAGCCCGGACAGCCTTTGCGTGCTGGTGCAGGACGATGGCCAGGTGGTCGGCGCTTCCACTGCACTGCCGCTGGCTGACGAAACCGACGAGTTCAAGCAGCCATTTATCGAGAGCGGCTGGGACTGCGAGCGCATCTTTTACTGCGCCGAGTCCGTCGTGCTGCCCGGCTGGCGCGGCAAGGGGCTGGGTGTGCGCTTTTTTGCCGAGCGTGAGGGTCACGCCCGGCGCCTTGGCCGGTTCGACTGGTCAGCGTTCTGCGCAGTGCAGCGTCCGGTGGATCACCCGCGGCGGCCAGCGGACTATCAGCCGCTGGATGCGTTCTGGGCACGCCGCGGCTACCGGCATCACCCGGAGCTGGCCACGCTCTACCATTGGCGTGATCTGGATGAAGCTGAGGAATCAACCAAACCCATGTCGTTCTGGCTGAAGGAGTTGGTCGAATGATTACGTTGGCAGCCTGCCAGTACCACATCGATCTGCTGGAGACCTGGGACGCCTATGCTCTGCACCTGACGACGCTTTGCGAGGAGGCGGTGGCGCAGGGGGCTCAGCTGCTGTTGTTGCCGGAGTACGCCGGGCTGGTGCTGAGCGGCCAGCTACCCGCCGCCGAGCGCAGCGATCTGCATGCCTCCATCGCCGGCATCCAGCCGCTGGTGCCCAGATGGCTGACGCTGTGTGAGCAGATCGCCCGGGACTGCAACGTCTACCTGCAGCCGGGCTCGATGCCTGTGCTGGACGATGATGGGCAATACCGCAACCGTGCCTGGCTGTTCGGCCCCGAGGGCTGTCTTGGCAGTCAGGACAAGCTGATGATGACGCGCTTCGAGTTGGAGCAATGGAACATCGCCGCTGGCAGCGAATTGCGGGTTTTCGATACTGAACTAGGCAAGCTCGGCATTCTGATCTGCTACGACAACGAGTTTCCCATGCTGACGCGGGCGCTCGCCGAGCAGGGTGCTGATCTTATCCTCGCGCCGAGTTGCACCGATACGGTGGCGGGTTTTTACCGGGTGCGCATTGGCGCGCAGGCAAGGGCACTGGAAAACCAGCTTGCGGTGCTGCAGTCGCCGACCGTGGGCATGGCCGACTGGTCACCCGCACTGGATGAGAATAACGGCCGCGCCTCCCTGTATGTGCCGTCCGACTATGGCATGCCGGCCAGTGGCATCGTTGCCGAAAGCCCGGAGCTGTGCCCGGACCGCAGCCAGTGGCTGGTCTGTCAGCTGAATCTGGACGAGGTACGGCGGCTGCGGGACCACGGTCAGGTATTTACCCGCCGGGATTGGCCGACGCAATTTGCGTTCTGTGGACACTAGCCGCCGGAGGTAGCAATGGCATCAGTCAGTGGTGGCTGTTTATGCGGCGCGGTGCGCCTGCAGGCCCAGGGCGAGCCGCTGCGGGTCGGGGTGTGTCACTGCCTGGATTGCCGCAAGCATCACGGCGCGCTGTTTCACGCCTCGGCGATATTTGCCTTGGCAGCCGTTCAGGTCTCGGGAGTGACTGCGCAATACGCCGGACGGCATTTCTGCCCGCTCTGTGGCTCGTCGGTGTACTCGCGCAGCGGCGATGAAATGGAAGTACACCTGGGTGCGCTGGATGCGCCGGACCAGTTTGTACCGAGCTACGAGTTGTGGACTTGCCGCCGCGAGAAGTGGCTGCCGCCCTTTGCGGTGCGGCAGCACTTTGAGCGTGACGCCTGAGGCCGCTGGGCTCAGTCGTGCTTCATCATGCTGTTGACCAGCCCGGTGCGCTCTTCGACTGACAGGCTGACGACCTGATCGACCATCGCTGCCAGTTCCTCCGGGAAGCGGATCTCGGTTTTTCCCGCAGTTAGTCCCTGGAAGATGGTTTCGGCAGCATCTGCCAAACTCACCACGCTGTCGACCGTCCAGGCGTTGCCGGCAGCCATGCGGCCTTCCAGAAAACCGGGGTAGATCCCGGTGACCTTGACGTTGGTGCTGGCCAGCTCGGCGCGGATGCCATCTACCAGCATGCGCGAGGCGGCTTTTGAGCCGTTGTAGGCGTGCTCATACGGGAAGCCCGCGTAGGCGGCCATACTGGACACCACGGCGATGCGGCCGCTGTCGCGCTTGAGCAGCAGCGGGGCGGCGTGCGAGAGGATGACGTAGCTGGAAATCACGTTGACGTCGAAATGCTGCTTGGCGAGGCGCCAATCCGGGGCGGTCAGTTTCTGCGGGATGTCGATTCCTGCATTGAGCACCAGCAGGTCGATATCCGGGTGCTCCGCCAGGATGGTGGGAACCAGCTTGTCGAGCGCTTCAAGGTCAGCGAAGTCGACAAGGTAGGAACTGAAATCAGTTTTGTCGCCGAGTTCGTCGGCCAGCTTCTGGACTGGGGCCTGTGAGCGGTTTACCGCCACGATCGCGCTGCCTGCCTGGGCAAACCGGCGGCACAACGCCGCTCCCAGATCACCACCTGCGCCGGTAACCAACACCTTTTTATAGTTCATCTGCGACTCCGCTACTGTTTGTTGATTGTTGTTCTGCACTATTGAGTGGGAGAAGCCTAGCAGCCGGTAAGAATCGCAACTTACCCTCAGGCGACAATCTGCGGTGACGGCTCGTTCCACGAGACGAAATCATGGCGCAGTGCTATATATCTGATCGGCCTTTCATTCGTCGCCCGCACCATATTCGCGTGGCGATAACTGGTTCCGGGGTACGTTTGATGCCGCTATTCATGCTCTATTCGATGGCTGTCAATATTGCGGTTGGCGCAGCCTTGCTGCTGGCCTGGCAGCGAGGCCGCGGCCAGCAGTTCACCCGCTGGATCGGCTTGTTCTTCATGATTGGCGCGCTCTGGGCGCCAAGCTATCTGCTGTATTTCAGCGACTCTCCGCTCAGCTGGCTGGGAGGCGTGGCCTGGTGCGCGCATGCTGCGTTGAGCCTGATGTTTCTGATGTACGGTGTTTCGCTGATGCGTGGCGCAGACTACCGGTTATGGCACTTTGTGCTGTCGGGCCTGGTTATGTTTGCTGTGCTGATGGCAGCGCTGAGCGTATCCCCGCGACTGGCGGTGCTCGCTATCGCCGTGGTGTTTTCGGTAGTGGCGGTGTTTGTTGCGCAGTTGCTGACGCAGGGGCCGCCGGCCGAGAAACTGGCTGCAGCGCTGCTTGGTGCGAACGCACTGTGCTGGTGGATCACGCCGATCTGGGGGGTGGAGTACCAGCCGTTGCAGGCGCAGGTTGTGACATTGATCCGGCTGCTGCTGGGGCTGGCGCTGCTGTATGCGTGCGTCGATCACTCTGTCCGTACGGCGGAGCGTATGAGTTCCCAATTCATGCGCCTGACTGACAGTTCTCACCAGGGCTTGCTGATTATGCAGGCAGGGCATTTTGTCTACGCCAACCCGGTTGCCTTGCGAATGTTTGGCTTGCCCAGTCTCGCGCACATCCCGACTGACTGGGCGCTGACTGCCATGACCGAGTTTGACCGGCAGAACTTCTTTCAGCGCCTTGATCGCCTGCGCGTCGGCACGGCAGAGACCTTGTCCTGGGTGCAGTCGCTCAGAGACCACGCAGGAAAGGGGCTGCAGGTGCGACTGACCTGTTGGCAGACCGAGTGGGCAGATCAGCCTGCGATACAGATTGTGCTGTCGGATGAGACCGATATCCGCGAGGCCGAACAGCGGCTGATCCAGCAGGCAACCCATGATCGACTGACTGGTGCGCTCAATCGGTTCGGCGTTGAACAACTGGCGCAGGTCGCCATGCGCGACGGTCGGATGCACGCGCTGGTGCTGATCAATGTGGACCGCTTCTCCAGCATCAACGATGCCTTTGGCTACACCAAGGGGGATGAACTGCTGCGTCAGGTGACCGCGCGTCTCGCCAGCGCAAGCAATGGCAATCCGTCGTTGGCGCGGATGTCCCGTGACGAATTCCTTTTGCTGCTGCCGTTGCAGGAGGGGCCCGCGGGTGCAAGCACCGTGACCGCTGGATTGTTGCAGAGTGCGTCCAGGCCATATCAGTTGGCCGACATCGAGCTCAACATTACCGTTTCCATTGGCGTGGCGTTGTATCCGAGCGACGCGGACAGCTTTGAGCAGTTGCTCAAACGGGCCAGCCTAGCCGTTAAAAGCGCGAAGGCGGCTGGGCAGAACGCGATACGTTTCTTTGATGAAACGATGGATGGACAACTGCATGAGGAAATTCTGCTGACCAACGATCTGCACGGTGCGGTGCAGCGGCAGGAGTTTGAGCTCTACCTGCAGCCAGTTCTGGATATCGCAACTGACCGGGTTGTTGGTGCGGAGGCGCTGATTCGCTGGTTGCATCCGACGCGCGGCTTTGTCTCCCCGGGTCAGTTCATTCCAATTGCGGAAAAGGCCGGCCTGATCATCGAGATCGGTGGCTGGGTAATCGATCAGGCCTGCCAGATTCTGAAACGCTGGTCTGACGAACCGGTGCTGGGGCAACTGATGCTTTCAATCAACATCTCAGCCAAACAGTTTGGTCGTGGTGATCTTGATCATGTGCTGTCGCGCGCCTTGGCCGAGCATGGCGCGCCAGCCAATCTGCTGGAGTTGGAGATCACCGAGTCCGCCCTGATCAACCAGCCTGAGCAGTTCGTCGATCTGCTGGCGCGGTTGCGCAGCCTTGGGGTAAGGCTGGCTATTGATGATTTCGGAACCGGCTACTCAAATCTGACCTACCTGCAGCGGTTCATGGTCGACAAGCTCAAGGTGGATCAATCGTTCGTACGCGATGTGGTGGTCAATCCTCAGAACGCAGCTATCGTACAGGCGGTGGTGCAGCTGGCGGCGACGCTGGGTCTGAGAACCACCGCCGAAGGTATCGAGAACAGTGAAACGCTGGCGGTCCTTCGCGGGCTGGGCTGTGATCAGGCGCAGGGGTACCTGTTCTCTCCTCCGATGCCGCTTGAGCAGTTTGAACATTGGGTCGGTGCATCACGCCCGGCGGCCTGAAAGCGCTCTGCCGTCAGCGTTTTTTGCGGTTATGGGTAGTGGTGGCAGGTTGCCAATTACCAATGCTGTGCAACACTCAAATTAGGGAAAAAGAACAATTGTTGCTGGGGGTTATGTGAACAGCATTTTTAAAGTTATTTGGTGTCGTACCCGTCGCTGCTTCGTGGTCGCCGATGAATTTGCTCGTCAAGGCGGTCGCTGCTCCCGCTCTGTTGCCTCCATCGCCTTGCTGGGGTTGGCTGTGGCGGGCGTGTCGCCGGTGCAGGCCCAGGTTGTTGTGCCTTATGTCGATACGGTGACCACCGCAGCGACTGCGGACACCGCGTTTATTCCCGCAGCCGGACCCAATGGTGGTAACGGCAGCACCGGCAGCTACCGCTGCAATCAGATGACCTGGGGCGAGGCGTGTGCCGCGTTCTACAGCTTCGGCTCCTATAGCGTACGCAGCCCAACCAACGGTAAGGCGGCTCCCGGTGGGACTGCCTATCTGGATATCGACGTCAGTAATCTGGATGTTATCGACGTGGCCGGTACGCCGACTGCTTCGGGCACGTATAGCGTTGTCGTAACGCAACTGGCCAGCTCTCAGCTTTGGAGTACCAGTACCGCGGCGGCGCTGGAGTCGGCCACTATTTTGAACGGCGGTTACGAGTTTTCGCTGACCATCACTCCGGAGGGTGGTGGTACACCCGTCGTGCTGGACTTCGGCACCGATACCACCCTGGCGGATGTAGAGAGTGCCATCAACGCGCTGGGCGGCAGCTATACCGCATCCGTTACCGATACGGGTGACGGCATCACCGAGAATCTGGTGCTCAGCATCAACGGAGAATCCGGGGCGGGCAACAACTTCACTCTGAGTACCGAAACCTTTGTGTACGACATGCTGGGCAATCAGCTGTGCGATGGCGGCAATGTTTGTGACGGCATATTGTTTACCAATCCCGATATCGCAACGGTGGATGCGCTGGGTTTCACCCTGCCGACGGTAACGGAATATCCTGAGGACTCGGGACAGTTCATCACCCCGCTCGGCATCACCTCGCAGGATGCGCTCTACACCGTTGGTGGCACTCCCTTTAATTCGGCCACCAACGACGTCACCGTTGGTGAGCTGAGCCTGACGCTGTTGGCTGAGGGCAACTCAACCATTAACGTGGTTTCTCTGAGCTCGGCCGTAGCCAGCGGTGTCGATGGCCCGACCGGCACCGACGGTGCCGGCATTGTCCCGCTGGTAGCCACCACCGGTGATGTGGACCTTGCCGGACAGACGGTCTTCACTCTGGCGGCCTCTGGCGGTCAGGCCGGTGCCGCTGGTCAAGGGGCTTCGGGTGGCCAAGGCGGGGCGGGTGGCGCCGCCTGGATCGACACTATTCCGCGGATCCTGGTGATCGTCTTCCCGCCACTGACTATCCCTGACACCGATGCAGTGTCGCGGCAGGGTGGCGCTGGTGGTCAGGGTGCACAGGGCGGAACCGGCGGTGCTGGCGACCAGGGGGGCAGTGGTGGTGACGTATCGTTGACCTGGTATTCCGACAGCGTCGTTGCTGAGGTGCTGAGCAACCTGTCGTCCACCGGTGGGCAAGGTGGTGCGGGTGGTCAGGGCGGTAACGGCGGTCGCGGTGGTGTTGGTGCGGATGCGGTGGCGGGTGTGGAGTCCAATGATGTGTTACCTGTGGTCATTGGGGCTGCGGGAAACAGCGGTGGTGTCGGGGGCGCCGGAGGCCTCGGTGGCGTGGGCGGCAGCGGTGGTGAGGGTAGCACTGTCACACTGAATGCGGGCCTGGCTGAAGCCAGCGCGACTGTTGGTCATCTGGCAGTCAGTCGTGGCGGTCAGGGCGGCGATGGTGGTCAGGGCGGCACCGGTGGCCAAGGTGGCATTGGCGGTGACGGCATTACCTTCTATGCCGGCGTAGGAGACTACAGCACAGCCGGCCGCGTAGGTGGTGCTGGCGGAACTGGCAGCACCGGTGGCATCGGTGGCACCGGTGGCAGCGGCGGTCAGGTGCTGCTGACTAACACAGGTGGAACCCTCAGCGTCGCTGATGTGGGGCTGCTCGGAATCAGCGCTGGTGGTACTGGCGGCACCGGTGGTCAGGGTGGCACCGGTGGCCAGGGTGGTACTGGTGGTGCCGGTGATGCGCTGTGGATCGCGCTGCTCGCGGAAATGACGACCGCCGCGGGTTCTGGTGGCAGCGCAGGTGATGCCGGCGTCGGCGGTGTGGGTGGCGCTGGCGGCGTCGGCGGCGATGTCAATATTCAAAACATGCTGCTGGCGGGAGAGGGCGCCATCGTTGCAGGGAACAATGCCATCGTGGCCCGCAGTGTCGGTGGCATCGGCGGCACAGGTGGCCTTGGTGGTACCGGAGGAACGGGTGGTACTGGCGGGAGTGCTGGTTTTGTTGCTCCGGAAGCGGATGCCTTGTACGGCGGGATTGCGGGAGGCCGCGCCGCCGGTGGTGCGGGTGGTGACGGCGGGGCTGGTGGGGCTGGTGGGGCCGGCGGTGCTGGTGGCAGCGTGAACGTCAATAACGAGCAGACTCTGGTGACTACAGGCGCAACCTATGCCTCGGCCATTCTGGCCGAGAGCCTTGGTGCCATTGGCGGTGTCGGCGGTGCCGGTGGCGCGGGTGGCGCTGGCGGACTGGGTAGCTCGGGTGGCAGTGCGAGTGACAGTACCACCAACCCGGTATCCTGCCTTGGTGGCCTGCTGTCCGCGGGCACCTGTACCTACACACTGACCTGGGGCGCAGGTGCGACCGGCATTACGGGTAACGCATCTGCCACCATAGGCGCGACCAACTACACCGGCGGCTATGGCGGCTCGGTGCTGGTGGATAACAGCGGCGACATCGGCACCAGCGGGAGCTATTCCGATGGTATTACTGCGGTCAGTATCGGCGGGGTCTACGGGCTGGCCGGTTACAGTGCCAACCTGCTGTACCGCAGCGGCTTGCCGGTTGACGCACAGGTTGCCGGTGGCGGGGCAGTTGAGGTCAACAACAGCGGCCTGATTCAGGTGTCGGGTGAACAGTCCTCATCGATCATGGCGCTGAGCATCGGCTCGGGTTATGACGCGGGCACTGTCAGTGCCAGCAACAGCGGCACGCTACGCACATTGGGTGATTATGCCGCGGCGCTGGTGGCTGCCAGTCGTGCCTATACCCTGGGCGGGCTGGTTGATGGCGCAGCAGCCAGCGTGAGTGCGGTCAACAGCGGGATGATTGCGACCAGCGGCTTGAACGCCGAGGGCATCGTTGCCCAGAGCGTTTCTGAGGCAGGCGCTGCCGATGATGTCAGCGTTGATAACTCGGGCGGTACCATCATGCTGGCCGGCAGCGGTGATGCGGCGGCGATCAGTGCCTTGAGCTACGCACGTGGTGTGGCGGCGGACTCCGGCGATGTGGCGGTCAGCAACGTCGGTGGTACGGTGATTAGCGCCAACGGTGGTTCAACATCGGCCATCGACGCGCGCAGCATCTCTGACGATGGCGATTCGGGTTCCATTTTGCTGGACAACCGCGGCGGCAGCGTGGCATCCACCAACACCGGTTCGGCGGTGTATCTGGGCAGCAGTACGGCAACCGGGCTGGCACTCAACACCCTGAGCGGCTACGGCAAAGCGGCTTATGGCAACGCGGCGACGGACTACAACATTGTGGTGCTGAACCACAGTTCCATTATCTCTGGCGTTGCCGGTGGCACGGCTCTGACACTGGAGAGTACCGACTTTGCCGGCGGCAATATCTATCTTGAAAACGGAGGCCTGATCGAGGGCGGCACCGGTGGTACCGCGGTGGCGCTGATTGGCGGTAACGACAACCTGATCATCAACGATGACAGCCTCGACCCGGCGGATTCGGCGATCATTCGCACCGCGGGCGGCGTATTTGACCTGTCGATCACCGGGACCACCGGTAACGACGCCATTCAGAACCTGAACGGTGGTCTGATCGTCGGCTCGGTTGATCTGTCGAGCGGCGTCAACAGCTTCCTCAATGGCAACGGCTCCTACTACCTGCCGGGTAACACGGTCTATCTGGGAGACGGCAATACCTTCACCAACAATGGTTACTTCTCGCCGGGCGATATCAATACCGTGATGTCGGCCTCGGCACTGGACCAAAGTGGTGCCCCGGTCGTGCCAAACGGGGTGACCACGCTGACGGGGGACTACGTGCAGGCCAACGACGGCGGCAACGCGCGTCTGGTTATGGATGTGGCCTTTGCTACCAGCGATGCGAATACCGATTACACCGACTTCTTCCAGGTGACCGGTACGGCAACGCTGGGAGGGTATCTGACGCTGAATCCGTTGACCGGGGCCGCGAAAGAGGGCGTGTTCTCGATTCCTGTGCTCAACGCAGGGACGCTGGTGGACGGCGGCATCAGCATTGATCCGTTCTTTGCCAACGGCAACCCGTCCACCACGGTGGTGTTCCGGCCGTCGCTGACGGTGAATACCGCGGACAACACGCTGTATCTCGACTACGAGGTCAACTTCGATCCGATCTTCCTGACGCCCAACGCCCATGTGTATGCGAATTGGGTCAACTTCAGCCAGGGGGTAGGTGCGCCGACCTATCAGACGTTAGCCAGCGCGCTGCTGTCAGTCTGGGATCCGCAGGCCTATCAGGCGGCGGTTGACTCGTTGACCGGTGAGGGCACCATCGCCAGCCAGCAGGGCATCCTCAACGCCCGGGCTGCGTTCTCTGGAAGCATTCTGGATGAGGCAGGCACGCTGTTCGATTGTGATCGTGACATCTCGCAGCCAGACCCAGAGGCCTGTCAGGAGCAGCGCCGCGCATGGGTGCGACTGGATCGGCAGAATGCCAATTACGACGGCAACAACCATGTCGCCAGTACCGATACCCGCAATACCATCCTCTCGGCCGGGGTAGAGGCCAGGGTGTCCGACAATACCGTGGTCGGCGCGGCGGTCGGTTTCTCCGATACCGACTACAGCGTGAGTGAACGGCAGACCTCCGGTGATTCTGTAGGTGCCAGCCTCGCTGCCTACGCCATGGTCAATGGTGATAACAACACCTATGTGAAGGGCATTCTCTCGGTTGGCCGCTATGACAACGAGCATGAGCGTCGGGCGCTGGGCAACAAGGTCGAAGGCGAGTATTCCACCACGGTGATTGGCGGCAACGTCGAGGTTGGCTTCAACAAGGACTTCGAGTCGGCGACGCTGAACCCCTTTGTTGCCGTCGGCTACGACCGTCTGAAGCAGGAAGGCTACAGCGAAGATCATCCGATCTGGGGTAACCGCTACGATACCGAGTGGGTCACCTCCATGCCGGTTTCGGCGGGCCTGCGGCTGGAGGGCAAGTACCACGACATGAACGGCAACCGGTTCAATCCCAGCGTCAAGTACGCCTTTATCCGGGAGATGCAGCCTGATCGCAACGTCAGGATGGCGCCAAACCCGGTTCCGGCCTGTAACTGTTCGATCAAGGGGCTCTCTGCGCCGGAGAACTCCCATCTGCTGGAAGTGGGCCTGCAGACCCAGCTCAGTGGCGGGCTGGATTTCAGTACCGACCTTGGCTACCAGGTGTCTGATAATGATCGCTCGGTGACTGGTTCGATCTCGCTGGAGTACAAGTTCTAGCGGCCGCTGCGCAGAATGGGGCTGTTAGCGCAGCTCCGTTCTGCTTGCGGGCAAGCGCGAGACGTTAGGCGTGGAATGATGGCGGGGCGCCTGCGCTGGTTCCCGGCTGTTGTTCTCCCTATACTCTGGGGCTTCGAACGACGTCTGCGCACCTGCGTCGTCGCCTGTCTTTCTGATGTTGGAAGCACCATGACCAAAGCGCCAACCCTGATTCGCGAAACCTTCCCTGTTGGACCGCTGCAGTGCAACTGCACATTGATCGGTGATCCGGTCAGCAAAAAGGCCATTGTGGTTGATCCGGGCGGAGATCATGAATTTATCGTCAAGCGGTTGAACGAGCTTGGGCTCAAGCTGGTCAGCATCATTCATACTCACGCCCACCTCGACCATTTCCTTGCCTCCGGCGAACTGAAAAAACTGACTGGCGCAACCCTGCACCTGCACAAGGAAGATCAGTTCCTCTGGGATAGTCTGGAGATGCAGTGCAAGATGTTCGGCATTCCCTACAAGCCGGCGCCGGCACCGGATCAGTGGCTGCAGGACGATGAGGAGCTGGCTTGTGGCTGCGGCGTTGCGCTGCATACGCCGGGTCACACTCCAGGGTCGATGAGCTTCTGGTTCCCCGAGGGCAAGTTGCTGATTGCCGGTGATACGCTGTTCCGTCGTGGCATCGGTCGCACCGATCTGTGGGGCGGTGACTATCGCCAGATTGAACGATCGATCCGTGAACGACTCTATACGCTTGATGAAGATGCGATTGTGGTGACCGGGCATGGCCCTGACACACGCATCGGTGATGAGATTCGCGAGAATCCATTTATTCGCGGCTGAGTGCCGCGCTTGATCGGGCCGAAGGGACCGATCGGATACAGAACCAACCAGAACAAGGGAATTATCATGAAAAGCCAAGGTTTGATTATTGCTGGTGCCTGCGCACTGATGATCGTCGGTTGTACCAACAACCCGTACACCGGTGAAGAGCAGGCGGGCAAATCCGCTATTTACGGTGGTATCGGTGCGCTGACTGGTGCTGCCATTGGTGCGGCGACCTCCAGCAGCGATGATCGCGCCAAGGGTGCTCTGATCGGTGCAGCAGTTGGCGGCGCGGCTGGCGGTGGTTATGGCTACTACGTCGACAAGCAGGAACAGCGCCTGCGTCAGGAACTGACCGGTACTGGCGTGCAGGTGATCCGTAACGGCGATACCCTGCAGCTGGTCATGCCGGGCAACATCACCTTTGCTTCCGGCTCATCCGATATCTCCAGCAGCTTCTATCCGACTCTGAACTCGCTGGTTAAGGTGTTCCAGGAGTTCGACAAGAACGGCATCAATATCGTCGGTCATACCGACAGCACCGGCTCCATGGAGCTGAACATGCGTCTGTCGCGTGAGCGTGCCGCCAGCGTTGCGTCGTACATCGCCGGTCAGGGCGTCAGTGGCGCCCGTATCAGCAGCGCGGGCGTTGGCCCGAGCCAGCCGATCGCCAGCAACGATACCGAGGCCGGTCGTGCGCAGAACCGCCGTGTAGAGATCACCCTGCGTCAGCTCTGATCACTGCATGCAAGCCAAAAGGCCAACCGGGAAACCGGTTGGCCTTTTTTGTGATTCTGATACGGCAGGAATGGAGGTGCTTGGTTGTGCGCAAGATGGTCTGCCTGATGTTCAGGCGGTGAAGTGTGCACGTGCGGTTAGTCCCGTTTACGCGGGCGAGTAGCGCAGATTTATCGGGAATAAGAGTCGCAGCATGTCTGAGGAGCGCAGCGACGAGTTCTGCGACTCCCCGATAAATCGAGCAACGCAGCGAACCCGCAGGGCCGCGTAGCCGGGTGCCCGGGGGGATCGCCAAGGGGGGCCGGGCAAGCGGCCCCCCTTTGGCTCGCCGTGAAGGCGAAAGGCTGATTCAGCGCCATCGCAATGGCTGAACGTCTACCCCTGTAATCCGTAATGAACCAACTAATTACCCATACAGCTCAGCGGCTGGAGCGATCCATCGGCGTCGGGTACTGCTGGTGCAGGCGCGCCAAGTGGGCATCCTTGTCGGTCCACAGCTGGTTGACCCAGGCCTGGAATTCGTTGCGGAAGGCTTCGTCTTCCTGGTAGTTGCGACCGATGAACTCGGCAGGAATCGGCTTGAGTTCCAGGTGCATGACCACGTGGCTCACCTTGCCGCACATCAAATCCCAGAAGCTCGGGTTGCCGCCCGGGTAGTGGATGGTGATGTCCAGCAATGAGCGCAGTTGCTCGCCCATGGCATCGAGCACAAAGGCGATGCCGCCGGACTTGGGTTTGAGCAGGTAGGTAAACGGCGACTGCTGTTGCTGGTGTTTGGCCGGTGTCAGCCGGGTGCCTTCAAGAAAATTGAATACCGCTACCGGCGTCGTCTTGAACTTCTCGCAGGCTTTGCGCGTAGTCGCCAGGTCCTGTCCGGCCTTTTCCGGGTGCTTGGCCAGATAGGCTTTGGTGTAGCGCTTCATGAACGGGAAATCGAGCGCCCACCAGCACAGGCCGATGATCGGAACCCAGATCAGCTCTTGTTTGAGGAAGAACTTGAGCATCGGCATGCGGCGGTTCAACACGTGTTGCAGGGCAAGGATATCGACCCAGCTCTGGTGGTTGCTGGTGACCAGATACCAGCCGTTGTAGTCCAGCCGTTCCAGGCCTTCGATATCCCAGCGGGTTTTGCCACTGAGCGCCATCCAGCCGCTGTTGCAGCGAATCCAGAACTCGGCGATACGAATCATCACCCGCGTGCACCAGGTGCGCAGCGGGGGGATCGGCAGCAGCTTGATCAGCGCGAAGACAAACAGGATTGGCGCGTGGACAAGGGTGTTCAGCACCAGCAGCAGGGCAGCGATGATGCCGCGCATAGGGGCAGGCAGAAACGACAGCATGGGGTTGGCTCTTCCAGGGGCCGCCCGAGGGTGGCCGTTTTTATTGGTTATTCGTTGTTGTAGGCCTGGATCGCGGTTAGCGCAATGGTATAGACGATATCGTCGACCAGCGCACCGCGCGACAGGTCATTCACCGGTTTGCGCAGGCCCTGCAGCATGGGGCCGACGCTGACCACGTTGGCGCTGCGCTGCACCGCCTTGTAAGTGGTGTTGCCGGTGTTCAGGTCAGGGAAGACGAATACGGTTGCCTGACCGGCCACCGGGCTGTCCGGCGCCTTCTGGCGGCCGACACTGGCGATGGCGGCGGCATCATACTGGAGCGGGCCGTCGAGCAACAGTCCGGGTTCGCGCTCGCGGGCCAGTCGGGTTGCTTCGCGCACCTTCTCGACTTCACTACCACTGCCGGAGGTGCCGGTGGAATAACTGATCATCGCCACCTTCGCCGGAATGCCAAAGGCCTCGGCTGAACGCGCACTTTGAATCGCGATTTCGGCCAGATCCTCGGCGCTTGGGTCCGGGTTGACCGCGCAGTCGCCGTAGACCAGTACCTGCTCGGGCAGCAGCATGAAGAAAATCGACGACACCAGGTTGTAGCCGGGCGCGGTCTTGATCAGCTGGAAGGCGGGGCGAATGGTATTGGCGGTGGTGTGAATGGCGCCGGACACTAGCCCGTCGACTTCATCCAGCGCCAGCATCATGGTGCCGAGCACGACGTTGTCTTCCAGTTGCTGCAGCGCCATCGGCGCGTTCAGGCCTTTGCCCTCTCGCAGCTTGACCATGGGCGCAACGTAGCGCTCGCGCACCTCGTCCGGGTCAACGATCTGCAGGCCGTCCGGCAGGCTGATGTGCTGGGCGCGGGCGACGGCTTCGACCGACTCGCGTTTGGCCAGCAGAATGCAATTGGCGATGCCTCGACGCTGGCAGATGGCAGCGGCCTGCACGGTGCGTGGCTCATCGCCTTCGGGTAATACGATGGTCTTGGCGGCGTGCTGGGCCTGGCGTACCAGTTCGTAGCGGAAGGCCGGTGGCGACATGCGCTTCTCGCGCGGGGTGTCGCAGCGCTTGGCCAGCCACAGGTGATCGATATGGCTGGCGACGAAGTCGGTTACTTTCTCGGCCCGCTCGCGGTCATCAATCGGAATCTCGCGGTTCATGCGGTCGAGCTGGGTGGCGGTGGCGAACGTGTCGGTTGGCACACCGAGAATCGGCAGCCCCTGATCCAGCGCTGGCTGACACAGCTGCATGACGCGCGGGTTGGGCTCATAGCCACCCGTCAGCAGCAGACCGGCCAACGGCGTGCCGGACAGCGCCGCCAGCGAGCTGGCGATGATGATGTCGTCGCGGTCGCCCGGGGTGACGATCAAGGCACCGGGGCGCAGCAGGTGAATGATATTGGGTACGGTACGTGAGCACAGCGCCATTTCCGTTACCCGGCGCTGCTGCATGTCACCGGCGTTGAACGTGGTGGCCTTGAGCAGCTCGGCGATATCCGAGGTGCGTGGCGCGTTCAGTTCATCCTGCCACGGCACGCAGCCGATCAGCCGGAAGTCGTCGGTGTCCAGTCGGCTTGAGGCGTCGCGCAGACTCTGGGCAAAGTCTTTCAGCGTGCTCTTCAGTGTTGGCCGGTCCGGAATGTCGGCGCTGGTTTCGGCTGCCAGTGCTCGGACCTTGTTGATGATGACACCCAATACCTTCGGGTGTTTGGGGCCACCAAAAACCTGTGCGTTGATTTCGATGCGGTCGGCCAGCGCGGCAACGTCATCGCCATCGGGCGCGGTGACCAGAATCACGTCGGCGTCGAGGCTTTTGGCCAACTGCTGGTTGATCTGGGTGGCGTAGTTGCTCTGGCGGGTCGGCACCATACCCTCGACCACGACCACATCAGCGTCTTTTGCGGCTTGCTGGTAGCGACTGACAATCTCTTCCAGCACCTCGTCCAGCTCGCCCATGGCTAACTGATGCTCGACCTCTGCCAGCGCCATTGCCGGTGGCGGTGTTAGCCCCAGCGTGCGGCTGATCAGCTCGCTGGAGCGCTCCGGGCCGTCATCGCCCGGATGCGGCTGGGCGATTGGCTTGAGGAAATGGACTTTCAGGCCGGTACGCTCCAGCGCCCGAATCAGGCCAAGGCTGGTCGAGGTCAGGCCGACACCGAAGCCGGTGGGGGCAATGAAAAAGGTATGCAGGCTCATGCCGTTTGGCTCCTTGGCTGCGTGTCCAGCAGGGCGAGGCTTTCGTCGGCGATCTGGCGTTCTTCGTCGGTGGGAATCACCAGAATGGCGGGCGACCCGTTCGACTCGATACAGCCAGCCTCGCCGCGCGGCAGGTTGCTGTTGCGATCCGGATCGATCCGCAGGCCGAGTACCGCCAGATGCTTGAGGGTCAGGGCACGGGTCAGGGCGGAGTTCTCGCCGATGCCGCCAGTGAAGATCAAGCCGTCGATGCGCGGCAGCGCGACGGACAGCCCGGCCAGCGAGCGTGCCAGCCGGTAGCAGAACACCTCGATGGCAAGTTGCGCGCCACTGTGACCGTCAGCACGGGCCTGTTCCAGCTCGCGCATGTCGTTGGACAGGCCTGACAGGCCGAGCAGGCCGCTCTCGCGGTTGAGCAGTTGTTCAATGCGGTTCAAGTCCCAGCCGAGGGTACGTGCCAGGTGGGCGTGCAGATTGGGATCGACATCGCCGCTGCGGGTGCCCATCACCAGCCCTTCCAGCGGTGTCAGGCCCATGCTGGTGTCCATGCTGCGTCCGTCAAGCACGGCACAACTGGAGCAACCGTTGCCCAGGTGGGCGGTGAGCCAGGCGCCCTGACCTTTGCCGAGCCCGGTCAGCAAGCCGGCCTGATCACTGACGTATTTGTGGCTGGTGCCGTGGAAGCCGTAGCGGCGCACGCCGTGCACGGCATATAGCTCATCGGGAAGGGCGTAGCGGAAGGCGTGCGGCGGCATGCTTTGGTGAAAGGCGGTATCGAACACCGCAACCTGCGGTGTGTCTGGCAGCAATTGCATGGCAGCACGGATGCCGGTCAGGTTGGCCGGGTTATGCAGCGGCGCCAACGGCGCGTTGGCCTCGATACCGGCGATGATGTCGTCATTCAGTAATTGGGCGCTGGTAAAGCGCTCGCCGCCGTGGACTACCCGGTGGCCGACGGCGCTCAGTGGCTGATCCAGGTGGCGGTCCACCAGCGGCAGCAGCGCATTGAGCGCGTCGAGATGCGTTGAGTCGGTCAGCGTGCCGCTGGCTCCGTCCGAACTTGAATAGCAGGCCTGGGCAGTGTTGAGGCGCTCAGCGATGGCCTCGAACAAAGCGTCGGTGCTGTTTTCGCGGCGCAAGGCCAGTTTGATGGAGGAGCTGCCTCCGTTAATGACCAGTACCAGTCGGTTTGTCATGGGGGTGCGCGAGTTCCTTTCAGCCGGGTGTCATCTATTGACCGCCGGATATCGATTGCGTTCAGCTATCTTCAGGCGACCCACTGGTCGGGTCAAGCCGTGCGTTTCCCGGCCACAACGCGTACACTCGGCCGTTCTATACCCCAAATCACAGGAAAGAGATTATGCAGATCGCCGCCAACAAGGCCGTGTCCATCGACTACACCCTGACTAACGACGACGGCGAAGTGCTGGATTCGTCCGTCGGTGGTGCGCCGCTGGTTTACCTGCACGGTGCCGGCAATATCATTCCGGGTCTGGAAAAGGCGCTGGAAGGCAAGGCCGCTGGTGACGACGTCAAAGTGACCGTCGAGCCGGAAGAAGCCTACGGCGAGTTCAATGCCGAGCTGATCGCCGTTCTGGGCCGCAACATGTTTGAAGGTGTCGACGAGCTGGAAGTCGGCATGCAGTTCCACGCTTCCGGTCCTGACGGCAGCATGCAGATCGTTACCATCAAGGCGCTGGAAGGTGATGAAGTCACCGTTGACGGCAACCACCCGCTGGCTGGCGAGCGCCTGACCTTCGAAGTGAAGGTTGTTGCGGTACGTGACGCCAACGAAGAAGAGATCGCCCACGGTCACATCCACGGCGAAGGCGGTCACCACCACTAAGTGGCTGACAGCACCAGAGAAAACCGGGCCATGGCCCGGTTTTTTTGTGCTCGCAGGAAAATAACGCTGCTTTCTGCCTTGTCCTGATTGGCTATTATCAGTGGTATTTATAATTGTGATTTTGACCTATCAGTAAAAGTTGACCGGTCGTATAGTGCTCAGCATGAACACGATTCAAGACAAACGCGCCCGTATTTTGGCCTCCGGTACCAGCGTCATGCTGCGCAAGGGCTATAACGGCACCGGGGTGCAGGAAATTACCCAGGGTGCCGGTGTGCCCAAGGGGTCTTTCTATCACTACTTCGAGAGTAAGGAAGACTTTGCCATTCAGGCGCTGCATTACTACTACACGCCGCGTATCGAGCGTTTTTCCGATGCGCTGAGCACGCCTCAGCTGTCGCCCCGCGAGCGCGTGTTGCGCTGCTATCGAGATCTGGTTGGGTACTTCGCCAATCAGGAGCAGCCCAGTCACCAGTGTTTTATCGGTAGCCTCTGTCATGAAATGGCGGAAGAGAGCCAGCCAATCGGTTACGCCGCCAGCGCTATTCTGCAGCGTTCCAACCAGGTGCTGGCCGACTGTCTGGCTGAAGCGCAGGCAGCAGGTGAGATTGCTGCCGATCAAAATCCCGCCGAACTGGCAGGGTTTGTTAGCGCGGCCTGGGAAGGAGCCCTGTTGCGCATGAAGGCGGACCGTCAGATCGGCCCCTTGCGCGTATTCATCCAGCAGCTGGAGCGTTTGCTGCAGCCCTGATTTTTTATTTCGTTTACCCGAGACGACTGGTCAGCTCTTTGGCTTATCGGTGGTCCGGCTCAGTCCCCGTTCAGGAGATCTAGCATGTCCGCAGCCACAACTTCCCTGTTCCAGCCCTTCAAACTGGGCAATCTGGAGCTGTCCAACCGCATCGTCATGGCGCCGATGACCCGTAACTTCTCGCCCAAGGGCGTGCCGAATCAGGGTGTGGTCGATTACTACCGTCGCCGTGCCGAGTCCGGTGTTGGCCTGATCATCACCGAAGGCACCGTGGTTGATCACGCTGCTGCCAACGGTTACCCGAATGTGCCGTACTTCCACGGCGAAGAGTCGCTGGCTGGCTGGAAAAAGGTTGTCGACGCGGTACACGCCGCCGGTGGCAAGATTGCCCCGCAGCTGTGGCACGTCGGCAACGTCCGTCGTCTGGGTACTGATCCGGATGGCGATGTGCCCGGTTACGGCCCGATGGAGCGTCTGAAAGATGGCAAGGTCGTGGTCAAGGGCATGACCCAGCAGGACATCGATGATGTGGTTGCGGCGTTTGCCAAGGCGGCCAAGGATGCCAAGGACGTTGGCTTCGATGCCATCGAGCTGCACGGTGCCCACGGTTACCTGATTGACCAGTTCTTCTGGGAAGGTACCAACCAGCGCGACGATCAGTACGGCGGCAGCATGGAGAATCGTGGTCGCTTCGCTGTTGAGATCATCAAGGCCGTGCGCGCAGCTGTTGGCGCCGACTACCCGATCATCTTCCGTTTCTCCCAGTGGAAGCAGCAGGATTACACCGCGCGTCTGGCGCCGACCCCTGAGCTGCTGGAGCAGTTCCTGGCGCCGCTGGCCGATGCTGGCGTGGATATCTTCCACTGCTCGCAGCGTCGTTTCTGGGAGCCGGAGTTCGAAAGCTCCGAGCTGAACCTGGCTGGCTGGACCCGCAAGATCACTGGCAAGCCGTGTATCACCGTTGGTAGCGTGGGTCTGGACGGCGAGTTCCTGCAGTTCATGGTCAACACCGACAAGGTTGCCCAGACCGCCAATATCGACGGTTTGCTGGAGCGTCTGGAAGCCGACGAGTTTGATCTGGTTGCCGTTGGCCGTGCGCTGCTGGTTGATCCGCAGTGGGCCGACAAGGTGCGCGAAGGTCGCTTCGAGGACATCGCTCCCTTCAGCCGCGACGCGCTCAAGACGCTGGTCTGATGCGCGATCTCAGGCGGTTCCGAGTTACTTGATCGGAACCGCCTGTGCCAGTGCAGGCTGCCGCCCGGCAGCCTGCATCAGGTAGCGCTCGAAACGCGTTACCACACTACTCCAGTCCAGCTGGCAGGCCCGATGACGGGCGTGCAGGCGAATGCTGCGACGTCCCTCCTGATCCTGTGTCAGCCATTGCAGATTGTCGACAAACACCCGGTCGTGTGCCGGTGGTGCGAGGCAACCGCTGTATCGATCCTGAATGTGCTGGTGCGCTGCCGCGGTATCGAAGGCGCAAACCGCCAGCCCGGATGCCATTGCTTCGGTCACCACGTTGCCGAAGGTTTCTGTCAGGCTGGGAAAAACGAAGACATCTGCACTGGCGTAGATCCGTGCCAGCTCCTCGCCCGTTTTGGCGCCGGTAAAAATGGCGTCCGGCAAGCGTTTGCGCAGATCTTCAAACGATGGACCATCGCCGACAATTACCAGTTTCAATGGTGGTGCTGACGTGCGTGCCTTGAGTTGTTGCCACGCCTCAACCAGCAGGTCCGGGTTCTTCTCGGGCGACAGTCGACCGACGTGCAGCAGCACCAGATCCTCTTTGGCGGCTCCCCATTCGGCGCGCATTGCGCAGTCGCGGTGGGTTGGGTGAAAGCGTTCGCAGTCAACGCCGCGCCCGAGCAAGCCCAGGTGGTGCAGACCCAGTCGACTCAGCTCGCGTTGCTGGGTGGTGCTGGCGACCAGCGTTGTTTGGGTCTGGTTGTGAAACCAGCGCAAGTAGCGCATCGCCGGCTCGTGCAGCAGGCCGAGATGAAAATGGTCGCTGTACTGCTGGAAGTTGGTATGAAAACCGCTGATGGTCGGTATGCCGAGGCGCCGGGCGGTGCGTAAGGCAGACCAGCCAAGGGGACCTTCGGTCGCAAGATAGACTGCGTCGGGGCGCTCCTGCTCCCATAGCTTGCGCAGCGCTCGTCCGGCAGGTAATCCCCACTGCAGGTTGCTGTATCCGGGGATCGGGAGTCCGCGTACCAGTCGTTCGTGCAGGTTGTCCCGGTGGCTGCTACCCGGTTGTTCGTCCCCCATGGCCGGGCGGATCAGCTGCAGTTCATGCTGGCGTGCCAAGAGGCCGCGGCACAGATGGCCAAGGGTGTTGGCAACACCGTTGATCTGCGGCGGGTAGGTTTCGGTGACCAGCGCGAAGCGCCGGCCGGGGGAAGGAAGAGTGGTCATGCTCCGAGTATGGTGCTCGGGCATGATCGGCGTGTTACATCGGCATGACGCTTTTATGAAGTGCGCTGCTGGCGCTCGCGGACCCATAGCAGGGTGGAGCCGGCGACGGCTGCGGGCATCACCAGTAGGTTGAGTAGCGGAATCAGCATACCGACGTAGACCGGCAGGCCGAACCCGAGAGACAGGCTGCGGCGGGTCTGCATCCAGCGCAGCATGTCGCGGAAGCCGACCTTGTCGTTGTCGGCCTGGTAGTCGACATACTGCACAGCCATCATCCATACGCCGAACGCCAGCAGAAGGGGCGACGCGATCAGGTTGACCACCGGGATCAGCGATAGCAGCAGCAGCGCCGCCATGCGCGGCAGGTAGTAGGCCAGTTTGCGCAGTTCGCGGCCGACGCTGTGCGGCACCACGGCGACGATGTCTTTCCAGCCGGTGGGCGGGCTGACCTCGTTGCGCTCCTGTTCGGCGATTTTTTCTGCCAGAAAGCCATAAAAGGGCGATGCGATGATGTTGGCCAGTACGCTGAAGCCGAAAAACAGGATTAGCAGCACTACCAGGGCGAACATCGGCCACAGCAGCCATTCGACGAAGGCGGCCCAGTCCGGCAGCTGAGGCATGAGCTTGGCCATCAGGACGTTGAACTGCTGGATGCCCCAGCCGATCAGGGCTGCGAACAGCAGCAGGTTGGCAATCAGCGGAATGATCACAAAGCGCCGGAGCCCGGGCTGCTTGATTACCTGCCAGCCCTCCTTGAGGTAATCGGGTCCGCGCAGTACGTCCGTTACTTGCTTCATTGTTGCCTGGTCCTGGTGGGAAAGTTTCTTGCAGAAATGTGCAGTGCTTCGCCGGGTACTATAGGGGTAAACTATTTGGCTGATACAGTCTTTGCAATTTCCACTTGTTTCAGGTCGCTATAAGCTGCGGCCTGTATTGCCCTGGAGGGTTGGATGAGCGTTCTGGTCAATCGTTCCGCGCCGGATTTTGTTGCCCCGGCGGTATTGGCTGATGGCAGCATCGTTGAGCACTTTGATTCCTCAACGTTGCGCGGCAAGTACGTAGTGATGTTTTTCTGGCCGCTGGATTTTACCTTTGTCTGCCCTTCAGAAATCATTGCCCACAACAACCGTATGGACAAGTTTCGTGCGCTGGGTGTCGAGGTTGTTGGTGTGTCCGTGGATTCGCAATTCACCCATTACGCCTGGCGTAACACGCCGGTGGAGAAGGGCGGTATTGGCCCGGTTGAGTTCACTATGGTGGCAGACGTCAAGCACGAGATTACCCGTGCGTACGGTGTGGAGCACGACGAAGGCGTTGCCCTGCGTGCGTCCTTCCTGATTGATCGCGACGGAATCGTTCAGCATCAGGTCGTAAATAACCTGGCACTGGGTCGCGAAGTGGATGAAATGATTCGCCTGATCGAAGCGCTGCAATTCACCGAAGAGCACGGTGAAGTCTGTCCGGCGGGCTGGCGCAAGGGCCAGAAAGGTATTCAGGAAAGCGCCGAAGGCGTTGCCCGCTACCTTGCCGAGCACGCTGCCGAGCTTTGATCGTCTGACTGGTTTTAGGGCAGTCGCCGCTTTACTGGGTTCCCCTTACCCCCGGCTGCCCGTTTTATTATTGCCGCCAGCACGCTGGCGAAACTGGAGGTTTACATGTCTGAAGTGCGTCACACTCGCCTGATCATTCTGGGCTCCGGCCCGGCGGGCTACAGCGCTGCCGTTTACGCTGCGCGCGCCAACCTCAATCCGGTGCTGATCACCGGTATGCAGATGGGCGGACAACTGACCACCACGACTGAAGTGGATAACTGGCCGGGCGACGTCGCCGGTGTACAGGGGCCTGAGTTGATGGAGCGCATGCGCGAGCATGCCGAGCGCTTCGAGACCGAGATCGTGTTCGACCACATCAACAAGGTCGACCTGACTCAGCGCCCGTTCACCCTGTGGGGCGACAGCGGCGAGTACAAGTGTGACGCGCTGATCATCGCCACCGGCGCCTCGGCCCGTTACATCGGCCTGCCTTCAGAAGAAGCGTTCATGGGCAAGGGCGTTTCTGCCTGCGCAACCTGTGATGGCTTCTTCTATCGCAACCAGGAGGTCTCGGTTATCGGTGGCGGTAACACCGCTGTTGAAGAGGCGCTGTACCTGGCCAATATCGCCAAGAAGGTTACCCTGGTGCACCGCCGCGATACCTTCCGCGCGGAGAAGATTCTGATCGACAAGCTGATGGCTCGCGTTGCCGAAGGCAAGATCGAGCTGAAACTCAACGCTACGCTGGATGAAGTGCTGGGTGATGACAGCGGCGTGACCGGCATGCGTATCGCGCTGAATGCTGGCGGCACCGAAGACATCGCGCTGGCTGGCGTCTTTGTCGCCATCGGCCATACCCCGAACACCGGCCTGTTTGAAGGTCAGCTGGAGATGAAAGACGGCTACCTGAAGATCAAGAGCGGTACTGAGGGTAACGCAACCCAGACCAACATTCCGGGCGTCTTTGCGGCAGGTGATGTGGCGGACCATATTTATCGTCAGGCCATTACCTCGGCCGGTGCCGGTTGCATGGCGGCGCTGGATGCAGAGCGCTTCCTCGACGAAATGTAATTGCTGCGGCAATATGAAAGCCCCGCTCCGGCGGGGTTTTTTATTGCCTGTTGTGCGGCTGGATCAGGGAGGCGCTGTTGACCGATTGGCTGGTGGTGATTGGGTTGACCCTGTTGGCGGGTATGGCGATGCCGGCTGGTGCCTTGCTGGCTGGGCTCGAGCGGGTCAGGCCCAATTGGCTGGATCAGGAGCTGCGCCATGGCATTATCGCTTTTGGCGGTGGTGCCTTGCTTTCGGCGGTTGCCCTGGTGTTGGTGCCGGAAGGCAGCGGCAGGCTCGATACCTGGAGCGCGGCAGCTTGTTTTGTGGTGGGTGGGCTGGGTTTTATGTGGCTGGATATCACCCTGTATCGCAATAAGACACCGGCCAGTCAGATGGCCGCGATGCTGTCGGATTTTGTGCCCGAGTCGATTGCGCTGGGCGCGGCCTTTGCTGTGGGAGGTCACGGCGGCTTGTTGCTGGCCTGCCTGATGGCGCTGCAAAATCTGCCGGAGGGCTTCAATGCCTGTCGTGAGCTGCAGGCGAGCACCCACTATCGAACACTGCGTATCGTCAAGGGCTTCGCCCTGATGGCGTTGCTCGGTCCGTTGTGTGGGTTGCTTGGGTTTGGCTGGTTGTCAGCCTATCCTGAAGTGGTGGCAGCGGTGATGCTGTTTGCCGCTGGCGGTATCTGTTATTCGGTGTTTCAGGACATCGCCCCGCAAGCCCGGCTGGAGCGGCGCTGGGCACCGCCGATGGGGGCGGTGCTTGGTTTTGTGCTGGGCATGGTTGGGCATCAGCTGACGCTGGGCTGATTACCAATACCAGCCTAGACCGATACTCAGCTCCTCTCCGCGGTTGTGTGCATAGCTGAAACGAATGTCTTGAGTTGCTGACAGGCGATTTCTGACTTCGAGTTGGCCGACCGCATAGTCCGTGCTGCCATTTAGGGGCTGGCGTTGCTCTAGGCGCAGCAGGGCGGAGAGGTCGTCGCGATGGTAAGTGACGCGAGCTGCGACGCGTGCGAAAGCCGGCCCTTCCTCGTCGATGCTTTCCTGCAGGGCGCCGCCAGCATACAGCGTGGCTGCGACGTTGTTGCCCAGTTGCAGGTTGATACCTCGATCTGCCTGCAATCTGGTGACCAGGCAGTTGTCGCAATCCAGTCTATTCGGCTCCCAGCCGAACTTGAGATTCCAGGCGACGCCGCGATCCCGTGGCAAGCCGGTCAGCCCCGGGCTTACGCTTTCGATGCTGATGGCGTCCAGCTGTTGGATCTGGATTCGGCCCGGGCGAGTTACCAGTCGCAGGTCGAACATGCTGAGCCCACCGCCGCGAACATGGCCAGCCTCGTTATCGAGTGGGTCGTAGTAGGCAGGACGAAACCGCAGGCCAGCTTGGGTGCCGCTTTGGGTGTTGTGCTGCATGCTGAGCTGGAGCCAGCCTGGGGGGCGCCCCTGATGCGGAGCGGAGTGGTTCAGCGGGTTGAATTCGCTGTTGCCCGGCGGTAGCTGGTAGCGCATCGCCAATGTTTCACGATGAGCGCGGTTTGCCGGGTCTTGTGCGCCTTCGTCGGGATCTCGGATGTACTGGTAGTAGTCGAGCAGTGCATCGAGGATTCGGTGTTGCGAATCCAGTGGCTGCGTCGCAAAACGGTCGCCTTGCAGTGACTCCTGTTCCAAGGCGATTTGCTTGAACAGGGTCTGCTCCTGGTCGCTCAGTTGCAGAAATCGGTCGTACAGGCGCGATTGTCGAGAGGGCAAATATTTTACGTCTGCCAGCAGTGGCTGGCCGTCTACCTGAGTGTCGCTCAAAGCCTGGATCAGGGCTTGCGGAATCGTCCAGGGGCGCCATTGCTGCAGTAGTGGGTCGTTGCCGGCTACATCGATCAGCTCTGCCATGCGAAACGCGCAGTTACGGCGAAAGAAATAGTAGGTGTAGCGTTTGCCGAGCACTTCCCAAGCGTGCTCAACCACCATCTGTGTTGCTTGCGGAGACAGCGTCAGCTGGTATTCCCACAAGTCGCGAAGCTCGTTCTCGCCGTAGTTGTGGTTATGGAAATAGAAATTGATGTGGCTGAAGCCGCCGTCGTAGCCGCCAAATATACCTTTGAAGATGTAGCTGACCGGATTGTCGCCGTCACCCACAATCGCACCGTAATTGACGCTTTCATCCATCAGGTCGCTGTGATTTTGCGCGTCCTTGAAGTTGAACTTCAGCAAGGTGTGGCCGTAGTAGGACGCCGGATTTGCCAGATAACCGGTAGCGTAAATGATGCTCACCGACTCAACGCTGTTATCTTGCGTCCACTTTTCCAGTTCTGGGCAGCTGATCTGGGCGGGTATCGAGAGTTCGGGGCCGAGTTGCTCTGTCAGCCAGCGTGCGCGGGCCGGAAAGCGGCATGCCGCGTGGGAGTCCGGATTGAGTGCTGGCAGTTGCAGGGCTGTGATTGTTGCCTTTAGTTCTGCGATGGGGGAGTCTTTCCCATCATCGGCCAGAAAGAATTCGGGGCTTTTGACTGCGCTGCTCAGTTGAGCACCAGGATAAGGCCCGGTCTCATAGTGGACGAGTTTTAACCACTGAGGGTGGTCAGCCAGGAGCTGCAGAGCTTGGTTCTGCTCAGTACTGGTCGCACCGGCATGCGCGTACCAGAAAATGCTCATGGCAGCGAGCAGGAGTCGCGCTGATTTCAAGCGGACCTCGTAAAGGATCAGGTTTTCAGGAGGTAGACGAGAGCTGCCGTGGCCGGGTGGTCACGGCAGCGAGACGCTCAAATCAGGCTGAGCAGCTCATGCTTACTGCCGAGTCCATGGCTTCGTAGAAGCCGGCGGCTTTTTCAGTGTGGCTGAGGGATTCATAGCCTTCGGCGGTAACTTGGCTGGCCATGTTTGCGCGAGTCAGCTGAATCGCGCTTGCCTGCTTGGAGGAGTCGCACTCCATGATGCCCATGAGTGCGCTCAGGTGCTCGCCGGAGCCTTTTGCTGTCTCTTCAGCAAGTGTTTCATAAGTGTCGTTAATGAACAGGGCGGCTTTCATGTTCTTGCCAGAGCATGTTTCCGGGCTCATGGTCGCAGAGGTGACAGCGGTAGTACCAATGTCCCAGATTACGTTGGAGGTGACTGCCGCCCAGTGGGTTTCGGGAAACAGTGCAGCACCGATACCGCAGTCAACAAATGGATTCGGGCCGGAACCTGCCGGTTTGGTGTTCGCCATGGAGGGAGTGGTGGCACCGCATAGGGCCAGCAGTGCTACTGCGGCCAGAGCTTTTTTTTTCATTATGAAATCATCCTGATTAGGTTATATAGCGCATGCCCATAAGCAAGCCTGATGAATATATTTAAATCGAATAGGCCGTGCAAAGCATTTTGATACTGTTTTGATATTGCGCTTAGGGTTGCAAGCAGGATGCAGGGCTCTGCGGCGCTAAGTTGTAGCTGCCGAGTTTTAGCTAAAGATGGGTGGTGCCCCGAGGGAGAATCGAACTCCCACTCTGTCACCAGAAACGGATTTTGAATCCGCCGCGTCTACCAATTCCGCCATCGGGGCAATGCAGGTGCGTACGAGCGTACGCTGGCTGGCGCGGAGTATACGGAGCACATGCAGGTAAGGTCAATCCTGCGCATGCTCCGCGCAGATCGCGGCGGCGATGGATTTCGGCTACTATAGCGGCCTTTCCCCCGTAACTCCGGACTTCCTTTCTGCATGCGTCTCAGTGATTTTCATTTTGACCTGCCAGACGAGCTGATTGCGCGCCACCCGCTGGCGGAGCGCCGCGGCAGTCGTCTGTTGTGTCTTGATGGGCCGACAGGCCAATTGGCTCACCGACAGTTCGTTGATCTGCTCGACTATCTGCGTTCAGGCGATCTGATGGTGTTCAACAATACCCGGGTTATCCCTGCGCGGCTGTTTGGTCGCAAGGAAACCGGCGGCGCGCTTGAGGTGCTGGTTGAGCGGGTAGTGGATGAATATCGCGTGCTGGCGCACATTCGCTCCAGCAAGTCGCCCAAGCCGGGAAGTCGGATCCTGATTGATGGCGGCGCTGAGGCCGAGATGGTTGCCCGCCATGACGCACTGTTCGAATTGCGCTTTGCAGAGCCGGTGCTGCCGTTGCTGCAGCGGGTCGGTCATATGCCGCTGCCGCCGTATATCGATCGGCCGGACGACGAGGCCGACCGCGAGCGCTATCAAACGGTTTACGCCAAGCGCGAAGGCGCCGTTGCGGCGCCGACTGCCGGTTTGCATTTTGATCGTGCGCTGCTCGACGCCATCGCGGAACGGGGTGTCGAGACCGCCGAGGTCACGCTGCACGTCGGTGCTGGCACCTTTCAGCCGGTGCGGGTCGAGAAGATCGAAGAGCACATCATGCATCAGGAGTGGCTGGAAGTTACGCCTGAGGTGGTTGCCGCTGTCGAAGCCTGCAAGGCGCGCGGCGGGCGAGTCATTGCGGTCGGCACCACCAGTGTGCGCTCGCTCGAGTCGGCAGCCCGTGATGGCGTGCTCAAGCCGTTCAGTGGCGATACCGACATCTTCCTTTACCCGGGCAAGCCGTTTCACGTAGTCGATGCGCTGGTGACCAACTTCCATTTGCCCGAGTCGACCCTGCTGATGCTGGTGTCGGCGTTTGCCGGTTACCCGGAAGCGATGGCGGCCTATCGTGCCGCGGTGGCCGAGAAGTACCGCTTTTTCAGTTATGGTGATGCGATGTTCATCACCCGCAATCCGGCCCCCACCGGGCCAGAGGTATCGTCATGAGTCATATGTCCTTTGAACTGCTTGCCACCGATGGCCGGGCGCGCCGTGGTCGTCTGACCTTCCCCCGTGGTGTGGTCGAGACGCCCGCCTTCATGCCGGTAGGTACCTATGGCACGGTCAAGGGTATGCTGCCTCGGGATATCGAGGCGATTGGCGCGCAGATCATTCTCGGTAACACCTTCCACCTGTGGCTGCGCCCCGGCACCGAGGTGATCAGCAAGCACGGCGACCTGCACGATTTCATGCAGTGGCAGGGGCCGATCCTGACCGACTCCGGCGGCTTTCAGGTGTTCAGTCTGGGCGCCATGCGCAAGATCAAGGAGGAGGGGGTTTACTTCTCATCTCCAGTCAATGGCGCCAAGGTCTTCATGGGCCCGGAAGAATCCATGCAGGTGCAGCGCGCGCTGGGCTCCGACATTGTGATGATCTTCGATGAGTGCACGCCGTATCCGGCAGACGTCGACACTGCGCGTCGCTCCATGGAGTTGTCGCTGCGCTGGGCCAAGCGCTCCAAGCAGGCGCACGGCGATAACCCGTCGGCGCTGTTCGGCATCATTCAGGGCGGCATGCACGAGGACCTTCGTCTGCGCTCGCTCGAAGGGCTCAGCGAAATCGGTTTCGACGGTCTGGCCATTGGCGGTCTGTCGGTGGGTGAGCCGAAGGAAGAAATGATCCGTGTACTGGATTTCCTGCCGGGCCATATGCCGCCGGAAAAACCCCGTTACCTGATGGGAGTAGGCAAGCCGGAGGATCTGGTAGAAGGTGTGCGCCGCGGCGTGGACATGTTCGACTGCGTCATGCCCAGCCGCAATGCGCGCAATGGCCATCTGTTCACCGAGGCTGGTGTGATCAAGATCCGCAACGCGGTGCATCGCCACGATGAGTCGCCGCTGGATCCGGCCTGTGATTGCTACACCTGTCAGCACTTCTCCCGCGCTTACCTGCATCATCTGGACAAGTGCGGCGAAATGCTCGGCAGCATGCTCAATACCATCCATAACCTGCGGCATTATCAGCGGCTTATGGCCGGTTTGCGCGGTGCCATTCAACAGGGTACATTGACCGCCTTTGTGGAAAACTTCTACGCCAAACTCGGCCGGCCGGTACCACCGCTGGAGCCTTGAATGGCGGCCGGAGCGCCCCCATAACCGATTTTTCGCAGTTCAATAACAGGAGCGTCACATGAGCTTTTTCATTCCCGCCGCCATGGCACAGTCCGCAGGCGGAGCCGCACCGGCGGGTACCGGTTTTGAGTGGATTTTTCTGATCGGCTTCGTCGTCATCTTCTATCTGATGATCTGGCGTCCGCAGGCCAAGCGTGCCAAAGAGCACAAGAATCTGCTGGCTGGCCTGTCTACCGGTGATGAAGTGGTAACCGGCGGTGGCATCCTGGGCAAGGTCAAGAAAGTGACCGACGAGTTTGTTGTTCTTGAAGTCGGCGACAGTCAGGAACTGAAGTTCCAGAAAGGCTCCATCGTTGCAGTTCTGCCCAAGGGCACGCTGAAAGCCATCTAAATCTCCTTGCAGACCCCGTTCCGGGCGCCCCTCAGGCGCCCGGACTGCTATCAGGCCCTGATATGCTCAACCGTTACCCTCTCTGGAAATACCTGCTGATTGCGACCGTGCTTGCGCTGGGCGTGATTTATGCAATGCCAAACCTCTATCCGGACGATCCTGCCATCCAGATCTCCGGTGCCAGTTCCACTCAGGTGATCGAACAGTCCGACCTTGACCGCATCGAGCAAGCGCTGGCTGTTGCCAACCTGCCGACCAAGGGCACTGAACTGGGTGCCAACGGCCGTTCCGGCCTGGTACGCCTGGTCAACCGCAGTGATCAGCTGAAAGCGCAGGATGTGGTACGTGAGGCGCTGGGTGCGCGTTACGTTGTGGCGCAAAACCTGGCCCAGACCACACCTGACTGGCTGTCGAATATTGGCGCCGGCCCGATGACTCTGGGTCTGGATCTGTCCGGCGGTGTGCACTTCCTGCTGCAGGTCGACATGGACAAGGCGATTGAGTCGCGCGTCAATGTCTACCAGAGCGAGCTGCGCGGCCTGATGCGTACTGAGGGTATTCGCTATCGCAGTCTGCCGACGCAGGGCAATATGCTGCAGTTCGGCTTTGCCGACGAAGAGCAGCGCAGCGAGGCGCGCCGCCTGATTGCCGGCAAGTACAATCAGTTTGTCACCACCAATGCCGAGCTGAAGGATCAGGCTGTGCTGCAGCTGACGCTGTCTGAAGCGGAAGTGGCGGCTATTCGTGATTACGCGGTTCAGCAGAACCTGACCACAGTGCGTAACCGGGTGAATGAGCTCGGTGTGGCCGAGCCGCTGGTGCAGCGTCAGGGCGCCAATCGCATCGTGGTTGAGCTGCCGGGTGTGCAGGATACCGCAGAGGCCAAGCGGGTTTTGGGCAAGACAGCCAACCTTGAGTTCCGTCTTGCTGCTGAGCCGGATGCGCCGCGCGCGACGACAGAATCCTTTGCTTTCCGTAGTGCTGAAGGCCGCACCGCCGACGTTGAGCGCAGCATCATTATCACTGGTGACCAGGTGACTGATGCGCGTTCGAACTACGACGAGAATGGTCGTCCGCAGGTCAATATCAATCTCGACAGCCACGGCGGCGAGCTGATGAATCGTGCGACCCGCAGCAATATCGGTCGCGGCATGGCGGTACTGTTTATCGAGCAGCGTCAGGTCAATCGCAAGGTTATGCAGGAAGTCGACGGCGTGATGCAGGAAGTCGAGATTCCTGCCTTCGTCGAAGAAAAGTCGATCATCAGTCTGGCAACCATTCAGAGCGCGCTGGGTAACCAGTTCCGTATTACCGGTCTGGATTCCCCGGCGGAAGCGTCTGAGCTGGCACTGTTGCTGCGTGCCGGCGGTCTGGCTGCGCCGATGCACTTCGTTGAAGAGCGCACCATCGGCCCGAGCCTGGGTGCCGAGAACATTGCCAAGGGCGTGACTGCGACTCAGGTTGGCTTCGGGCTGGTGCTGGTGTTTATGGTGCTGGTGTATCGCGCATTTGGTGTGTTTGCCGGTATCGCCCTGAGCTTCAACCTAGTGCTGCTGATTGCACTGATGTCCCTGCTGGGCGCCACGCTTACCCTGCCGGGTATCGCCGGTATCGTGCTGACGCTGGGTATGGCGGTTGACGCCAACGTGCTGATCTTCTCGCGCATTAAGGAAGAGATCGCCAACGGCATGTCGCCGCAGCGCGCGGTGCACGAGGGCTACGACAAGGCCTTCTCTGCCATTGTCGACGGTAACCTGACGACGTTGCTGGTCGGGGTGATTCTGTTTGCGATGGGCTCGGGCCCGATCAAGGGCTTTGCCGTCACGCTGTCACTGGGGATTCTGACCTCCATGTTCAGTGCGATCCTGGTGACCCGTGCGATGGTCAATCTGTCTGTCGGCGGTCGCGACATCAAGAAGCTGTGGCTGTGAGGAATCACCGATGAATATTCGTAAAACCATTAATTTCCTCCGCCTGCGCAAACTGTTCTTTGTCGTTGCCGTTGCGTTGATGCTGGCGTCGATCGGCAGTCTGGCGGTCAAGCAGCTGAATCTGGGTCTGGATTTCACCGGCGGTGCGCTGGTGGAGCTGAACTACAGCGAAGCGGCCGATCTGGAGGCGATTCGCGCGACCTTGCGTGAGAACGGCTGGGGTGATGCTGTTGTGCAAAACTTCGGCGCTTCTACCGATGTGCTGATTCGTCTGCCGAGTGAAGACCCAAACCTGGGTAATCAGGTCGCGCAGATGATCAAGAGCGCCGATGGTAGTGACGTGTCGGTCAAGCGGGTCGAGTTTATCGGTCCGCAGGTAGGCGAAGAGCTGCGCGATCAGGGCGGCTTGGGTATGTTGGTCGCCATTGGCGGCATCCTGCTCTATGTGTCCCTGCGCTTCCAGATGAAGTTTGCCGTTGCCGCCATTCTGGCGCTGGTACACGACGTGATCTTTACGCTGGGGGTATTCTCGTTCTTCGAGATCTCATTCGATCTGACGGTACTGGCGGCGGTGCTGGCCGTGATTGGTTATTCGCTCAACGATACGATCGTGGTGTTCGACCGGGTGCGGGAAAATATGCGGCTGATGCGGCAAACCGAGCTGACCGACATCATCAACATTTCCACGACCCAGACTCTGGGTCGTACCCTGGCGACCTCGTTCTCGACCATTCTGGTGCTGCTGGCGCTGTTCTGGTTCGGTGGCGAGAATATCCATGGCTTCGCGACGGCGCTGCTGATTGGTGTGGGTGTGGGTACCTACTCCTCTATCTACATTGCAGGCGGTCTGCTGGTGACCATGAAGTTGACGCGCGACGACCTGATTCCGCCGCAGGTGGAAGAGGCGGTCGACGATCGGCCCTAAGCCTCGCCGCTTTGATAGTTAGCTAGAGCTGCAGAGCCCGTGCTAGACGCAAGTCTGGTGCGGGTTTTTTGTTTAGGGGAGGGCGGCGAGGGGCTGGAAGCTAGAAGCTAGAAGCTGGAAGGTTTGGTTTTGGGTGGGTTGTTGTTCTTCGTGCCTGGAGTTGGAGGGGGGGGGGAGCTTAGAGTGTTGATTTTGAGTAGCCTGATTTTGTCTGGTTAGAGCGGTGTGCCAATCAGCAAGCACCGCCCTAACTCTTTCAGCCTTCAGCCTTCAGCCTTCAGCAAGAAGCTGTTCGCATGTCTGCCAGAATCCTCGCTTCCAGCTTCCAGCTTCCAGCTTCCAGCTTGCTTACATCTTCATGCTGGGCGTCAGGTGCGGCTGAATCGCGGTCAATACCGCTTTGAAGCACTTGGGGTTGCCGGCAACGATCTGGCCTTTGTCGAGGAACTGGTGGCCGCCACTGAAATCACTGACCAGACCGCCTGCTTCCTGGATCAGCAGGGCGCCGGCTGCCATGTCCCACTCGGCCAGACCAAACTCCCAGAAGGCGTCGAAGCGGCCAGCGGCAACGTAGGCCAGGTCGAGACTGGCGGCGCCGGCGCGGCGGATGCCGGCAGTCTGGCCAACCAGGCTGCGGAACATGCCGAGGTAGTTGTCCAGTGAGTCGATCTGGTTGGCGCGGAACGGGAAGCCGGTACCCAGCAGGGCGCCGTCCAGGGTCTTGCGGGTGCTGACGCGCAGGCGGCGGCCATTCAGTGCGGCACCACGGCCGCGGCTGGCGGTGAATTCTTCCTGACGAATCGGGTCCAGAATCACTGCGTGCTCGATGCGGCCCTTGACGCGGCAGGCGATGCTGACGGCAAAGTGCGGCACGCCGCGAATGAAGTTGGTGGTGCCGTCCAGCGGGTCGATGATCCAGACGGTATCTGCACCTTCGCCGTGGCCGGGTTGGAAGCCGCTTTCTTCGGCCTGAATGCTGTGATCGGGGTAGGCCTTGCGCAGTTGGCTGATGATGGCCTGTTCAGCGGCGCGGTCGACTTCCGAAACATAATCGCGCGCGTCCTTTTCGTCCACGGCGAGCACATCGAGGCGTTCCATGGAACGGTAAATGAGCTCTCCTGCGCTGCGCGCGGCACGCAGGGCGATGTTCAGCATAGGCTGCATATGGGGTATGTCTCTGTCGGGAAGATGAAAAGCCGGACATTGTAGCAGAGTTAAAAATGAACAGAAATGCATCATGGCTATCGTGACGCAGCTTTTGTAAGATGCAGGGTCCCATTTTTGGCTTGAAGGTGTCGCTGTGCTGAATAACGTGCGTGTGGTGTTGGTCAACACCAGTCATCCTGGCAACATCGGCGGCGCGGCGCGGGCCATGAAGAACATGGGCTTGACCCAGCTGGTGCTGGTGGACCCGGAGCGCTTTCCTGATCCGGATGCGGTCTCGCGTGCTTCCGGCGCGGACGACGTGTTGGCCAATGCGAAAATTGTAGCCACACTGGAAGAGGCGATTGCCGATTGCTCGCTGGTGTTGGGCACCAGTGCGCGGGATCGGCGCATTCCCTGGCCGGTCTTGGACCCGCGCGAGTCAGCCGACAAGGTGCTGGATCAGCTGGAGCAAGTTGCGGACGCGCAGATCGCGCTGGTATTTGGTCGCGAGGACTCGGGCCTGACTACCGACGAGCTGCAGCGCTGCCAGTACCACGTACACATTCCCTCAATGCCGGACTTCAGTTCGTTGAATCTTGCCGCGGCCGTGCAGGTGCTGGTCTATGAGTTGCGCATGCAAAGTCTGCAGCGCGAAGGCGCGCCGACCAAGATGCATAAGGTCGAAACCACGGCAGTATTCAACGAAATTCCGGCGACTGCGGGTGAGCTGGAGCAGTTTTATCAGCATCTTGAGCAGGTGCTGGTTGAAATTGGCTTCCATGACCCTCAGAAACCACGGCAGTTGATGCCGCGTTTGCGTCGCCTGTACGGGCGGGTGCATCTCAATCGGATGGAAATGAACATCCTGCGCGGCATCCTGACCGAAACCCAGAAGGCCGTCGGCGTCAAAGCAGCCGGCGAGCGGAGATCCTGACCATGTTTGATCGCATGAAAGAAGATATCGCCAGCGTATTCCATCGTGACCCTGCCGCGCGCAACACGCTGGAAGTGCTGACCTGTTATCCCGGCTTGCATGCGGTCTGGTTGCATCGTGTGTCGCACGCCCTGTGGGTGCGTCGCGCTTACCTGTTGGCGCGAATGTTGTCGCATTTCGCGCGCTGGCTGACCGGGATTGAAATTCATCCGGGCGCCAAGATCGGGCGTCGCTTCTTTATCGATCACGGCTTTGGTGTCGTGATTGGGGAAACCACTGAAATCGGTAACGATGTCACGCTGTATCAGGGTGTGACCTTGGGCGGTACCAGTTGGGATCAAGGCAAGCGTCACCCGACGTTGGAAGATGGCGTTGTTGTGGGTGCCGGTGCCAAGGTGCTGGGGCCATTTACCGTTGGCGCTGGTGCCAAAATTGGCTCCAACGCGGTAGTCACCAAGGCGGTGCCGGCGGGTGCTACCGCGGTCGGGATTCCTGGTCGGATCATTCCGAAGGAGCCCGAGCCATCCTCGGAGTGCGAGCAGCAGGCTAACCGGCAGGCCATGGCTGAAAAGCTCGGTTTTGATGCCTACGGCGTCAGTCGTGATATGCCAGACCCGGTGGCGCGCGCTATCGGGCAGATGCTTGACCACATGCATGCGGTCGATAGTCGTCTCGAAGGCATGTGCAAGGCATTGAGCGAGCTGGGCAGCGATTACTGTGCGAAAGAGCTGCCTGCGCTCGGCGGTGAGGATTTTGAATTGCTCAAGGACGATGAGACGGATGCTGCGGTGGCCGGTGCGTCACCTGCCGCCGAGAAGCCTTGACGGAGTTGTTGATGAAACAGCCGATTTACCTGGATTACGCCGCCACCACGCCGGTGGACCCAAAGGTTGCCGAGAAAATGGTCGTCTGTCTGACCATGGATGGCAATTTTGCCAATTCGGCGTCACGTTCACACGTATACGGCTGGAAGGCTGAAGAGGCGGTGGAGAGCGCTCGGCGTCAGGTGGCAGATCTGGTCGGTGCGGATCCGCGTGAAATTGTCTGGACGTCGGGGGCGACGGAGTCAGACAACCTGGCAATCAAGGGCATGGCGCATGCCCTGCAGGCCAAGGGTCGCCACCTGATTACCTCGCAGATCGAGCACAAGGCGGTCATCGACTGTTTCAAGCAGCTTGAGCAGGAAGGTTTTGAAGTCAGCTGGCTGGCGCCGGGTGCGTCGGGTGTTGTTTCGCCAGAGCAGTTGCAGGCGGCGATGCGCGAAGACACTGTTTTTGTGTCGCTGATGCACGTCAATAACGAGATCGGTACGATCAATGACATCAAGGCGCTTGGCGATGTTGCGCATGCGGGCGGGGCGGTCTTTCACGTTGACGCCGCGCAGTCGACCGGCAAGTTGCCGATTGACCTGAAAACCCTGCCGGTCGATCTCATGTCATTCAGTGCGCACAAGACCTACGGCCCCAAGGGTGTCGGCGCGCTGTTTGTGCGGCGCACGCTGATGCCCAAGCCGCAGGCGCAGATGCATGGTGGTGGGCACGAGCGCGGGTTGCGTTCGGGGACCCTGGCGACGCATCAGCTTGTCGGGATGGGCGAAGCTTTTGAGCTGGCTGGCAAGCTGATGAAGCCGGAGTCTGGTCGCATTGCTGCACTGCGTGACGCCCTGTTGGCTGGCCTGGCTGACCTGGACGGCGTCAGTCTCAACGGCAGTGCGGAGCAGCGTGTGCCGCACAATCTGAACCTGGCGTTTGCCGGGGTTGATGGTGAGCTGCTGTTGCTGGCGCTCAAGGATCTGGCGTTGTCTACCGGCTCGGCCTGTACCTCCGCAGCGGTCGAGCCTTCCTATGTGCTGCGTGGAATCGGCCTCAGCGATGAGCTGGCGCACAGTTCGATTCGCCTGTCGCTGGGGCGTTTCACCTCTGAGCAGGACGTCCAGCAGGCCGCAGACATCATTTGTCAGGTGGTCACTCGACTGCGCGCTAGCTGACGGTTCTTCGTCAGCTAAGCTGCTGTTATCTATTTGTCTTTAACCTGCGTATAATCCGCGGGTTAAACATCTTTTGTAATTTCATTCTGTAACTACCTGTCTGGAGAGTTTTATGGCCGTTGAACGTACCCTGTCCATCATCAAGCCCGATGCCGTTGCCAAGAACGTCATTGGTCAGATCGTGACCCGCTTCGAGCAGGCTGGTCTGCGCGTTGTTGCTGCCAAGATGGTTCAGCTGTCTCAGGCCGATGCCGAAGGCTTCTACGCCGAGCACAAAGAGCGTCCTTTCTTCAAGGATCTGGTTGGTTTCATGACCTCCGGTCCGGTTGTTGTTCAGGTTCTGGAAGGCGAAGGTGCCGTTCTGAAAAACCGTGAACTGATGGGTGCTACCAACCCGAAAGAAGCCGCTGCCGGTACCATCCGCGCTGACTTCGCCGAGTCCATCGATGCCAACGCTGTACACGGCTCTGACTCCACTACTTCCGCTGCGCGCGAAGTGGCTTACTTCTTCGCCGAAACTGAACTCTGCCCGCGCTAAGGCCGGGTCGGTTTCTCTTAGCCAAGTGATGTGATTGCCATGACTGATACCACCAGCAAGACCAATCTGCTGGGTCTGACACAGCAGAAACTGGAAGCTTTCTTCGAAGGATTGGGAGAGAAGCGTTTTCGTGCCGGCCAGGTCATGAAATGGATGCATCACTATGGCGTGGACAACTTCGATGACATGACCAATATCGGCAAGGCCCTGCGCGAAAAGCTCAAGGCTACCGCCGAGATTCGTGGTCCCGAGGTTGTCAGCGAGGATATCTCCCGCGACGGCACGCGCAAGTGGGTCGTCCGGGTTGCCTCGGGCAGTTGTGTCGAGACGGTGTACATTCCGCAAAACGGGCGTGGCACGCTGTGTGTCTCCTCGCAGGCGGGCTGTGCGCTGGATTGCAGCTTCTGCTCGACCGGCAAACAGGGCTTCAACAGCGACCTGACCGTGGCCGAAATCATTGGCCAGGTGTGGATCGCCAGCAAGTCCTTCGGTTCTGTTCCAGCCACCGCCGATCGTGCGGTCACCAACGTGGTGATGATGGGTATGGGCGAACCACTACTGAATTTTGACAACGTTGTGGACGCCATGACGTTGATGATGGATGACCTCGGTTACGGTATCTCCAAGCGCAAGGTGACCCTGTCGACCTCTGGCGTGGTGCCGATGATCGAGAAGCTGGCCGAGAAAGTGGATGTTGCCCTGGCGCTGTCGCTGCATGCGCCGAACAACGCCCTGCGTAACCAGCTGGTCCCGCTGAACAAGAAGTATCCGCTGGAGGTGCTGCTGCCGGCGTGCAAGAGCTATATCGCAGGGCTCGGCGAAAAACGCTCGCTGACGATTGAGTACACCTTGCTCAAGGGGGTCAACGATCAGCCTGAGCATGCGGCCGAGATGATCGAGTTGCTGCGCGACATTCCCTGCAAGATCAATCTGATCCCGTTCAACCCGTTCCCGCATTCCGGTTACGAGCGGCCAAGCAACAACGCGATTCGTCGCTTTCAGGATATGTTGCATCAGGCCGGCTATAACGTCACCGTACGCACAACCCGCGGCGAAGATATTGACGCCGCGTGCGGCCAACTGGTCGGGCAGGTCATGGATCGCACCCGTCGCAGTGAACGCTACATTGCCGTGCGCCAGCTGGCAGCTGACGCAACGGACGCCGCCCCAGCTCCGACGCGGCACAACGCAGGTTAATCTCTCAAGCCAAAGGATGTTGACATGAGCAAGCCAAGCGCCGCGATTTTGATTCTCTGTTTGCTGCTGGCGGGCTGTGTCAGCACCGGGCAGACCGGTCGTAAGGTTGATCCGGTTGCCGCGCGCGACGCCTATGTTCAATTAGGTATCGGCTATCTGCAGAAGGGCGAGACCGAGCGTGCCAAGCAGCCGCTCAGCGAGGCGCTCAAGCTTGATCCGCGTTCTGCTTCGGCGCACATGGTGCTGGCGCTGGTATTTCAGCAGGAAGGCGAGTATTCGAGTGCCGAGCAGCACTTCCGCTCCGCGCTGTCGGCCGAGCCTGATAACGCGCGTCTCCTGAACAACTATGGTGCCTTCCTGCTTGATCGCGAGCGGTATCAGGAAGCCTTGCAGTACTTCAACAAGGCCGCAGCCGATACGCTGTACAGCGAGCGTTCCCGGGTATTCGAGAATATGGGTATTGCCCATCTGCGCATGGGTAACGTAGACGCAGCGCGGGAGAACCTGGAGCGTTCCTTGCGCCTTAACAGCCGCCAGCCGCGTGCGTTGCTGGAATTGGCACAAATTGAGTTTAATGCCGGAGATTTCGTGCCGGCGTGGAATCACTACCGTCGTTTCGATCAGCTGTCAGAGCAGAGCGCCGCCAGCTTGTGGCTCGGGGTGCGCCTGGCGCGTCGGTTCGAGGATCACAGCAAGGCCGCCAGCTATGCGCTGGCGCTCAAGCGTCTTTATCCCAACAGTCCTGAAGCCCAAGCGCTTGTGGAGTCCGAAAAGTCATGAGTTCAAAGCGTCATGATGCAACTGCAGACATGGCAGAACAGAGCACCCTGAGCAATCCTGGTGAAACCCTGCGTGAAGCGAGGGAAGCGCGTCGGTTGAGTACAGCTGAGGTTGGCGTGGAGCTGAAAATCTCCCGCCAAGCGGTAGAGCATATCGAGGCCGGGCAGTTTGACCGGCTGCCGGGCGACACCTTTACCCGTGGCTACATTCGCAGTTACGCGCGCTTGATGTCGCTGGACCCTAACCGACTGGCCGTCGAGTTTGACCGCTACCGTGGTATCGAGAGCCGTGAGCGTCCGGTCAGCTCCATCGCGCGGGTCAACCTGCCTGAAAACCGTGGCCGTTCGGTCATGCGCTGGACTACCTTGTTGATTGTTGTCCTGCTGACGGCCTCTGCCGCGTGGTGGTATGAGTCGAACCGTCCCGCGCCCGAGCCGCTGCCGCCAATGGATGAACTCGAATCCGAGCTTTTGCTCGACGATGTCGAAGTTGATGCCATGACGCTGCCCGAGTCCATTGCCGAGCAGACCGACGGAATTCCGGCTGATCTGCTGCCGCCCGAAGAGCCGGCTGAATCCTCCACCGAAGACGGGGCGGCAGAAACAGTCGAAACTGAATTGGCCGAGGCGGCGCCAGAAGGTGCTGAAGCGCCAGCTACCGAAGCCTCGGGCACGGCGGTTGCCGAGCCTGCGGTTGCTGAGCCCGCCGTTGCAACGCCGACAAGCGGTGGCCTGCAACTCAGCGTGGCTGCCGATTGCTGGGTGCAGGTCAGTGCGGCTGATGGCAAGGTTCTGCATAGCGGGCTGTTGCGTGAAGGGCAGTCGCTGGATATTCCCCATGATGGTGCACTGAGCCTGGTTATTGGTGATCGCAGCGCGGTTACCTCCCTTCGTTTCAAGGGCAATCCCGTTACACTGCCGCCGCAGAGCCAGTCCGGTGTGGTCCGGCTGCATCTGGGCGAGTAAGAGGTCAGACAGTTATGCAGCATGAGTCGCCGGTAAAGCGTCGTATCTCCCGGCAGATCAAGGTTGGCTCGGTACTGGTGGGTGGCGATGCGCCGATCTCCGTACAGAGCATGACCAATACCGAAACCTGTGATGTGGCCGCTACTGTCGAGCAGATTCGGCGGCTGGAGGCGGTAGGCGCCGACATCGTGCGGGTTTCCGTGCCCAGCATGGAAGCCGCCGAGGCCTTCGGCGAAATTCGCAAGCAGGTCGATATCGCACTGGTTGCGGACATTCACTTCGACTACAAGATTGCCCTGCGGGTCGCCGATCTGGGGGTAGATTGCCTGCGCATCAACCCCGGCAACATTGGCCGCGAAGATCGGGTCAAGGCGGTGGTCGATGCGGCGCGCCACAACGGGATTCCGATTCGTATCGGCGTCAACGCCGGTTCACTGGAAAAGGACCTGCAGAAGAAGTATGGCGAGCCAACCCCGGCCGCACTGGTCGAGTCTGCGCTGCGGCACGTCGAGCACCTGGACCGTCTGGATTTCCAGGACTTCAAGGTCAGTGTGAAAGCTTCCGATGTGTTCATGGCGGTTGATGCCTACCGTCTGCTGGCCAAACAGATCGAACAACCGCTGCATCTGGGTATCACCGAAGCCGGTGGCTTGCGCTCGGGTACCGTCAAGTCCGCAGTGGGGCTGGGTATGCTGCTGGCCGAGGGCATCGGCGACACCATCCGCATCTCGCTCGCGGCGGATCCGGTTGAGGAGATTCGCGTCGGCTTCGATATCCTGAAGTCACTGCGCCTGCGCTCGCGCGGTATCAACTTTATCGCCTGCCCAAGCTGTTCGCGCCAGAACTTCGATGTGGTCAAGACCATGAACGAGCTGGAAGCCCGTCTGGATGACGTACTGACCCCGCTGGATGTGGCTGTGATCGGCTGTGTCGTCAATGGTCCGGGTGAAGCCAAAGAGGCCGATATCGGCCTGACGGGCGGCACGCCGAACAACCTGATCTATCAGGACGGCAAGCCCGACCAGAAGGTGGACAATGCCGAGCTGGTCGACCGCCTGGAAAAAATGATTCGAGACAAAGTGGCTGCCAAACAGGCGCTGGATGCCAATACCATCGCCCGCGGCTAAGCGGCTAAGCGGCCAAGTAATAGGAAATAGACTTTGAAGACCCTGCAAGCCGTTCGCGGCATGAACGATGTTCTGCCCGAAGACAGCGCCCTGTGGCAGTACTTTGAACGTACCGTGGCTGACCTGCTGACCACCTACGGTTACCAGCAGGTACGCATGCCGATCGTGGAGCCGACCGAGCTGTTCAAGCGCTCCATTGGTGAAGTGACCGATATCGTCGAAAAAGAGATGTACACCTTTGATGATCGCAATGGCGACTCGCTGACCCTGCGCCCGGAAGGCACCGCGGGTTGCGTGCGCGCCATGTTGCAGCACGGTCTGCTCGGCGGTGGCGTCGCGCAAAAGGTTTGGTACAACGGCCCGATGTTCCGCCACGAGCGCCCGCAGAAAGGCCGCTATCGTCAGTTCCACCAGATTGGTGTGGAAACGTTCAATCTCACCGGCCCGGATATTGATGCCGAGCTGATCGTACTTTCCTGGCGTCTGTGGCAGCGGCTGGGTATCAGCGATGCGGTCAAGCTGGAACTCAACAGTCTGGGCAGTTCGGAAGACCGTGCGCGTTATCGCGACGATCTGGTTGCATACCTGCAGGCGCGTTTTGAGCAGCTCGACGAAGATAGTCAGCGCCGTCTGGCCAGTAATCCGCTGCGCATTCTCGACAGCAAGGTGCCGGAAACCCAGGCGCTGCTGACTGACGCGCCCAAGCTGGCCGACTACCTGAATGATGAGGCACGTGCGCACTTCGACGGCCTGCGCGCGCTGCTGGACGAAGTGGGTATTCCCTATGTCATTAATCCCAAGTTGGTGCGCGGGCTGGACTACTACGGCCTGACGGTGTTCGAATGGGTGACCGATCAACTCGGTGCTCAGGGCACTGTTTGCGCCGGTGGTCGTTACGACGGCCTGGTAACCCAGCTTGGCGGCAAACCCGCCCCGGCGGTGGGCTTTGCCATGGGCGTCGAGCGCCTCCTGCTGTTGATCGAAACGCTGGAGCGCGTGCCGGCTGAACTGGCCCGTCAGGTCGATGTCTATCTGGTCACTCTGGGTGATGGCGCGGCCAAAGCGGGCTTGCGACTGGCTGAGCAATTGCGCGACGCTTTGCCGTCCATGCGCCTAGTCGTGCACGCCGGTGGCGGCAGTTTCAAGAGTCAGTTCAAGAAGGCTGACAAGTCTGGTGCTCTGTACGCGCTGGTGTTGGGGGAAGATGAAGTTGCGGTGCAGCAGATCGGCTTCAAGCCGCTGCGCAGCGGCGAAGAGCAGGAAACCTTGAGCTGGCAGGATTTGCCGGCTCGACTGGCAGAGATTATCTGAGCGGCGTTTGCCGTTACTGGTTTGGCTAAGGAGTGAAGGGTGGCTTACGAGACAGAAGAAGAACAGGTAGAGAAGCTGAAGGAACTCTGGCGGCGTCATGGTATGCCGTTGCTGACCGGGGTTGCCATCGCCCTTGCCGGTGTGTTCGGTTGGCAGGCATGGCAGAACTATCAGCAGGGTCAGGCGCAGGGCGCCTCAGCGCTTTATCAGGCCATGCTTGAATCGGTTCTGGGCAGTGACTCCGAGGCCTCACGTGCGCGCGCCGCACAGCTGGCAGACCAGCTGCGCAGTGACTACGCAAACTCCCGTTATGCCGATTATGCGGCGCTGATGCAGGCTCGCCTGGCTGTTGAGGCGCGCGACTACCCGGTTGCCGAGCAAAGCCTGCGTGAGCTGGTTGATAGTAGTAAGGACGCGGCCCTGCAGGAAGTGGCGCGTCAGCGTCTGGCCCGGGTACTGGCGCAGCAGGAGCGTGCCGAAGAAGGTCTGGCGCTGTTTACCGCGCCGGTTGAAGGCGCCGAGTTGAAGGCAAGCCGCGAAGAAGTGCGCGGTGATCTGCTGGTTGGTCTTGGTCGCAAGGCTGAAGCGCGCGAAGCGTATCAGGCCGCTATCGAGGCCCTTGAGGACGCGTCCTCCCGCCCGCAACTGCAATTGAAGCTCGATGATCTGGCGGAGGAAGCCTAGTGAAAGTGATGTCACGTTATCTGGTGCTGGGACTGGCCGCCGCGCTGATGGTTGGCTGCAGCAGTTCCGGCAAGAAGGAACTGCCACCGGCTGAACTGGAAAAGTTTGATGCCGAGGTCCAGCTGGACCGCGTCTGGAAGCACAACATCGGTGTCGGTCAGGGTGAGTTGTTCAACAACCTGACGCCGGCGCTGGACGGTTTGACGCTGTATGCAGCTGACGCCAAGGGCCGCGTTGTTGCGCTGAATCGCGAAGATGGCGACGAGAAGTGGGAAGTCAAACTCAAGGCGCCGTTGTCTGGCGCCGTGGGTGCTGGTGGCGGTCTGGTGATTGTCGGCACGCTCGATGGTCAGGTGATTGCGCTGGATGAAAACGACGGCAGCGAAAAGTGGCGCGCCCAGGCGTCCAGTGAGGTGCTGGCTCCGCCACAGACCAACGGTGACGTTGTCGTTGTGCAGACACAGGACGACAAGCTGGTTGCGCTGGATATCAGCAACGGTGAGCGTCGCTGGATTTACGAAGCCTCCCTGCCGGTGCTGACCGTGCGTGGCCACAGCACGCCGATCGTTGGTGTGCGTCAGGTGTTCGCCGGGTTGGCCAGCGGCAAGGTTGTTGCGCTGGCCGCCGATACCGGCATTCCCCTGTGGGAACAGCGTATTGCACAGCCCAAGGGGCGTTCCGAGTTGGAGCGGATGGTCGATATCGACGGTCAGTTGCTGCTCGATGATGAGCGTCTGTATGTCGTTTCCTATCAGGGTAACGTGGCGGCGCTGGACGCGCAGACCGGTCGCCCGCTGTGGCAGCATCCGGCGTCCAGCTATGTCGGCCCGGGCGTCGGCTTCGGCAGCGTCTACGTTAGCGAGTCCACTGGCACCGTGCAGGCGCTGGATTCCGGCAGCGCACGCGAGCTGTGGTCCAACGAGTTGCTGGCTCGCCGTCAGCTGACTGCACCAGTCGCCTTCAGCAACTATGTGGCGGTGGGTGACTATGAGGGTTACCTGCACCTGCTGGCTCAGACTGACGGCCGCATGGCTGGTCGTGTCAAGGTCGATGGTGATGGCCTGCGCGCCAGCCCGCTGGTAATTGGTGATCTGCTGTTCGTCTACGGCAACGGTGGCGATCTGGCGGCCTACAAGCTGAAGTAAGCCGAAAAGCGGTTATACTTGCCCGGCCGCTGCGCAATCAGGTGCAGCGGCCGTTTTGTTTTTTCTGCACAACGTCTGTGCGCGGAGTAATCATGGTTCCTGTCATCGCTCTGGTGGGGCGGCCGAACGTCGGCAAATCCACACTGTTCAACCGTCTGACCAAGAGTCGTGACGCCATCGTTGCCGACGTCGCCGGCCTGACCCGCGACCGTCAGTATGGCGAGGCAGTCTGGCAGGGCAAGCCGTATATTGTGGTCGACACCGGCGGTATCACCGGGGACGAGCAGGGCCTTGACCTGATGATGGCGGGCCAGTCCCTGCAGGCCATTGAAGAAGCGGACGCGGTGCTGTTTCTGGTGGACGCGCGTGCGGGTCGTACTGCCGGTGACGAGCAGATCGCCGAGCACCTGCGCAAGCGCAACAAACACACCTATCTGATCGCCAACAAGATCGACGGTGCCGACCCGGATGCCATTCTGGGGGAATTCGCCTCGTTGGGTCTGGGCCAGCCGCTGGGTATTGCTGCTGCACACGGCCGCAACATCAACCCGATGCTGGATGCGGTGCTGAACGATGAGAGTCTGCAGGTCACTGGCGAGGAAGGTCGCGTCGTTGAGCCGATCGGCACCAAGATCGCCATTATTGGTCGCCCGAACGTTGGCAAGTCGACTCTGGTCAACCGTATGCTCGGCGAAGACCGGGTCGTGGTATTCGATCAGGCTGGCACCACCCGTGACAGTATCTACATCCCCTACGAGCGTTTTGAAAAGCCCTACACGCTGATCGATACCGCCGGTGTACGTCGCCGCGGCAAGGTGTTCGAGGCGATCGAGAAGTTTTCGGTGATCAAGACCCTGCAGGCGATCCAGGACGCCAACGTGGTGATCTTCGTGGTCGATGCCCGCGAAGGCATTGTTGAGCAGGATTTGCACCTGCTGGGCTTTGTGCTGGAAGCCGGTCGTGCGCTGGTGATTGCCGTCAACAAGTGGGACGGCATGGCGCAGGAAGAGAAGGATTATGTGAAAACCGAGCTGGAGCGGCGGTTGATCTTCGCCCAGTTTGCCGACCTCCACTTTATCTCTGCACTGCACGGTAGTGGCGTCGGTCTGCTCTACAAGTCAGTGGATCAAGCCTATCAGGCGGCGATGACCAAGGTGCCGACCCGTCGCATGACCGAGATCCTCGAAGACGCGGTGAGCGAACACCAGCCGCCGATGGTCAACGGGCGTCGTATCAAGCTGCGCTATGCCCACCTTGGTGGCTCCAACCCGCCGATTATCGTAGTGCACGGCAATCAGGTTGATTCGGTGCCGCGCTCCTACACGCGCTATCTGGAGAACACCTTCCGCAAGGTGCTGCGCCTGACCGGCACGCCGATTCGGGTGGAATACAAGGGCAGTGACAACCCCTACGCCGACCGCAAGAACACCTTGACCGAGCGTCAGGTGAACAAGAAGCGTCGTCTGATGAGTCATAACAAGAAGATGAAGAAGAAGAGCAAGGACAAGCGCTGATCCTGCTCAAACAAAAAAGCCGGCATCAAGCCGGCTTTTTTGTATCCGCTGTTCAGGCATCCATCGCCGGATAGTCGGTGTAGCCTTCGGCGCCGCCGCCGTACAGGGTACGCGGGTTGACCTGATTGAGCGGTGCGCCGGCCTGCAGGCGCGCGACCAGATCGGGGTTGGCAATATAGGGGCGGCCGAATGCGGCAAACTGCGCCAGGCCGCTCTCCACTGCCTCGGCGGCGCTGTCGCCGTCCAGGCCACCAGCAAGGATAAAGTCGCCTTGGTAAACCTTACGCAGGGCGGCGAGCAGGTCGTCGAAACCTTCATAGCTGCCGCCCGCCCAGTCCGGCTTGTTGACGTGCACGTAGGCCAGGCCGCGGCTGTTCAGTTGCTCCAGCAAGTAACTGAAGGTTTCCAGCGGGTTGGCATCCTCAACACCGTTGAAGGTGCCGAGCGGCGAGATACGAATGCCAACGATACCTGCATCGCCCGCAGCGGCAATGACAGCGTCAACCACTTCCAGCACCAGGCGTGCGCGGTTAGCCACGCTGCCGCCATAGGCGTCGGTACGCTGGTTGCTGTTGGAGCAAAGGAACTGGTCCAGCAGGTAACCGTTGGCCGCGTGAATTTCGACCCCGTCAAAACCGGCCTGCAGTGCGTTGCGGGTCGCCTGCGCGTAGCTTTCTACGACCTGTGGCAGCTCGGTGGTTTCCAGCGCGCGCGGAGTCGAGGCGGCCGCCTTGTGGTGGCTGCCATCGGGTTCCTGAACGTACACGTCGGCTTTGGCGGCAATGGCGGAGGGCGCTACCGGTGCCTGACCGTTGGGCTGCACCAGCGTGTGCGAGATGCGACCGACGTGCCACAGCTGCAGGAAAATACGGCCTCCGGCGGCGTGTACCGAATTGGTAACCGTTTTCCAGCCTGCGATCTGCTCCGCGCTATGAATGCCCGGAGTCCAGGCGTAGCCCTGGGCTTCAGGACTGATTTGCACGCCTTCGCTGATGATCAGGCCAGCGTTGGCGCGCTGGGTGTAGTACTCCACGTTCAGCGCGTGGGGCAGGTTGCCCGGCTGAGCGGCGCGCTGGCGAGTCAGCGGAGCCATGACCACGCGGTTGGGCAGGTCGATGCTGCCGAGGCGAGCGGGTTGAAACAGGGTGTTGCTGGGCATGAATGTCTCCCGGATTCAGTGACTGGTGGATAACCAATGCCGGTCATTATGGGGGTGGCAATCTTTTTAACAAGTACGTACGATTTCGGCAGTGACTTACCAAAAGGTAATTATTGGATGACTGAAGAGCAGTTGCGCGTTGCTGAAAGCAAGCGGCTGGTAAGGGGTGGCAAGACCTATTCGACGCCCATCGAGGTGACGCTGGATGTGATTGGCGGCAAGTGGAAAGCGGTGTTGGCGTACCACATCATTCAGGGGCCACAGCGCTTCTCCGAGCTCAAGCGTCTGGTGCCCGGGATTACCGAGAAGATGCTGACTCAGCAGTTGCGTGAACTGGAGCGTGACGGCGTGGTGAGTCGCACGGTATTTGCTGAAGTGCCACCGCGGGTCGAGTACCGGATTACCGAGCATGGCGCGAGCCTGCAGCCGGTGCTGGCAGCTATGTGTGCGTGGGGGAGAGAGCACTGGCAGCAGAGCGCTGCCAGCGCGAATGAATGATCCGCAGGGCGCTGCCCTGCGGATCTTCGTGCCTTAAGCGGCTTGCGCTTCGGCCTGACGCAGTGCGCGGTTGAGCGCGCTGAACAGGGCGCGGAAGCTGGCGGTGGTCAGGTTCTCGTCGATGCCAAGGCCGTGTACCGGGCGGCCACCATCCATACGGACCTCAACATAGGCTGCGGCTTTAGCATTGGTGCCTGAGCCGATGGCGTGTTCTGAGTAGTCCATGATCTCAACCGCGACCGGCAGACCCGCGACCAGCGCTTCCAGTGGGCCCTTGCCCAATCCGCGCCAGTGCAGGGTATTGCCCTGATTGAGCACTTCGACGTCGACCGCGCTGGTGCCGTTCTCTTCCTGCAGACGGTGACGGATCAGCGCATACGGGCTGGTTGCCTGCAGATATTCTTTCTCCAGCAAGCCGTGGATCTGCGCGGCCGTCAGCTCCAGGCCGAGGCGATCGGTTTCGCCCTGAACTACCTGGCTGAACTCGATCTGCATGCGGCGCGGCAGGCTGATGCCGTACTCCTGTTCCAGCAGGTAGGTGATGCCGCCCTTGCCGGATTGGCTGTTGACGCGGATGACCGCTTCGTAGCTGCGGCCAATGTCGGCCGGATCGATCGGCAGGTAGGGTACTTCCCAGATGCCGTTTGGATCCTGCTGGCTGAAGCCTTTGCGGATCGCGTCTTGGTGCGAGCCGGAGAAGGCGGTGTGCACCAGATCACCCACGTACGGGTGGCGCGGGTGCACTGGCAGCTGGTTGCATTCCTCAACGACCTTGCGCACGGCGTCGATGTCGGAGAAATCCAGGCCCGGATGCAGACCCTGCGTGTACATGTTCAGTGCGACGTTGACCAGATCCACGTTACCGGTGCGCTCGCCGTTGCCGAACAGGCAGCCTTCGACGCGATCTGCGCCGGCCATCAGACCCAGTTCGGTCGCAGCTACACCGGTGCCACGGTCGTTATGGGTGTGCAGGCTGACCAGCACGCTGTCGCGGCGGCTGATGTGGCGGCAGAACCATTCGATCTGGTCGGCGTAGATATTCGGGGTGGATACCTCAACGGTGGCCGGCAGGTTGAGGATGACCTTGTTCTCGGGCGTTGGCTCCCAGACATCCAGCACGGCGTCACAGACCTGAACGGCAAAGTCCAGCTCGGTGGAGGTGAAGATTTCCGGCGAGTACTGGAAAGTCCACTGGGTGTCCGGCTGCTTGGCGGCCAGCTCTTTGATCAGCTTGGCGGCGTTGACGGCGATATCGGTGACGCCCTGTTTGTCTTGCTTGAAGACAATACGGCGGAAGCTCGGCGCGGTCGCGTTATAAACGTGAACAATCACCTTCTTGGCGCCCCGTACGGATTCGAAGGTACGCTCGATCAGGTCGGCGCGCGCTTGGGTCAGGACCTGAATGGTAACGTCATCAGGGATGTGGCCATCTTCGATCAGGCTGCGCACGAAGTCGAAATCGGTCTGCGAGGCAGACGGGAAGGCGACTTCGATCTGCTTCAGGCCCACGGCGACCAGAGTTTTGAAGAACCGCAGCTTGCGCGCAGGATCCATCGGCTCGATCAAAGACTGGTTGCCGTCACGCAGGTCGGAGCTGCACCAGACCGGGACTTCGGTGATGGTGCGGCTGGGCCATTGGCGGTCTGGAATGTCGATCGGCTGGAACGCACTGTACTTGCTGGACGGGTCTTTGAGCATGCTCATGGTCTGGGTTTCCCTGGGCTGGCTGGCCTCTCGTGAAGGCCAAAGGCAGTAATAGAAAAGAGTTCGTTGCAGTAGAAGGTAATGACTTGGGTTATTGGTTGCAACAACTTGAAAAAAATTAGCAGGAATCACCTTGATGGCGATAAATGTTGGTTTTTATTGCCTTCGCATGGTGAATTCTGCCCGATGTTTGCGCAGTCGTTCCTGCGGGCCGTCAAGGCTGGTAGGTGCCGATGAAAATGGTCGGGTCGATCCGGCTGCCATTGAGGCTGATGTTCCAGTGCAGGTGCGGGCCAGTGGCGCGGCCGGTCGAACCGACCTTGCCGAGCACGCCACCGCGCGGAATGTCCTGGCCGAGCTGCACGTCGATGGCCGACAGGTGGCAGAACATGCTGATCAGCCCCTGGCCGTGGTCGATGAACACGGTTTTGCCGTTGAAAAAGTAATCACCGATCAGAATTACCTCGCCGGCTGCTGGCGCCTTGATTGGTGTGCCGGTGCCGGCAGCGAAGTCGAGGCCTGAATGCGGATTGCGCTCCTCGCCATTGAAAAAGCGGCGGACTCCGAATGGGCTGGACTGACGGCCGGGTACCGGACGGTCGAACAGCAAATTGCTTGGCTGACGCGGGCTGAATCGGGCGTAGGCGTCGGTCTGTTCTTTCAATTCGCGCTCAATGCGTGCCAGTTGCGCCGGTGCCGGGTTGACCTGGCTCTGGTTCTTCAGCGTGATGTGCTGCTGCTCGTACTCCCGTGCGCCCACGTTGAAACCGAGCTGGCGACCGTCGGCCAGTTCGATGTGCTGTGTTCCGGCCGGTACATCCAGACCCAGTCCGACGATGGCAATCCAGCGCTGGCCGTCCTCGCGGATGGTCAGCAGCGGCTTGCCCTGAAAGGTGGCTCTGGGCGCTTCGGCCTGCTCGGGCAGGGCAACCACGGCAACGCCGCCGGGCACCGGCTTATTGAGCAGGCGGGTAATAAAGCCATCGGCCAGTGCGGGCAGGCTGAGTCCGGCCAGCAGCAGGGCCGCCAGTGGGCGGCGCAGTTGATTCAGGAGCATGGGTCAATCCAGTAGGGATAAGGTATGGGGCTCGTCTTTGATGACCTCTACTGCCAGCGTGCCGTCGTGCAGGCGGGCGCTCAGACGCTGGCCGGGGCGGGTATCGCCGGCGCTGCGTACGGCCTTGCCCTGCTGGTCGAGCAGGATGCTGTAACCGCGGCCGAGGGTGGCCAGCGGGCTGACCAGGTGCAGCGCCTGTACCTGTTGCTGCAGGCGCGTGTGCTGCTGTTTCAGCTGTTGCTGCATGGCCCGCGGCAGGCGCTGATCCAGTTGTTGCCACTGCTCGTGCAGACGTTGCAGGCGGCGCCCCGGATGCTGGGTGTTGAGCCGTGTCTGCATGTGCTGCAGGCGGTCGGCGCGCTGGCGCAGCCGGCTATCGATGGCGCGGCGCAGACGCATTTCCAGTTCATCCAGACGCTGCGCCTGCTGAGTCAGTCGTTCGCCCGGATGACGCAGGCGGCGACGCAGCCCGTCCAGCTGCAGGCGCGCTCGGCTGAGGCGTTCGGTAAGGCGTTGCTGCAAGCGGCGTTGCAGCTGCTCGACCTGCCGCAGCAGGGCCAGCCGATCCGGGCTGAGCAACTCAGCCGCGGCCGACGGGGTAGGGGCGCGCACATCGGCAACAAAGTCGCTGATTGAGAAGTCGGTTTCGTGGCCGACGGCGCTGATGGTTGGCGTCTGACAGGCGGCGAGGGCGCGCGCCACGCTTTCCTCGTTGAATGGCCAGAGGTCTTCCAGCGAGCCGCCGCCGCGGCTGAGGATGATGGCATCAAAGCCGGCACGGTCCGCCCGTTCCAGCGCCCTGACCAGCTGCGGCGCGGCCTCACGGCCCTGTACGGCGGCGGGAACAATGACCAGTTCAATAAACGGCGCGCGGCGGCCGAATACACTGATGATGTCACGCACGGCCGCGCCGCTGGGTGAGGTGACGACGCCAATGCGGGTCGGATGGGCAGGCAACGGTCGCTTGCGCTCGCTGTCGAACAATCCTTCGGCCTGCAGTTTGGCTTTCAGCGCGTCGAACGCCTGCCGCAGCGGGCCGTCGCCCGCGGCTTCGACGCTGTCGACGATCAACTGATAGTCGCCCCGGCCTTCATACAGGCTGACTCGGCCTCGTGCGCGAATCTGCTGGCCATCGCGCATGGCCAGTCGCACGCGGGCGGCGTTCTGACGGAATAGCGCGCAGCGAATCTGCGCACGGTCGTCCTTCAGGGTGAAGTACATGTGGCCGGAGCTGGGGCGCGACAGGTTGGACAGCTCGCCCTCGACCCAGATGCGCGGGAAAACGTCTTCCAACAGCTGTCTGGCGCGGGCATTAAGCTGACTTACGCTGAGCACATCCGGCTCGGCGGTGAGTTTCTGAAACAGGGCATCATCGTTCATGGGCGCATTCTAGCAGGCTGTTGAAAATCTACCTGCATTGCCGTTGCTGCGTTAAAAACCGGCTGCGAATGCTCATTTACAGCATGTAAATTGCGCTTCCGCGCCTGCTTTTGCCTTGCACCAGCTGCCTTGCCTACGATTTTCAACCGCCCGCCAAGCCATCCGCAGCGCCTGTCGCTGCCGCTGATTCGGTCCGTGATTTAAGGTGCTCAAGCCAATTGAGTGTGGCCGTGGTGATAGGTATAATGGCGCGCTTCCATTTTTCCCGCTCGGGAGCCTGCTATGCTGCGTATTCGCCAAGAAGCACTTACCTTTGATGACATTCTCCTGGTGCCCGGATACTCCGAGGTCCTGCCCAAGGACGTGAGTCTCAAGACCCGTCTGACCCGTCGCATCGAACTGAATATCCCGCTGCTGTCCGCTGCCATGGACACCGTCACCGAAGCCCGTCTGGCGATTGCCATGGCGCAGGAAGGTGGCATGGGCATCATCCACAAGAACATGACCGTCGAGCAGCAGGCCGCCGAAGTACGCAAGGTCAAGAAATTCGAAGCCGGTGTGGTGCGTGATCCGATCACCATCGATGCCGGCGCCACGGTCGCCGATCTGATCGAACTGACCCGTCAGAACAACATCTCCGGCATGCCGGTGCTCTCCAATGGCGATCTGGTTGGTATCGTCACTGCCCGTGATATCCGCTTCGAGACCCGCATGAATGCGCAGATCAGCGAAGTCATGACGCCGAAGGATAAGCTGGTCACCGTCAAGGAAGGCGTCGCCGCCTCCGAAGTTCGCCAACTGCTGCACATCCATCGCATCGAGAAAGTGCTGATCGTTGATGACGCCTTCCGCCTGCAGGGCATGATGACCGTCAAGGACATCGAAAAGGCTCGCGCCTACCCGAACGCGGCCAAGGACGATCAAGGTCGCCTGCTGGTCGGCGCCGCTGTCGGTACCGGCCCGGAAACCCCTGCCCGCGTTGAAGCGCTGGCGGCTGCCGGCGTTGATGTGATCATCGTCGATACCGCGCACGGTCACTCCAAGGGCGTGATCGACCGTGTCAGCTGGGTCAAGCAGAACTTCCCGGACATTCAGGTGATCGGCGGCAACATCGCTACCGGCGCTGCCGCCAAGGCGCTGGCCGACGCCGGCGCGGACGCAGTCAAGGTTGGTATCGGCCCGGGCTCCATCTGTACTACCCGTATCGTTGCCGGTGTTGGCGTACCGCAAATCTCCGCTATCGCCGATGTCGCCGCTGCGCTGGAAGGCACTGGTGTACCGCTGATCGCTGACGGTGGCATCCGCTTCTCCGGTGACCTGGCCAAGGCCATCGCGGCTGGCGCATCCGTTGTGATGATGGGTTCCATGTTTGCCGGTACCGAAGAAGCCCCGGGCGAAGTCGAACTGTTCCAGGGTCGTTCCTACAAGGCCTACCGCGGTATGGGCTCGCTGGGCGCAATGGCCAACGCCGGCGGCGGTTCTGCCGACCGTTATTTCCAGGACTCTGGTGCAGGTGCCGAGAAGCTGGTGCCGGAAGGTATCGAAGGTCGCGTACCGTATAAGGGCGCACTGTCAGCCATCATCCACCAGTTGATGGGCGGCCTGCGTGCTTCCATGGGTTATACCGGCTCTGCCTCCATCGAGCAGATGCGCACCCAACCCGAGTTTGTTCGCATTACCGGCGCAGGCATGAGTGAGTCGCACGTACACGACGTGCAGATCACCAAGGAAGCGCCGAACTATCGCGTGGGTTGAAGTCAGCTTGCTGAAGGCTAGAGGCTTGAGGCTGGAAGGTAAGCTGCGTGTTTGCACGGAGTCACGCCTTCTGGCCTCAAGCCTTTAGCGTTTAGCCTTGTTTCTTTTTTTGAGGAATTTCCATGTCGCTGCAAGACATTCACGCCCATCGCATCCTGATTCTGGACTTCGGTTCCCAGTACACCCAGCTCATCGCCCGTCGCGTGCGTGAGATCGGCGTTTACTGCGAGATCCACCCCTGGGACATGAGTGCCGAAGACATCAACGCCTTCGCCCCGCGCGGCATCATCCTGGCCGGCGGCCCGGAGTCGGTGCACGAAGCCAATAGCCCGCGCGCGCCGCAGGCGGTGTTCGACCTGAACGTTCCGTTGTTCGGCATCTGCTACGGCATGCAGACCATGTCCGAGCAGTTGGGCGGCAAGGTTGAAGGTTCCAACGTCCGTGAGTTCGGTTATGCCCGCGTGGACGTTGTTGGCAAGGCCCGCCTGCTGGACGGTATCGAGGATCACGTCGACGCCGACGGTGTTCTGGGTCTGGACGTGTGGATGAGCCACGGCGACAAGGTCACTGCGATTCCGGAAGGGTTCCACGTCCTGGCGAGCACTCCGAGCTGCCCGATTGCAGCCATGGCCGATGACGCCCGTGGCTACTACGGCGTGCAGTTCCACCCGGAAGTGACTCACACCAAGCAGGGCGGCCGTATCCTGTCGCGCTTTGTGCTCGACATCTGCGGTTGTGAAGCGCTGTGGACACCGGCCAACATCGTTGAAGACGCCATCGCCACCGTACGCGCGCAAGTAGGCGACTCCAAAGTACTGCTGGGCCTGTCCGGCGGTGTCGATTCCTCGGTGGTTGCCGCACTGCTGCACAAGGCGATTGGCGACCAGCTGACCTGTGTCTTTGTCGATAACGGTCTGCTGCGCCATCAGGAAGGTGATCAGGTCATGGCCATGTTCGCCGAGAACATGGGTGTGAAGGTGATTCGCGCTGATGCCGAAGACATGTTCCTTGGTCGTCTGGCCGGTGTTGCCGACCCGGAAGAGAAGCGCAAGATCATCGGTCGTACCTTTATCGAGGTATTCGATCAGGAAGCCACCAAGCTGCAGGACGTGAAGTTCCTCGCCCAAGGCACCATCTACCCCGACGTGATCGAGTCGGCTGGCGCCAAGACTGGCAAGGCCCACGTAATCAAGTCGCACCACAACGTCGGTGGCCTGCCGGAAGACATGGCGTTTGAACTGGTCGAGCCGCTGCGCGAACTGTTCAAGGACGAAGTCCGCAAGATCGGTCTGGAGCTGGGCCTGCCCTACGACATGGTCTACCGTCACCCGTTCCCGGGTCCGGGTCTGGGCGTGCGCATCCTCGGTGAAGTGAAGAAGGAATACGCCGACCTGCTGCGTCTGGCCGACCACATCTTCATCCAGGAACTGCACAACTTCGACTGGTACCACAAGACCAGCCAGGCGTTCGTGGTGTTCCAGCCGGTCAAGTCAGTCGGTGTTGTCGGTGACGGCCGTCGCTACGCCTGGGTTGTCGCCCTGCGTGCGGTAGAAACCATCGACTTCATGACCGCCCGCTGGGCACATCTGCCCTACGAGCTGCTGGAGAAGGTTTCCAACCGCATCATCAACGAAATCGAAGGTATCTCCCGCGTCACCTACGACGTGTCGAGCAAGCCGCCGGCGACCATCGAGTGGGAGTGATCATCCTCGGTAACTGAGTAAGTAAAAGGCGCCCAATCGGGCGCCTTTTGCGTTGCCGCTGCAGGTATCGGGTGCGCTACCGATTATTTTGTCATTGCTGCCTGAGAGTGTATCCGGGTGTTATCGCTGCCTCGATGTCGCGCAGCGTGCCGGCAGTGCAGCGGCTTTGGCTGAAAGAGCTAGACTACAGGTCTGATGGCAGAGCAAGAGAACACCCAGGCTAATTGCGGTGTTTCGTGCTGTTGCCGCGGAAACACTGCAAGCGAACGGGCGGTATTCGTCGCTCAGGCGTGGTAGAAATGTCATAGGCGGCAAGGGCTGGTTTTCCACTGACACAGGATGCTCTGCCGCAGGCGGTAATGGCTGTTCTGTTCGCCGTTTCCCGAGCTGAAAAGGAGATGCAATGAAAGGATTGTGTGCGCTGCTACTGTTTGTCGTGTGCTGTGCGGCCCATGCCGACTCTGCCAGCTTTCAGTCTTCACTCAGCAAGGAACAGCAAGACTGGCTGGACGCTAACCCCGAAATCTCGGTGGGGGTTATGGATAATTGGCCACCGATCAGTTTTGTTGACTCCCGGCAGCAGTGGAAAGGAATCAGTGCAGACCTCGTCGCCGCATTGAACAAACGTCTTGACGGGCGTATCAGGAGTGTCCCGGGGCCGTGGGATTCTATCTATCCAAGGGCCAGTGCCGGTGAGCTGGACGCCGTGCTGGATATTACCCCCAAGCCTGAGCGTGCGGCTTTCTTTGATTTCACTGAACCCTATTTACGCATCCCCCATGTCATAGTCGCACGCAAGGACACGCCCTACCTGGCCAGCCTGGATGCATTGGCCGGTAAAACACTGGCAATGGAAGCCGGTTTCGGTTCGATCAGTTATCTGCGCGAGCACTTTCCCGAAATTCACATTCGCGAGTATCGCGATACCTCCCACTGTCTTGATGCGGTGGAGCTCGGCGAGGCTGATGCTTATCTGGGCAACCGCACGGTGGCGGACTATCTGATCACCCGAGAACTCCATCAGAACCTGAAAATACACGGCCGTGACAGCAGTCGCGCTGGGTCGGTGCTGGCCATAGGCACGCGAAAAGAAAACCCGCTGCTGCGGGATATTCTGCAGAAAGCGCTCGATGACATTGGGCGCGAGGAGTTCAACTCCCTGGTTTCACGCTGGAGTGGGATGCCGGGCGACAGCATCGTCTTTACTGCGCAAGAGCAACGCTGGCTGGATCAGCACAACGAGGTTCTGGTCGGCGGGGAGACTGACTGGGCACCGTTCGATTTTGTCAGCGAAAGCGGCCAGTACCAGGGCGTTGCCCGCGACATTATGGATCTGGTTGCGGAGAAAACCGGCCTCAGGCCGCGCTACGTGACGGGCCCCACCTGGTCGGAACTTCTAGCCTCCCTTCAGGCCGGGGAGCTGGACGTTTTGCCAGCGATCTACCCGAGTGAGAATCGCTCGGAGTTTATTACGTTCAGCGATCCGTATTTCGAAATAAAGGACTATGTGTTCATGCGCGCTGACGCGCGCGTTCCTGATTCCATTGAGGCGCTCGCTGGTCTGCGGGTCGCCGTCATCAGCAGCTATAAAATTGCAGACCAGCTTGTCGAACGCTTTCCCGGCATCGAGCTGGTATTCGTGGATACCCTGCAACAGGGATTGGACGCGGTCCTGCTGAACCGTGCGGATGCCTACATTGACGGCTATGCGGTAGTCACCCACCAGCTGGCGCACAGCATGCAAACCGGTATCAAGGCGGTGTTGCCGGTGAATTTCTACACCAACACTCTGAGTGTCGGTGTGCAAAAAGAGCAGTCGGTACTGGCCAGTATTGTCCAGAAAGGTGTGGCCGCTATCACTGAAGAAGAGAGAAACGCCATATTCCTGAAGTGGTTGGGTGCCCCGCCAGATGCGAAAGACTCATCCGGTGTTCAGCTATCCGCTGATGAGCAGGCGTTTCTGGCACGTTCCTCCCCCATTAGGGTGCACTACGACCGCAACTGGCCGCCGTTCATGTTCAGCGATTCGGATATTCCCAAGGGGCTGAGCATTTCACTGATGGACCTGATTGCCGGCAAAGTCGGCATGAAGGTCGAATACCTCACCACGTCAAACTGGGAGCAGGCAATGGCAGAGGCCAAAGCCGGCAGTCTTGATGTGCTGCTCAATGTCACGCCTACCAGTCAGCGTAAGCAATACCTGGACTTCTCCGCCCCCTATATCAGCGGGCTGCGCAGCTTGGTGGTGCGCAAGGACGGGCCCATCCCGGAGCGGTTCGAAGAGGTGCTCGACAAGACACTCGCGCTACCCAGGGGCTTCTCCTACACCGACAACTTTCTTGCCCAATACCCAGATGCAAAGGTTCTGCTGGTTGACAGCGATCTGGAAGCGCTGCAGTCGGTTGCATACGGCAAGGCGGACGCCACTCTGGGCGTAACGGCAGCCCATCAGTATCTGATCGGAGCCAACTACATAACGAACCTCAAGATCGTTGGGCTTCCCGCTGACGACGCTTCGATTTTGGCACCATCGGCAATGACGATTGCCTCGCGCGCGAGTGCGCCAGAGCTGACATCCATTATCGGCAAGGGGCTCGCCGCAATCAGTGAGAGCGAGAGGCGTGCCCTGATCAAACAATGGCTTGGCGACGCTGGCAGTCATCCAGAGCCTGCCGCTCTGGATGGGTTGAATCTGACCTGGGAAGAAAGGGAATGGCTGCGTCGTCACCCGGTCATCCGCTACAGCGAAGTAGACTGGAAACCGCTGTCGATTATCGAGAACGGCAGGATGACCGGAATCATGGGCGACTATCTCGATCTGGTGAGCAAGGCGACCGGGATTGAGTTTAAGTTTGTCCCTGCCGCCAGCTGGCCTGATGTGCTTACCAAATTCCAGCACGGCGAAATCGATCTGGTGCCTGGTATCGGCGACAGCGCGGAGGAAAAGGCGCTGGGGCTGATAAGTGACCGTTATGCCAGTTATCCGATGGTAATAGTGACCAAAGAGGACTTGCCCTACGTCCGTTCGCTGGCGGAACTTGAGGCGCCTACCTTTGCGGTGCCCGAGGGGTACACCAGTTACCACTATCTGAGACAGACGCTTCCCGATGCCCCGGTGGTGACTGCCAAGAGCATCCCCGAAGCCCTCGGGCTGGTCGCCAGCGGAGAAGCTGACGTGTTCATCGGTCATGTGGCTCCGAGCCTCTACTACATGGCGCAGCGGGGCGCGGAGGGGCTGCATATTGCGGGTAACACCGAGTTCCAGTTCAACCACCACTACCTTATTGCCGAGCGTCATCCAGAGCTGCTCTCCATCGTCAACAAGGTGTTTGCCACCCTGACGGAAAAAGAGCGTGAAGCGATCTACCACGACTGGTTGCAGGTCAGGGTTGAGCAGGGTAGCGATTACTCGCTGCTCTGGAAGATTGCGTTGGCACTGCTGGCGCTGATTTTGGTGATGGTTTACTGGAATCGCTTGCTCAATAGCAAGGTGCGCCGTGCCACCGCCGAGTTAACCCGGCTGCTGGCGTCGTTTGATCGGAATGTGGTCGCATCCAAAACCGACCTTGAAGGCAACATTACCTATGTATCGGATGCCTTCTGCGACATAGTCGGGTATGAGCGCAGCGAATTGATCGGCAAGACTCACCGTATCATCAAGCATCCTGACAATGATCCGGCTATCTACCGAGACCTGTGGGAAACCATCACCAACCAGGGTACCTGGCGGGGTGAGCTGAAGAATCGGCGCAAGGATGGGCGTTTTTTCTGGGCGGATGCGGTGATTCAGCCCGACTACGACCTGAATGGCAAACATGTTGGTTACAGTGCAATTCGTCAGGACATCACGGCCAAGAAGGAGGTGGAGGAGCTGAGTAACTCGTTGGAGCAGAAGATTGAAATCCGCACCAACGAACTCAGGAAGAGTCGGGAGCGCTTTAAAACGCTACTCGACTCCACATCTGATCCGATGATCGTCACCAATGCTGATGGCGTGATCAAGATGGCTAATCTTGAAGCGCTGCGCATGTTTGGTTACAGCATTGACGAACTGGTCGGCCAGAAAGTCGAGATGCTGCTGCCTGAGGCGATTCGTGCGCAGCATGTTCATCACCGCACTCGCTATTCCGAGGCGCCTTCTTCCAGGAGCATGGGCGAAGGGATTGAGCTGTTGGCCGTGGATAAGGCAGGCAGGTCGATTCCGGTCGAGATCAGTCTGAGTCCGATTGAAGGTGAGGACGGCCTGCTGGTTGCCAGCTCGCTCAGGGACATAACGGATCGCCGGCAGGCACAGCATGCGCTGACCGAGAGTCGCAACCAGCTGCAGGCGGTTCTGGACAATTCCCCGGCGGTGATTTTTACCCAGGATCTGGAGGGGCGCTATCTTCTCGTCAACAGGCGTTGGGAGGAGGTGTTGCAACGAGAGGGCATGGAGTCTATTGGGCTGAGAGATCACGATCTTATGCCAAGGACGATAGCAGACAGGGTTAGGGAATATGATCTGAAAGTGCTGGCCACCGACAGCACCGTGCAGTTCGAGGAGAGCATTCCGTTCCGGGACGGCAAGGACCATACCTTTGTGTTGTACAAGTTCCCGATCCACAACGCGCAGGGCGAAATTTTCGCCATTGGCGGTGTGGCCACGGACATGACCGAGCTGGTGGAGGCGCGAGAAGCGGCTGACAGTGCCAACCGGGCCAAGAGTGACTTTCTTGCCAATATGAGTCACGAAATTCGTACGCCGATGAACGCCATCATTGGCATGAGCTATCTGGCGCTGCAGACGGAGCTGTCGCCCCGGCAGGAAGACTATCTGAACAAGATCAACGGCGCGGCGAACGCCCTGCTGGGTATCATCAACGACATCCTGGACTTCTCGAAAATAGAGGCCGGCAAGCTCGATCTGGAGAATATCCCCTTCAACCTCGACGAGACGATCAGCAACCTGGCCAGCATGATGCACGTCAAGGTTCAGGAGAAAGGGCTGGAGCTGATGGTCGCGATGGATCCCGATGTGCCGAGAGGGCTCAACGGCGATCCCCTGCGGCTTGGGCAGATTCTGATCAACCTCGTCAACAATGCGGTTAAGTTCACTGACGAGGGTGAAATTGTCATTCAGATTCGCACCGAGCGCTGTGATGCAGACGGCGTGACACTGCAGTTTGCTGTGTCGGATACCGGCATTGGCATGACACCAGCCCAGGTTGACAAACTCTTCCAATCGTTCACTCAGGCCGACGCTTCTACCACCAGAAAATACGGCGGTACCGGACTGGGGCTGAGTATCTGTAAACAGTTGGCTCTGATGATGGGCGGGGATATCTGGGTTGAAAGCGTCGCAGGGAAGGGCAGTACATTCCGGTTTACGGTGCGTCTGGGTGTTGATGCGCAGGCCGATACCCTGAGCATCGATCCCGATCCGGACCTGCGCGGTTTACCCGTGCTTATCGTCGACGACAGTCCGGCAGCCCGGGAAATCATGAAACAGGCAGCAGAGTCGCTGACCTTCGAGCCTCTGGTTGCTGACTCGGGGGTCGAGGCACTGAAGCTGATTGGCAAGCATGACGAACGGGGCTACCCGTTCAGCATTATATTTCTTGATTGGAAAATGCCCGGTATGGACGGGGTTGAGGTTGCCAGCGCGCTTGCCAGCCTCGCGCTCAAGTCACCGCCAAAGGTAATCATGGTGACGTCGTACGACACCAAGGATATGTTGAACAAGGCCAGGACGGTGGTGGATGGTGTGTTGGTCAAGCCGATTTCGGCATCCTCCATGCTGGACTCAGCCATGCTGGCGCTGGGGCGACAGGTTGCCAGCAGCTCTGCAGGTAAAGTGCGCGTCAGCGATGACACTGTTGCCGCGTCGGTGTCTGGTGCCCGGATCCTGCTGGTAGAAGACAACCAGATCAATCAGCAGGTTGCGACTGAGTTGCTTGAGCGCGTTCGCATGACCGTGGACGTTGCCGAGAACGGGCAGGTTGCGGTCGAGAAGGTCAGAGCGGGCAGTTACGATTTGGTGCTGATGGATTTGCAGATGCCGGTCATGGATGGTTTTGAAGCTTCCAGAACGATCAGGGCGGACAAGCAGTTCGATACCTTGCCAATCGTTGCGATGACGGCTAACGCCATGGCGGGGGACAAGGAGCGCTGTCTCGCCGCAGGTATGCAGGATCACGTCGCCAAGCCGATAGATCCGATGGCACTGTATCACGCCCTTGCTCAATGGGTTCGGCCGCGTGAAGGATTGGGCCTTGCGCCGCCAACGGATAAACAGGCTGATGCTGAAGAGATCGCACTGCCGGAGATTTCGGGGCTGGACGTCGCTGCAGGTCTGGCGCGTCTTGGTGGTAACCGGAAGCTGTACCGCGATTTGATTGGTCGCTTTGGTAAAGACCAGGCGAAGGCGGCCGCGGAGATTGCCGAGGCGCTGAAACAGGATAATCTGAAACTTGCTGAACGCATCGCGCATACGGTGAAGGGCGTGGCCGGCACACTGGGTGCGGTAACCATCCAGCAGGCTGCGCAAGCTATCGAACACGCCATTGAACAGCGGGCACTGGAGCAGGTTCACACCGAGTTGCCTGCCTTTGCGGCGGACATTGAGCGGGTTGTCAGGGACATAGAATTGTTTGAGGAACAGCAGCAGGGTGCTGACGCCAGCTCTGGCGTGGAGTCGAGCCCGGAGGCAGCAGGTCGGGTCAGGGCAGTGTTGGCCGATTTGAAGGTGCTACTGGAGAATGATGACGGCGAGGCCGAAGGTTTTTTTGCCGAGCATCGAGTGCAGATTCAGGGAGTGCTGGGTATCGATAAGGTGCGTGAACTCGCTGAGCATATTGACTGCTTTGATTACGAGTCGGCGCTGGATGATATCGCGGTGCTTGAGGCAGAACTCTCGCCAGTGTCAGGCACACCGGATGTGGAGCCGCTGCTGGCGCTGCTGGAAGCAGACGACGGCGAAGCCGTTGATCTGTTCTATGAATTGAACAGCAGCTTGCGCCTGAGCATGAGCGCTGGCGACTTCAGCACGCTGCGGGATGCGATGGATCGTTTTGACTTTGATGCAGCAGCCAGAGTTGTACGTAACTCCTGTTTGAATAATACCCAGGCTTAAGGATTGATTATGACCACTGAGCAAAAAACCATTCTGCTGGTTGATGATGACCCCTCCAACATCAGGGTGTTGAACGCCACGCTGAAGGAGAAATACCAGACCAAGATCGCTACCAGTGGCGAGAAAGCGCTGGAAATCGTCGCGCGCTCGCCTGGTAATCCCCCCATTTTTAGTACTCGCCAGAAGTAGAGGTCAGGCCGCAAGGG
>JAYNRF010000011.1:73157-108778 GCA_038114645.1 Pseudomonadaceae bacterium | reverse complement strand
GGTGCAGGTGCAGGTGCAGGTGCAGGTGCAGGTGCAGGTGCAGGTGCAGGTGCAGCAGGCTGAACAACAGCAGCGGTGGCGTCAACCGGCTCTGCGGTTGGCGCCTTGGTGTCTGCGGGCTCAGTGCTGGCTGAACTGGGCCCGGTCGGCTTTTCCGGCGCTGGCGGCGCTGGCTGACTTGAGGGCGGCGTCGGCGCTACCGTCACCCCGGTGGCCGCCGCGTCGCCCAGTGTACCCGGACGAAACGCCAGCATGCGCAAGAGCGCCATTTCAAAACCGCCGCGTGGTTCTGGGGCAAGCGGCAGATCGCGCCGACCGTGCAGCGCCAGTTGATAAAACAGCTGAACATCCTCGGCGCTGACTTTACCTGCCAGCTCGAGCACACGCTGCTGATCACCGAGACTGTTGTCGGTCGCCTCCGGTACCACCTGGGCCATCGCCAGGCGCTGCAACGTCGAAATAAGTTCGGCCAGCACACCCGCAAAATCAACGCCCTGCTCTGCCAACTGCGCCGCGGCGGCCATCAGCCTCCGCGCGTCACCGGCGATCAGCGCTTCAAGCACACCAAAGACCTGCCCGTGGTCGATAGTGCCGAGCATGCTGCGAACCTGCTCTACCCGCAGCTGGCCGTTGCCGAAGGCAATCGCCTGATCGGTCAGGCTGAGCGCGTCGCGCATCGAGCCATCGGCAGCGCGCCCGAGCAGCCACAACGACTCCTCATCAAAACCGATCTGCTCTTCACCGAGCACGTGGCGCAGATGCTCCACGACTTTCTCCGGCGGCATGTTCTTCAGCGAAAACTGCAAACAGCGCGACAGGATGGTAACCGGCAGCTTTTGCGGGTCGGTGGTCGCAAGCAGGAATTTGACGTGCTCCGGAGGCTCTTCCAGGGTTTTCAACAGCGCATTGAAACTGTGGCTGGAAAGCATGTGCACTTCGTCGATCAGGTAGACCTTGAAGCGTCCACGAGAAGGTGCGTATTGCACGTTCTCAAGCAATTCACGGGTATCTTCGACCTTGGTACGGCTGGCGGCGTCCACCTCGATCAGGTCGACAAAACGGCCCTGGTCAATCTCGAGACACGCCGAGCATTGGCCACAGGGTTCAGAGCTGATGCCCTTCTCGCAATTCAGGCACTTGGCGAGAATCCGGGCGATGGTGGTTTTGCCAACACCGCGGGTTCCGGTGAACAGGTAGGCATGATGCAAGCGGTTGTTATCCAACGCATTGATCATCGCCTGAAGCACATGGGTCTGTCCGACCATTTCACGAAACAGGCGGGGACGCCATTTGCGGGCTAGTACCTGATAACTCATTGGCTCTGTTCGGTTCCGTTGGGTCGAATGCAAGCGAGTAATGTACCCAAGCAGGGACTACAATGCGAGAGGAACACGCCATTTCAGCCGATTGCTTTGCCGGGCCGTGGCGGCGGTGGCGCATCCTGCTTCAATGAGGGCAGCGGACAACCCGACGCCAGATTCCGTACCTGCGGCCGCCCGCCGGCCACGTTAGAGGAAGTGATCACACCATGCCCTTACTGAACAACCTCACTATCAAGCTGCGCCTCATCTGCCTCAGCACATTCGCCCTGTTGCTGCTGCTGGCAATCAGCATCATTTCAACCATGGCGCTGAACGGCGCCGCTCGCTCACTGGAAACGGTCTACCACGACCGTCTGATCCCGACGGGCCAACTCGGACGCATTCAGCAGGCGGTACAAACCATACAGGTGGAACTGCTGCTGTCTGCCCAGCACAACCCCAGCCATCCGCTGCGCAGCAGCCACCAGCACCCGTTAGCGCAGCACCTCGACGCAGTCGATGCTGCGGTCAACGAGATCCGGGGCGACTGGCAATCCTATCTGTCAACCTACCTCACACCGGAAGAAAAGCAGATCGCCGACACCGCAGACAGGCAACTCAACAGCTTGCTGAATCAGGGCGTAGGGCCAACGCTGGCAAGCCTAAAACAAGAGGACTTTGCAGAGGCCAATCACAGCCTGCTGACCGACCTACAGCCAGCTGCCATTGCACTCGACGCCACCCTGAAAGACTCACTGAACCTGCAAACAGGCATTGCCGAGCAAGAGTTTCAACGCGCCGAGACCAGCTACCACCGCACCCTGGTCATCGCCACAGTCACCACGCTGTTGGCGTTAGCGGTCTTGATCCTGATGTCATGGAGCATTATTCGCGGTATCAGCACCGCCGTCGCCCGCCTTGAACAGGCCAGCACCAGACTCGCTGACGGCGACCTGTCCGCCCGTACCCATGATCGCAGCAGCGATGAGCTTGGGCGCATCAGTCAAGCCTTTGACCGCATGGCCGAGCGCTTTCAACACACCATCAATCAGGTGGCGGGTTCAAGCAGCCAGTTGGCTGCCGCTGCCGAGGAAACGTCAGCCATCAGCGTGCAAACCGGCAACGGTGTGCGCCAGCAGCAGCACGAAGTCGAGCAGGTCGCTACCGCGATGCACGAGATGACCACGACGGTGCAGGACGTCGCCCATAACGCCGCCAACGCCGCCGAATCCTCTCGTCAGGCCGAACAGGAAGCCCAGCAAGGCCGGCAGCTGGCCACTCGCACCATCGATGCCATTCAATCGCTGGCGGAAGAAGTGGAACGCGCTGCAGCGGTAATCCAGCGGCTTGAACAGGAAAGCGACAGCATCAGCTCGGTGCTGACGGTCATCCAGGGGATTGCCGAACAAACCAACTTGCTGGCACTCAACGCCGCCATTGAGGCCGCGCGTGCCGGTGAGCAGGGTCGCGGCTTTGCCGTGGTGGCAGACGAAGTCCGTGCTCTGGCCTCGCGCACCCAACAATCCACCTCTGAAATCCAGACCATGATCACCCGATTGCAGGACGGCACCGGTGAGGCGGTAAGCGTCATGCAGATCAGTCGAGACAAAGCGCGACAAGGTGTGGATGCTGTCGGTCTGGCCGGCGACCGGCTGCTGGCGATTACCGACGCAGTCACCCGCATCAACGACGTCAACGCGCAGATCGCGTCTGCAGCAGAAGAGCAGTCCTCTGTTGCCGAAGAGATCAACCGCAACATCACCAACGTCAGCGACATTGCCCGGCAAACCAGTACCGCGTCGGAACAAAGCGCAGCCACCAGTCAGGAGCTCGCGCGCCTGGCCAGCGACCTGCAACAGCTGATCAGCCACTTCCGCGTCTGAATCTGAGCAGAGCGCGGCTTGATGCCCGCTCTGCTTTCAGTCCACGCAGCACACCTCGCAGCGACACCAGCACGACACCAGCAAGCAAAAAGCGGAAGGCCGAACACGGCAAAGCAGTGGCAGAATGCCAAGCAAGAAATGAGGGAAGGAAATCAAGGCCTGCGTGTACCACCTCTTGTACAACCCGCACAAGAAACGGCAAAAAGCCTTATAAATCAATAAGTTGGAGGCAACCCCATCAGCCACACCCCGGCACACGATATGACCGCTGCGGCTGCTCCCTTCCGGGCCTGACCGGGTTCACGGCTGATCATTGCGAGGGGACCGATGGGGCCACCATAGCGACCTGAGCATGCTCAGGCCGCGCTATTGTAACGGCTTACGCTCAAGTTACAACCCGAATATCAGGTTTTAAAGCGGCCGACCTGTTGCTGCAGGTTGGCCGCCAGGCGCGCCAGGGCGTTGCTGGCGTCACGGCTCTCTTGCGAGGACTGGGCCGACTGGTTGGACAGGTCGCGAATCCCGCTGATATTGCGTGCAATATCCTCGGTTGTCTGGCTCTGCTCCTCACAGGCTGCAGCGATTTGCGCAGCCATGTCGTTAATCCGCATGACCGAAGCCGAGGTCTCGTTCAGCGAGGACTCGGTAACACCGGCCTTCTCAACACTTTGTGCTGCCAGCTCTGCACCGCGCTGCATGACGGATACCGCCTGACCAGTGCCACTCTGCAGCTTCTGGATCATCTGCTGAATGTCACGAGTTGAGTCCTGAGTTCGCGCAGCCAGTGCGCGCACCTCATCGGCCACCACGGCAAAGCCCCGACCCTGCTCACCGGCTCGTGCGGCCTCAATGGCGGCGTTAAGCGCCAGCAGGTTGGTCTGCTCGGCAATGCCTTCAATCACACTCAGCACGCCACCGATCTTGTCGGTGTCCTGCTCGAGATTGTTGATCACGCCAGCGGCTTCTTCGACATCCGCAGCAAGACGGCGCAGATCATTCATCGTTGCGGACACGACATCAGATGCGGAATGGCCCTGACGATCCGCTTCACGCGCCGCGTCTGCAGTGCTGTGTGCGTTGTCGGCCACCTCATGAATGGCGGCACTCATCTCAGTTGCCGCAGTGCTGACCTGATCGACCGCCATGTACTGCTCGCTGACCAGTTTCTCCTGACCTTCGGCAATCGCGCTCATCTGCTCGGCAGCGGAAGCCACCTGCAGAGTAGAGTCGGCTACATCACGAATAAGCCCCTGCAGCTGGCCGAGAAAATCATTGAATGCACTGCTGAGCGCACCAAGCTCGTCACGGGAGTGCACGGCAACTCGCTGGGTAAGGTCGCCTTCGCCGTCGGCGATATCACGAATGCGCTGCAGCAGCTCGCGCAGCGGGCTGGTAATCAGCCCCGGGAAAAACAGCACCATCAGCAGGCAGACCACAGCACCAATGGCCACCACCACCGCGACCCGCGCGTGGCTAGCGTCAACGTCGTCACTGGCTTCAGCTTCCTCGGTCTCCGCCTGCTGATTGATGAGTTCGGTCATCTTGTTGATCAGCTCACGAGCATCGGAGAACTGCTGATAGCCAGAGCCATAGCTGATCTCACTGGCTCGGGCAGAGTCTCCCGCACGCGCCAAACGCACATTTTCCACTGAGGTCGCCTTCCACACAGCAAACGCCTTGGCAAAGTCGTTGGCCAGCTGCCGCCCCTGCGCAGACTCGGTCGCTGCGCCGTAGCGCGCAATCCGATCACTGGCCTGCTGCAGGTTATCCGAGTGTTCCGCACTCAGGCCGTCAGCCACAACCCCTTCAATGATGGCGCGTTCGGCCGCCAGGGCCTGGTACATGTCCCGGTCAGCTTCCAGCACCACAGAGCTTTGCGGCAGCAGATGGGCGGATACGTTGATCAGTCGCGATTCCACTTTGGAGACCGCCCAGAACGCAGACAGCCCCAGCACGGCAAACAGAATGGCAAGAATCAGAATCGGCAGGGTCAGTTTCCAACGGAAACCGAGATCACGGAAAAGGCTAAGCATGGCTAGTGTTCACTCTTGTCAGCACGGCTGTCCGGACTCGCAAGTCGAGTCCCGCTGTATATATCCCTGGAGGCAGGCTCGGCACCTGTGACCTGCTGGCCATACCGACAACAGCCGAGGTGCGCTAGGCAAGGCACCTCTATTTCGCTTCCTTAGGGCAAGTATCGACCATTACAGCGAAAGCATTAGCGCTTTTTAGTCGTTTTTTTCATAAAAAACAGAGCACTTACAAAACAATTTCAAAGTGATACTAATTAGCCTTTACAAACAGCCACGAAATCATCAGCGGAATATAGACCAGAGCTACCAGCGTGCTCAGCAACGCCGTACCGGCGACCTGTCTGGGATGGGTATCCAGCAGCGTCGCAATGACCACGGTGTTGGCGGCAATCGGGGTAATCGAGATCAACAGAATCGCCTGGTAGACTGCCGTGTCGTAGAGCTGAAATACATGGCTGTCGACCCAACAGAACGCCAGCGCCATGAGCGGCCAGCTGATGAATTTGCCAGCCAGCGCCAACCCGGTGAAACGCAAATCTCCAGCCAGTCCGTGAAAGCTCAGGATGCTCATACCAATGATCATCATGCCAAATACGCTGTAAGCGCCGCGCAGGTTATCGAACAGCGGCACAAATGCATCGGGTATCGACAGCCCGGCACTGTTCAGCACAACGGCAAGAAAGAACGCATACAGCGACGGCAAACGCGCAACTTTGAGCAAGCAGTCGCGAATGCCGAAACGCCCGCGCGCCGCCAGATAAAAGCCAACCGAGTTCTCGAACAGGGTCGTCCCGAGCATACAGACGATATAGATCGCCAAGCCCTGCTCACCGAACAGCAACAGCGCAACGGGAATACCGAAATAGCCGGTGTTGCCGGTGCCGACCGCGAGCGGGATCATGTTGGCCCCGGCTGCCGGGAACCAGCGACGGGCAATCTGCAGATGCAGCCAGCCGGTCAGGCTGCACAGGGCGAAGGTCAGGAACGGCAGCAGAATGACTTCTGCTGATAGCGGCGCCCGCATGACACCGGAGAACACTACCGACGGCGTCACGATATACATCATGATGCCGGCGATGTGCTTACCGCTGGCATCCAGGTAACGACCGGCCAACCAGCCAAGGCCGACCGTCACGTAGAGAGGTAGCAGCTTGTAGAGCAAGGCAAGGGCGGCCAGCATGCAGACTCCGCGGCAATCAGGAGCGGAGCAGTCTAGCAGCCCTGCCCTGTTCAGTCAGAAATCAGGTAAACCCGCTCGACCAGCGAGCGCATCCCCTGACTGGCAAACACCGCGTGATCGGCCAGCACGTTCTGTTCTTCCAGCAGCTCTATGCGACAACCGTCATACAGCCGCTTGACTTCATCATCCCCCACACTGAACGGCGGCCCCGGTCGCTGCTCCTGCGGGTAATCCAGCGTAACCAGCAGCATGCGCCAGCCGGCAGGCAGCAGGTGGCGCTGGTGCGCGACGTACCGCTCACGCATTGCCGGCGGCAACGCGATCAGGGCGGCGCGATCGTAGACGACGCGGATAGCGCTTAGCTGCTCTGCACGCAGGGCAAAGAAATCACCGCAGAGCAGCTCAAACCCGGCGCCTTCGGCAATCTCGAAGGCGCCGCCGCTGCGCCACTGCAGGGCCAACTGATGCTCCGCCGAGAAATCCTCCAGCGCACTGCGTGACAGCTCAACCCCGCGCACCGGGTGCCCCTGCTGACGCAGCCAGACCATGTCCAGCGACTTGCCACACAGCGGCACCCATACCGGTTCAGTGCTGCCCTGTGCCACGCGCGGCCACCAGCGCTGCAGCAGCGGATTGGTTGCAGCCTTGTGAAATCCGATTTCCCCGCGCTGCCAGCGCGTATGCCAGAACTCTGCGTCCATCCCGCCTTCCCCCTGTATGCAATGCGTTGACTATACAGCAATTTTTTTACCCATCCGGGGCAGAAACGATATAGTGGAGCCGTTCCAGCAATCCGCCAGAGCCGCTCTAAATGGACTACATCAACACCCTCTTTCTGATCGGTGCCGTGCTGCTCTGCTTCAGCGTGCTGGCCAGCTCCCTGTCGTCACGCCTGGGCATTCCTCTGCTGTTGATCTTCCTGATCATCGGCATGCTGGCCGGTGTGGATGGCATCGGTCGTATTCAATTTGAAGATGCCAATACCGCATTTCTGATTGGCAGCCTTGCGCTGGCCATCATCCTGCTCGATGGCGGCATGCGCACCCGGGTCGAGAATTTTCGCGTCGGCCTCTGGCCAGCGGTTTCACTCGCCAGCCTCGGCGTACTCATCAGCGCAGCTCTAACCGGCGCTCTGACAGCCTGGCTACTGGAACTGCACTGGCTGCAGGGCTTGCTGCTCGGTGCCATCGTCGGCTCCACCGACGCCGCGGCGGTGTTCTCGCTACTGCAGGGCAAGGGGTTAAACCTCAAGCAGCGGGTTGGCGCGACGCTGGAGATCGAATCTGGCTCGAACGATCCGATGGCAATCTTCCTGACCATTACCCTGGTCGAGATGCTCTCAAACGGCCAGACCAGCTTCAGCTGGTCGTTCGCACTGCTGCTGATCGAGCAGTTCGGCATCGGCGCCCTCTGCGGCCTGGCCGGTGGCTTCGGACTGGTCTGGCTGGTCAACCGCGTCACCCTGCCCGCCGGACTGTATCCGCTGCTCATCACCAGCGGCGCCATCATGGTATTTGCCGCTACCAACAAGATCGGTGGCAGCGGCTTTCTCGCCATTTATCTGACCGGGCTGATTCTCGGCAACAACCGCGTGCGCAATTTGCAGAACATTCTGCAGGTGCAGGACGGTATGGCCTGGCTGAGCCAGATCGGCATGTTCCTTATGCTCGGCCTGCTGGTAACACCCAGCGAAATGATGATCATCGCGCTGCCCGCCGTGCTGATTGCGCTGTTCCTGATTTTCATCGCGCGGCCGATTGCAGTGATGATCTGTCTGATCCCCTTTGTGTTTTCCTGGCGGGAACGGCTGTTTATCGCCTGGGTCGGCCTGCGCGGCGCCGTGCCCATTATCCTTGCCATATTTCCGCTGCTGGCTGGCCTTGAGCAGGCACAGCTGCTGTTCAATCTGGCGTTCGTGGTGGTGCTGGTCTCGCTGCTGTTGCAGGGGTCCTCGCTGCCGCTGGCTGCCCGCTTGTGCAAGGTAGAGATTCCGCCCGTGCCAGAACCGCTGCAGCGCACCAGTCTGGATACCGCCATCGAGGGCGACTTCGAGCTGCTGATCTACCAGCTGGACAACGCCAACTGGTGCGTCGGCGTTGCCCTGCGCGATCTGAAGATGCCCTCCGAGACCCGCATTGCCGCCCTGTTCCGCGGCAACCACCTGCTGCATCCGACCGGCAGCACCCAACTGGCGCTAGGTGATGTGCTCTGCGTGGTTGGCCGACCGCGCGATCTGCCGGCGCTTTCCAAGCTATTCAGCAAGGCGCAACCCCCGCGCTATCTGGAAAACCGCAGCTTCTTTGGTGACTTTATTCTGGAGGGTGAAGCATCCCTTGGTGAGGTCGGAAAGTTCTATGGATTCGCCGTGCCGGAGGACATGCGAGAGCAAAGCCTGGCGGCGTTCTTCAGCCGTCAGTTCGGCGGCCATCCAGTGGTTGGCGACCAGATTGAGTGGGAAGGCCACACCTGGGTCGTTGCCGCAATGGACAACGACTGGATCCTCAAGGTAGGCCTGAAACTGGGCGCAGGGACCAGTCCTCCTTTCGGTTTCTGATCAGAGCTGACAACAGCGCTTGACTCTGACATGGTGTCAGGGTTGAGGATGACTGCATCTGATCCGTAATGGAGCCACGCCATGTCTGAGTTCACCCTGCACATCAACGGCATGCACTGCGCCAGCTGTGTTGGCAAAATTGAAGCAGCGCTCGCCAACGTAACCGGCATCGAGCAGGTTGCCGTCAACCTTGCAGCCGAGACCGCTCGCGTCCAGAGTACTGAACCGGCAACGCTTGTCAGTGCAAAAGAAGCCCTCAACCAGGCTGGCTACCCGCCCCGAACGCAGGAGGCGCAACTGCAGTTGCAGGGGCTGACCTGTGCGGGCTGTGTGCGGCGTACCGAGCAGGCGCTCCTCGCTGTCGACGGCGTATTATCCGCACAGGTCAACCTCGCCAGTCAGCAAGCCCGCGTACATGTGCTCGAAGGCACCGATCAGGATGCCATCCTTCGTGCGTTGCGCGAGGTCGGCTATCCCGGTCACTGGCTGGACAATCAACAGCCAGCCGGAGATAGCGGCCCAGATCTTCGGGGCGAACGCCGTTGGCTGATAGGCGCGGCATTGCTGACCGCCCCCATGCTGCTCGCGATGTTCCCTGCCCTGCTCGGCGCCGGTCACTGGATGCTGCCCGGCTGGCTGCAGCTGATTCTCGCCAGTCTGGTGCAATTCGTCTTTGGCGCGCGCTTCTACCGCGGTGCCTGGCATGCGCTGCGCAACCGTACCGCCAATATGGATCTGCTGGTGGTACTGGGCACCAGCGCCGGCTGGTTGCTGAGTAGCTGGAACCTGCTTGCCAGCAGCGGACATTCCACCCACCTTTACTACGAAGCGTCCGCGACCATCGTTACCTTCATCCTGCTGGGGCGCTATCTTGAAACCCGCGCCAAGGGCCAGACGCTGGAAGCCATTCGCGCCCTGACCTCGCTGCGCCCCGACGTCGCGCGTCTGCGAGACGCCCAAGGCGAGCGCGAGGTGCCATTGAGTCAGGTGCTACCCGGCGACCATCTGGTGGTACGCGCCGGCGAGCGTATCCCGGTCGACGCCGAGGTGCTGGAGGGCAGCAGCCACGTTGACGAGTCGATGCTGACTGGCGAGAGCCTGCCGGTAGACCGCAGCCCGGGCGACCCGGTGCGCGCCGGCAGCCTGAATCAGGATGGCTTGCTGGTTATTCGCACCGATGCCGTCGGCAAGGACACCATGCTCGCGCAGATCGTGCGCATGGTAGAGAACGCGCAAAGCTCCAAGGCGCCTATCCAGCGCCTGGTGGACCGCGTCGCTGCCGTGTTTGTGCCGGTAGTGATCGTCATCGCATTGCTCACCTGGGGCATTGGCAGCCTGTGGATCGGGCCGCAGGCAGCGCTGTTGAACGCTATCGCGGTGCTGGTCATTGCCTGCCCCTGTGCGCTGGGGCTGGCCACGCCGACAGCCATCATGGTCGGCACCGGCGTCGCCGCACGCTATGGCATTCTGATCCGCGACGCCGAAGCGCTCGAACGCGCCCGTCAGGTCAACGCCGTGGTGTTCGACAAGACCGGCACCCTGACCCGCGGCAAACCCAGTCTGACGCAGATCGAAGCAGTAGACGGCGCAGACCGCGAAAAGGTGCTGCGTGTCGCGCTGGCACTGCAACAGCAGGCAGAACACCCGCTGGCCCGAGCGGTCTGCGACTACGCCGCCGAACACGGCATCAGCGCAGACGCCGCGCAGAACCTGCAGGTTCTGGCCGGCCGCGGCGCGCAGGGCCTGGTCGACGGTGAGACTGCGTGGCTGGGCAACGCCCGCCTGATGGAAGAGCAAGGGCTGTCACTGGCCCCCTATCTGGCGCGCGCAGAAGCATTGCAGGCGGACGGCGCAAGCCTGTCCTGGCTCGCGCAGGAAGGCCGAGTGCTGGGCATGCTCACCTTCGCCGACAGCCTGAAAGATGACGCCGCCGAGACGGTCGCCCGCCTGCAGCGTCAGGGTATCGAAACCCTGCTGATCAGCGGCGACAGTCAGAACGCCGCCGAACACATCGGCCGTCAGCTCGGCATCGATCACACCCGCGGCAATGTGCTGCCGGCGGACAAGGTCGGCGAGATTCAGCGCCTGCAGCAGCAAGGCAAGGTGGTCGCCATGATCGGCGACGGCATCAACGACGCCCCTGCACTCAGCAGTGCCGACGTCGGCATGGCCATGGCGACCGGCACTGACGTCGCCATGCACAGCGCAGGAATCACGCTGATGCGCGGTGATCCGGCCTTGGTACCGATGGCCCTTGCGCTGTCCCGGCGTACTGGCGACAAAATCCGACAGAACCTGTTCTGGGCCTTTGTCTACAACTGCCTGGGGATTCCGCTCGCTGCAGTTGGCCTGCTCAACCCGATGATCGCCGGCGCCATGATGGCAGCGAGCAGCGTCTGCGTGGTCAGCAACGCGCTGCTGCTCAAGCGCTGGAAACCGGAGGACGCATGAATATCAGCCAAGCCGCCGAGGCCAGCGGCCTCAGCCCGCGGATGATCCGCCACTACGAAAAGATCGGGCTCTTGCCCGCACCACCGCGCAGCGAAGGGGGTTACCGCCAATACAGCGTCCGTGATCTGCATACACTGGGCTTTATCCAGCGCGCGCGCCGATTGGGCTTCAGCATGGAGCAGATCAGCCGGCTGCTGCAGCTCTGGCAGGATCGTTCGCGCAGCAGCGCCGAGGTCAAGGCGCTGACCGCCGAACACCTCGCCGAACTGGAAGAGAAAATCCGCGACCTGCAAGCCATGCGTGATACCTTGGCCGAGCTCGCACACTGCTGCAGCGGTGATGAGCGACCCGATTGCCCGATCATCCACTCGCTGGCCAACGATTGAGCCACACCGTATGGGAGCCGCATGGAGCTGAAATCACTGCGCCACTTCGTGGCACTGGTCGAATATCAGGGCTTTGCCCGCGCCGGCGAGGCCATCGGTCTCAGCCAGCCGGCGCTCAGCCGCAGCATTCAGAATCTGGAGCAACGGCTGGGCTGCGAACTGGTTCACCGCTCCGGCAAGGGCATCGAGCTGACACCACAGGGTGAGCTGGTGCTGGAGCACGCCCGCCGGCTTATCGCCGGCAGCAAGGCCATGCGCAATGCGCTGCGCCAATTCAACGACCTGCAAGCCGGCGAGCTGCTGATCGGCGGCGGGCCGTTCCCGGCGGCGGGCCTGCTGCCGCGGGTGCTGGGCGCGTTCAACCACCGCTATCCAAACGTGCGGGTACGCCTGGAAGTGCAGCACTGGGTCGCGCTGCGCCAGCAACTGCTTGATGAGGAGCTGGAACTGTTTGTAGCCGATATCCGTGAGTTGCAGGATGACCCGCTGCTGCAGGTCACCCCGCTGCAGCAGCAACCCAGCCGTCTATTCTGCCGTGCCAACCACCCGCTGGCAGGTCGCACCGATCTGACCCCTGCCCTGCTGGCAGACTATCCGCTGGCCTGTTTCCGCGTACCCGACGCAATCCTGCATGACCTGCGCCGGACGTTGCCACGCGAAGACCCGCAGATCAGCCTGGAATGCGACAACCTGGATGTGCTCAAACGTCTGGTTCAGCACTGCGATGCGCTCAGCATCGGCAGCCTGGATGTGCTGCAGGATGAGCTTGCCGCCGGCACGCTGGCCCTGCTCGACTGGCCAGATCTGATGCCCGGCACCAGTTTCGGCCTGGTGACCCGAGCCCACGGGCCAATGTCGCCCGCGGCAGATGCATTTATCGAGCTATTGAAGGCTAACGCAACAGATTGAACAGACTCAGACTGCTGACCTTCACAAAGCTCTGCTGGGCAGCCTCCAGCACCACGGACTGCAGACTGAGACGGCTGAGCGCCTCGGCGTAATCCAGATCCTCCAGCTGCGAGGTCACTGTAGTGTTGATCAGCGCGACTTCCTCGTTCTCGGTCTGAGTTGACTCGATCACGTTCATCCGCGCACCGATGGTGGTCTGCACACTCAGCACGTTGTTCATCGCGTTATCGAGGTTGTCCAGACTGACCGCAATGACATCACGCAGCTGCAGCTTGTCATCTGTCGTGGCGGTGCCGCTCTCGAGGGTTTGCCGCAGCAGAGACACGGTTTCCAGAATGCCGCGGGTTTCGCGGTTGGTACTGGTCGCGGTGCTGTCACCGGTGCTGATGGTAAAGCTGTCGCCCGGCTGCAGGTCGCCATCCAGCTTGACGGCAACACCCTCGTAACGAATCGTGTAGCTGCCGTCGTCGTTCACATCCAGCGCGCCTGTCACCGGCGGCACCAGCGGTAGCCCGCCACTGTCGACGATCTCGTAGGTATCACCGGCGGCGCCAATGACAATGCCTACACTGCCCTGCGGATAGAAGTTGGTGTCGTAGTCGGTCTTGTTTTCAACCGTGCCCAGCGAAATACGTCCGGTACCGGTATTGGTCGCGGCAGCAGCGGTATTGACCCGGTTGACGTTGGCAATATTGACGAACAGGTCCTTGCCGTTGTCGTTGATCGCGACCTTCTTCGAGCCGGCGATCTGCACCGAACGCTGTCCCTCGTCACCCTGATAGGTGTAGGTACCATCCGGATTTTTGACGAAGGGCGCTTCACTGCTCTGAAAGCCACCGAACAGATACTCGCCGCGTGCGTTGCGGGTATTGAACAGATTGAACAGCTCTTCCTCACGCTGCTCCAGCTCGGTTGCCAGCGCCTGCCGATCATCATCATTGCGCGACCCGTTACCTGCCTCAAGGGCGATTTCACGAATTCGCTGCAGCGAATTGTTCACCGAGTTGAGGATGCTCTCCTCCTGAGTCAGGCTGTTGTTGGCCGCCGTCATGTTGGTGCTGTACTGCTGCAGGCGATTGGATTCCTGACTGAGCTGTAACAGCCGTACGGTTGCGACCGGGTCGTCGGCCGGCGTCAGAATGCGCTTGCCGGAGCTGATCTGTTCCTGAGTGCGGGTAACACTGCTGTAGTTGTCAGAGATGCCACGCACGCCGCTGTTGAACTGCTGAATGGTTGAAATGCGCATGGAAGGTTACCCGTTATCTGATGCTGCTGATCAAGGTATCAAAAATCGTCCGCGCCACCTGGATCACCTGGGCCGACGCGTTGTAGTACTGCTCGAACTTGATCAGGTTGGCTGCCTCTTCATCCAGGTTGACCGCCGAGACCGAATCCCGGTTGTTGGTTGCCTGCACCAGCACCGCCTGGCTTGACTCGGCGTCAGTCCGCGCCTGCGCGGTAAAGGTCGCCACCCGCTGTACCAGATCGCCATAACCGTCAACGAAGGAAAACCCCTCCGCGCCATTGGCCTGGCCGAGCACCTTGGAACTCTGCAGCTCGGACATCACCAATGCATTACGGTTATCGGCCACACCGGTATTGAAGTTAAGGCTGAAGCTGTCGCCGTCCTTCGGTGTACCGGTCAGGCTCATGCTGAAAGTGTACGCCCCCACGGTCACTTCAACCGCATTGGTCTGACCGGGGGTAATCACCAGCGGCGACGGGTTCAGGGTCGCGGTCCCGCCGGTGACCTGCAACTCGCCTGAGGCCGCGTCGTAACTCAAATCAATCGGCAGCAGCCCCTGCAGCGCCGCCGGATCAATCGGCGCCGGGCCGTTGATCAAGGTCGGCTGACTCATGGTGCCGGTACCGCGGTTATCGAGACTGGTATCAACCGACGCGGGCGCGGCAAAGGCCAGCTCCTGCGGCTGATCCATGACCACCTCCATGCCGGCTGCCGCAAAGCGGGTCGGCGTCAGCAGGAACCGGTCACCGGCGGCGATGCCACCGCTACCGAGTTGCATCGTGAAACCGTCCAGTTCGGGCGGCGGCAGGCTGGTCAGGTCGTAAGGCCCGGTCACGCTGTCATCGGAGGTGCGACGCACGGTGAACTGGGTCGAGCTGGTAAACACCACTTCGTAGTCAGAAGTGCTGAGCTGCGAGGTATCGCTGATCAGGACGTTCAGCTTGGCGTTCGGATCGCTGTTGCTGGGGCGGGCGTTACTGCGCGCGTCCACCAGCTCCGCGCTGTTGATGTCGTTGAACAGGGCCGCACCAGCATTGCCGTTCAGATCCAGCCCCTGCCCCTGCTGATCGTTGAACTCGCTGGCAATCGACAGCGCCAGACGACCGATAGCGTTAAGCGCTGAGTCCAGCACCTCGGAACGGTATTTGATCAGGCCGCCCAGCTCACCACCGCTGACCAGCGAGGTGATGTCTTGTGTGGAATTACCGCTGGTGAGCAGAAGCTCGATCCGGGTCGAATCGGCAGAGCCCGGTCGGGTGGAGAGTGTCGACGCTTCCTTGCCGACGACCAGCGGCTGACCTGAACCGACAAAGATATTCAGGCTGTTGTCATCCTGCTGAACCACGGTGATGCCAACCAGCTCGCTGAGCTGACGTACCGCCTCATCCCGCGCATCCAGCAGATCGTTGGGTTGGGCGCCGTTGGCGGTGGCGATAGCAATGCTGTCATTGTATTTGGCGATGGAGGTGGCCAGCCGGCTCGCCTGGTCAGCCAGGGTAGTGACCTGCTGACTGATAAACTGGTTCTGGTTACTCAGGCTGCTCTGCACGGTATTGAAACGCGAAGCCAACCCTTCAGCCTGCGACAGTACCAGTTGCCGCGCCGGCAGGTTGGCCGGGTCTTCGATGGCTGTCTGCAGTGCGTCGAAGTAGCTCTGCAGACCCGGGGTGATCCCGGTTGCGCTGCTCGACACCAGCGTATTGAGCTGTTCCAGCTGCGACTGGAACGCCTGCACCTCGGAATTGGTCGAGGTCGCGGTACGCACCTGATTGGTCAGGAACTGGTTGTAGATGCGGGTGATGTCCACCACCTTGGTGCCGTTGCCGATGTAACCGGCACCGGTGTAGCTGGCAACCTGGGTAGCCTGCAAGGCCGACTGCCGTGTATAGCCGGGAGTGTTGACGTTGGTGATGTTCTGCCCGGTTACCGCCAGCTGGGTCTGCGACGCCTTGAGGCCGGTCAGGCCAATACCAAAGAGATCTGCCATGATCAGGCCCTGCTGCTGGAATCGGTGGATGCGGTGCTGGCAGCAACGCGCTCGTCAGTGCTGTTGATCAACTGCCGCGCAATCTGCGACACCTTGCGCGCGTACTGCGGGTCAGTGGCATAACCGGCGTTCTGCAGCTCACGGAAGAAGGTGTCAGGGTTGGATGTGCTGTTCAGCGCCTTGCTGTAACGGCCATTGCTTTCCAGGAAGCTGACGTAGTCCTCGAAGCTCTGCTCCCAGGATTCGTAGCTGCGAAAATCTGCCCGCTCACTGGTCCGCACGCCATTGCGATATTCGGTGGTCGCCACGTTGGCGCTGTCGCCCTGCCAGCCGCCATGTGCCTTGATACCAAACAGGTTGTGGCTGGAGCTGCCGTCAGACTCGCGAATGACCGACTTGCCCCAACCAGTCTCCAATGCGGCCTGAGCCACCAGATAGTGCGGATCAACGCCCAGTCGGGCCGCGGCCTTTTCCGCCATCGGCAGCATGGTCTCGACGAACTCCTGGCTGCTGGCAAAGCGGGTACGCTGGGCAACCTCACTGCTCACCGCCTCAGCCGTGGAGCGCGCGTTACGCAAAGCCTCGATGCCACGCAGCGGTTGCCAGCTGCTGCTGTCGCCGGCTGCGGCGTTCTGGCCAACCTGCGCCTGCGCCAGACGGTCGGCCCAGGCACTGTAGTCGGCTGACACCTGTAACCGACGACGTGCCAGCAAGGCTGACTGATCAACCGCTGGCGCACTGTCCTGCTCGCTGCCGGAGCTGGTGGCAGACTGCGGCGACAGCTGCCGTACCAGAGCGTCGGTCAGCCCGAGACCACGGCCTTCGGACAGGTGCACCGACAGCTGGTTGTCGTACATTTCCTGATAGAACTTGGTCTGCGGCGTATTCAACGGGTTGCCTTCGGCAAACGCCGCGTTGGCGTCACGCATGCTCTTGATCATCATGTTGGTGAACAGCGACTCAAACTGCTGCGCCACCTTGCGCACGTTTTCCGGGCTGTTGACGTTGGCGCCGGATTTCAGCTGACTGATGCTGTTGATATCGGTGTAGCTGACGTTGCTGCTGATGCTCATGGCCTGCTCCCGGTCAGATGATGACCAGATCGGCGTTCAAGGCGCCGGCCTGCTTGAGGGCTTCAAGAATCGCCATCAGGTCGCCCGGAGCGGCGCCTACCTGATTGACGGCACGCACGATTTCATCCAGCGAAACACCCGGACGGAACACGAACATGCGGCTGTCACCCTCGTCGATATTAATCTGCGAGCTGGGCGATACCACGGTCTGGCCTCCAGACAAGATACCGCCCGGCTGACTGACCTGCGGGTTCTCGCTGATGGTCACGGTGAGTCCACCGTGGGTCACTGCCGCTGGCTGAACCCGCACATCCTGACCAATGACGATGGTGCCGGTACGCGAGTTGATGATCACCTTGGCCGCGGCATTGCCCTGCTCCACCGTCAGATTCTCAACCATCGCGATGTAATCAACCCGCTGGTTGGGATCAATCGGCGCACGTACACGCACAGATCCACCGTCCAGCGCCTGCGCCACACCCGGCCCAAAGGTATCGTTAATACGATCAACGATACGTTTTGCGGTGGTGAAGTCCGGACGATGCAGGTTGAAGGTCAGGTGATCACCTGAAGTGAAGGGGCTGGCAACCGAGCGCTCCACCGTCGCGCCGTTAGGAATACGTCCGGCGCTCGGGATATTGACGGTGATCCGCGAGCCGTCTGCCCCCTCGGCACCAAAGCCACCCACCACCAGGTTGCCCTGCGCGATGGCATACACCTGACCGTCGATCCCCTTGAGCGGCGTCATCAGCAGCGCACCACCGCGCAGGCTTTTGGCATTACCCAACGAGGATACGGTCACGTCAATGGTTTGACCGGGGCGAGCAAACGGCGGCAGATCGGCATGAATCGCCACCGCAGCTACGTTCTTCATCTGAATCCGGGTGCCTTGCGGGACGGTGATGCCAAACTGGCTCAGCATGTTCTCGAAGGTTTGCACGGTAAATGGCGTCTGGCTGGTTTGATCACCAGAACCATCCAGTCCAACCACCAGACCGTAGCCGATCAGCTGGTTGCTGCGCACACCAGCAATGCTGGCGATGTCCTTGAGGCGATCAGCCAGTGTCAGCGGGCTGACGAGCAACAGGGCAAGGCAAATAATCAGGCTGCGCATGGCAATGCTCCTGTCAGAACGGCCACAGCGGGCTGAGGAAGAACTGGCTTAGCCAGCCCGGACGGTTGGAATCGGCAAAGGCGCCCTTGCCGGAGTAGGTAATACGCGCGTCAGCGACCCGGGTAGACAGCACGGTATTGTCCGGCCCGATGTCGTCCGCACGAACCAGACCGGTGATGCGAATCAGCTCGTCGCCCTGATTAAGGGTGATCCACTTCTCGCCGCGAATGGCCAGAATGCCGTTAGGCAGCACCTCGGCAACGGTCACGGTGATTGAGCCGGTCAGGCTATTGCTCTGGTTGGCATCAGACGCGCCATCAAAGTTGCGCTGACCTGACATGCTGACCCCCAGATCCAGCCCCTTGAAGCCTACCGCGTTGCCAAGCAGGGTCGGATTGCCGATGGTGGTCGAGCTGTCCTTGTCGATGGTGTTTTCAGCCTTCTTCTGCGCCGCAGTGCTTTCGGTCAGCGTAATGGTGATGATGTCACCGACGCGATGAGCCTTGCGGTCGGTGTAGAGGTTCATCTCAAAACCGGGCTGATAGATCGCGCCGTTATTCAGCTCCTGCGGCAGCGGTGTGCGCGGCAAAACCGGCGCATACGCCGGGTCGTCGCGCATCGGCGGCGCCTGCATGCAACCAATCAGGCTGAGCGGCACCAGCACCATCAAGAACTTAGCCATGCGGATCATGTTTGCTAGCTCCCGTCAGAGATTCTGACTGATGTACTGCAGCATCTGGTCTGCGGTGGAAATAACCTTGGAGTTCATTTCGTAGGCGCGCTGGGTGGTGATCATATTGACCAGTTCTTCCACCACGCTGACGTTGGAGTTCTCAAGGGTGTTCTGCAGCACGGTACCCAGCCCGTTCTGACCCGGATTGCCGGTCTGCGGCGCGCCACTGGAGGCCGTCTCGAGGAACAGGTTGTTACCGATGGCCTGCAAGCCGGCCGGGTTGATGAAGTCAGCCGTCTGGATATTGCCGATCTGCTGTACGCCAGCGTTGCCGAACGTGGTGATACTGACGGTGCCGTCTTCCCCTACGGTGAAGGTCTGGACGTCGTCGGGCAGCACGATGCCCGGCTCCAGCGGGAAGCCGTTGGAGGTCACGATCTGGCCGTCGGCATCGAGGTGAAAGCTGCCGTCACGGGTATAGCCAATGCTGCCGTCCGGCATCAGGATCTGGAAGAAGCCGCGCCCGTTGACTGCCATATCCAGCGGCTGCTCGGTAGTCTGCAAGGTGCCTTCGGTGAAGATCTTCTGGGTGCCAACCACCCGCACACCGGTACCGAGTTGCAGCCCCGAGGGCAGCTGTGTGTCCTGGGTGCTCTGGCCACCGGGCTGGCGCTTGATCTGATAGAGCAGATCTTCAAACTCGGCGCGATCACGCTTGAAGCCCGTAGTCGAAACGTTGGCCAGGTTGTTGGAAATGGTCGACAGGTTAGTGTCCTGGGCGGACAAACCGGTCTTGCTGACCCACAGTGCTTGGAGCATCACCTTTCTCCTCGCGTGTCAGTTAGTTGACACGCCGTTGCATTAACTCATCTGCAGAATGCGATCGGTCGCTTGCGCGTTCTCTTCCGCGGTACGCATCATCTTGATATGCAGTTCAAACTGGCGAGCCAGCGAGAGCATGGCGGTCATCTCTTCCACCGCGTTGACGTTGCTGCCTTCCAGAAACCCGGTGGTCACCTGCACCACGCCGTCCGCGACCTGGGGCAATCCGTCTTTGGTTCGCATCAGGCCATCGGGCCCCTTCTCCAGCGCGGCCGGGTCCGGATTGACCAGTTTCAGGCGGTCCACTTCAGCCATCACTGCTGGGCCTTCGCCCAGAGCACGAACGCTGATGGTGCCGTCCGCCCCGATCTCGACCTTCTGAGCCGGAGGGATCGCAATCGGGCCACCGTTGCCAAGCACCGGCAGGCCGCTGCTGGTACGCAGCATGCCGAACGCGTCAATATTCAGACTGCCGGCCCGGGTATAGGCTTCGGACCCGTCGGGCGCCTGCACGGCAATCCAGCCTTCGCCCTGGACAGCAACATCCAGATCCCGACCGGTCTCAAGCATCGCGCCGGTCGACAGATCCGTGCCGGGGCGTTCGGTCATGGCGTAGGCACGCGTCGCGTAGCCGTCGCCAAATACCGGCATGGAGCGCGCCTGCTCGAAATCACGGCGAAAGCCGGTAGTGGTCAGGTTGGCCAGATTGTTCGCGTGCGCGCTCTGCGCCATCGCGTTCTGGCTGGCTCCTGTCATGGAGATGTACAACGATTTGTCCATGCCCTTCTCCGCTTCGTGTGGGCGACAACTAATTGCCGCTTTTGCTCACTCAACAGAGATAAAGCACGGATCGTGCCAATACATTGTTTGAAATTTTTCCCTTTAAATTTCAAAAAGATAGAAATACAAAAAAGAAAAAAGCGGCAATACCGGCAAGTCCTTTTGCCGGTATTGCCGCCGTCATTCCGACGCCGCCTGAGGCGGCAAACCGCTTAACGCAGGTTGATGATGGTCTGCGTTACCGCGTCCTCAGTCTGAATGGTCTTGGCGTTGGCCTGATAGTTACGCTGGGCGACGATCAGATTGATCAACTGCTCGGAGATATCGACGTTCGAGTCCTCCAGCGCACCGGACTGAATGCTGCCCAGCGTGCCGGTGGTTGGTGCACCGACCACAGGGTCACCCGACGTGTAGGACTGCGCCCAGGCAGTGCTGCCCAGCGGGGTCAGGCCCTGCTGGTTGGCGAACGTTGCCAGCACGACCTGGCCCTGCACGCGGGTCTGGCCGTTGGTGTAACGGGCGACCAGCAAACCGGTATCGTCAATTTCCAGTCCTGCCAGCTCACCGGTGGTGAAACCATCCTGGCTGACCGCAGTCACCGAGAAACTGGACGCATACTGGGTAGAACCGGTCAGATTCACCGTCAGATCATCAACCGGCGAGGTGGCACCAGTCGGCTGGCCTTCGCTGTCCAGCGGGATCCAGCCGCTGATGGTGTAGGGCTGCGTCGAGGTCAGCGTACCAACGCTGTTGAAGTCCACATCAAAACGGGTGGTAGTGGTCGGATCAAAGGCCGCGTCCGACGCCTCCACCCCGCTCTGGATGTCCCGGCCGTCAATCAGCACATACATATCCCAGCTGTTCGCATCGTTCTTGACGAAGTACTTGGTCATGACGTGCGAGTTACCCAGGCTGTCGTAGATGTTGACCGAAGTCGAGCTGTTATAGGTAGACGAGTTGGTCGGGTCGAAGGTCGCTTGCGCGGCCGCACGACCGGCTGCCTCGGCGGTCGCAATTTCCCCTGCAGTCGGGTTGGCCGGGTCAACCGCCGTGGCGATGGATGCCGCGTAAGCCGCGTCGTACTGCTGTACATAGACTTCGGGACGGGTCTGAGTGGAGTTGAGGTTCAGTGTGGTTTGCACCTCACTGGTCTCGTTCGGATCAGCCGAACGGGTATCAACCCGCAGATTGGTCTGCACACCCTGATTGATCTGGCCGGTTACCGCGTTGACTCCGAAGCCCTGCAGGTTGAAGCCATTGTTGTTGACGATGAAACCGTTGGCATCAGTGCCAAAATAACCCGCACGGGTGTAGCTGAGCGCACCGTTGTTGCTGGTTACGAAGAAGCCGTTACCGTTGATCGCCAGATCAAGGCTGTTCTCGGTGAAGCTGATGTTGCCCTGATTGAACAGCTGCGCCGCGTTGGCCAGCGCCACACCACTGCCGGTTGCATAACTGCCCGAACCCAGCACCGACGCCGCGTACACATCAGCAAATTCGGCACGCGAACTCTTGAAGCCCACGGTGCCCGCGTTGGCAATGTTGTTACCGGTAATATTCAGATCGGAGGCTGCCGCCCGGATACCACTCAAGCCAATGTTGAAAGACATGGTTCTATCTCCTCGCCTACTCTAGTTCGGACGACATTTATTGAATTGCATAGACACTGGACAGGCTGAGACTCCCCAGCCCGGCCACGTTCAGCAGCATCTCGCCGCCGCTGCCCGCTCCCAACGAAACACTATCGACGTTAGCCGGCAACAGCGTGGCCATCTGGGTATTCTTGCCACCGATGGTCGCCATCGCCTCGAAGGTATAAACCCCCGGCGGCATCATGTTGCCGGCACCATCAGTGCCATCCCAGGTGAAGTCCTGCATACCTGCCTCAAGACTGCCCAGGTTGATGGTGTCGACCAGCGTGCCCGCCTCGTCATACACCTTCACAAAAACGTTGCTGCTGCTGGCCGACAGCGCCAGCTGCCCCTCCAGCCCAGCGGCAGTATCTACGACCGCCTGATCGGTCGGCACGATCACTGTCCGCCCAACCATCGAAGAGGCCTGCAGCGCCTGCGACGATTGATAGCCACTCAGCAGCGCCTCCATCGAGCCATTGAGGTTGTCGATCCCTTCGACCGTGCTGAATTGCGCCAACTGGGCGATGAACTCACCGTTCTCCTGCGGCGACAGCGGATCTTGGTTATTCATCTGCGCAACCAGCAGCTGAAGAAACTGATCCTTGCCCAGCTCACTGCCGGTAGCGAAACGGTCGGAATCCAGCTGATACTGATCCAGTACCGATGCGCCAGAGGAAACATTGCTGATGCTCATGGTCTATTTATCTCCGTTTACTGACCCAGCGTCAGAACGCGCTGCAGCATGGTCTTGGCGGTATTCATCACCTCCACGTTGGTCTGATAGGACCGAGACGCAGACATCATGTTGGCCATTTCCTCTACTACGTTCACATTCGGGTAATACACATAGCCTTCTTCGTTGGCCATCGGGTGATCCGGCTCATAGCGCGGCTGCAGCGCAGCGTCAGACTCGACGACACCGAGCACCGCAACGCCGTCGCCGGCCTGTTGATCGGGGCTGAACAGTGAGCCTCCAGACGCCTGCTGACTGTTGAAAATGGTGGCAAACACCGGGTTTCTTGCCCGGTAGGTCTGATCGATACTGCTGGAAACCGTATCGGCGTTGGCAATGTTGCTGGCGACGGTATTAAGCCGCAGCGACTGCGCGCTCATCCCGGAACCTGCGATATCGAACACTTTATCGAGCGACATGATCAGTCTCCCCGGATGGCTGTCATCAGCCCTTTGAACTTGCCATTAAGAAAGGTGAAGCTGGCCTGGAAATCGATCGCGTTCTGCGCGTAAGCGGCCTTCTCTACCTCGGAGTCAACGGTGTTGCCGTCGACCGACGGCTGCAGCTGATTGCGGTAACGCAGCCCGGCTACCTGGTCGATCAGGCTTTCCAGCGCCATGTGGCCAGAGTCGGTTTGGGCCACCGCCATGCTCTGGCCGTCGCCAGCCAGGCCAACGCCCTGCTGGGCTGCCAGCACTGCGTTGAAGTCAAGATCCCGCGCCTTGTAGTTGGGGGTCTCTGCGTTCGCGATATTGTTCGCCAGCACCTCGGCGCGCTGAGAACGAAACTTCAGCGCCTGCTCATGCAGCCCGAGGGCATTGTCGAAATTGATGCTCATTGCCGGATTCCTCGTTTCGGCCCGTCGACCAAAAAACGTCACTGCAGGCAATTAAGCAATCAGCGTGCCATAAAATATTTTCTATTATTTTCAGACACTTAAGGAATTAAGCGTCAGAAAAGCGGCAATGAATGACCGGCTACCGGCAAGGAAGGCGCACGATTTAGCGGAGAGCGGCAACAAAAAAGCCGGCAACAATGTGCCGGCTTGCGGAAGGCAGTGGCAACGCGTCAGCGTGCCTTATAAACAATCCCCGGACTGCACTGCACCATCTGATACAACTCAGGCAAACCGTTGAGCGCCTCGGAGGCTCCGAGCATCAGATAGCCACCCGGCTTCAGGGTGGCATGAATGCGCCGCAGAATATCCTTCTTCACATCGGCGGAAAAATAGATCAGCACATTTCGGCAGAACACGAAATCGAACTTACCCAGCATGGAGTAGCTGTCCAGCAGGTTCATCGCGCGAAACTCGACACGGTTGCGAATCGCCGGCTTGACCGCCCACCGCCCCGGGCCCAACTGATCGAAATAGCGCGCCAAACGATCCTGCGACAAACCGCGGGCGACAGACAGGCTGTCGTACTCGGCGCTTTTCGCGGCATTGAGAATGCCACCGGACAAGTCGGTAGCAACAATCTGGGCACCGCCACGCAACTGACCCAGATTACTGCGCTCAAACTCGTCAATCGCCATACTCAACGAGTAAGGCTCCTGACCGGATGAACAGGCAGCAGACCAAATCCGCAGACGCTGACCGGGAGCATTCTTGATGAACTCGGGGATCAGCCTGTTCTTCAGCACATCGAACGGATAGACATCGCGAAACCAGAGGGTTTCGTTAGTCGTCATCGCATCAATGACAGACTCACGCAGCCCCCCGCGCGGCTGCGCCTGGATTCGCTTGACCAACTCGCCGAGGTTGGCAATCCCCTCCTGCTCGAGCAGGCGATTGAGTCGGCTGGACACCAGATACTGCTTGTTGTCCCCCAACACAATGCCGCAGGCCTTTTCCAGAAAGTCCCGGAACAGCTGAAAATCCTGATTAGCCAATGTCACGAAGCCTGCCTTGTATCAATTGAATCCATGTTGCTAGGCATCGCCTCGCAACGAGTGCAAGCGCGCGATCACCCGCTGAGCCAAGTCATCCGGCTTGAACTTGGCCAGAAAGTCGTCAGCGCCGACCTTTTTCACCATTGCCTGATTGAACACGCCGGACAGTGAGGTGTGCAGCATGATATGCAACTTGTTCAAGCGTGGGTCGTTACGCACTTCGGCGGTCAGCGTATAGCCATCCATTTCCGGCATTTCAATGTCGGAAATCATCATGAGCAACGATTCACTGACATCCTCTCCCTCATCCGCACGCGCCTTGAGCCAGTCAAGTGCCTGACGCCCATCATTCAGCGCCACGATCTCGACACCGATCTCCTGCAGACAGCGCATCACCTGCTTTCGAGCGATGGACGAATCATCAACGATAAGCACTCGGCGAGATACCGCTTCAGCCTGCGTGCCCGCGTCGACGACACCCTCAGAGACCTTCTCGTTGGCCGGGACGACCTCCGCCAGCACCTTTTCGACGTCGATGATCTCAACCATCTGGTTATCGACGCGGGTAACCGCCGTCAAATAATGCTCACGGCCGGTCCCCTTTGGCGGCGGATGGATCTCGGACCAGTTCATGTTCACGATGCGCTCCACCGAGCGCACGAGAAAGCCCTGAACCTTGTAGTTGTACTCGGTGATAATGACGAATGCGGTGTCGAGGTCTTCCAACCCCGGCCCGCCGGTTGCCCGATTAAGGTCAAGAATAGGCAGGGTTCCGCCGCGGATATGAGCTACTCCACGGACCACCGGATGCAACTTGGGCATCGCGGTCAGCCTCGGACACTGCAGAACTTCTTTCACCTTGAAGACGTTGATGCCGTACAACTGATTACCGGCCAGCCTGAACAGCAGCAGTTCGAGTCGGTTCTGGCCTACCAACTGGGTTCGTTGGTTGACTGAATCCATCACACCAGCCATGGACTGCTCCTCATATTGGAATCGGGTGAAACGGCATGATTCGTGCAAAACCGTCAACAGACGACAGGAATCTGACGAACACCACCCAACTGTTTGTAGGTAATTGTATGCGTTTTATCACCGGGTGCGCGGTATTGGCGATATTTTTTTCCGCCAGCGCCAGCGCCAACCCGCTTATCGATCAGCTTATCGGCGTGACCCACGAGTATCTTGAGCAAGAAGTAGCTCAGTATGCGAGCGAACTGGGTGGCGAGCCGCGCCATGAGATCCAGATCAGCCGCCTCGATGCGCGGCTGCGCCTGCCGCTGTGCGCTGAAGATGCTCTGAGCGCACAGCTCGAGAGCCCCGAAATCCCCATCGGCAGGGTCACAGTGCGCGTCACCTGCATCGCACCCTCCCCTTGGCGACTGTTTGTCCCAGCCCAGGTAAGTCTCTATCAACAGGTAGTAGTAAGCACCCGACCACTGCAGCGCAAAACGGTTATCAGCGCTCAGGATGTTCGCCTGGCAGAGCGGGATACCGGCTTACTGGGTAACAACTACCTGCTCGACCCTGCCCAGGCCATCGGCATGCAGATGAAACGCAACGTCAATGCAGATACCGTGCTGGGTCAGGCCCAACTGGAACAGACTCGACTGGTAGAGCGAGGAGACAAGGTCGTCATCAGTGCGGGCAACGGCAACGTGAACGTCCGCATGCCCGGCGAAGCGCTGGAAGATGGTACACTTGGCGCCCAGATTCGAGTGCGCAACAGCCGCTCCAACAGGATTGTCCGAGCACGTGTCACCGGCCCTGGACAGGTCGAAGTAGGAATGTGATCATGCCGGGGAACCTTACCTGCCAGCTGCAGCGGGTAGCATTTTATTCCGTGATGATCTTCACACTATTTTTTCCTAAAGTTTTCCCATTTGCTGCCGTTAAAGCAGTTAGAGAAGATTTTACAGTTTGAGGAATTCACCATGGTCATTGACTTCAACTCGCCAAACGGCCCGAACGGCGCAGGTCGCAGCAGCCAGGCCGCAGGCGCAGCAGGCAAGCGTGAAGCCGGGGCGGTCAACAATGTCGCAGGGCAACAGCCTGCTCCGCAAAATAGCCAGACCGAATCAACCTCCTCGGTCAGCCTGAGCGCGCAAGCTCAGCAGCTGCAAGCTATCGAAGAAAAGCTGCGTGATCTGCCCGAAGTGGACAACGAGCGCGTCAGCCAGATCAAGCAAGCGATTGCCGATGGCAGTTACAAAGTCGACAGCAGCCGCATCGCAGACAAACTGTTGAGCCTTGATAGCTGACAGCCAGTAGTCAGCGATAGACGCTGGATGTACTCTTTGACTAACGCCGTACGGGTCAGCCACAGTCAGGAGACACGCCATGCACCCCTTGCAAGAACGCTTTCAATCGGCTGAGCAGGACTGCCAGCAATACCTGGCCCTGCTGGAGCAGGAACGCGACGCACTGGCAAGGCAAGACATGGCCGCGCTGGAGCAACTCCTCGAACAGAAACGCCCCTATGCCGACCGCCTGATCACGCACGATCAGGAGATCAAGCGTTACTGCCACACCACCCATATTGCCCCAGAAAGTCTGGGCGCGTATATCGAGCAGGGCGGCGATCTGGAGCTGCAACAGCAGTACCAACAGTTTTTAGCCGCGCTGACCCAGTGCAAGCAAGCCAACGACCGGAACGCCCGCCTGGTCCATCACAGCCAGCACAACACTCGCTCGATGCTCGATCTGCTGCGCAACCAGGGCGAACCCGGGAGCGGCATCTATGACCAGCTAGGCAATCGCAGCCGCTCCGGCGTTTCAAGAGACCTGAGCAAAGCCTAATCGCAAATATCATTAGCACAGCCACCGCGGTATAGTTACGCCTGCCAATACGAATCAAAACGAGAAGCTGACGTGTCCAACCTATTCTCACAAGAAACTGGTCCCCAGCCCCCAAGAGAAGTACGCGCCCCAGTGGAGATTCTCTCCCTGCTGCGCACATTGATGCAGTCCCGCGACGCACTGACCGTGACATTCACCGGCAGAGCGCAAAAATTTCAGAGCTTCATCGTCAATCTCGACGCAGGTAAAAGTGCCCTGTGGATTGACGAGATGATTCCCCGAGAAGGCGACCGCTACGCCAAACAGGGTGAAGCCTTTCGCATTGACGCATGGCATGAGGGCATCCATGTGCGCTGGAATTGCCCCGGGGGCAATCCGGTCGTGCTGGACGACGCACCGGCGTATGCCATCCCGCTGCCTGAAGAAATGATTTACCACCAAAAGCGCGGCGCATTCCGAGCCAGCGCGCGCCGCACGGCCGATATTGCCGTGCAGCTGTCGCACCCGGAACGAGAGCGCCGCTTTACCAGCTATCTCATGGACCTGTCAGCGACAGGCTGCAAGGTTCGGCTCGACGGCGACCTGAGCAAGTCACTGCAGCCCGGTGAACAATACGACAGCGTGCTGCACCTGCCCGACATCGGCCGCATTGATGTCTGCGCCGAGTTGCGCCACGTGGTGTTTAACGAGGAAGCAAACGAAACCCACGCCGGATTGATGTTCAAACAGCAGTCCGCGACGGCGCAGCGCAGCATCGACCGCTTCGTCAATCACCTGCAACGAGAAGCCCGACGCCTGGAGAAAGAGGATCTGTTCTAACCGGGTCGATGATCATCCTGGTCAACATCCTCCGCCGGCTCAGTCACATGCTCCGGCACCTCATCCTGCATCTGCTCAATGACCGCACTCTCTTCCACCCGAGGATCGATCGCCGCAGCCAGCGGCGAGCTGGCAAGGTTGCCCGCCGCCGGCATGAACTGCAGCGGCGTCGCTTCCACAAGGTTATCCCCGGTAACAGCCGATGTCCTCACCCGGAACACCAGGATCGCGCTACAGCCAGCCATGAAGATGTACAGCATGCCGGAGCCGAGCCATTTCATCAGCGCCGAACTAACCAAGGGCCCAACACTCGCCCCCAGCCCGAACGTCACCAGCAGCATCGCCGATAATGGCACCCGATCATCAGGCTCAACATGATCGTTCGCCAGCGCGACCGCCATAGGATAGAGCGTGAACACCATCAGGCCGAAAATGGCCGTCAGGAAGATCAACCCTCCGCTAGGCATCAAACCAATTGCCATCACAACAGATACGGCCGTCAGAATCATGGCATTCACCTGAATCAGCTGACTGCGATCTATCCGATCCGACAACCAGCCAGCCGGCCACTGCGCCGCAAGACCCGCGCAAATCGTCACAGCCATGAACATACCAATTTCGGAGGTCGGCAGCCCAACTGAGCGTGCAAACACCGGCGCCATACCATAGAACGCGCCCATCATCAGGCCTGCAACACCGATAGTGGTCAACGCCTGCGGAATCCGCTGAACAAAAAGTCGCACCTTGAGGGGAGCCGGACGTAGCGGCGCGGGGTGAATCTGGCGGGTTGTTGCAACAGGGACGAGGCAGAGCGAGAAGCACATGGCAACATACAGCAAGTGATCCTGAGACAGGTCCGGCTTCAGCGCAAACACCACTTGCCCCAACACCAGCCCCAAATAGGTGACCACCATGTAGCTGGCAAACACCATGCCTCGCTGGTGAGACTCAGACTGCTCGTTCAGCCAGCTCTCCAGCACCATGTATTGACACATCATGGCCATACCCACCAGCAGACGCAGCAGCAGCCACACGACCACATGATCGAACAGCGCATGACACAACACAGAAGCGGTAACCAGGCCAGCGCTGGCAACGAAAGCGCGAATATGCCCCACCCGCGCAATCAATCGATGCCCCACCGAGGCTCCGAGCACAAGACCACCGTAGTAGCCCGTCATCAGCAGACCGATCCACAGCTCACTGACACCGTTCGCCGCCAGACGCAAACCAAGATAGGTACTCAGCAGACCACTGCCGAGCAGCATCAGCAAGGTGGCAAAGTACAAAGAGGAAAAGGCAGTCAATGCTCGAGACATGCAGACTCCTGTGACAGTCCTTGACGATGGCCCCCAGCAACTGCGGCGACCAATGAGAAGAATAGTCGACACGCAGGCGCGCAAAGCGTTCCCGTCGACCCTTGCCCCGCCGCCCGAACAACGGCTAGAGACGCAATAACCAGAAGATGGCGCGCGAGCCCGGATTCGAACCGGGGACCTACCGCTTAGGAGGCGGTTGCTCTATCCAGCTGAGCTACAAGCGCATATATTGAGCAGGTGGCAACGCCAACCTGTTGAATTTATTTGGAAGGGACGAATCTTACCCGAAGGTCGCAACGAAATTCCACCGATGAAACCGTAAGATCAGAACAGTATCAAAGCGCCATTCGTCGTAAATCCGTCACATTTCAGAGACATTTTTTTGTCGCGCTATGGCGCAACGTACAAAAAAAAGGTCTACTAGTGCACTAATAGTGCAAAAGTTGTCTATACCCTAGGTAACCAGCAAAGCCACGGCCCTGCCCGCCTCCGCTCAGTTCTGCGGCACTTGGCCGGCATCGACTTATTCAGCCAAGCGATTATTATTGCCCCATGAAAACAGCTACCCAACATTACACCAGCCGAACCGCCGACAAATTCGTAGTTCGTCTGCCTCAAGGGATGCGTGACCGCATCGCCGACGTTGCCAAGCAACACCATCGCAGCATGAACTCGGAGATCATCGCGCGGCTGGAACACAGCCTGCTTGACCTGCCAACGCTGCCCGAACAAAACCAGCCGACTCGCAAGCTGCTCAACGCACAGGACGCAGAAGGTCTCAGCACGCCTGAGCGCGAGCTGCTGCTGCGCTTCCGCGACATGAGCCGTCGACAGCAAAACGCCCTACTGGCTCTGCTGGCCAACGAGCAGGGCTAAAACCAGCCCTCCCGCCTATCGCTCGCGAACGATGCAACCAGGCAAGAAGCAGACGTAAAAAAACCCGCTCATTGAGCGGGTTTTTTGTTGCCTGCGGACATCAGCCTACGAAGTTCAGCAGAATACCCGCCGCTACCGCAGAGCCGATTACACCGGCCAGGTTCGGCCCCATGGCATGCATCAGCAGGAAGTTGTGCGGATTGGTTTCCAGACCAACGCGGTTGGATACACGAGCCGCCATTGGTACCGCCGACACACCAGCAGAACCGATCAACGGGTTGATCGGGTTCTTGCTGAACAGGTTCAGCAACTTCGCCATCAGCACGCCCGCAGCAGTGCCCGCACAGAATGCCAGCATACCGAGAACCAGGATGCCCAGCGTTTTCAGTTGCAGGAACGATTCAGCAGACAGCTTGGAGCCAACCGCCAGGCCGAGCGCGATGGTCACGATGTTGATCAGCGCATTGCGGCTAGTATCAGCCAGGCGCTCAACCACACCACACTCGCGCATCAGGTTGCCGAAGCACAGCATACCAACCAGCGGAGCAGCATCAGGCAACAGCAAAGCAACCAGCATGAGCAGCAGCAGCGGGAAGATGATCTTCTCGGCCTTGCTGACCACACGCAGCTGGGTCATGACAATGCCGCGCTCTTTCTGGCTGGTCAGCGCACGCATGATCGGCGGCTGCAGCAGCGGCACCAGAGCCATGTAGGAATAGGCAGCAACTGCAATCGGGCCGAGCAGGTCAGGCGCCAGCTTGGAGGTCACGAAAATGGATGTCGGGCCGTCAGCACCGCCGATAATGGCGATGGATGCCGCCTCCTTCATGGTGAACTCGAAGCCGGGAATGCCTGCAGCTGTCAGCGCCAGCGCGCCCAGCAGCGTGCCAAAAATACCAAACTGCGCGGCAGCACCAAGCAACAGCGTGCGCGGATTGGCCAGCATCGGACCGAAGTCGGTCATCGCGCCTACACCCATGAAGATCAGCAGCGGAAACACGCTGGTCGGCAGACCGACTTCATAGATCATATGCAGGATGCCCGACCCCTCAGCCATGTTGGCCACCGGCAGGTTCGCCAGAATGCCGCCAAAGCCGATCGGGATCAGCAGCAGCGGCTCAAAGCCCTTGCGGATCGCCAGGTAGATCAAACCAAAGCACACAATGATCATCACGGCCTGACCCCAGGCCATGTGATAGATACCCGTTGTCTGCCAAAGCTGGAGAAGCTTATCCATTAGTCTCCCCCTTAACCGATGGTCAGCAGCGTGTCGCCGACGGCCACCGCGTCGCCAACCTTGACGTCAACGGATACCACTGTGCCGCCGCGAACTGCGCGCACTTCGGTCTCCATCTTCATCGCTTCCAGGATCATGACGACTTCACCTTCTTCGATCTGATCACCCGGAGAGACCAGCACTTTGAAGATGTTGCCGGACAGCGGAGCGCCCTGCGGCTCGCCGTCGCCGGCAGGTGCAGCACTGGTTGCAGCAGCAGGGGCTGCAGCGTCGCCCAGCGGCTTGATACCGGAGATGTCGCCACCTTCGGTGACCTGCACAACATATTCCTTGCCGTTAACACTGACCGTGTAGGCTTCAGGACCTGCAGACTTGGCGCCCGCCGGCAGCTCGTTACCGGTCGGCACGGGCTCGAACGCATCCGGGTTGCCGCGGTTTTCCAGGAACTTGAGGCCGATCTGCGGGAACAGAGCGTAGGTCAGCACGTCGTCGATTTCGTTTTCGGCGAGCTTGATGCCCTTTTCGCTGGCCAGGCCCTTGAGCTCAGCGGTCAGCTTGTCCATTTCGGCGTCCAGCAGGTCTGCCGGGCGGCAGGTGATGGCTTCAGCACCATCCAGAACGCGCGCTTGCAGCTCTGCATTGAACGGCGCAGGTGCAGCACCGTATTCGCCCTTCAGTACGCCAGCCGTTTCCTTGGTAATGGACTTGTAACGCTCACCGGTCAGAACGTTGATAACGGCTTGAGTACCAACAATCTGCGAGGTCGGCGTTACCAGCGGAATGAAGCCCAGGTCCTCACGCACACGCGGGATCTCTGCCAGCACCGCGTCAAACTTGTCGCTCGCGCCCTGCTCTTTCAGCTGGTTTTCCATGTTGGTCAGCATGCCGCCCGGCACCTGCGCAACCAGAATACGAGAGTCAACGCCTTTGAGGTTGCCTTCAAACTTGGCGTACTTCTTCCGCACTTCACGGAAATAGGCAGCCACTTCTTCCAGCAACTCCAGATTCAGGCCAGTGTCGCGCTCGGAATTCTGGAAGATTGCGACAACGGACTCGGTCGGAGAATGGCCGTAGGTCATGGACATGGAGGAGATCGCGGAATCAACGTTGTCGATACCCGCCTCAGCCGCCTTCATGATCGCTGCAGTCGACAGACCAGCAGTCGCATGACATTGCATGTGCACCGGAATGCTCAGCGTCGACTTCAACTGGCTGACCAGATCAAAGGCCACATAGGGATTCAGGATGCCGGCCATATCCTTGATGGCAATGGAGTCGGCGCCCATATCTTCAATTTGCTTGGCCAGATCGACCCACATCTGCAAGGTGTGAACCGGGCTGGTAGTGTAGGAGATGGTGCCCTGGGCATGCTTGCCCTGCTTCTTGACTGCCTTGAGCGCAGTCTCCAGGTTACGCGGGTCGTTCATCGCATCGAACACGCGGAATACATCGACACCGTTAACGGCGGCACGCTCAACGAACTTCTCGACAACGTCGTCAGCATAATGACGGTAGCCCAGCAGGTTCTGGCCGCGCAGCAGCATCTGCTGACGGGTGTTCGGCATGGCCTTTTTCAGGGCGCGAATACGCTCCCACGGATCTTCGCCCAGATAACGAATGCACGCGTCAAAGGTGGCGCCGCCCCAGGATTCAACGGACCAGAAGCCTACCTGATCGAGCTTACCCGCGATCGGCAGCATGTCGTCCAGGCGCATGCGGGTCGCCAGGATGGATTGGTGCGCATCACGCAGAATGACATCGGTAATGCCCAGAGGCTTTTTGGTATCGGTCATAGTGTCATGGCCTTTATTTGATTTTTAATGGTGAAAACCGCGAAACGGAAAAGTCAGGAGCGCTGGCGCGCGCGGTGCTGCTTGATCGCAGCGCCGATGGCGGCAACGACATCGGGGTCTACACTGGCAGGTGCCGCGCTGGCCTTCTTGCGCACCGGCTTGGCTGCTGGCAACGCCTCAGGGAAGTAACGCGACAGGATGACCGACATAATGCTGGTGCAGATGACCAGCAGAATCAGGAAGCTGAACACGGCCCCCATTCCGAGGAACATAAGCTCCACGCCTTCAAGAACCAGATTATTAGATTCCATTTTTTCTCCCGCAACTCTGGGCATGGTTGATCCATGCTGCTTATTTAGCTGGCAAAACATCAGTGGGTGTTTGGCAGATCATGCTGTCTCCCGACAGCCTCCCACGCGAAAAAACGGCCTAATGTATCCTGATGTGACATTTTAGGCAATCAACGCGACACCCGGACGAGCGCCAGACAAACACTGCTAGAGGAGGAAAAGCGTGGCAAGACCGAGAAAGATAAAGAAGCCGCCACTGTCTGTAATCGCGGTAATCAGCACACTGGAACCCAGCGCGGGATCGCCACCTAGCCGCAGCCTTATCAAAGGAATGAATACCCCCATACAAGCGGCGAGCAGCATATTCAGCGTCATCGCCGCCATAAGCACCACTGCCAGCGAGAGATTGCCGTACAGTAGTAAAGCGATCGCAGCCAGCACGACGCCCCAGAACACACCATTAATAAGCGCCACCCCCGCTTCCTTGCGCAGCAAGCGCCGCCCATGCGCCACCTGAACCTGCCCGGTCGCAATGCCGCGCACGATCATGGTAATGGTCTGGTTGCCCGAGTTACCGCCGATACCCGCAACAATGGGCATCAGCGCAGCGAGTGCGACCAATTGCTCAATAGCGTTTTCAAACAGACCAATGACGCGCGAAGCGATGAGTGCGGTACAGAGATTGACCGCCAGCCAGGACCAGCGGTTGCGCACCGACTTCCAGACCGAGGCAAAGATATCTTCTTCTTCACGCAGACCGGCTGCATTAAGCACCTCGGCTTCGCTTTCCTCACGAATATAGTCAACCATCTCATCGATGGTCAGACGCCCGCACAGACGCCCTAGGTTGTCGACAACGGGCGCCGATACCAGATCGTAGCGCTGGAATGCCTGCGCCGCGTCACCGGCATCATCGGCCGGATCAAACACCACCGGATCGTCCGACATGACATCCGCCACTAGCGCATCAGGCGAGCTCACCAGCAGCTTCTTGATCGGCAGAACCCCCTTGAGCAGGCCTTCGGTATCTACCACGAACAGCTTGTCGGTATGGTCTGGCAAGGCATCAAAGCGGCGCAAATAACGACTAACCACCTCGAGGCTGACATCGTCGCGTATGGTCATCATGTCGAAGTCCATCAGCGCGCCAACCTGATCCTCGTCGTAGGACAAAGCTGATTTGAGTCGATCACGCTGCTGGGCGTCCAAGCTATCCATAAGCTCGCGCACAACGTCGCGCGGCAGATCAGGAGCCAGATCCGCCAACTCGTCCGCATCAAGGGTATTGGCCGCCGCGATGATCTCGTGGCTGTCCATGTCGGCGATCAGGGTTTCACGGACAGCGTCGGAAACCTCAAGCAGAATGTCGCCGTCGCGCTCGGCCTTGACCAACTGCCAAACGGCCAGTCGCTCGTCCAGCGGCAGGGATTCAAGAATGTAGGCGACGTCTGCGGGGTGCAGCTCATCCAGCTTGCGCTGAAGCTCAACGAGATTCTGCTGATGCACCACGTGCTCAACCAGATCCTGGTGCTGGCCTGCCTGCTTGTGCACCAGATCCTCCACCAGTCGGTGACGACTCAACAACTCCTGCACCTGCTCCAGACGGTCCTGCAGGCTTTCCGGTGATTTTCTGTTGAGATCCGACATGGCAAGGCTTCCTGACCCACCCCGGCGCGGGGCGTTTACCAATCGACGCCTCCCATCGGCGGGAGGCCACAGCAAAGAGCCTTTAAAGCCTATCAGGCTTTGCGCGACAGCTCAGCTCTACTTTTATTACGGCAAAAAAAAACCACTGAAATCAGTGGTTTTCTTGTATGGCGCACTCGGGAGGATTCGAAC
>JAYNRF010000011.1:52302-73057 GCA_038114645.1 Pseudomonadaceae bacterium | reverse complement strand
CTCCGACCGCTCGGTTCGTAGCCGAGTACTCTATCCAGCTGAGCTACGAGTGCGTTGTGGGCGCGCATTATAAGCGCTTTTTTCGCCATGTCACTAACTCCGACACGGAGAAAACAAAAAAAACCCGCCGAATTCAGCGGGTCTTCTATATGGCGCACTCGGGAGGATTCGAACCTCCGACCGCTCGGTTCGTAGCCGAGTACTCTATCCAGCTGAGCTACGAGTGCGTGTGGGGGCGAATTATAGGCTCTTTTTCTTAATGGTCAAACGTTTTCCTTTTAAATTCAAAAGCTAACGTCAACCAGAGCCTGCAATTCATAAAATGGCGGAGAGGGCGGGATTCGAACCCGCGATACCCTTTTGAGGTATACTCCCTTAGCAGGGGAGCGCCTTCGGCCTCTCGGCCACCTCTCCGAACACGCGGGGAATATTACCCGCGCGATTTTATTATTGCAACGAAAAACTCAATAAAATTAGTTATTTGGTTCTTCGTCCTTTTCCTTCTGAATGCGCTGGTAAATTTCCTCACGGTGAACCGCAACTTCTTTGGGCGCATTCACGCCGATACGCACCTGGTTGCCTTTAACACCCAGTACGGTCACGGTCACTTCATCACCTACCATCAGGGTCTCACCAACCCGTCGAGTCAGAATCAGCATTCCATTTCTCCTTGCTAATAATCAGGACACAGCTCTGCAAAAAACCGGCTAAAAGCCCAACGCCAGCAAAACAACCTGCGACGCGGGCGGACACGGCAGCCAGAGACCGTGCCCTTGCGGGGGCTGCATTACACAGCAGCCCACCTATCCTCTCCGATACTTTCAGGCATCATCCGAGGCAGGAGCGTCCAGCCCGAACGCGGTATGCAGCGCGCGTACTGCCAACTCCAGGTACTTCTCGTCGATAACGACAGAGACCTTGATTTCAGAGGTCGAGATCATCTGAATATTGATCCCCTCTTTCGCCAGAGCCTCAAACATGCTGCTGGCAACACCGGCGTGCGAACGCATACCAACACCTACGATAGACACCTTGGCGATCTTGTCGTCCGCGGCCACTTCACGCGCACCGATATCCGCCGCTATCTGCTTAAGAATAGCCTCTGCCTTGCGGAATTCATTGCGATGTACGGTAAAGGTAAAGTCGGTGGTGTTATCCATCGATACGTTCTGCACGATCATATCGACTTCGATGTTCGCCGCACTGACCGGGCCAAGAATCTTGAACGCCACGCCGGGGGTGTCCGGCACGCCGCGAATGGTCAGTTTGGCTTCATCACGGTTAAACGCGATACCGGAGATGACGGGTTGTTCCATTGATACGTTGTCCTCAAGGGTAATAAGGGTGCCCGGGCCTTCTTTGAAACTGTGCAGCACGCGCAGCGGTACTGCGTACTTGCCGGCAAACTCGACCGAGCGGATCTGCAGAACCTTGGAGCCCAGACTGGCCATCTCGAGCATCTCTTCGAAAGTGATGCGATCAAGACGTTGAGCGCGCTCAACAACTCGCGGATCGGTGGTATAGACGCCGTCAACGTCAGTATAGATCTGACATTCATCGGCCTTCAGCGCTGCAGCCAGCGCAACCCCGGTAGTATCGGAACCGCCGCGACCCAGCGTGGTAATCGCACCACTTTCGTCCGCGCCCTGGAAACCGGCAACGATGACAACGCGGCCAGCAGCCAGCTCACCGCGCATGCGCTCATCATCAATCTGCTGAATCCGCGCCTTGCCGTGCGCACTGTCGGTCAGGATACGCACTTGAGGGCCCGTCATGGAGACAGCCTCAACACCAATGGCCTTGAGCGCCATGGCCAGCAAACCGATGGTGACCTGCTCACCAGTGGAAACAATCACGTCCATCTCACGCGGATCCGGATCTGCCTGAATCTGCTTGGCCAGGTCGATCAGGCGATTGGTTTCACCACTCATGGCGGATACCACGACAACCAGATCGTCGCCCCGCTCCTTGAAGCCTTTGATTTTCTCGGCGACCTGCTGGATTCGCTCCACGCTGCCAACCGAGGTACCACCAAACTTCTGGACAATAAGCGCCATTTTGCTACGTCTATCCTCACCCAGAGGTCGGTCGCCCGACCATTGCATCAGCGCTCACACGAGCGCCGCCCTTATTGCTGCCCGACCCAGCTAACCGCGTCAGCGAGCGCCTGATCCAACGCAGCGACATCGGTACCGCCGCCCTGGGCCATATCCGGACGTCCGCCGCCTTTGCCACCAACCGCCTGCGCGGTGGTACGAATCCAGTCACCCGCCTTGAGCTGGCTTGCCAGATCCTTGGTTACACCGGCAACCAGAACAACTTTCCCATCACTTTCGCCACCCAGCAGAATTGCCGCCGAACCCAGCTTGTTCTTGAGCTGATCAACCAGCGCCATCAAACCTTTGCCATCCTGGCCATCGATACGCTGCACCAGCACGGTACGACCGCTGACCTGCTGCGCTGCCGCCGCCAGGTCTGAGCCGGCAGCACTCGCTGCCTTGGCCTTGAGCTGCTCCACTTCCTTCTCAAGCGAGCGACTGCGCTCAACCAGTGCCGATAGTTTGTCCAGCACGTTATCACGGCTACCCTTGACGGTTGCGGCAGCCTCACGCAGACGCTCTTCAGTGTCAGCAACCCAAGCCAGCGCACCGGCGCCGGTCACTGCTTCGATACGACGCACACCTGAAGCGATACCGCTTTCGGCGGTGATCTTGAACAGACCGATATCGCCAGTGCGTGAAACATGGGTGCCGCCACACAGCTCAACGGAGAAGCCGTTACCCATGGTCAGCACGCGTACTTCGTCGCCGTACTTCTCACCAAACAGCGCCATGGCGCCCTTGTTCTTGGCCGACTCGATATCGGTCACTTCTACGCCAACCACAGAGTTCAGACGAACCTGCTCGTTGACCATGTCTTCCAGCGCGCGCAGTTGTTCAGGCTTGATCGCCTCATAGTGACTGAAGTCGAAACGCAGGCGCTGGCTGTCGACCAGCGAGCCCTTCTGCTGCACATGATCCCCCAGCACATCACGCAGTGCCGCATGCAGCAAGTGCGTTGCAGAGTGATTCAATGCGGTGGCCTGACGCACCCGGGCGTCTACCACAGCCTTAACCTCCTCACCCGAGCGCAGACTGCCCTGCTGAACGATGACGTGATGCAGGTGGGCGTTGCCCGCCTTGGTGGTATCGGATACTTCAACACGCACGCCGGAAGCCTGCAGGTATCCGGTATCGCCAGCCTGTCCACCCGATTCGGCATAGAACGGCGTCTGGTTGAGCACGACCACACCCTTGTCGCCTTCGTTCAGCACCTCGACCGGCTCACCATCGCGGAACAGCGCAACGACGGTACCCTGACCTTCGGTGCCGTCATAACCCTGAAAGCGGGTTTCGATATCGACTTTCACCAGGGCGTTGTAATCCAGACCAAACTGGCTGGCGGAGCGAGCGCGCTCGCGCTGCGCTTCCATCGCGGTCTCAAAACCGGCCTCGTCGATAGTCAGCTCGCGCTCACGGGCGATGTCGCCGGTAAGATCAACCGGGAAGCCGTAGGTGTCATACAACTTGAAGACGACATCGCCCGGAATCTCGCTGCCCTTCAGCTCGGCAAGATCCTGCTCAAGGATGCGCAGTCCCTGATCCAGCGTTTTGGCAAACTGCTCTTCTTCGGTCTTCAGCACGCGCTCGATATGGGCCTGCTGTGCCTTGAGCTCGGGGAATGCTTCACCCATCTCGGCAACCAGCGCTGCCACGATCTTGTGGAAGAACACGCCCTTGGCGCCCAGCTTGTTGCCGTGACGGCAAGCGCGACGAATGATGCGGCGCAGCACATAACCACGACCTTCGTTGGACGGCAGTACACCGTCTGCAATCAGGAAGCTGCAGGAGCGAATATGGTCTGCAACCACTTTCAGTGAAGCGGCGTTGTCCTGCGGACAACCGATAGCTTCGGCCGCGGCAGCCAGCAGACTCTGGAACAGGTCGATCTCGTAGTTGGCATGCACGTGCTGCATGACCGCGCTGATGCGCTCAAGGCCCATACCGGTATCAACGCTCGGCGCCGGTAGCGGATGCAGCTCGCCATCGGCAGTGCGATTGAACTGCATGAAAACGTTGTTCCAGATTTCGATATAGCGATCACCATCCTCTTCCGGCGAGCCCGGCGGGCCGCCCCAGATGTCAGCACCATGATCGTAAAAAATTTCGGTACAGGGACCGCACGGGCCGGTGTCACCCATCGCCCAGAAGTTATCCGACGCGTAAGGCGCGCCCTTGTTGTCGCCGATACGGACCATGCGCTCGGCCGGCACACCGACTTCCTTGGTCCAGATGTCGTAAGCCTCGTCGTCGCTGGCGTAGACCGTGACCCAGAGCTTCTCCTGCGGCAGGTTCAACCAGTTCGCGGAGGTCAGGAACTCCCAGGCGTAGTGGATCGCATCACGCTTGAAGTAATCACCAAAGCTGAAGTTACCCAGCATTTCGAAGAAAGTGTGGTGACGCGCGGTGTAGCCGACGTTCTCCAGGTCGTTGTGCTTGCCGCCGGCACGCACGCACTTCTGGCTACTGGTGGCGCGGGTGTAGGCGCGCTTTTCCAGACCAAGGAAGCAGTCCTTGAACTGGTTCATACCAGCATTGGTAAACAGCAACGTGGGGTCGTTTGCCGGAATCAGCGAGCTGGAGGCAACGCGGGTGTGGCCCTTTTCTTCAAAGAAACGGAGGAAGGATTCACGGATTTCTGCGCTTTTCATAATTCCCTTACCAGAGACGGGTCGGCCAGCTGAACGTCGGGAGCATGTCGCGATCTGCGCCGCGTGGAGAGGTTGCCCCGAAAAGAGCGCGCAATCTGGCAAAGAGCCGCATTATATAAGCATCAGAGCGCACTATGCATTATCTGCACCGTTGATATTCGCTATGGCAACCATAGTTTCTGACCGGCGTCGGCGCCAACAGTTTCAGCTTTGCCCGGCCAGGCGACAATGCGCCGCAGCCTAACCGGTGAGGGAAACCGCTCTGACCAGGGTACCAGCGCGCAATTTCAGGCGCTCCGCGGACTCTGCCGCCACTACCAGCGTACCTGCAGCGACGCGCGCCGGCGCCGAAATCATCCGACTGTTTTCTCGTCCACGATTGGAAATGAGATAAGGCTGCGCCTCGTCACCAGGCGTACCAATGGCCAGCAGCAGCGTGCGACTGTCGCGAATGGCGCGAATCTGGCCGCGCTGCGCTTCGAGGGTCGCACCACCGTCGAAGATGTCGATATAGCCCTGATAGCGCATACCTTCTTCTTCAAGCACCAGTCGGCCGGCCTCGGAATCCGGGTGCACCTTGCCGATAGCATCCCGCGCTGCCTGACTCAGAAAGCAGGCGTAGAGCGGAAACTTGGGCATCATCTCAGCGATGAACGCCTTGTTGCCGATTCCGGTCAAGTAGTCCGCACGGGCAAAGTCCATGCGAAAGAAGTGCTGCCCCAGACTATCCCAGAATGGTGAGCGCTCATCGACGTCAGACACGCCTCGCATTTCCACCACAACCCGCTCGGAGAAATCCTGCGGCGCATCGGCCATGAACATGAAACGTGCCTTGGATAACAACCGCGGGAAATCGCCGCAGCGAAACTCCGGCGCCAGGAAGTAGGAGCACAGCGCCGTGGCGCCGGTCAGGTCGTTAACCAGAAACAGGGTCGGATGCTGACGATAGACCTCCAGCTCGGTGCTGGCGGCAACGGTCAGCCCCATGCGATAGCTGTACCATGGTTCACGCAAGCCAGCCGCCCCGAGCATGCCGCTGGAGCCGACGATACGTCCGTCCGGCGCCTCCATAACCAGCAGATAGTCGGCATCAGCCTGCATCGCGGCGCCAGCAAAACTGCGTTCAATCTGCAGCAGGCGGTCACGCAACTTGTCCTCGCTGGCCGGCAGCGACGTCAAGCCGCCGCCAGCACTGGCAGCCAGCGCGACCAGACCTTCCAGATCCTGCAGACAGGCAGCACGCACCAGCATCTCAACCTCCCCTGACCAGACGCAGCCGGTCACCGGCCGAGACCTTGAGCGCCTGGGCTAGCGCCGCAGACACCACCACCGGCTCACCCGGCTGCCAGCGCAGCGTCAGTGCGCAGGCACGAAAATCACACACTTTGGTATTGGCCACCAGCCAGAGCGCATCACCCTCTTGCGGCTCACCGATCTCAACAACGGCCAGTTCACTGTGACGCACCGTATTAAGTAGCGCAGTCTTGGCATGCACTACCGGGCCGCCATCGAAGATATCAACGTAGTTATCCGTCTCAAAACCTTCGTCCATGAGGATGTCGAACACATCCTGCACCGACGGGTTAACCTGGCCGATCACCTCCTGCGCTTCGTCAGACAGCATGGGAACGTAGATCGGATAACCCGGCATCAGCTCAGCCAGATAGCCGCGCCCGCGCTCGCTGCCAATTCGCTCGGCCTCGGCATAACTGACCGCAAAGAAGTGGCGACCCACCGCATCCCAGAACGGCGCATTACCCTGGTCATCACTGATACCCACAACCTCAACCGAGGTGGACTCGGCAAAGCGCTGCGGGTGACTGGCCATAAACAACAGACGCCCGCGCGCGTTGAGCTGCATGACATCAGACTGATGATACTGATCAGCCAGGTGGTAGCCGACCAGCAGACTGTGCCCGGTCAGATCATGGCAGAGCGACAGAACATGAATACGGTTGTGCAGCCCCAGCTCACGCGAGGCATGCACGAACATCTCGTTACGGAAGGTATAGAAGGGGGACCGGAAACCCGATGCCGCGATGATGCCGCTGCAGCCCGCCAGCGTACCGGTGTCGGTGTCCTCCAGCACGAAGAAGTAACGCTCCTCACCACTGAACACCACCTCTTCGGCCATGGACGCTTCGGATGCCGTCAAAATATCGGCCAAGCGCTCGCGACTGGCCGGCAGCGCGGTCACCCCAACCGGACTGGCCGCCGCCAGGCGTTCAATCTGTGGCAGGTCCGCAGTCCTGCCCAGGCGCAGTATCAGCATCCGTATCCCCTTGTGGTCTAGGCGACCAACCGCCGCAGCGCAGCACGCAAACGCGTCATGCCCTCGACGATATCCTCTTGCTCGATAATCAGACTCGGCGCCAGACGCACAACATCAGGCCCCGCCTGCAGTACCAGCACGCCCTCTTCCTGCGCCAGCGCCTGCACATCCTTCGCACGACCCTTATAGGCGTCACTCATCACCGCACCCAGCAACAACCCACTGCCACGCACGCTGGAGAACACACCAAACTCGGCGCCCATCTGCTCCAGTTGGGCACGAATGGTCTCGTGCCGCTGCTGCACGCCATCCAGCACCGCCGGCGTATTGATGATATCCAGAACCCGCTCGGCAACCGCGCAAGCCAGCGGGTTGCCGCCGTAGGTGCTGCCATGGGTACCGACCACAAAATGCTCGGCAATAGCGGTTGTCGTCAGCATCGCCGAAATCGGGAAGCCGCCACCGAGGCTCTTGGCACTGGTCAGAATGTCCGGCACCACGCCGCTATGCATGTAGGCAAACAGTTTGCCCGTGCGCCCCATACCGCTCTGCACCTCATCAAAGACCAGCAGCGCATTGTGCTTGTCACACAGTGCACGCACGGCCTGCAAATACTCGGTGGTGGCCGGAATCACGCCGCCCTCACCCTGCACCGGTTCAAGTACGACAGCACAAGTATCATCAGAGATGGCCGCTTCCAGTGCAGCGATATCCTGATAGGGTACGTGGCTGATCCCGCCCATGGCCGGGCCGAAGCCTTCGGAATACTTGGGCTGACCACCGACACTGACGGTAAACAGCGAGCGGCCGTGGAAGCTGTTGGTACAGGCGATGATCTGGTGCTTCTGCGCCCCGCTGGTGTTGTGACCCCAACGACGCGCCAGTTTGAATGCCGCTTCATTTGCCTCTGCGCCGGAGTTGGCGAAAAACACACGCTCGGCAAAGGTAGCCTGCACCAGTTTGTCAGCCAGCCGCAGCGCCGGCTCGTTGGTCATGATGTTGGAGACGTGCCACAGCTTGTGGGCCTGTTCGTTCAGTGCCTCAATCATTGCCGGGTGGGCATGCCCGAGCGCATTGACCGCAATGCCACCTGCCAGATCGACGTACTCTCGGTCCTGCTGATCCCACAGGCGCGAACCCGCGCCGCGAACCGGAACCATATTCACCGGTGCGTAATTGGGAACCATCACCCGATCAAAATCGGACCGACCGACCGTTGCTGACACTGTCATCTCCTTTCTCTACAAGGGCGCACACCACGTGCGCAATTACACAAGCCCGGCGTATCCGAGCTCAGCTATCTTTGGCTGCACCTTCAGCGGCCTGCTGCGCGCGGCGCTGATTACGATCTTCCCGCGGCGTAACCCCAAAACAGTTGCGGTAAGCGCTGGAAAAATGCGGCCCTGACGAGAACCCGCAGGACAGCCCAATCTGAATAATCGACTTGCTTGTTTGCAGCAGCATCTGACGCGCCCGGTTGAGCCGCAACTCCAGGTAATACTGCGACGGTACGCTGTTGAGGTACTGTTTGAAAATACGCTCGAGTTGACGCCGGGAGACGCAGACATGACGTGCAATCTCGTCGGTGGTCAGCGGCTCCTCGATGTTTGACTCCATCAGGATCACCGCCTGCGTTAACTTCGGGTGACTGCTGCCAAGGCGGTTACGGAGCGGCATGCGTTGCCGTTCAGCCCCATCGCGCATGCGCTCAATGACCAGATCCTCGGCCACCAGCGCGGCAAGATCCTGGCCTTGCTCGCGCGCCACCACTGACAACAAAAGATCCGTACTGGCTTGCCCTCCGCTGCTGGAACACAGCGAATCACCGCAGATAAAGAGCTGGGTGACGGCTTCAACCTCCGGAAAACGTTCACGAAACTCATCCAGCATGCGCCAGTGCACAGCACAGCGGCCACCAGTGAGCATGCCTGAGGCTGCCAGGGCGGCGACACCTGCCTCCAGTCCACCAAGCAGCACACCCTCAGCCTGCCATTCACGCAATCGCGGGGCCAACCAGTCAGGCAGATGATCTGACGCGGAGAGACTGTCAGCCACCAGCCAGAGCTGAGCAAAGCCAGGCGCACACTGATCCAGCGGCGCAGGCTGCAGCAGCAAACCGTCGCCCGCGCGCACCGACTGCTCGTCCAGCGTACAGCACTCGATCTGATAGCAGACCTCTTCAGCCATTCGGTTGGCCGAAAGCAACACCGAAAGCGCAGGCATCAGGCAGCCGGGATGGGCGCCGGGCAGCAGCGCGAAGACGACCCGGCGCAGCTCAGTGGCCATGATCACCCTGCTCACACAACTGCTCGTTAAGACACGTCACCGGGCGCATCCCGTCTCATTCGGAAAAATCGCATTGTGCCACATGGGTGCACGCCGCACACCGTAACAGCAGCGATAAATCTGCAACAAAAAAGGCGCTACCCTGGAGGGAAGCGCCTTTCTTTCAATCCAACCGCGCAAGCGACCAGACGGATCAGCCGCGGTAGGCTTCGAACAGGCCGGTTGCGCCCATACCACCGCCGACACACATGGTGACGACGCCATAGCGCTTACCACGACGCTGCAGCTCGCGAACCAGATGGCCGACCTGGCGAGAACCAGTCATGCCGAACGGGTGACCGATGGAGATCGAACCGCCGTTGACGTTGTACTTCTCGTTGTCGATCTTCAGGAAGTCACGGGCGTACAGGCACTGGGAAGCAAAGGCTTCGTTCAGTTCCCACAGATCGATGTCTTCAACAGTCAGGCCACGTGCCTTCAGCAGCTTCGGCACGGAGTAAACCGGACCGATGCCCATTTCGTCAGGCTCGCAACCGGCAACGGTGAAACCACGGAAGTAAGCCAGCGGCTTCAGACCCAGCTCCAGCGCCTTGTCCAGGCTCATCAGCAGCGTCATGGAAGCACCATCAGACAGCTGGGAAGCGTTACCGGCAGTTACGGAACCGTCTTCAGAGAACACCGGCTTGAGGCTGTTCAGGCCTTCGATGGTGGTGTCCGGGCGGTTGCAATCGTCGCCATCAACAACGCCATCAACGATGGTGATTTCACCGGTAGCCTTGTCTTGAACCTGATATTTGACCGCCATCGGGACGATTTCGTCGTCGAACAGACCTTCAGCCTGAGCACGCGCAGTACGCTGCTGGCTCTGCAGCGCGTAGGCATCCTGCTGCTCACGGGTCACGTTATAGCGACGCGCAACGATCTCTGCGGTCTGACCCATCGGGTAGTAGATACCCGGGAAGTCTTTTTCCAGAATCGGGTTTACGAAGTGATCGGTGTTGCGGCTCTTGGCAGTCAGAGTAATGGACTCGACACCACCAGCAACGATTGCGTCGGAGCAGCCGGATGCAATCTGGTTAGCCGCGATAGCGATGGCCTGCAGGCCGGAGGAGCAGTAACGGTTCAGAGTCATACCGGCAACGTCGATGCCCATCTTGGACAGAACGGCAACGTTACGACCGATGTTGTGGCCCTGAGCACCCTCGTTGGAGCCAGCACCGACGATGCAGTCGTCGATCATCTTCGGGTCAACGCCGGTGCGCTCAAGCAACGAGTTGACACAGTGGGCTGCCATGTCGTCCGGGCGGGTCATGTTGAACTTGCCACGGAAGGACTTGGCCAGACCAGTCCGTACACTGTCGACGATTACGACTTCACGCATTGCGGTAACCTCATTTATTGCCGATGGGTTGGGACGGTCCTGCCGTCCAGAGGCGGACAAGCATAAAGGCGAAGTCGCAGAGGGTAAACACAATAGACAGGCGTGATAAAACGCCATTTGGCGGCGAACAGTCGCCAGCAGCCGGAAAACAGGCGCTCAGCTGCTGGCAAAAGACCCGGAAAAACGCTCCGTCAGCTGGCCTGCAAACGCTTGGCTGCCAGCTTGAACATCTCGTCGTAGATGACCTGCGGGTTGGCGCGTTTCTGCGCTGCGGCAAGGCGTCCACGCTCGTGCGGCAGGATCATGAACTGATCCGCTTCGCTTTCACGGTAAATGGTGTCAGCTACGTCCGCCGCGCTGATCGGCGAGTTCTGCAGCAGCTTGGCCATGTCGTCTCGCGCCTTGCTGTCCGGGCCGTGGTAGGACTCCAGCAAATTGGTCTGGAAGAACGACGGGCACACCACGTTGACCTTGACCCCAAGCGGCTGCAGCTCAGCCAGCAGACTTTCAGACAGCGCCACAACACCCGCTTTGGCCACGTTGTAGTTGCTCATGCCCGGCGTCTGGATGATCGCCGCCATCGACGCGATATTGATGATCCGACCACTGCCCTGCTTCATGAACACCGGCATAAAGGCCTTGCAGCCTTTGACCACGCCCATCAGGTTGATGCAGATCTGCGAATCCCAATCCTCCAGCGACAAATCCCAGAACATGCCACCAGATGCGATGCCCGCGTTATTGATCAGGACATCGACGCCCTGCATGCGCTCTTCACAGCTCTGCTCAAGCGCAGCCAACTGACTGAAATCGCGCACATCGCAGCGCTGGGTGAACGCCCAGCCACCGGCCGCAGTTGCCATCCGGCGCGTCTCCTCCAGCCCCGCATCATTGATGTCAGCGAGCGCCAGACGGGCACCCTCACGGGCGTAGCGCAGCGCCAGCTCACGACCAAGGCCGCTCCCGGCACCGGTGATCACGACGCGCTGTCCTGTTGTTTGCATGTTTTCCCCTTACCTGTCGCCAGACAGTGTTGATACGGCTCTTTTTGTTGTTTTGTTACGGACTGTAAGTCTGTAGCTGGGAGTCTAGCGAGCGCGTCGGGGTTACGCGGCAAATAACGGCGATAATAAAAGTTGTGAATGAAAGACTCTTGCCATACACCAACCAGCTTGGCAGCAAGGGCACGGCGGTCTACGGCCTGTTCGTGTAATTACGCTGATAGCGCTGCTGGCCCATCGCTCGAATCTGACCCTCGATCAGCGCCTCAAATGGCGCCAGCAACTGCTCGCGCGCGAATCCCGCGTGCAACAGCGCCAGCGCCTCAGCACCCGCCTCGATAGTAGACAGCGCCCCCGCCTCCGGCACCTTGCGAATGCGGTAACGACTGACCAGCCCGTCAGGCAGTCGCACCTGCGGCAGGCTCTGCAGGACAGGGTTGAGATAGAGCAGTTTGCGCGCCTTGCGCCAGGTGCCGTCCAGCAACACCAGTCGCCGCGGCCGAGCATCAGCCGCAGGCACCAGCTCGACCGCATCCGGGCCGGGAAACAGCAACTCATTGCGCCAGCCAGCGTCCGTCAGACGCGCCACCCATGCGGGGTGCTCATCCAGCGATTCGGTAACCAGCAAATGCGCATTGACCAGCCCGCGCACCAGCAGCCGTGCGGTATTCAACGCGTGCGAAGACTCATCCGGATGCTGAATAACCAGAAGCTGGGTGTCAGGCCAGAGTTTGGGAAGCAGGTGACACAGGCAGTGACTGAGCGGACGAAAACACTCGGCACAGCGCTGACGGGAGGAGGCTTGGGGCATTCCGGGCTACCGAACGTGCTACGGCAGGCCATTATGCCCCATACAGCAGCTCAGAACCGATTACTGATTTTTCTTCTTGTGCGCATCGCGCCAGATGAACAGACCAACGCCACCAAGAAAGGCAACCATCAAACCCACAGTAATCACACCAGCGATGACAGCTTCATCAACGTACATAAGGCACCTCCTGCGTTATCAATGACTGCAGGTTAAGCCTTACCTTGAGCGGGGTTATTGACGCTGATCAATAGCAGGCGCCAAAACGGTCAGCGGGGCTTCTTGCTCTTCTTGCGCTTCTTTGCCGCGGGCTTCGACGGTAATGGCAAGGCGCGTGTAAACGCAGCGCGCATGGCTTCAAGGCGAGCGTCGTGGATATCGTGAATGCGTTGGCGTCGCGCCTCGGCAAAGTCGATCACATCAGAGGATTCAGTCTTTTCTGTCATCACACAACCTGCAAAGACGACAACGGGAAGGCATCAGACTAGCACCCTCTCAGACTTCAATGTCAACCAGCAGTCCCTTGCGTGGCAAATCCAGCTCGCGATCCTGTGGCGGCTGTTCCTGACGGGTGTGCACCCTGCGCCGCCTTTTTCTGCGTTCAGGCCAGTGCCCCTTGTCACGCCGACGCCGCTCGCCCGGCTCGGCAACCGCTTCATGCACAGCCTCGCTCGGCGCGGAAGGTTTTACCTCCCGCGACACCTTGACCGTATCATTTTGCGCGCCCGCTGGCGGCAACCCTGGAATCAGCATGTCTGCGTGACCTCATTTTTTGCAGCCGGACTTCTGCCATCGGAAATCCGGCCTACTACAATGTATCGACAGCAAACCCGACGCCTTTACCTCTGCACTGTGTCACAGCGCACAAAATTGGACAATTTTTAACCAGACAAGCGCACAAAGAATGGTCCACAGCAGCCATCTACGCGGTTTCGAGCCGCGGGGCTATCGGGTAAGATATGCGCCCTTTTTTGCACCACCAGGAGAGCGGCATGACAGGTTTTACCCCCGGACAGCGCTGGGTCAGCGACAGCGAAGCAGAACTGGGACTCGGTACGGTACTGTCGCAGGACGCGCGCCTGGTGGTGATGCTATTCCCCGCCAGCGGTGAGACTCGTCACTATGCGCTGCGCAACGCACCGCTTACCCGTGTGCGTTTCAGCCCAGGCGACAGCATTACCCACCACGAAGGCTGGAGCATGGTCGTCAGCGATGTTGTGGAGGAAGAAGGCCTGCTTGCCTATGCCGGCCTGCGTGAAGACGGCACCCCTGCCGCCTTCGCCGAAACCATGCTCGACAACTTCATTCAGTTCCGGCTGGCCAGCGACCGCCTGTTCGCCAGCCAGATCGACCCCCTGCCCTGGTTCAGCCTGCGCTTCGAGAGTCTGCGCCACTACTGCCGCGTGCAACGCTCGCCGCTGCTTGGCCTTGCCGGCGTGCGTACCCAACCGATCGGGCACCAACTGCATATTGCTCGCGACGTTGCCGACCGCATGGCTCCGCGAGTGCTGCTGGCAGATGAAGTCGGTCTGGGCAAAACCATCGAGGCCGGCCTGGTCCTTCATCGTCAGCTGCAAACCGGGCGGATTCGTCGCGTACTGATCGTAGTCCCGGAGAACCTGCAGCATCAGTGGTTGGTGGAAATGCGTCGCCGCTTCAACCTGGACTTTGCGCTGTTTAACGCAGACCGCTGCAACGGCGCAGAGAGCAATCCGTTCGAAGAGGCTCAGCTGGCATTGGTCGCGCTGGAGTTCCTGCTGGAGAACGACAAGGCCCGCGACTATCTGGACCAGTCCGACTGGGACATGCTGATCGTCGACGAAGCGCACCACCTGGTCTGGCACGAGGAGCAGCCCAGCGAAGAATACGTTCTGGTCGAAGGCCTTGCGCGCCGCACGCCGGCGGTATTGCTGCTGACCGCCACTCCGGAGCAACTGGGCCAGGCCAGCCATTTCGCCCGCCTGCGCCTGCTCGATCCGGACCGTTTCCACAGCCTTGAAGAGTTCATCAAGGAAACCGAGCGCTACCAGCCAGTTGCCGAAGCGGTACAACACCTGCTGGAGCAGGACACGCTTAGCGCAGACGACATCGCCGCCGTAACCGGCTGGCTCGGCGACAGCGCTGCCAGCCTGCTGGATAGCGCAGCCAAGGGCGGCGACGCCGCCGCCGCTGCACGCGACAGCCTGATCCGCCAACTACTGGACCGTCACGGCACCGGCCGCGTGCTGTATCGCAACACCCGCGCGGCCATTTCCGGTTTTCCGGAACGCCAGCTGCACGCTTACCCGCTGCCCTGCCCCGAGCAGTATCAGGATCTGGAAGGCCAGGCCGCACTGTATCCAGAGCAAGCCCTGCAGGCAGAAGGTGGCGACCCAGCCTGGTGGCAGGCCGACCCGCGCGTGGAATGGCTGATTGACACGCTCAAGCTGCTCAAACGCAGCAAGGTACTGGTGATCTGCGCCCACGCCGAAACCGCACTGGATCTGGAAGATGCCCTGCGCGTACGCAGCGGCACGCCAGCCACGGTATTCCACGAGGGCATGAGTATCGTCGAGCGTGACCGCGCGGCTGCCTTCTTCGCCGATGAAGAATTCGGCGCGCAGGTGCTGATCTGCTCGGAAATCGGCAGCGAAGGCCGCAACTTCCAGTTCGCCCACCATCTCGTGATGTTCGACCTGCCGAGCCACCCGGACCTGCTCGAACAGCGCATCGGCCGCCTCGACCGCATCGGTCAACAGCACACCATTCAGCTGCATGTACCCTATCTGGAAGGCACTGCCCAGGCGCATCTGGTCGAATGGTACGACAGCGCGCTAAACGCCTTTCGCGCGACCTGCCCGACCGGCAACGCGCTACAGCACCAGTTTGGCAGCGAACTGCTGCAGCACCTCGACCATCCGCAGCAGGACGGCTGGAACGATCTGCTCGACCGTGCCCGCGCCAGTCGCCTGGCGCTGGAAGAGGAAATGCATAACGGCCGCGACCGCCTGCTGGAGCTGCACTCACGCGGCCATCAGGACTCCGAGCGGATGCTGGAAACCATCGCCAGACAGGATAGCGACTTCCAGCTGCCGATCTACATGGAGCGCCTGTTCGATGTATTTGGCGTCGACAGCGAAGATCACTCCGACAACGCGCTGATCCTGCGCCCGGGCGAACGCATGCTCGATGCCGGCTTCCCGCTCGGCAACGACGAAGGCGTCACCATCACCTACGACCGTGACACCGCCCTGTCACGCGAAGACATGCAGTTTCTGACCTGGGAGCACCCGATGCTGCAGGGCGGCATGGACCTGGTGCTGTCCGGCAGCATGGGCAACAGCGCAGTGGGCCTGCTGAAAAACAAGGCATTGAAGCCGGGCACCATGCTGCTTGAATGCATCTATGTCTGCGAAGCCGTAGCCCCACGCGCGCTGCAACTGCAGCGTGTGCTGCCGCCGACGCCCATTCGCTGCCTGCTCGACATCAGCGGCAACAACCTCGCCAGCAAGGTCAGCTTCGACACGCTGGACTCCCAGGTTGAATCACTGCCGCGCCAGCTCGCGGTGAAGATCGCCAAGACCCAGCGCGAGCCGATTGAAGCGCTGCTGAGCAAGGGCGAGGCGGCGGCTGCAGCAGAACATCAGCAACTGGTGGACAACGCCCGCGCTCAACTGAGCGGCGAGCTGCAGGAAGAAATCGAACGCCTGAAGGCGCTGCAGAAAGTCAACCCGCTGGTACGTGACGAAGAGATTGCAGCGCAGGAACAACGCTTGCGTGAAGGTGACCACTTGCTGCAGCAGGCCAAACTGCGCCTGGATGCCATTCGCGTGCTGGTCGCCGGCTGATCAGGACGCGTTCGGCACCAGACAGAGCAAGCCAAGGAAGCGCTGCAGCGCTTCCCGCTGGGCCATCGCATCGCGTCGACCGAGTTCGATCAGCTCACGGGTGTAATCCGCCTCGAACAGCAAATAGCTGACGACGCTGCCGCCGGATGCCCGCGTCGCCCCGCTGCCCCGCAGAAAAGTACGCAGGGAACGCGGCAGCAGCTTACGGTGCCGGGCAGCGATCACATCCAGCGGCTCGCTGGGCGAGATAATCTGCACGTCTACCTGACGCACGCCCCTGCCGGACTGCCGCGCGGCGCTCGGCAGGTAGCCCGCCAACCGGTTCATCCGATCCAGCAGCTCCACATCGGCTTCAAGGTTATCGACAAAGGTGCTGCTGAGCAGGTGGCCACCGATCTGCGCCAGCGTCGGCGGCGCAGCCGCGCGCAGTCTTGGCCCACGCCTTCCGCCCGGCGGCTCAGCAAGATTATCGGAGACACCAATCACCAGCACCTTGTTGGCCCCCAGGTGTAACGCCGGACTGACCGGCGCCTGCTGACGCACAGCCCCATCGCCGAACCATTCACGGTTGAGCAGCACCGGAGGGAACACCAGCGGAATGGCAGACGATGCCATCAAATGATCCAGCCCCAGGCGGGTCTGCACCCCGACTCGGCGATGCCGCGACCACGGGGCAATCCGCTCGCGCCCCTGATAGAAATTGACCGATTCGGCCGACTGATAGCCAAAAGCGCTAACCGCCACGGCGTGCAGCAAGCCAGCCTGCAGCGCTTCATCGATCTGACCGAAATACAGGGTACGTTGCAGCAGTGCGCGCAGCGGCGCGTTATCCAGCAAGGCCGTTGGCTGCTTGCTCGGAAACCCCAGCAGATTGGCCTTGGCCCAGCGCCAGGCCTGCGCCGTCACGCCAGGCCAGTCAGTGCGATACACCTGATTACAGTGAAACTCGGACCAGACGGCCTCCAGCCGCTTAACGCCCTCGGCAAAATGACGTGCGTGGGTCGCCAGCGCCAGCGCGTTGATTGCACCGGCAGAGGTGCCACAAATGACCGGAAACGGATTCGGCGCGCCCTCAGGCAACAGCTCGGCGATTACCGACAGTACACCCACCTGATAGGCAGCACGGGCGCCACCACCGGACAGAATCAGTCCGGCGCAGTCACCGCCAAGATGCTCGCTCATCAACCCCGCCGCGCCCGACGCTTGCGCCGGCGCCGTTTGGCATAAGGCCGGCTCTGCCCTTCCGGGCGGGTCTTGAAGCGGCGATGCACCCACATATACTGCTCAGGCTGCTCGCTGACCGCCTGCTCGACCCATTGATTGATGCGCAGGGCATCAGCGGTTTCGCTTTCGCCGGGAAAGTCCTGCAGCGCCGGGTGCACAGTCAGCTGATAGCCCTTGCCGTCAGGCAGTCGGCGCTGTGTGAAGGGCACCACCAGCGCTTTGCCCAGACGGGCAAAGGTACTGGTCGCCGTCACAGTCGCTGCCTCAACACCGAACAGCGGCACGAACACGCTGGCCTTGCGACCGTAGTCCTGATCCGGCGCATACCAGATCGCCCGGCCGCTGCGCAACGAACGCATCATGCTGCGCACGTCCTCGCGCTCTACCGCCTTGGCGTCCAGGTTGTGGCGCTCACGCCCACGGCGCTGAACAAAGTCAAAGGCCGCATTGCGATGCTCACGGTACATGCCGTCAATGGTCACCGCCTGGCTCAGCAGCGCCGCGCCGATCTCCAGCGTGGTGAAGTGCAGGGACATCAGCACCACACCCTTGCCGGCCGCCGCTGCCTCGGTGAGATGCTCCAGCCCCTCGATATGCGCCAGCTTCGCCAAGCGATTGCGTGGCCACCACCAGGCCATCGCCATCTCAAACAGGGCAATGCCGTTGGACGCGAAGTTCTCGCGCAGCAGACGCTCACGCGCAATGTCCGACATCTTGGGGAAGCACAACGCCAGATTGGTACGGGCCACTTCGCGACGATCAGCCATCAAATGGAACATGCCCCAGCCAACCAGACGCCCCAACCCCAGCAGCCAGCGATACGGCAGCTGGATGACCAGCCACAACAACCCAAGCCCCAACCAGAGCAACCAGTACCGCGGATGCAACAACGCAGCAGAAAAACCCGGACGTTCCATCAAAAGGTCCATTTAGCGAAAACCGACATTCTATGGCCTCTGCCGCCGTCATCGCCAGCCGGGTTTCCTCTGCCAGTGCGAAACGACACTGGATCAGACCGTCTGCGGCTTGCGATCAACCGGGCCCTTCTATATAAGGAAGCGCAGAACAGCCAAGCGGGCAAATCGCCCTGCCAACGCGCTACCCATCATTGTGAACTGGATTGCCCATGACTGCTGACACCACCCTCGACCTGCTCGACAACGACCCGGTATTTCACCTCAAAGGTGGCATGCTGACGATGACGCTGGTCGAGCTGATCCGCCTGGCTCCGGACCAGTTCGCCCGCCAGCTGGCAGAAAAGGTCGAGCAGGCACCGAATTTCTTCGTTGACACCCCGGTCGTCATCGCACTCGACAAGCTGAATGAAGCACTGACCGACCTTACTCTGCGCCATCTGCTGAACATCTGCCGCGACCACGGCCTGCAGCCGGTCGCATTGCGCGGTGGCGAAGAATTCCGCGAGCTGGCCCAGAGCGCCGCCATGGTGTTGCTGCCGCCGGGCCGCCAACGGGAGCGCACTATCGAGCCCGTCGCCGCCGAGCCGGCACCGCAGCCAAAGCCCGCTCCGGCTCCCGCCGTCGAAGCCCCCGCACCAGCACCGACGCCGGCACCAGCCACCGTTGGCAAAATCATCACCGAGCCGGTACGCGGCGGGCAACAGATCTATGCCCGCGGCGGCGACCTGATTGTCATGGCCCCGGTCAGCGCCGGCGCCGAACTGCTTGCCGACGGCCATATCCATGTTTACGGCCCACTACGCGGCCGCGCACTGGCAGGCGTGCAGGGCAATCAGGAGGCCAGAATTTTCTGCCAAAGCCTGGAAGCCGAGCTGGTTTCCATCGCCGGGCAGTACAAGGTGGCAGAGGATTTGCGCAAGCAGCAATGGAAGGAAGCCGTGCAGATCAGTCTGGAGGGTGACAGCTTGAAGATAGCCGGGCTTTAACAGATACTGTCCAGCCATTCGGGGGCCCTTTTTCTCTGGTCTGTGACCAAGTTCCGCCGTAGCCACATTCTTATCGCCACACCGGGAACCATACGCGCCCGGTGTGCTCCACTATCCAGACAATTTCGACAGGAAGGTCATTTTGGCAAAAGTCATCGTTGTCACATCAGGCAAAGGCGGGGTGGGCAAAACAACCACCAGTGCCGCCATCGGTACCGGACTGGCACTGCGCGGTTTCAAAACCGTCATCGTCGACTTCGACGTAGGCCTGCGTAATCTGGATCTGATCATGGGCTGCGAACGCCGCGTGGTCTACGACTTCGTCAACCTGATCAATGGCGATTCCAACCTGAATCAGACCCTGATCAAGGACAAGCGCTCCGACAACCTGTTCATCCTGCCGGCGTCCCAGACCCGCGACAAGGATGCCCTGACCGTTGAAGGCGTCGAGCGTGTACTGAACGAACTGAAAGAAACCTTCGATTACATCGTTTGCGACTCCCCGGCCGGCATCGAAAAAGGTGCTCACCTGGCGATGTACTTCGCCGACGAAGCCGTCGTAGTGACCAACCCGGAAGTCTCTTCCGTGCGTGACTCCGACCGCATGCTGGGCCTGCTGTCGAGCAAGTCCCGCCGCGCCGAGAACGGCGAGAAGATCAAGGAAAACCTGCTGCTGACCCGCTACAACCCCGAGCGCGTCGAGAACGGCGAAATGCTGTCAGTGTCAGACGTGGAGGACATTCTCTCCATCCCGCTGCTGGGCGTGATCCCCGAGTCGCAGGCCGTACTCAAGGCCTCCAACCAGGGTATTCCGGTGATCATGGACGAGAAAAGCGATGCCGGCCAAGCCTACAGCGATGCTGTTGAGCGCCTGCTGGGCAAGGACATTCCGCATCGTTTCCTGGAAGCACAGAAGAAGGGCCTGCTGCAGCGCCTGTTCGGAGGGCGTTAATGAGCATTTTCGATTATTTCCGCGATCGCAAGAAATCGACGCCCGCGTCGATTGCCAAGGAGCGCCTGCAGATCATCGTTGCCCACGAACGTGGCCAGCGCAATCAGCCGGACTACCTGCCGCAGCTGCAGCAAGAAATCATCGATGTCATCAGCAAGTACGTTCCTATCGATCGCGAACAGGTACACGTCGCGCTGGACAATCAGGATGATTGCTCGATTCTTGAACTCAACATCACCCTGCCCGAACGCCCCTGAGCAAGTCGGTGGGGGCGGCGCCCGGCGGGGCGCCCGAAAAAGACATCACAAAAAAAAAAAAATACAAAAAAAAAAATAACCAAACAAGAAGAAA
>JAYNRF010000011.1:0-52292 GCA_038114645.1 Pseudomonadaceae bacterium | reverse complement strand
ATTTATATTTTATCTTTTTTTTTTATTTTTTTTTAAATAAAAAAAACCCTGCCCCCCCCCCCCTTTTTAATGGGGTCCCGGGCGGCGGGCGCGCCACCGCGGATTTCACATGCCTCTGACTCATATCGGCATCATTCATCAGGACCCTACCTTCCTGATTGTCGACAAGCCGACGCTGTTGCTGTCTGTCCCTGGCCGCGCCGAGGACAACAAGGACTGTCTGATCACCCGCCTGCAGGAAAACGGCTACCCCGAAGCGCGCATCGTCCACCGCCTCGACTGGGAAACGTCCGGACTGCTGGTTATTGCCCGCAACCCGGATGCTCATCGTGAATTGTCCCGACAATTCCATGACCGCGAGACGGAGAAAGCCTACATCGCTCTGTGCTGGGGCCAGCCAGAAGGTGACGCCGGCCATATTGACCTGCCGCTGCGCTATGATCCTCCGAACAAGCCACGGCATATCGTCGACCACGAGCTGGGCAAGCACGCACAAACGTTCTGGCGCGTACTTGAACGCCATGCGGATTACTGCCGTGTCGAGCTGACGCCCATTACCGGCCGCTCACACCAGTTGCGCGTGCATATGCTGGCCATCGGGCACCCGCTGCTGGGCGATCGCCTGTATGCCGAAGGCGCCGCGCTCGATGCCTGCCCGCGCCTGGCACTGCACGCCGCCAGACTGACGATCAGCCACCCGGAAACCGGCGAGCGCATGGCCTTTGAGAGCCCCTGCCCGTTCTGACTACGGGCCCGAATTCAACCTTGCAGGAGACCGTCATGCAGGACCAACAGCTTCAGGATCTGGCCGACTTCATCGCCAGCTCACCCACTCCCTTCCACGCTACTGCCACCCTGCGCGCACGCCTGCTTGCCAGGGGCTTTGAGGCACTGAACGAGCGTGAAGACTGGCAACTGAAGGCCGGCGGTCGCTATCTGGTTACCCGCAACGACTCTTCCATCATCGCCTTCCAGCTGGGCGCTGACGGTGCTCTGCAAAGCCGCGGCATGCGCCTGATCGGCGCCCATACCGACAGTCCCTGCCTGCGTGTCAAACCGCAGCCGGAAAAGGATCAGCAAGGCCTCTGGCAACTTGGCGTGGAGATCTACGGTGGCGCCCTGCTTGCGCCCTGGTTCGACCGCGATCTGTCACTGGCCGGCCGCGTTACCTTTCGCCGCGCAGACGGCTCGCTCGACAGCCGGCTGATCAACTTCCAGCGCCCTGTCGCGGTGATCCCGAATCTGGCAATTCATTTGAACCGCGGCGTCAACGACGGCCAGCCGATCAACCCGCAAACCGACATGCCGCCGGTACTGGCTCACAGCCTCGACGGCGGCCGCGATTTGCGCGCCCTGCTGGCAACGCAGCTACAGCAGGAGCATCCGGATTGCGCCGATGCAGCGGTACTCGACTACGAGCTGAGCTTCTACGATACCCAGCCACCGGCACAGATCGGACTGGACGGCGACTTCTTCAGCGCCGCCCGTCTGGACAACCTGCTGTCCTGCCACGCCGGCCTGCAGGCACTGTTGAACAGCGATGCGAAGCAACCGTGCCTGCTGGTATGTACCGACCACGAAGAGATCGGCTCATCGTCTTGCTGCGGCGCTGACGGCCCGTTCCTTGAGGATGTGCTGCGCCGACTGGTGCCGGACGCCGCCGAGCGCATCCAGTTGATCCAGCGCTCGCTGCTGGTCTCCGCCGATAACGCGCACGCCGTGCACCCGAACTTCGCCATGAAACACGACGAAAACCATGGCCCCAAGCTCAACGCCGGCCCGGTGATCAAGATCAACAGCAATCAGCGCTACGCCACCAACAGCGAGACCGCTGCATTCTTCCGCCACCTCTGCGCCAGTAACGACGTACCGGTACAGGCCTTCGTGGTACGCAGCGACATGGGCTGTGGCAGCACCATCGGCCCGATCACTGCAAGCCGCCTGGGCGTGCGCACGGTCGACATCGGCGCGCCGACCTTTGCCATGCACTCGATCCGCGAACTGGCCGGCAGCCGCGACCCTGGCTATCTGATTACCGTGCTGACCGCCTTCTGCAACAGCGCAGAACTGATCTGATCTGTAGAAAGACGCTTTGCCGAATGCAGTAGGTAACGCAACGGTAGAGGACCGAGGCCGTTACTCAATCACTCGAATGATGAAGCGTGCACCGAGGCTCATCCCGTTTACGCGGGCGAGTAGCGCAGAATTGGCAGGAAACAGGACGGCAGCCTGTTTGAGGCTCGCAGAGCCGAGTTCTGCCGGCCCCTGTCAATCCGAGCAACGCAGCGAACCCGAAGGGCCGCGTAGCCGGGTGCCCGGGGGGATCGCCAAGAGGGGCCGGGCAAGCGGTCCCCCTTGGCTCGCCGTGAAGGCGACAAAGTGACCTGGCGCTGGCGCAATGCAAAAAACGGAAACGCTGTGTGCCCGTCCTCACCGCACTCCTGCGGTCGCCTACCAACCTGAAATACAGCTTTAGCCCCGTAAAAACCAAAAAACCCCACGCACTTGGTGCGTGGGGTTCTTCTGCGACGAGATCAGCTCGGTGATCAGTCTTCGCGCACCAGAATCACCTTACCGACCACCTGATCACGCGCCAGCTCTTCAAACGCCGCAGCGGCATCGGCAAACCCGAAGGTCTTGGCGACCATCGGCTTCAGCTCACCGGATGCAAATTGCGGCATCAGGCGCTGCTCCATATCGGCCAGCAGGGTTGCCTTGAACTCGGCATCGCGGGTCCGCAGGGTCGAGCCGATCAGGCTGATGCGCTTGGCCAGCACCTTGGCCAGATCCAGCGTGGCATCGCGACCGCCCATCAGGCCAATCAGAACCCAGCGGGCATCCAGCGCCAGCAGGTCCAGATGATCGGCTGCGTAGGTGGCGCCGACCGGGTCGAGTGCCACATTGAATGGCCCAAAGTCCTTCAGCGCAGCTACCCCGCCCTGCCGCAGAACGCCGCCTTCGGCGCCCAGCGCAACACAGGCGTCCAACTTGTCCTGACTGCCGACACTGACCCAGCACGGGTTGCCCTGCGCCTTGCACAGCTGAATTGCCGCCGTGCCCACGCCACTGGCACCGGCGTGAATCAGCACCTTCTCGCCAGGGCGCGCATTGCCCAAGACAAACACATTCAACCAGGCAGTGCTGAATACTTCAGGAATCGCGGCAGCTTCGGCCCAATTCAGGTTATCCGGCACGGCCAGCAGATGGCGTTGATCAACCACCACCTCTTCAGCCATACCGCCACCTGCCAGCAACGCACAGACCCGATCGCCAATCTGCCAGCGTGAACCGTCGCTGACTTCGATCACTTCACCGGCACACTCCAGCCCCAGAACGCTGGTGACGCCCGCCGGCGGCGGATACATGCCAGCTTTCTGCAACAGGTCTGCCCGGTTCAAACCGGCGGCCATGACGCGAACGCGAACTTCGCCAGATTTCAGCTCTACAGCAGGCTGGACCTGCCACGACAGCTCCCCGCCCTCAGCTTGCAATCCTCTCACGCTACCTCCATAGTTCATTCAATAGTGGCCATGCGCGGGAACTCTGCGCTCCCGCCGGAACTCCAAAAGCATACTCTCTCCGGACACGATACCCCAGATGAAAGGTTTCCCTCTCCTGCGCCAATCCTGTCTCATTGCCCTGCTGACTGTCAGCGGCACTGTGCTCTCGGCCGAGCAGAATCAAGCCCTCGACCTCGATTCACTGCAACCGACCCGCGATCAGGTCATTGCCAGTCTGAATACCGTCGAATTACTGCGACGCCATCACTACAACCGTATTCGTCTGGACGATGACCTGTCCGCCCAGATCTACGACACCTACATCAAGCAGCTCGATCCGCAGCGCAGCCTGTTTACCCAACAGGACATCGACGCCTTTGCAGGTAACCGACTGCGCTTCGACGATCTGCTCAAGGCAGGCGATCTCAGCGTTGGCTTTGCCATGCACAAGCGCCAGCTGCAGCGCGTGCAACAGCGCCTTGGCTTTACCCTCGACCTGGTCGACAACAAGCTCGACAGCCTGGACTTCACCAGCGAGCAGGAAATCCTCGTCGATCGGGAAGACGCCCCCTGGGCCAGTGACGAGAACACGCTGCAACAGCTTTGGCGTGCCCAGGTTAAAGATGAAGTATTGCGCCTGAAGCTGGCAGGCAAGGACATGGCCAGCATCAAGGAGCTGCTCGGCAAGCGCTACCGCGGCCAGCAGATCCGGATCAACCAGACCCGCTCCGAAGACCTGTTCCAGAGCTACATCAACGCCATGGCACAGGTGTACGACCCGCATACCCAGTACCTCTCGCCGGAAAACGCCGAGAACTTCGACATCAACATGAGCCTGTCGCTGGAAGGTATCGGTGCGGTACTGCAAAGCGACAACGAGTACACCAAGATCGTGCGCCTGGTGCCGGCGGGCCCTGCCCAGCGCAGCCAGCAACTGGCCACCAGCGACAAGATCGTCGGCGTGGCCCAGGGTGACGACGACATGGTCGACGTGGTTGGCTGGCGACTGGATGAGGTGGTCAAGCTGATTCGTGGCCCCAAAGGCTCGCCCGTACGCCTGGAAGTCATCCCGGCCAGCAACCCGCCGGGTGACCTGACCAGCAAAATCGTTCACCTGACCCGCGAGGCAGTGAAGCTGGAAGACCAGGCGGCGAAATCATCCATCATCAAGATTAACGAGCAAGGCCACGACTACCGCATCGGCGTGATCGAGGTGCCCGGCTTCTACCTCGACTTCAAGGCCTACCGTCAAGGCGATCCCGAGTACCGCAGCACTACGCGCGACGTACGTCGCCTGCTGGGCGAACTGAGCCAACAGAACGTCGACGGCGTGGTGCTTGATTTGCGCGACAACGGCGGTGGCTCACTGCAAGAGGCCACGGAGCTGACCGGTCTGTTCATTGATCAGGGCCCCACCGTGCAGGTGCGCGACAGCCAGGGTCAGGTACAGCAACTGGATGACCCCGAAGCCGGCATCGCCTACAACGGTCCGCTCGCCGTACTGGTCAACCGCCTGTCGGCTTCTGCATCAGAGATTTTCGCCGGCGCCATGCAAGACTACGGCCGCGCACTGGTCATTGGCGAATCCACGTTCGGCAAAGGCACCGTACAATCGATTCAACCGCTGAATCACGGCGAACTGAAGCTGACACTGGCCAAGTTCTACCGGGTGTCCGGGCAAAGCACCCAGCACCGTGGTGTGGTGCCGGACATCGCCTACCCCTCGCTGCTCGACAGCAAGGAAATCGGCGAAAGCGCCCTGCCCCATGCCATGCCCTGGGACACCATCGCTCCCGCTCGCTTCCGCGCCAGCAGCCAACTGCAGCCATTCATTGCACAACTGCAAAAACAGCACGAAGCACGTGCGGCCAACGACCCGGACTTTCTCTACACCCTGGCCCGAATCAGCCTGGACGACGAGATTCGCGCCCAGCAGACCGTGCCGCTCAACGAGGTCAAGCGCAAGCAACGTCAGGACGACTACGAGGCACGCTTGCTGGCGTTGGAAAATCAGCGCCTGACCGCCCGCGGTGAAGAGCCGCTGGCCAGCCTGGAGAATCAGGATCCGCTGCTCAACGCCGATCACAGCGACGAGGACGAGGACAAGGCGCAGGACGACGCCTTCCTGGTCGAAACCAGCCATATCCTGCTCGACCTGCTCCAGCTTGAGCATCAGGTCGCCACTGTCGACTGATCCCGCCCCACCATCCGCCAGCACCCGCTGGCGGATGAGTTCGCCGCTGTAACCCTTCCGTAACAGCCAAATGACACACTCTCGCGGTCAGGACGAATGCCCGCGAACGCCTCTAGCGCAGACCCGGGCGGCCAGGTACGGCCACTTCCATTTGCCTTGGATACCCTATGACCGTTTCCGAACAACGTCAGGCCCTGATCTCGATTCTCAATCGGGGCGCCGTCAGCAGCCTTTTTCAGCCGATCGTATCGATGCTGGAAGAACGTATTGTCGGCTTCGAAGCCCTCAGTCGCGGCCCGTCCGACAGCCCGCTGCACTCGCCGGTAACATTATTCGCAGCCGCCCGTCATCACGGCATTCTCACCGAACTGGAAATACTCTGCCGCGACCGCGCGATCAGCCGATTCTGCAGCCTGAACCTGCCGGGCAAGCTGTTCCTCAACGTCTCGCCCGAGAGCCTGCTGGAGCAGCAGCACTACCCGGGACGCACGCTGGAGATCCTGCAACGCCATGGCCTGACGCCCGATCAGGTGGTGATCGAACTGACCGAACAGGCGCCGATTGAAGACCTGTCACTGCTGCAGAACGCCCTGCATCACTACCGTGACATGGGCTTTTCCATTGCCCTGGACGATCTGGGCGCGGGCTACTCCAGCCTGCGCCTGTGGTCCGAGCTGCAACCGGAATTCGTCAAAATCGACCGCCACTTTGTCGACGGCATTCATCGCGACCCGGTCAAGCGCGAGTTTGTCGCCTCCATCCTGCAGATGGCGAAAGCGTCGCGCGCCTGCATCATTGCCGAGGGCATCGAGCAACCGGAAGAGCTCGCCGTACTGGAAGAGATTGGTGTCGATTGGGTGCAGGGTTACCTGCTGGGTCGGCCCGAGAGTAGCCCTGCCACCGATACCATCAGCCTGAGCGACAGCCTCGGCAAGCGCCAACCAGGCAACAGCGACGACGCCCCCATTCACAGTCTTCTGCTACCGATCCCCGGCGTACCGGAAAACACCAAGGTACAGGCCGTTCTGGACTGCTTTCAGCAGCAACCTGCACTGAACACCCTGGCGGTGCTGGATGAACATCACCGCCCGATCGGAGCGGTTCAACGGCATGCACTGTCGCAGACCATGCTCAAGCCATTTGGGCAGGAAATCTACAGTCGCAAACCTATCCGCCAGTTGATGGACCCGGACTGCCTGATCGTCGATATTCGCCAGAGCCTGCAGCGCGTCAGCCGCCTGCTCACCAGCCGCGCCCGTCAGCGCCTGGAAGACGACTTCATCATCGTTGATCAGGGCATCTACAAGGGCCTTGGCCGTGGCATAGACGTGCTCCGGCAGATTACCGAGCTGAAGCTGCAGCAGGCCCGCCACGCCAACCCGCTGACCCTGCTGCCCGGCAACATTCCCATTCAACAGTGCCTGCAACGCTTGCTGGAGCGCGAGGTCGACGCCCAGCTGTGCTACATCGACCTGGACAACTTCAAGCCCTTCAACGATCTCTACGGCTACGGCAAGGGCGACGAAATCCTGCTTGGCCTGGCTCAGCTGCTGCGCGAACTCTGCGACCAGCGCTACGACTTCGTCGGCCATATCGGCGGTGACGACTTTATGCTCGTCATGCGCAGCAGCGACTGGCGTGACCGCCTTCAACACCTTGATATACGCTTTCAGCAGCTCTGCCGCGCGCTGTACCGAGCCGAGCACTTGCAGACCAACAGCTTCACCGCACCGGATCGTGAGGGCCGCTGGCGCAGTCACGATCTGCTGAACCTGTCGATTGGCGTCCTGCAGCTGGAGGGGTGCAAGGCAAACCAGTTCGACCCTGGACGGCTCGCCGAGCTGGCCTCGAGGGCCAAGCACGAAGCCAAAAAACAGCGCGGCTTCAGCCTGGTACGGCATGCACTGCCGGTCACTGTCCAAGGCCTTGCTGACCGCCATCTGAACCTGTGCAGCTAAATGCCCACAGTGTTCTATGCTTGAGTAGGATCAAATAACAGGTAACGTCGTGAGGCCGATTCTTAGCTGTCTCGGCATCCTGCCCTTGCTGTGGCTTTCGGGCGCACAGGCTGGACCGATCAATTGGGGGTTCTCTCCATCCGACCCGCCACCTTACGTGGCGATGGATAACGCCGCCCTGAAATCCAGCTTAACGCGTGATCTGGGCGAACTGGTCGCCGACACCGTCGCACGACCAGTGCTGTTTATCGCAGTGCCCAACAACCGGATCGAGGAAGCCTTCGAACAGGGGCGCATCGATATCATCTGCAACACCCTACCGTCCTGGCACAGCCGACCAGAGCAACTGAACTGGAGCGATGTGCTGTACGAAGACGCCGATGTCATCGCCACCAGACAAGCCGACAAGGCACCAACCCAGCTGAACGACTTAACGGGCGCCCTGGTCGGCACCACGCTGGGCTATCACTACAGCGAGTCACTGACTGGCGCATTTGCCAGCGGCCAGCTTGCCCGCCATGACGTACGCGACATCGAGACCCGGATCAGGATGCTCGAACGCGGCCGGTTGGATGCCACGGTGGAAATGCGTCGCCCACTGCAGCATCACCTGCTTGGCAGCAGCGCTGCCATTCAGATCAGCACCTGGGAAATAGAGCACTTCGACATGCGCTGCGCTGCCAGGCCAGAAGCAGACAGGTCCGCCGGACTGATAGATGCCATCCATCAGTTGCTGGAACAAGGGCAGATTCATGAGCTGGTCAAACGTTACGAGTGACGCCCGGGGTTACCCACAGGATCTGTGGATAAGTCTGTGAAGAAAATCAGGAAAACTCGCTCAAACGCCCGTTTATATGCGCTTCCAGACAAACAGTGCACATTTTAACCAGAGCAAAAAGTTCAATTTTTTCAGCGAGTTAGCAAGCGGCTTGCGGATCAGAAATAAAACCAAAAGTAAACAAAGAGCGTTACCGAAGAATGTGCATAAAGGTAACACTGGAATGCCCGAAAGCCTTGCAACGGGCATTCCGACGTGTTACCGAGCGCTTACTCTTCGCGGGGCTTGATACCCACCAGCTCCATATCGAACACCAGAATGGAGTTCGGCGGGATGACCGGGCTCGGGCTACGCGGGCCGTAAGCCAACTCAGCCGGCACCGTTACCGTCCACTTGTCGCCAACATGCATCAGTTGCAGCACTTCAACCCAACCAGGGATCACACCGGCAACTGGCAGCTCAGCCGGCTGACCACGCTGAACAGAGCTGTCGAACACGGTGCCGTCGAGCAAACGACCTTCGTAATGCACCACGACAACATCATCTGCTTGCGGCTGCGGACCGTCGGCGTCACCGCTGGTGACCACTTCATACTGCAGACCGGACTCGGTAGCCGTTACACCGTCTTTGGCAGCGTTCTCTTCGAGGTATTTCTTGTTGGCATCCAGCGCCTCTTGCGCCAACGCCTGTGCGCGCTCTTGTGAACGCTTCTGCAGCTCGTTGAAGGCGCTCGCCAGCTCTTCATCACCAACCCGCTGTTCCTGACTGCCCAGCGCATCCTGCAGACCCAATGCCAACGCTTGCGGATCGATATCGCCCAGACCGTCTTGCAGCAGACTCTGACCCATGTTCAGGCCGATGCCGTAGGAAGCTTGTTGAATGGGAGTAGTGAGTTCCGGTTCATCCTTGTTACAACCGGCCAGGACGAGAGCCCCGACTGCAACGCTGACTGCCAGCAGATTACGCTTCATGCTTACCTCAGTAGACAAGCCCAACACGGGCGAAAAGAAGCGGCCAGCTTAGCAGGGCTTTAAACGTCCGGCTACCGGTAGAAGCGTGATTGTGAACGAGTACTGAAGCGTACTTGAAAGATACAACTTGAGGTACAGCAAGGAGGGGGAAATGGCGCAGCGGACGGGACTCGAACCCGCGACCCCCGGCGTGACAGGCCGGTATTCTAACCAACTGAACTACCGCTGCGCTATTCTTCTCGAGTGGTGGGTGATGACGGGATCGAACCGCCGACCCTCTGCTTGTAAGGCAGATGCTCTCCCAGCTGAGCTAATCACCCGTTTGCTCTCGAAGTGGTGCGCATTCTAGGGAGCTTTTTCAGTTCTGGCAACACCTTTTTCAAAAAAAATTCAGGTTATTTCAATATCTTATTCCGAAGCCGCGGAAACACTGGCTGCTGGCGGTTCGCTGGGGCAATATTGGCCGTTTTCTCGGGCAGCCCAGCCCACCGCTACAGAAGGACAGCACCCATGTGGTTTCGCAATCTGCTTATCTACCGTTTCAGTCAACCCGTCCCCTTCAGCGAATCCCAGCTGACAGAGGCACTTGAGCAGAAGCCATCGCGCCCCTGCGCCAGTCAGGAAACCCACACCCTCGGCTGGACCACGCCCTGGGGACGCCACTCGGAAAACCGTGTTGAGGTCAGCAACGGCTATTGGCTGATCGCCATGCGCAAGGAAGAACGCATTCTGCCCGGCAGCGTCATCAAGGAAGCCCTGGCCGAGAAAGTCGAGGAAATCGAAAACCGCGACGCTCGCAAGGTCTACAAGAAAGAGCGCGACACCCTCAAGGACGAGATTGTCATGTCCCTGTTGCCGCGTGCCTTTACCCGCACCCAGACCACCTTCGCCTGCATCTGCCCGGCCGAGGGCTGGATCGCCGTTGACAGCTCCAGCCACAAGCGCGCCGAAGACCTGCTGAGCCTGCTGCGCGAATGCACCGGTTCGCTGCCGGTACGCCCGCTCAACGTCAAGATCGCTCCGGCCAGCTGCATGACCCAGTGGGTCAAGGACAACCAGGCCCCCGAGCAACTGCAGATCGGTGACGAATGCGAGCTGCGTGATACCAGCGAAGACGGCGGCGTGGTCCGCTGCAAACGCCAGGACCTGGGCAGCGACGAGATCCAGCTGCACCTGAGTGCCGGCAAGCAGGTCAGTCAGCTGGCACTGCAGTGGCAGGAAAAGCTGTCGTTCATGCTGGATGACAAGCTGACCCTCAAGCGCGTCAAGTTTGAAGACCTGCTGCGCGAGGAAGCCGAAGAAAATGGCGGCGATGACATGCTCAGCCAGATGGATGCGAGCTTCACCATCATGGCCAGCACCCTGAGCGAACTGCTGCCGGCCGTCACCAGCGCGCTCGGTGGCGAGGATATTCCGCAGGGCATCTGAGCCCTGCCCAGCCCACCGCCGCCCCCCCTTCAGGGGCGGCAACCCCCACCCCACGCGGCCCCGGTAAAACTATCCACAAATCCTGTGGATAACTGTGTGGACAGCCTGCAAAAAAGTCGCTTCAAGGTATATAAACTGGGGCCGCGCCTTAGAATGGTTATTTTTTAACCTATTTTTTTGCCTTTAAAATCAATAACTTAAGATATGGCGCACGATATCAGTAACTTACAGTGCCTTTTGACGAATTGATGACAAGAGAAGCCGCGATTGTGCACAATCGCGGGGCGGGAAGCCCGCAACCGGGGCAACCTGATGCGCCATTTCAACGCATCAGGCCCGCAAAAAAGCAATCAGAGAAGTGATTCTAGCCTTGATGGTCCAACAACCAGGCGGTTGCATCGGCAGCGGCGGCGCTGCGCGGGTAGCCGTTCTGCAGATAACGCATGCGCGCCCGGGCACGCTCGAGCTGTCCCCTCTCCTGGTCGAGCACTGCCAGGTCGTATTCAGCCCTTGCCATCCCCTCGAGCACCGCCTGAACCCGTGGCACCATTTCAGCTCGATACCCTGACTGCGGGTAGCTTCTGACAAAGCCGGTCAGCGCTGCATGCGCTTCACGCCCCAGCTGCACCTGCAGCTGACTGTCCCCCGCTGCCAGTTCGAAGCGTGCATAGGGAATCAGCGCCGCCAGATACGCCGCATAGTCACCCTCGCTGCCACCCTGTTGCGCCTGATAGCTGTCCAGCAGACTTTGTGCGGTATCGAGTTGAGCCATTGTCAGGCACTGATAGGCGGCCTCCAGCAGCACCGCAGAATCACCCAGCGCCCGTACTTGCGCAGCCAGCGCAGCATCACACTGCCCCATGCCAAGGCGAGCGCGTACATCCGCCACTGCGCCGTCCTGTTGCTGCCGGCTGACCTGCTGGCCGGCACACCCGGCCAAGCTCAGCGCCAGTAAAAGGCAGCAACCAATTCGTCCTGTATTCATTGTCATCATCTCTGTTATTGCAGCTGGGCGCGCCAGCGCACCCAGCCTTGAGGATCGGCTCGCCCGAGCAGTTGCAGGCCAGCCGCCAGGTCGCGCTCGGCGTCCGCCCGGGCCTGCAGCCGGGTATCCAGCTTCAACGGTTTGGCCGGCTGCCAACGGGCACTGCCGCTCAGTCCGAGGGGGCCGCCAGCGTCTGTCAGCTGCATCACCAGCCAGCCGTTATCCGTGCCCAGATCAGCAGCGAGATTGCCGAGCGCCAACGGGTTTGGCAGGCCACCGCCAGCGTCTTGCCAGGCAATGCGCCCGGAGGCCCGAGTTACCTCACGCAGGTTTTCCAGCGTCAGTTGCGGGATGTCCAGTAACCAGTCGCCCTGCAATACAAAAGGCGCCTTGTTGACCTGCGCCATACTGGCCGCACTCAAGCGGCCGCGCACGTTTTCCAGTGAGACCTCCGCGGCGCCAAGGCGCAGCACAGCGCCTACCTGACCGTCACGCGGGCGCCAGTTCAGGTCCAGTTCAAGCTCCGCAGCCAGCAGACCTGCTGGCTGCCAACGCCAGTCCAGCGCTCCCTGATCAATCCCATCGACCTGCAAACGTGCGACGCTGCCGCGCCACAGCGTACCGGTCAAACCAGACAGTTCGACATTCGCAGGCAAGTGCGGCTGCACCTGACGCCAAACCAGCTGCGCTGGCAGATTGCTGATCAGTGTCAGCAGCAGGATCGCCATTGCCAGTAGCGCGAGTCGCCGTCCTTTCAACCAGCTCATCAGCGGCGCTCCAGCAACAGACGGGCAGAGACCTGTCCTGCGGACTCGGTCGCCTCCAGCGCCAGTTCGCTGACCTGCAGCCCCTGCCGCTGCTCCAGCTCGGCAAGCCAGCCCATCAAGCCATCAAAGCTGACAGCCTCCAGAATCAGCCGCGCGCCCTCGCCTTCGGGTTGCACCCGGGTCAATGCCGAGCGCAAGCCAGCGGCATTGGCCGACACCTCAATCAGCGTCAGCACCGAGCTGCCGTTGCCCGGCACTGCCGGAGAGCGCTGTTCCAGGCGCGCCCGGCGGCGCACCTCGTCGCTGGTTTGCTCCATCCAGATGGCCTCGGCAGACAACCGGGCGACGTCGCTGCGCAGCGCGCTGCGCCCCTGCACCAACGGCTCCCACACCGCAACCCAGACGAGAATCAGCACCAGCGCCATCCCGCCCAAAACCAAAATACGCCGCTCTCTGGGCGCCAGCGCCGTCCACCAGGCGTTCATGAGCCACTCCTTGTTATCCGTAGCCGCGCCGTCACCGCGCCACTGTCCGAGTCAGCCCCTAGCAGGCTCTCGCTAATGCCCTGGCTTGCCGCAAGGGTTGCGCGCAACCGCTCCAGATCAGCGAACGTGGCGATCGTGAGCTCGACGTCCACTGTGTCACTGTTGCCACGCAGCTGACGCACCGCTATGCCCTGCTGCTGACCGACAGCCGCGTACAGCGCGTACAACAGCTGCCCAGCGCTGGCCTGATCAGGGGCACCGGCAGCCAGACTGAGACGCTGGCGGAACTGCATTGCCGGATCCAGCATGCGCTCGCCCGGCAGGGCGTCGGCGAAGCTGCGCTCGATACGCGCCTGCAACGCATCGCGCTGCTGTTCCAGCGCAACGCGCTCCGCCGCCAGCCAGCCAACGGCAAGCACCAGCGTAGCGGCCATCGCCAGCAGCGCAGGGCGCAGGGCTCGCCAGGGCGGCGGCGCCATACTGACGGCAAACGGACCACACAGCAGATTGAATTCAGCGCCACCAAACATCTGCTGCAGGCTCACCACCTGATCCGAGCGACTGACAGCTGCGTCAGCCGGCAATGACGACGCCAGCGAGGCTGCCTGCTGGCCGGCCAGCTCCACATGGCGCTCACCCTCGTCCAGTTCCTGCAGGCGCTTGCGCAACCAGATCGGCAACATCCCCGATTCCAGCAAGGCGGCCTCGGCACCACTATCGGTCACCAGCCAGCGCGTATCCTGCGGCCAGGGCGATGCCTGCACCCGCAATCCCGTCTCAGGGGCGGCGGCGGCGGGAACTGCGGTAACCGGCAGCACCGCTTCCAGGCGCAAGCCAGCCGCGGAGAACTGCGCCAGCCAGCCTTCCAGCAGGCGCTGCTCGACGACCGCAGCGCTGATCCGGCCATCGTTGCGCCGCGGGCCCATGACGATGTGCAGCTCATCAAGGTCCTGACTCAGTTGCTCTTCCAGCGCATAGGGCAGCGCCGCCTTGAGCGCTGCAGCACGCTGGCCCGGCAAGGTGGCGCGTAGCAGGCTGACCCCGTCGGCCAGAAACGCCCTGATCCGCGCCCCCGGATGACGCCCCTGCAGCACCGAGAGCGGATCACAACCCTGATCCTGAATCTGTCCATCCCGCTCCAGACGCCACCAATGCAGCGGCTGGCCGGGGTTGCTCAACAGCACTATCAGCATGCCTTGCTTCCTGTCTTCATTACGGCTCGCACGCCGTCTGTTCCCGCAGCACGATCTTGCCATTGGGCGCGTCGAGCAGCGTACATTGATAGAAATTACGTTCACCGAAGTGCGCCACGATCTGCAAGCGCATGTACCAGGGCGCGTCGTCGCCTGGCTGAGGGCGATCGGCGAACACCTCTTTGATCAGATCACTGCTGCGCTCCACATCAATCGGGCTTTGGTCAGACGGATACGCCGTGACGTAGGGCGCCAGCGCTTGCCAGGCATCGGCGGTCATACCGTTGACCGAGGCCAGCTCGGACGCCACCAGCATGGTGCGATTGGCCGACAGCCGCGGCGGGTCCTGCAGCCGATACACCGGGTCATCGGTCTCCGGATTCATCCAGTCACTCACCGCCAGCGCCAGCTGGCTGCCGGCGGGCATCGCTACCCCCGAGTCCTGCGCCACCCGGTCGACCAGACGAGCGAACTCCGCCTGCAATTGCTCATCGCCGGAGGCCAGGGCGTTAAGGTTGAACCGACAGCGCATGTTGTCCAGCGTCGCCTGCAACTGCAGCTGATCAACCTCAAACGGCAATACCGGTGACAGGCAGGAGTCCCACAGCAACTCGTCCGCGCTGTCGACCTGCTCCAGCACCTGCAGCACCATCTTCTCCGCGCCAAGCGCGATCTCACGCGACAGGTCGCGTTCAAACACCGCGCTGCTGCGGCGAATGTCGGCTTGGCCGCGCATCGCCATGCCGACGGCGGCAGTCACCGCCAGCGCGACAATCAGCAGCGCGGTAATCAAGGCGACGCCCTGCTGCCGGCGCTTCACTGGCCCACCGCGATCAAACGACGAATCACACCCAGACGCGGCAGATCCAGCTGCACTTCCACCGCCAGCGGCAGCTGGGTGGATTCCGGGTCCAGATCTGCCGGTGGCCAGCTGTCGACGCGCTCCAGACCGCTGGCGCCGCGCACGATAAAGTGAAAACCGCTGTCGATCCCCAGTTTCTCGTCCTCAGCGACCAGCTCGGCGAAGGGCTGCAGGCGCTTGCTTTCTGCGTCCGCCACATCCACCCCCGGCCACAACTCGCGTTCCAGTCCGCGCTCGGTCAACCGCCAGGCGGTGCGACGCAAACGCTGCTCGCCACCGGCGCCAGCCCGCACAATCTCCAGCAGGGGCGCTTCACTGTTGGCGAGCAGCCGCAGCGGCGGCAGACGATCACCAAACTCGTCGCGCACGCGAATGTCGACCAGCTGCGCCAGATCACGTTCCAGCACGCTCAGGCTGACCTGCAGATCGGCGAGCTGACTGGCGTGGCCACGGCTGACCTCGTTGGCCTCCAGCACCGCGCGCAAGCCCTGATAGGCAACCACGCTCATCACCGCAAACAGCAGCATCGCCACCAGCAGTTCCAGCAGGGTAAAACCGCGTTGTGCCCGGGTGACAGTCATGGCAGTACAAACCCGCTGACCAGCGCGCGCTGGTCGCTTTCGTTGCCGGGCAGCATCCAGAGCCGAATATCTATGCGCTTGACCGCCGGCAGCGGGACCAGTGACTTGGCCGAGTAGTCGCTGATCTGGGCGCGATAGCCGAAGCGATAAGGCCCCATCTCGGTTTCGCCCTGCAGCTCACCATCGGCGGCCGGCCGCATGCCGGACTCATATTCAGCCAGCAGGTTGCTACCGGCCCAGTGCGCCAGCGTGCGCTCCTGCAAGTAGCTCGTGTTTCGGGCGTGATCGCTGCCAGCCTTGACCAGTGCCCCCAGCGCCACCGCCAGCACGGTCAGCGCCACCAGCACTTCCAGCAGGGTGAAGCCACGACTGCTACGGGCGTTCACTGAGCACCTCGATGTTGCCGGTCAGCTCGATCAAAATAAAGCGCTGCAGATTGTGCTCAGGCGCGCGCAGGATAATCAGCCCGGGCGTCATTTCGCCGGTATTGCTCAGGCGCAGCTGCGGTGTCCAGACAGCACTGGACGACAGACTGCGTGGCCGGTTGGCCGCTTCAAAATCCAGTTCGATCAGCCCTTCGGTCACCCCATGCGGCCCCAGCTGCGCGTCGTTTACCGGCTGCCACTCGCGGGTGGCATCGTCCAGCAACACCAGATCCAGCAGGCTGTAGCTGTCGCGACGAATCCCCAGCGCCCGCTCGCTGCCACCACTGATCAGCAGCTCATCACGCGCCAGCTTGAGTACAGTCGCCAGCCGATCGGTTTCGCGGCGCAATTCGCGCTCCGCCCCATCCCCCAGCGACAGCGTCGCCAAGCCCGCCATCACCCCGATCAGTACCAGAACAATCAGTACCTCGAACAGAGTGAAACCGGTCTGACGGTCGCACGGGTAATGGGGGTTGGAACGCATGCTCATCAGCGCTCGCTGTTCTGTTCCAGATTCCAGTTACCGATATCGGCGGCGTTGTCAGTCCCGCCACTGCGGCCATCGGCACCGAAGCTGTAGAGATCGAACAGGCGACCGTCACGACCGGGGGTCTGGTACTGGTAATCGTTGCCCCATGGGTCCTGTTGCAGACGATCCAGATACCCGCCCTTGCGCCAGTTGCGCGGCGCATTCTGGCCGGTCGGCTCCTGCACCAGGGCGCGCAGCCCCTGTTCGGTAGTCGGGTAGCTGAAGTTGTCGAGCCGGTAGAGGTTCAGTGCACTCTCGATGGCACGCACGTCGCTCTGCACCTTGGTAATGCGCGCCTGATCCGGCCGGTCCATGACCCGCGGCACCACAACCGCCGCCAGAATCCCGAGGATGACCACCACAACCATCACTTCAATCAGGGTAAAACCGCGCTGCGCAGCACGGCGTACGTGGTTATTGCTCATCATCAATTCACCAGTTGGTTGAGTTCAAAGATTGGCAGCAGAATCGCCAGTACGATTACCAGCACGACTGCGCCCATGGTCAGAATCAGCAGCGGCTCAAACACGCCCATCACCATGGCGATACGCGCCTCGAGCTCACGTTCCTGGGTTTCCGCCGCCCGCTCCAGCATGTCGTCGAGGGTGCCGCTGCTCTCGCCGCTCTTGATCAGGCTGAGGGTCATCGCCGGAAAGTAGCCACTGCGCTCCAGCGCCAGGCCGACCCCGGCCCCTTCGCGCACGCGCTGAGCCGCTGCGCTAACCGCTTCGCGCATCGGCAGGTTGGTGATGACGCTGGCACTCATGTTCAACGCATCCAGCAGCGGCACACCGCTGGCGGCGAGGATATTCAGGGTCCGCGCAAATCGCGCAGTGTTGAGGCCGCGGGTCAGGCGACCGATCAGCGGCAGGCGCAGCAGCAGATCGTGCCAGCGCCGCTGATAGGCTGGGCGCTGCAGCATGGTGCGCAGGCCATAGCCCAGGCCGCCGAGCACCAGCAGCATCAATAGCCCCCAGTCGCGCAGGGTATCGCTGACCGCAATCAACATGCGGGTCAGCAGCGGCAGCTGCTGATTCATGCCGTCAAACACCTTGACCACCTCGGGCACCACATAGGTCAGCAGCGCAACGGTAACCAGCAACGCCACACAGGTGAGGATGGCCGGGTAGAACATCGCCAGCTGAATCTTTTGGCGCATGGCGTTCTGCGCCTCGACGTTGTCGGCCAGCCGCTCCAGCACCAGATCCAGTCGCCCGGCCTGCTCGCCTGCTGCGATCGTGGTGCGATAGATCACGGGAAACACCGAGGGAAATTCGCCGAGTGCATGAGCCAGTGGCAGACCTTCCATGACCCGCGTGCGCACCGCTGTCAGTGCCGAGCGCACTTTGGGTGATTCACTCTGCCGCGCCACCGTGGCCAGTACTTCCTCTATCGGCAGGCCGGCGCGCGCCAGAGTCGCCATCTGCCGGGTGGCGAGCGAGAGTTCCAGCGGTTTGATCCGCTGCTGCAGCACCGGCATACGCAGCACCGCGGCGCGCTCGGCGACCTGACTGACCGTCATCGGCGTCAGCCCCTGCTCACGCAGCCGGCCGCGCACCTGACGGGGTGAATCCCCCTCTTCCACGCCCTTGCGGGTGCGGCCGCTGGCGTCCAGTGCGGTGTATTCAAAGGCAGGCACGGTCAGTCCTCCCGGGTAACGCGCAGGACTTCTTCCAGCGTGGTGTCGCCAGCCAGTATCCGGCGCACCCCGTCTTGCCGGATCCCCGGTTGCGCCAGACGCGCGTGGCGCACCATCGCCTGTTCGCTGGCGCCATCGTGAATCATGCCGCGCAGGGTGTCGTCGACCTCGATCAGCTCGTAGATACCGGTACGACCGCGATAGCCACTGCCGTTGCAGGCGGCGCAGCCGGCGGCGCGATACAGCGTCGGCGATGCCTGTTGGTCGACGCCCAGCAAGCGACATTCACTGCTGCTGGCCTGATGCGGCTCACGGCAGTCCGGACACAGCGTGCGTACCAGCCGTTGGGCCAGCACGCCATTCAGGGTCGAGGACAGCAGAAACGGTTCGATGCCCATGTCGCGCAGACGGGTAATGGCACCGATGGCGGTGTTGGTATGCAGGGTGGAAAACACCAGGTGACCGGTCAGACTGGCCTGAATGGCAATCTGCACGGTATCGACATCACGGATCTCACCGACCATCACCACGTCCGGGTCCTGACGCAGAATCGCCCTTAGACCGCGGGCAAAGGTCATGTCGACCTTGTTGTTGATCTGGGTCTGGCCGATACCGTCGAGGTAATACTCGATCGGGTCTTCGACGGTAAGAATATTGCGGCTGCGGTCGTTCAGGCGCATCAGCGCCGAATACAGGGTGGTGGTCTTGCCCGAACCGGTCGGCCCGGTGACCAGCACAATGCCGTGCGGCCGGCTGATCACCCGCTCCATCGCCGCGTAATGCTCGGGGCACATACCCAGCTGACGCAGCTCCAGGCGCCCGGCCTGCTTGTCGAGCAGACGCAACACCACCCGCTCGCCGTGGCCGGATGGCAGGGTCGACACCCGTACATCCACCGCCCGGCCCACCAGCCGCAAGCCGATCCGGCCGTCCTGCGGCAGGCGTTTTTCGGCAATGTCCAGTTTGGCCATGACCTTGATCCGCGAGACGATCACCGGCGCCAGCGCACGCGGCGGCTCCAACACTTCACGGAGCACCCCGTCGACCCGCAGGCGGATCGACAGGCGATTCTCAAAGGGTTCGATGTGGATATCCGAGGCGTTTTCCTTCACTGCCTCGGACAGCAGCGCGTTGATCAACCGAATGATCGGCGCTTCGTCCTGCGATTCGAGCAAATCTTCCGGCTCAGCCAACGACTGCGCGACGGAGAGCAGGTCGGCGTCATCACCCAGCCCTTCAACAAACTGCATGGCGTCGTTGGCCGAACGCTCGTAGCGATCACGCAGTCGCGCGGCAAAGGCATCATCATCCAGCTCGATCGGCAGCAACGGGCAGCCGTGCCGACGGCGCAGTTCCAGCAGGCCCTGCGGGTCGCAATCGGCGCGCACGAAGACTTCCAGCTGGCCGTCATCCCGCATGGCGCCTGCCAGCACGCCCACTCGGCGCGAGTAGCGATAACCGGTTTCGGCGGCCGGCGCAGCGACGCTGCTGCTTTCCTGCTCGCTCATCGTTTACTCCTGACCGGCGCTGGGCGGTGCACTGATGGCCGCTGGTGCGGTTGCGCCCTGGATGGCGTTCTCAAACGGCGGTGGCAGGGTCAGCAGGTAGTTCCAGTCCGGCAATACCGGCACACCATCGCCGACATCCAGCCGACCACGGCGGTTCTGCTCGGCCACCTGACGGTCGCGGATGTAGCTGTACTTGGCGTGGGTCAGGCTCTCGGCAACCGCCGAGTCACGCACGATCACCGGACGCAGGAAGACCATCAGGTTACGCTTCTGCAGCGAGGCCGTGTCGTAGCGGAACAGCCGGCCGAGCCCGGGAATGTCGCCCAGCCCCGGTACTTTGTCGGCGGTCTCGACCATCTGGTCGTCGATCAGGCCGCCAAGCACGATCATCTGGTTATCGTCGACCATCACATGGGTGGTCAGGCTGCGCTTGTTGGTGATGATGTCTGCCGCACCGCTGGTACCCGGTGCGATCTGCGAGACTTCCTGAGCGATTTCCAGACGCACCGCGTTGCCTTCGTTGATCTGCGGGCGAATCTTCAACTTGATACCCACGTCTTCACGCTGGATGGTGTCAAACGCCTGACCGGAATCCTCAACCGAGCGGCCCACAATAAAGGGCACGTTCTGACCGACCACAATTTCGGCTTCCTCGTTATCGAGGGTCAACAGGCTCGGCGTGGACAGAATGTTGCTAGCGGTATCACCCTGCAGCGCGTTGACCAGCAACGCAATCTGGGTACTGCCGATGCTGCCGATGCCGCCCAGACTGAGGCCGCTGCCCAGCGACGGCGGGCTGCTGACGTCACCCTCGAGGAAAGCATTCACCCCGGCAGCCAGGTTGACGATGCTGTTGCCATTGCGATTGAAGTTGATGATGCCGACGCCGGAGTCTTCGCTGCCCAAGCCCCACTGCACGCCCAGCTCCTTGGCACGGTCATAGGAGACTTCGGCAATGACCGCCTCGACCAGCACCTGCGCGCGGCGGATGTCGAGCTGGCGGATGATCGCCGACAGCTCACGGGACAATTCCGCCGGCCCATAGATGACCACCGAGTTGGTGCTCTCGTGCGCTTCGATGCGTACGCGATTCTGTTCGGCCGCGTTGGTGACAGACCCCGCGCCCGAGTTGGTTGACGTGGCACCTGAACTGTTACGCTCGCGCCCTTCGGCAATCCCGCGCAGCACCTCGGCCACTTCTTCGGCCTTGGCGTAGCGCAGGTAATGCACCTGGGTGTTGCCCTGATCGCCCACAACATCCAGCCGGCGCACGACCGAGCGCAGGGTTGCCCGTGCCTCCGGGTCGCCACGCAGAATCACCGAGTTGGTGCGTTCATCAGCGATGAGCTTGGGACCACGGGTAAATTCTTCCGCCGGCGCGCCGCTATCCAGCCCCTGGACAATGCGCACCACATCCAGCGCCGAGGCGTGCTGCAACGGCAGCACCTCGAAGTCTTCGGTGGACTCGCGGTCCATCCGCGCGATCAGGGTCTGAATGCGGCGCACATTCGCCGCCGTGTCGGCAATGACCAGACTGTTGGACGCCGCAGCCGCCGCCAGATGCCCTCCCTTGGGCACCAATGGCCGCAAGATGCGCACCAGCTGGCCTGCGTCCATATTGTTCACGGTGATGACTTCGGTGATGTACTCATCGCCGGGCGTATCCCCGGTCAGGCCGGCGACTTCGTTCTCCTTGGCCTGCACTTCCGGCACGATACGCACCATGCCGTCGCTGCCGCGTACAGCAGCAAAGCCCTGCGACTTGAGTACACTGAGAAACAGCTCGTAGAGATCCTCGCGACGAATCGGCTGGCCCGAGACGACGTTCACCTGGCCGCGCACGCGCGGATCAACGATGAAATTGATGCCGGTCTCCTGACTGACAATTTCGATCAGACCGTTGATATCCGCATCGCGCAGATTCAGCACCAGATCCTCGGCGTTGTCGGCCGCGGCTGACTGCGCCTGTACCGACCCGCTCACCACCCCCAGACTCAACGCCAGAGCCAGCGCCAGCCGTTGTTTGCGAAACTGCATCGACATCAGTATCAATCCATCGTTATCGTAATGTTCATGGGCTGCCCGTCGCGTTCCAGCGACACCGACACCGAACTGGCGCCAGACATGTCGCTCAGAATGTCGCGGTAGTCCTCGATCTGGGAAACCGGAGTGCCATCCACGTCGGTTATCACATCACCCGCCTTCAGGCCCGCCGCTTCAAACTCGCGGGCATTGCGCGCCGGCGACACCTCGATGCCGTACAAGGTGCCATCAACCATCACCGGATTGGCGCTGATCACCTCGGCAAAGCGCTGGGGATCATTCAGCCAGGCCTCGCGGTCAATCCGCGCCAGATTGCCGTCCGGCGCCAGCGTCTGATTGGCGTCTGCCTCGGGCAAGGCCGCGGTGCGGGTATTGCGCGCCGGGCGGCCCGCACCGTTGAGTTCGTTGCGTTTGAGTCGCAGGGTTTCCAGCTGGCCGTCGCGCATCAGCATCACCCGGTCCGCGAGCACCTGCTCCAGCCGCACCTGTCCGGGCAACGTAGCGCCCACGCGATAGAGTTTTTCGGGCTGCCCCTGGGTCACCAGAATCGCGGCGCTGCGAGCCGGATCGGGATCGGACAACACCCCCTTCAAGGTCCAGCTCAGTTTGGTGTCAGGCGCATCAACAGCAGCCGGCGCGTGATCGGCACGGCCATAGGGAGACAGCAGGGCCAGCTCGCGAAAACCGGGCTGGGTGACGGTGCGTTCGGATGAGGAAACGGAATAAGGAAGACTGGCAGCGGCCGGCATAACGCTTTGTGGCTCAACCAACGCCCAGACGAGGTGCCCGAGAATCCACGCTGACAGCAATACGAACAAGCCGCAAACCAGCGTAACAAGGCTCTCCAGCGAAAAACGAGCAACCAAGGGCATGCACTCTCCATGGCAAAGAATTCCGAACTTCGATCGGACAAGGGGCAGTTGGGGAAAGATACTGACCAATCTTTGCAAAATTATTGTTATAAGCCTGAAACAGGGCGAAACAGGTGGCTCGATTGTCACGATTCTGCAATCTGACGGCAACCCCCTGAACAGGTTATTCCAGGCTGTTTCAGCCTGACTACCGACGCTATCGCTCAGAGCCAGGCAGCCGAATCGCCCATTCGGGCTATATGACACTGCCCAGCCCTGCCAAATTCACCCAAATGGGTGATGCCACAGTTACAACAATCCAGCCCGCTGATGGCCTGCCATCCACGCCTGCGAGAACGTCTCGAAAAGAGACACCTCATACTTGCCCTTTGCCAGCACTCGCTCTTAACTCAGAGCGGCAAGAACGAACCAATAACAACAGCTTGCACACGGAGAACAAAAATAATGAAAGGGTTAAAAGGATCGGCTGTCATCGCGACAGTCATCGGCAGCCTCAGCCTCAGCGGCTGTCTAAGCGGCGGCGGTGGTGGTGGAGACGACATTCGCACGCAGCAAAAGCGCATAAATCAGGACTACTTCGAGGTCGACCAGGCCCAGCTGCCGTTCTCGGCACTCGCGGAAATTGCGCCCTATAACACCACCAGTCGCTGGACCGGCGTACTCAATGGCGCGGGCTACCGCATCGAAGTACCGGAGAACTGGAATGGCTACCTGGTCATGTGGGCCCACGGCTACCGCGGTACCGGCAGCGCACTGACCGTCGACAGCCCACCCATGCGCCAGTATCTGATCGACAACGGCTACGCTTGGGCAGCCTCCAGCTACAGCACCAACTACTACGATGTGCGCGCCGGCGTCGAAGATACCAACGCCCTTGCCCTGGCGTTCAACAAGATTGCTCGCGACAACGGTCGAACCCTCCCCACACCAAGCAAGTACTACATCACCGGCGCCTCGATGGGTGGCCATGTGACTGCAGCCGCGGTGGAGCGGGAGACCAGAGAAACCGCCAAAAACGTGGTCGATTACGCAGCAGCAGCGCCGTTCTGCGGCGTAGTAGGCGATACCGAGCTGTTCAATTACTTCGCGGGCTACAGTCTGTCGATGTTCGAGCTGGCAGGCGTCGGTGCAGATGAGTTCCCGATTGACCCGGCAGATGCGGCAACAAAGCTGGCCACTGCCAAGGCGCTGTTCTGGGCCGACTATGACGCCGACAAGACGCCGGCCGGGTTGACCCTGCAGGGCCTGGCCTTCTACCAGACACTGAAAAACCTCAGCGGTGGCGATCGTCCGATCTACCCATACAGCTTCGGTCTGTTCCAGGATCTGCTGCAGAGTTTTGCCGGTTCTGATGGCACGGTTGACGGCATCTTCCTCAAGAGCGTGATCAACACCACCGGTCTGACCTATCGTTTTGAAAGCGAGCTGGGCGAGCCGCTGACCACCAACGAGATCAACTTCAACGCAGCCATTTTGCAGGCTGACGCCGATGTCGATGCCGTTAACGCTCTGCGCGAAAATGGCCTGCGCTGGGTACCCAAGGTCAATGGCGAGTTTGATGTGCCGGTCCTGACCGCACATACCATTGGCGATCTGTTCGTTCCGGTCTGGATGGAACAACTGTACCGCGAGCGTGCAGAGGAAAACGGCAACGGCGACCTGCTGGTCCAACGCGCCATTCGCGCGCCAGGCCACTGCGACTTCACCTTGACCGAATGGACCGAAACGCTGGACGCACTGCTGACCTGGGAACAGACCAGTGTGAAGCCGGGCGGGGACGACTGGTTAACTCCCGAAACGGTAGCTGACCCCCTGTTCGGATGCACCTACACCAACAACACAGGCGAGATCCCGGGTAACTTCCCGCGTTCCTACTTGCCTTCCTGCTCCCCGCCCTGAGCCGAGGGTTACAGCATCGCCGACAGGCTCACCCCTGTCGGCGTTCTTCATCAACCGCCAACCGGCGAACAAACTGTTTGACGTTGGTTTGCGCGCGCAACTCACGGACGTTTTCGGCCAGTTCCTTGACCTCATCGGCTGGCAGACTGCCGTCCAGCTCACGCTGAACATCACTCCACAAGCCACGCACCTTGCCGGTTGCCCGACCAGCCATGCGTACCAGCGATGGCAGGCGTTCGGGGCCGAGCACGATCAGCGCCACCACCCCAACCACCAGCCACTCGGTCATGCCGTTACCGAACATGCGGCACCGGACCTCAGGCGCGCGAGCGCGTTTCGCTGCGCTCGGCAACCTGCTCCTGCGAATCCATGGTCAGTGCGTCACGGGCCTCGTCCGTATCCCGCACTGCCTTGCGAAAACCACTCAGCGCACCACCCAGATCGCTGCCGATATTGCGCAGACGCTTGGTGCCGAACAGCAACATGACAATAACCAGCACGATCAGCAGTGAGCCGATACTGATTCCACCTACACCCATGATGATTTCTCCGTAAAAAGCGGGGTCAGCAATTGCCGACCCCGGAAAGACTTACCGCTGTTTTGCCACGGTCAGCGTTCAGCTACCGACCACGCCGCCGTCGTTCTTCCAGACCACCACAGTGGCGGAGCGCGGCGGGCGGGTTGCCGGCGTAAAGTCCGGCCAGCTGCTGCTGTAGTCACCGGCGGCAAAGTCAGCGGAGCTGGTGCCTTCACCCGGATGCTGGACGTTGATGAACAGCGTCTTCTGGTCCGGGGTCATGGTGATGCCGGTGATTTCCTGATCGATCGGACCAACCAGGAAGCGCTTGAGATCACCGGTAGTCGGGTCCGCGACCAGCATCGCGCAGTTGCCGAACGGGTCGTCCCAGCCACTGTCCATCTGAATCCAGACACGGCTGTCCGGGTCGATCCACAGGCCGTCCGGCGAACTGAGGATGTTGTCGGCAGTCAGCATGTCGCCGTTCGGGTCATAACCGATGTTGGTATCGATACCGCTCTCACCGCTGTCGCCACCAAACAGGAAGATATCCCAGGTAAAGGTGGTCGCCGCCTGATCACCGCCATCTTCCTTCCAGCGAATGATGTGGCCATGCTGGTTGGATACGCGCGGGTTGGCTTCGTTGACGTTGCCGGCGTTGCGCTGACTGTTGTTGGTCAGGGTGAAGTACACATCACCGTTGGCCGGATCAACCGCGCCCCACTCCGGACGGTCCATCGGCGTGGCGCCCATGTAGTCGGCAGCGAGGCGGGTGTTGACCAGTACGTCTGCCTGACTGGTGAACGGCGTGGCATTGCCTTCGTCCAGACCATTTTCGCCATACACCAGCGGCAGCCACTCACCGGTGCCGTCGTCGTTGAAGCGAGCGACGTACAAGGTACCCTCGTCCAGCAGAGTGCCGCTGGCAGTCGCCGCGTGGTAGTTGGCAGTGCTGACGAACTTGTAGATGTACTCGAAACGCGAGTCATCGCCAGAGTAACAAACCACCGGCTTACCCTCTTCAGCCGGCGCAAAGACCACGCCTTCATGACCAAAACGGCCCATAGCGGTGCGCTTTTTCGGGTTGCTGGTCGGGTCGAACGGATCGATCTCGACCATCCAGCCGAAGCAGACAGGCTCGTTGCGGTAGTCCAGAGTGGCGTCCGCTTCCTTGATACTGGCGTCAAAACGGATGAACTCGTCAGCGCCGTTGTCAGCGGTTTCCCACGCATAACGGCTGGTTGCGCCAGTCGGCACACCGTAGCGGGAGTGTTCGCGCGGAGCGTCACCCTTATTGGTGAAGTAACCGGCCCAGTTCTCTTCGGCGGCCATGTAGGTGCCCCAGGGGGTGTAGCCATTACCGCAGTTGTTCAGCGTGCCGCGGGTCATGGTGCCGTTGGGGCTATACAGCGTCTTGACGAAGTCGGAACCACGCACCGGGCCATGAATTTCCATCGGTGTCAGACCGGTGATCCGGCGGTTCATGGCGTCAGGCTGAACGCTCCACTCATTGTTGGCGCTCTTGACGATGCGTACCACGGAAACACCGTGCGCATTGGCTTCCTTGCGAACCTGATCAGCCGGACGCTGACCGGCGTACGGGGGCAACGCGGAACTGGACAGCGCAACACCCTGGGCTGCAGCGTGCATCAAACGCGGTTCAACATACTCATGGTTGAGCACCAGCAGACCATCTTCCGAGCTGTCGTTGATCGGGTAAAAATGCATGCCATCGTGGTGCGAGCCGACCTGTTCAGCCTGATCATCGCCGGTGTTGTTGACCGAGAACGACGGGAAGCTGCCGAGAATCGGTGTGCCCCAGGGAATGATCACCTGGTAGCTGTAACCCTCCGGCACGACGATCTGGTCAGCGCTGCTGACAGCGACAGCAGAGAAGCCCAGCAGTGCGGTCGGCGTCGGAGATGAATTGCCATCGTTGCTGCTGGAACTGCTCTTGCAACCAGCCAGACCCAGACCAAAGAAGCCCAGCGCTGCAGCACCAGCACTGCCCTTGAGGACCTGACGGCGGGCCATGCGGGCTTCCAGGATGCTGGAAAACAGGGGATTCATCTGACGGGTACTGAGGGGTTCATCACCCTCACCGTGATCGACATACACCAGCTGGTCACGTTGTTCAATGGACATCGGTTCCTTCCTCTCAGGTTTCAGTTTGGTTGAAAACCCGAACAGGATGGCGACCGTAGGTGACAGATCAGGCACTAAATCATGAAATTTCAGCGGCGTTCAGGCGACACCTCCGTGTCTGCGCCGTGACAATGCTACCAGCCTGAAACAACTGTGACAGAGCGGTTCAATCGCAGTTCTCGGCAACCCCGCGCTCGGTCCGCTCGCCCGGATGGCGCTCCACTTGCTGACGCCAGAACTCGCACAATTGCTCACGCAATGACGGCAGTGGCAACGCCTCCGGGAGCGCATCAGGCAGCGCCTCCTGCAGGTGCTCCCGGCTGCCTTCAACCCACTCCTGAGCATGTTCGGCGCCCTCCTCTACCAGCTCGCGCGCCTGCTCCTTGCCGTCCTCGACACGGTCCTCAATGTTGTTGGCGATGCTATGTAACTCGTACTGCACCCAGAGCTTGGCGCCGATGACGAGGGTCGCATCGTGCAACAGGTTGCCGAGCCAGACACCAACAGCAACGATCAGTATCCAGCTGAGTTTGGAGCGGGGTTGATTGTCCAGCATGGGCAAGTCCTTGCGCTGAGTGATCGACGTGTGCCCGCTATGGTGCGGGCCTGCTGCTCAGTCTAGTCGCTATTGCTGAGCAGCTTGCCGAGAATGGCGCGCAGTTTTCCCGCCTTGAGCGGCTTGTTGAGCACCATGATGTCCAGCTCGCGGGCCACCTGGCGGCAGACTTCGCTGCGATCTGCAGTAATCATGATCGCTGGCAATGCAGCGGCAAACTGCTCACGCAGGGCGACCACCGCCTCGCCCCCCGTGCGTCCGGCATCAAGATGAAAATCCACCAGCAGCGCATCCGGCGCACGCTCACCAAGCACCTCTTGCGCCTGCTCCAGATCAACCGCGGTCAGCACCTCGGCACCCCACTGTTCCAGCAGGCCACGCATGCTCTGCAGAATGATCTGCTCGTTATCCAGCACCAGCAACCGGCGACCGTGCAACGGCACATCCAGCGAGCTGAGCAGCTGGGTCGCGGCATTGTCGGCCCGGCGAGCACCCGCCACCGCCAGCGGTATGTTTACCGCGAACATCGAACCACGCCCCAGCCGCGACTGCACCTCGATGCGCGCATGCAGCAGCCGGGCAATGCGGTCAACGATGGCCAGCCCAAGACCCACACCACGGCGCTGGCTGGCCTTACCAGCGTCCAGCTGATTGAACTCCTGGAAGATGCGTTTGAAATCGCTGCGGGCAATACCCCGCCCGGTATCCCACACCTGAATGCACAGTTCGCTACCCCGCACCCGGCAGCCCACCAGCACACCACCCTGATCGGTATAGCGGATGGCGTTGCTGATGAAGTTGCGCAAAATGCGGCTCAACAATCGGTAGTCGGTATGCACCACGTAGGCGCCGACACGGCCACGCAGCCCGACACCGGCGGCTTCGGCGACGCTGCCGAACTCGCTGAGCAGCGGCTCAAGCACATCAGCCACGGCAAAATCGCTGCAGTCCACCTGCAGATCGGGCTGGTCCAGACGGGAGATATCCAGCAGGTCGCTGAGCATGTCCTCGGCACTTTCCAGCGCCGTGTGCGAGCGCTCGACCAGCAGCCCCGCACTGTCCTCCAGTGGGGTTTCACGCAGGGTGGAAATCAGCAGCCGCGCCGCATTCAACGGCTGCAGCAGATCGTGGCTGGCGGCGGCCAGATAACGGCCCTTGCTGAGGTTGGCCTGCTCCGCGGCATCGCGTGCCTTGCGCAGCTCACCCTGGGTGCGTTCGTGTTCGATAATCTCGTAGCGCAGGCTTTCGTTCAGGGTTTCCAGCTCACGGGTGCGCTGCTGCACGCGCTGTTCCAGCTCGTCGTTCAGTTGCTGCATCGCCAGCTGCGCCTGCTTGCGTTCGGTCACATCGGCAACGAAGGCTTCAATCACGTGGTCCGATGCGTCCGGGCGCAGCTGAATGTTCATGCGCACATCCAGCAAACTGCCGTCGGCGCGCCGCAGACAGGTCTCGTAGCCGCTGATCTCACCCTTGCGCAGCAGCTGGTGGCGAATGCGCTGAAACTCTTCCTCACCACCGATAAAGAACTGCTCGGCCAGCGAGCGCCGTGCGGTAACCAGCGCACTGACCGAGCCGTAACCCAGCATCCGCGCCAGCGACTTGTTGGCGGCGCGCATGCCATCATCCAGGCTGGCCTGAAAGATCCCGTGCAAGGCGTTCTCGAACAACCATTTATAGCGGTTGCGCTCCTCTTCCAGCTCTTCCAGCCGGGCCAGCAGCTCAGGGTAATAGCTCTTGCGCGAGGACTGTGAACCCAGCCCCAGCAGCCCTGTCAGCACCTCACGGCGCGGATCAGAGGGCTTCCGCATAGACCACCTCAACATCCTGCAGGCTGGACTCACGCGGATTGGTCAGAATGCACGGGTCGTCCATCGCATGCAGCGACAGGGTGCGCAGGTCGCTGGTATTGACGCCATGCATGCGCAGACTCTGGTTGAAGCCCATCGCCTGCTTGAGGTCGATCAGGTGCTGCACCAGCCGCTGGCGCACCTGCGGCGTGGTTAATCCGCGGGCGTCGATACCCAGGGTATTGGCGATGACTTTGAAGCGTTCAGGCGCAGAGTCAAAGTTGAATGCCACCACATGCTCGACCAGAATCGCGTTGCACAGGCCGTGCGGCAGATCGAGGAAACCGCCAAGGCTATGCGACATGGCGTGCACCGCACCGAGAATGGCATTGGAGAACGCCAGCCCGGCCTGCAGGCTGCCGAGCATAATCTGCTCGCGCAGGGCAATGTCCTGCGGGTTGTGGATCATCTGCACCAGATTGCCGTTCAACAACCGCATGGCTTCGAGCGCATGGGCGTCAGTCATCGGCCCGCTGCCGGTGGAAACGAAGGCCTCGATGGCATGCACCATGGCGTCGATGCCGGTGCAGGCAGACAGGAAGGTGTCCATGGTCGAGGTGGTTTCCGGGTCAATCAGCGACACATCCGGCACCACGGCCTTGCTGATGATGGAAAACTTCACCTTCTCCTGCTGATCGGAAATGATCACGAACTGCGATACATCAGCCGAGGTGCCGGCGGTGGTCGGGATGCAGATCAGCGGCGGGATGGGTGCGCGGATGGTATCCACGCCTTCAAATTCGATGATGTGGCGATCATGCGCGACCGCGATGCCGATGGCCTTGGCGCAGTCGATCGGGCTGCCGCCGCCAATAGCGACGATCACGTTGCAGCCCGCGGCGCGGTAGACCTCGGCACCGTGCATTACCTCTTCGGTGCGCGGGTTGGCCGAAACCTGAGTAAAGAGCACATAGTCGATACCCTGCTCCATCAGGCTCTGCTCCACATCGACTACCCAACCAGCAGCCTGCACACCCGGATCGGACACCAGCAAGACCTTGCGGGCGCCAAAGGTAGAGGCGTAGTTGGCGACGGTTTTACGCGATCCGGCGCCGAAAATAATCTCCGGCGTTACGAACTTGCGTAATTGGCTGACATCGTAGGACATGCTCATGCATCCGCTTTGTTGTTGTAATGCTGCTGGGGCTCAAATCACCTGATAGAGCCACGCAGGCGGTCCCGGCAGACTACCCCAAAGCGCCCTCATTTATAAGCCGCCCGGTAGCGAACTAAGACTGAAGTAGCAACAGCTCAGACCCTAAGTTGCATGGCTCGCGTGCCCCCGCCCTCGCCAGCATGGACAGACAACAACAAGGATGAGTCGCCATGTCTGTGCGTCGCCAATCGCTCCGGCACCTGCTGCTGGTCTGCCTGCTTTGCCTGCTCAGCTCTGCCCTGCGCGCCGAGAGCCAGCGCGCGTCTGACTGGCAGCAAGGCGTGCAACAGCTGTTCCCCAGCGCGACCCGGCTGATCGAAAAGCAGGGCACGCCGCCCGTCTACCAGGCGTTCCAACTGGATCAGTTGCTCGGTTACGCCTTCGAGTCAAACGACTACTCCAGCCTGCAGGGCTTTTCCGGCAAGCCGATTCGCCTGCTGATCGGCATGACCCCGGAAGGCAAGCTGACCGGCGTTACCGTGCTGGAGCACCACGAACCGGTATTCCTGCATGGCCTTGGCGAACAGGCGCTGTTCGACTTCACCGATCAGTACGCCGGGCGCAACATCGCCACGCCCATTGTCGTCGGCAGTACCCACGGTGGCAGCGTTGACGGTTCAGCAGTCGGCTACATCGACGGTGTCAGCAAGGCCACCGTATCGGTAGTGATCCTCAATGAAACCGTGCTGCAGGCAGCGATGACGGTTGCCCGCGCCCTGCTTCCCGACTTCGCCCAGGGCCCGCAGGCGGTGGCCCGACCAGAACTGTTCGAGCCGCTCGACTGGCAGCAACTGCAAGCCCGCGGGCTGCTGCAGCACTGGCAGCTCGGCAATACTGAGGTTGCAGCGGCGCTGGGGAACAGTCTGAATCTGTATCCGGGCTTTTCGGCGGACGCTGAGCTGCCCTTCAGCGAGCTGTACTTCGCCTACCTGAACACGCCGATGACCGGCCGCAACCTGCTCGGCGACGATTACTTCGAGCGACTGCAGAACGAGTTACTCAGCGGCGAGCAGGCTTTGCTGGTGCTGTCACGCGGGCAATATCCGCATGTACCGGATGACTTCATTCCTGCCACCGCGCCAAGCCGCATCAACCTGCTGCAGCACGGCAAGGCGATCGAGTTGCACGACATGAACTTCAACAACGGCATTCTGCTGCCGCTGCTGACGGCACCGGCCGGTGACTGGCAAGCCAATATCTTCCGCATCAAGACCCACGCGGCCTTCAACCCGGTCGACCCGGCGGCGCTGCAACTCAACGTCACGCTGCGGCGCAACCCGCTCAGCGAGCAGCTGAGTCACTTCGAACAGCCGCTGACGCTGGAACCGGACCTGTTTGAACTGCAGGCGGTCAGCGCGGCTGCCGCCCCGACGCCGATCTGGCTACAGATGTGGCAGCAGCGCGCCTGGTTGATCGTCGTCCTGCTGCTGTCACTGGGGCTGGTTACTGCGCTGTTCATCTACCAGCAGCGCGTCAGCCAGCACGCCCGCGGCTTCCACCTGCTGCGCGCCGGATTCCTGCTGTTCACCCTGCTGTTTATCGGCTTCTACGCCCAGGGCCAGCTGTCGGTAGTGAACATCTTTACCCTGCTGCTCGCGCTCTGGCACGGCTTCGACATCACCGTATTTCTGATGGACCCGGTGATCTTCATTCTCTGGACTTTCACCTTTATCAGCCTGTTTCTCTGGGGCCGCGGCCTGTTCTGCGGCTGGCTCTGCCCCTTCGGCGCCCTGCAGGAGATGGTCAGCTGGCTGGCGAAGAAACTGCACATTCGCCAGTGGAAGATCAGCGAACGCTGGCACCTGCGTCTGCAGTGGCTGAAATACCTGATTCTGATCGGCCTGATCCCGACCGCCTTCTACTCCCTGACGCTGGCCGAGCGCCTGGCCGAAGTCGAGCCGTTCAAGACCTCGATTACGCTGGTATTCGTGCGCAGTTGGCCCTTCGTGCTCTACGCAGTCCTGTTGCTCGGCCTTGGCCTGTTTGTGCACAAATTCTACTGCCGCTATATCTGCCCGCTCGGCGCGGGGCTGGCGATCCTTGGGCGGCTGCGCCTGTTCTCCTGGCTGACCCGGATCGACGCCTGCGGCAAGCCCTGCCAGCACTGCCACAACAAGTGCGAGATCGGCGCAATCAAACGCAGCGGCGCGATTGATTACGATGAGTGCATCCAGTGCCTTGAATGCATCGTGATACTCAACAACGAAGACCAGTGCGTTGCGCAGATCAGCGCGCGCAAGCAGGCGGCACGTGCGCAGCGCGCCGACAACAACATCATCGTCAGCGACTGGGCACCCCAACGCTGAGCTATTGCACTACCACAACAACAAAAGGACGTAACCATGCACAATCTGGATCTGAATGACATTCGCTGGAGTCAGCTGCCTGGCTTTGAGAACTTCGACTACTGCATTCTCAGTGTCGACCGCCCCAACCAGTTGGTGGACGTGCTGTTCCATTTCCACGCCCACGACCCCATCGTGCTACACCGTCACTGCGCGGTGAACCACACCTTCGTCATCCGCGGCGAACACCAGCTGTTCCACGCCAACGGCGCGCTGAAAGAAACCCGCCCCACCGGTAGCTACACCATCAGCCAACCCGACACCACGCCACACCGCGAATGCGGCGGTGATGGCGGCACCCTGGTGCTGTTCAGCATTCGTGGCACTGACGGGGTGATGTACGAGATTCTCGACGACCAGCAGAACGTTATCGCGGCGCTCGACATGGATACCTTCGAGGCCCTGTTCTCCGCCAACAGCGGCACAGCATAGTTGCCGTCGGCCGGCTAGCCGTGAGCGTCCGCTCCGATGTCCTTATGGGGGCACAGGTGGCGGCGCCGGCATTCAGAGACTGGAAACATCCTGAATCAGCTGCGCCGCTGCACAGAATTCGGCTGGTCGTATACTGCGCACTTCATTGGCCACACAAGATCCCCATGTCTCTTCTGATAGCGTTTGCTGTCCTCTCCATTCTGGTTTCCTTCATCTGTTCCATTCTTGAAGCTGCCCTGCTGTCGATGACGCCCAGCTTCATTGCCCGGCAGAAGTCCGAGCGTCCGAAACTGTATCCACGCCTGAAACAGCTGAAGGAAAACGTCGACCAGCCGCTGGCGGCGATCCTGACCCTCAACACCGTTGCTCACACCGTAGGCGCTACCGGCGTCGGCGCGCAGGTGACAATCGTGTTTGGTGACGGCTATCTGGGTATCGCTTCGGCGATCATGACCCTGCTGATCCTGCTGGTCTCCGAGATCCTGCCCAAGACCCTGGGCGCCCGGTATTGGCCTGCGCTGGCACCGGTCATGCCCGGCCTGCTGAACAGCATGATCCTGCTGCTCAAGCCGTTCATCCTGCTGTCTGATCTGGTCACCCGCAGCCTCGGCGGCAAAGCGCCCGAACATGACCTGCGCGCCGAAATCAAGGCGCTGGCCAGCCTCGGCCAGGAACTCAAGTCGCTGGATGAAGACGAGCAGCGGATGATCAGCAACGTGCTGGATCTGCACACCATTCGCGCGCGCGACATCATGACCCCGCGCACGGTCAGCGAGGCGCTCGCGCCCAATCTGACCGTCGCCCAGGCCCGCGAGCGGGTGCAGCACGGCCAGTTCTCGCGTTACCCGGTACTGGATGAACAGGAAACACCGCTGGGCGTGCTGTTTCGTGTTGACCTGCTGGCAACCGATGACCGCGACGCCGCGATATCGAGCCTGATGAAACCGGTGAAGGTGGTGCAGGACAGCCAGAACATCGAAGCGCTGATGGCGCAGATGCTCAACGAACAGCAGCACCTGTGCCTGGTCTACGACGAGTTCGGCAGCTGGTGCGGCCTGCTGACCATGGAAGACATCATCGAGACGCTGATCGGTCGTCCAATCCTTGATGAAACCGACGAGATTCCGAACATGCGCCGTCTGGCACGTCGGCTGTGGGAGCACCGTCTGAAGGCAGTCGGCTAATAACGCATCTGCACAAACGCCTCGGGCGCCTTGCGGCGCCCGAGGGTGGTTTGGATGACTCCCGGCAGGATCAGGCCAGATCGAAGCGATCCGCGTTCATCACCTTGTTCCAGGCAGCAACAAAGTCAGCAACAAACTTCGCCTTGGCGTCGTCCTGTGCATAGGCTTCGGCCAGTGCCCGCAGCTGCGAGTTGGAGCCAAATACCAGGTCTACCCGGGTGCCGGTCCACTTCACCGCACCAGTGCTGCGGCAGCGGCCTTCGAACACGTCCGCGTCAGCAGAGGTCGGGAACCAGGCAGTGCTCATATCGACCAGGTTGACGAAGAAGTCATTGGTCAGCGCACCCGGTGTGCTGGTGAACACGCCGTGCTTACTGCCACCGTGGTTGGCACCCAGTACCCGCAGACCACCAACCAGCACCGTCATTTCCGGTGCGCTCAGGCCCAGCAACTGCGCCTTGTCGACCAGCATTTCCTCGTCGGAAACGGTGAACTTGGTCCGGCGGTAGTTACGGAAGCCGTCAGCTTCAGGCTTCAGCGGCTCGAACGACTCCACATCGGTCTGCTCTGCGGTCGCATCGGTACGACCCGGCGCGAACGGTACGGAAATACTCTGCCCGGCATCTTGCGCTGCTTTCTCGATGGCAGCGGCGCCACCCAGCACGATCAGGTCGGCCAGCGACACCTTCTTGGCACCAGCGGCGTTGAAGTCGGCCTGAATGCCTTCGAGCACCTTCAGCACCTTGGCCAGTTGCTGCGGCTGATTGGCTTCCCAGTCCTTCTGCGGGGCCAGACGGATACGGGCACCGTTGGCGCCACCGCGCTTGTCGGAATCACGGTAGGTCGACGCCGACGCCCAGGCGGTCGATACCAGCTCGGCAACGCTCAAACCAGAGGCCAGCAATTTGGCCTTCAGTGCGGTAATGTCCTGCGCGTCAATCAGCGGGTGATCGACTGCCGGAACCGGGTCTTGCCAGATCAGGTCTTCGGCCGGTACTTCGCTACCCAGGTAGCGCACCTTCGGCCCCATGTCACGGTGGGTCAGTTTGAACCAGGCGCGGGCAAAGGCGTCGGCGAACTCATCCGGGTTCTTGTGGAAATGCTCGGCGATCTTGCGGTACGCCGGATCTTCACGCATCGCCATGTCAGCAGTGGTCATCATGATGCCAACGCGCTTGGCTGCATTTTCCGCATCCGGTGCGTGGTCCTTCTCCGCCAGCCCCTTGGCCTGCCACTGGTGGGCGCCCGCCGGGCTCTTGGTCAACTCCCACTCGTAACCGAACAGTACATCAAAGTAGCCCATATCCCACTGGGTCGGGTTCGGCGTCCAGGCACCTTCGATACCGCTGGTGATGGCGTCGCTGCCCTTGCCGCTGCCGTGGCTGCTCAGCCAGCCGAAGCCCATGGCTTCAATCGGTGCGGCTTCCGGCTCCGGGCCAACACAGGCTGCATCGCCAGCGCCGTGTGCCTTGCCGAAGGTGTGACCACCGGCAGTCAGCGCAACGGTTTCGTAATCGTTCATCGCCATGCGGGCGAAGGTTTCACGGATGTCACGGGCCGACAGCAGCGGATCGGGGTTGCCGTCCGGGCCTTCCGGGTTTACATAGATCAGACCCATCTGCACGGCGGCCAGCGGGTTCTCCAGATCACGATCACCGGAGTAGCGACTGTTAGCCTTGTCACTGGTAGCCAGCCATTCAGTCTCGGCGCCCCAGTAGATGTCTTCTTCCGGCGCCCAGATGTCGGGGCGGCCGCCGCCAAAACCGAAAGTCTTGAAGCCCATGGACTCCATCGCCACGTTGCCGGCGAGGACGTAGAGATCAGCCCAGGACAGCTTGTTGCCGTACTTTTTCTTCACCGGCCACAGCAGGCGGCGGGCCTTGTCGAGGTTGCCGTTGTCCGGCCAGCTGTTGAGCGGGGCAAAACGCTGATTGCCGGTGGAAGCACCGCCACGACCGTCAGCGGTACGGTAGGTACCGGCGGCGTGCCAGGCCATACGAACCATCAGTGGACCGTAATGACCGTAGTCAGCCGGCCACCAGTCCTGGGAGTCGGTCATTACTGCGGTGAGGTCTTTTTTGACCGCAGCCAGATCGAGTTTCTTGAACTCGGCTGCGTAATCGAAGTCAGCGCCCATCGGGTCGGATTTGGGATTGTGCTGGTGCAGGATGGCCAGATTCAGCTGGTTCGGCCACCAGTCCTTGTTCATGGTGCCGCGACCGGTCAGCTTGGTATTGGAACCGTGCATCACCGGGCAACCGCCAGTCTTCTTATCAGTCATGTCAATCTCCGCTTCAGGTGTAGGGTGCTTCATTTGCACAGGCTCTAAATTGGACGGGCCCCGCGGGGCGGGTCTATATGCCTGCAACCTGAAGGTAAGTTAAGCACGGGATCAGAATAGCGCCATTAACTTAAATCAACGCCACCAATAGCCTTTAACTATCAGAAGTGGCACAGCAATGCTCCGACACCATCACCCTGCGATGGACACCAGAACAAAGCCTTCAAGATGGCGGAAGGACATGGGAGTCGAACCCACCAGACGCGCGTCGCGCATCTCACCGGAGTTGAAGTCCGGGCGCCCCACCGGGGACGATGTCCATCCATTGCGACGGCAGGCTCAGCCTGCCACCAGAAAACGTTGCTCACGCACGAATCGGGTCACGCCCGCGCGATCCAGATATTCCAGCACCTGAATGGTCAGGTTGCGGCCAATGCCCGAGGCATCGCGATACTCGGCGGCGTTAAAACTGCCGGACGGCGAGTCTGCCACCAACTGCCGCGCCACCGCTACCAAGCCTTCCACCTGTGATGGCAGGTAATAACGGTTGGGCGCTACGGCCACCAACTCACCGGCGCGCTGCATGCGCTGCAAGAACCCTTTAAGCTCATCAAGCTCGATAGCCAGCGCGGTGGCCAGCTCGCCGACAATCGGCGGTCGCAGCCCGCCCGGCGCCAGCTCGACAGCCACCCGCGCCAGCAGGTCGGCATCGCCCGCCTGCAGCTGAGGCCGGTGATCTGGCAAATGCAGCGCCCAGGCGGTTCGCTGCAGCCGCCCCTCGGCCTGCCAGCGCTGCAGCAACTGGCGCGCCAGCGGTAACGGCAGTTGCAGACAAGCCACCAAGCCGATCTGCCCCTCCCCCGGTCCGAGCAGCTCAGGATGCTGCTGATGCCAGTCGGCCAGACGTTCGGCCAACCGCTGCCAGCGTGCTTCGCCGGCCTCGGCAGTCAGCGCAACCCGCTGGCCTGCGGCCGCCAGCACAATCAGGCCCTCAGCCGGCAGCAATTGCTCCAGCTGGTCGGCGCTCAGATTCAGTTTGAGCGCCAGTTGGGGCAACGCCACCGCCCCCTGTCCCAGCGCCGCGGCCAGCACCTCACCCGCTGTGCTGGCCGCCGCCCAGGCTGCCAGCAGCGCCAGCCGCGGCGGCTTACTGCGGCCACGGCCCAGCCCCTGCGGGTCGAGTACGCGGCCACCGCCCAGGGTGGTATTGGCCGCCGGATCACGCATGATAAAACGATCGCCGAACACAGCCGACACCGGCTGCTCAAGCATCAGTTGAGCCAGCCCCGCCGCTTCATCGAGCAGCACCATCCGCGCCGGATAAATCGCCGTGCCCAGATGCAGCTGCAGCAGGCCCCGGTGCCAATGGCTGTCGGGCAATTGGGTAAGAGAAACGTCCAGCCGATCACTCAGCGGCAGCACCTGCTCAGTCAGCCAATCGCCACGCTGCGGCTGCTCGGTTGAAACTGCGCCACTCAGGTTCAGCGCACAGCGTTGCCCGGCGCGCACCTCAGTGACCTCGCGGGACGCCAATTGCAGACTGCGCACCCGCACCTCCTGCCCATGCAGCCAGAGCGTCTGGCCCAGCTGCAGCCGCCCGCTGACCAGGGTGCCAGTCACTACGCAGCCCGCCCCGGCGATGCTGAAGCGCCGGTCGATCATAAAGCGCGCCGGACTGTCGCTGGGGCGCGTCTCCCGCCGTTCAACTTGCGCCAGCAAAGCCTGACGCAAAGCGTCGATACCCTGCCCGCTGATACTGGAAACCCGCCATACATCCGCAATGGGCCAACCCGCCTCGGCGACCAGCGTTTGCACCTGCTCGACAACACGCTCGCGCTGCGCGTCATCGACCAGATCACAGCGGCTGACCACCAGCGCCAGCTCGCGTACCCCGAGCAATTGCAGAATCGCCAGATGCTCGCGGGTCTGCGGCATCACGCCGTCATCGGCAGCCACAACCAGCAGCGCCATGTCGATACCCGCAACCCCTGCCAGCATGGTGCCGATAAACCGCTCGTGGCCGGGCACGTCGATAAAGCCCAGCGGCTCGCCCGTGTCGCTCGGCAGCCAGGCAAATCCCAGCTCGATGGTCAGCCCACGGCGCTTCTCTTCGGCCAGTCGGTCGGTGTCTACCCCGGTCAGGGCACGAATCAGTGAGGTCTTGCCATGGTCGACATGCCCAGCGGTAGCGATGATCACTCGGCCGCTCCGAGCACCGCGCGCAGGATCGCCGGATCTTCCAGACAGCGGCAATCGAGCAGCAGACTGTCATCGGCAATGCGACCAATCACCGGCTGCGCCAGCCCACGCAGGCGCTCGGCCAATTGGCGCAGGGCACGGCTGCGCTCACGGCGGTTGGCGCTGGTACTGCGCAGGCGCAGCGCCGCGCTGGGCAACACGTCGAGCGGCAGCGAACCAGAGCCGATCTGGCTGCTGACCGCGCAAACATCTACCGCAAAGCCATCACCCGCCCACTGCTGCAAGTCAGGCAACAGCGCGTCGCAGGTCTGGCGTATCGACTCGGCGCTGCGGGTCAGCAGCCGCAGGGTCGGCACCCGCTGCACCAGGGTGTCCGGATCGGCATACAAGCGCAGCACCGCTTCCAATGCGGCGAGGGTCAGCTTGTCACAGCGCAGTGCGCGCTTGAGCGGGCTCTTGCGGATGCGCGCAATCAGATCGGCCCGCCCGGCGATGATGCCCGCCTGCGGCCCGCCGAGCAGTTTGTCGCCACTGAAGGTCACCACATCGACGCCTTCGGCCAGCACCTGCGCGACCACCGGTTCGGCCGGCAGCCCCAGCGCCTGCAGGTCGATCAGCGAACCGCTGCCCAGATCGACCGCCAGCGGCACCTTATGCTCACGGGCAATCGCTGCCAGCTGCGCCTCATCCAGCGCGGTACTGAAGCCCTCGATGCGGTAGTTGCTGGTGTGCGCCTTGAGCAGCAGCGCGGTGCGCGGGCCAACGGCTTCGCTGTAATCACGCGGATGGGTACGGTTGGTGGCGCCGACCTCGCGCAGCTTGCAGCCGGCGCGGGCCATGATGTCTGGCAGGCGGAAGGAGCCACCGATTTCGATCAGTTCACCGCGCGAGACCACCACCTCGCGGCGATTCGCCAGTGCATTGAGCACCAGCAGCACGGCAGCGGCGTTGTTGTTGACCACGGTCGCGGCCTCCGCACCGGTCAGGCGGCAGATCCACTGCTCGACGTGATCGTCACGGTCGCCACGCTGGCCGCTGGCGAGATCGAACTCCAGATTGCTCGCCCCAAGCGCGACCGCGTTCATCGCCGCCACCGCTTCCGGCGGCAAGGGCGCGCGGCCCAGATTGGTATGCAGCACTGTGCCGGTCAGGTTCAGCACCGGACGCATGGACGGCGCCAGCGTCGCCAGCAGGTGCTGACGCAGCCAATGCACCAGCGCCTCGTCGTCGCTGATCTCACCTTCGCGCCACAGCTGCAGCGCGGCACGCACACTATCAAGCACCAGTGCGCGGCCGTGATCGGCAATCAGTTGCTGCACCAGCGGCCAGGCCAGAACCCGGTCGACCGCTGGCGGTCGGTTAAAGGTGGCCGTCATGCGACCACCCATGGCTCAGTCTGCGTCGCCGCTTTGCAGCAGGCGCAGAATCTCTGCCAGCGCGCCATCGGCAAGCGCGCGCATTTCATCGTCGGTGCGGTCCTGGATCGGATGCGGAACAAAGACCATGGCCGGATCAAAGCCAAGGGCCTTCGACTGCAACGCCGCGGCCTGTACAAATTCACTGGAGGCAACCCCTACTCCCGGGATCTGACGTGACTCCAGGTCTGCGATGTCATGCATACAGCACGACGTGCAAGACCCTCAGTCGGCCAGACCTTCCACCAGCAGATCCACCTCGGCGGCCATCTGCTGCTTGAGTTCGGTCGGGGCAATGCGGGTGAAGGTCGGCTTGTTATAGCGCTTCACCGCAATACCCATGGCTGCCAGCTGTTCCTCGATACGATCGAGGAAAACATTGCCGCGTGGCTTGGAAATGTCGAGCAGGCCGACCACCTTGCCTTCAAGGCTGGCGGGGCGAGCCTGACGTGCGCGCTGCGCCGGCGCGCGTTCCGCGGTCGGGTCGAGCACAATGCTGTCGTTCATGACGTTACCTCACGTGTTACCGGAGACGAACCAACCGGGCCTGATGCTGCCCAGCCGGCAATAATGGCGGAGAACAGGCCGGCAGTGCCGCCAGCCCGGACGATCAGCAGCCCGCCCGGACGGAACTTGGGCACCTGCTGATCCTTGAAACGTTCGGGGATACCTTCGGCAATGCCGCCGGCACCGGCTACCAGCTCGGCGCCGGGGGCCAGCAACAACCGTTCGAGTTCTTCACGCAGCCGCTGCTTCGACCAGCCAGCCTCAATAAATACCCGCGCATGTTCGGGCGACACCACCAGCACCGCGTCACCGGCCATCGCCAGCTTGGCGTGGTCCACGGTGCGCAGCGACAGCGCAAAGGAGCGCGCCAGGGATTCCGGGTCGCGCGACTTCTGATCGACGATGCCCTGCACCCCTTCACCCGGGAACAGCGTCACCGCCGAGCGCCCGGCCGCAATGCCGCGCTCCTGCGCCAGCGGCAGCCAATCGGCGTCTTCGGCCTCAGCAAAACAGAAACTGTACTTGCCGGGATTGCCGAGGGTTGCTCGGTCAATTTCACCGGGACGACCACCGCCGACGTTGCGAATAATCAGTTGCAGCGCCCGGCCAATGGTGGCGTTGGCGCGGTTGCCCTGCCCCAGCGCGTTGACACCGGAGTTCATGCCGATGGCCCGCGCCGCCGGGCCGTTGACCACTATCATCGGGCTGCCAAACATGGTGGTGCAGATCAGCCCGTGCAGGCCGAATTCATCGGTCAGCGCTGCTTCCAGCGCGGCCAGCAGCACCGGCATGTATTCCGGTTTGCAGCCGGCCAGCACCGCGTTGATGGCGACTTTTTCGACCGTCACCGGCACCAGGTCCGGCGGCATCAGCCCGACCACTTCGTCGGGCTGGCGGCTGGTGCCCTTGAGCATGCGCAGCACCCGCACCGGGGTCGGCGGTACCACCGGCAAACCATCGCTCCAGCCGCGCTCGAAGCAGGCTTCCATCGGGTCTTCGGCGCTGCCCATGTCGATCTCGCGCGACTGCAGGCGAATGTCGCCAAAGGCCAGTTCAAGCTCCTCGCTGATGCCCGGCTCCAGCGTTTTCGAGCCGCAACCCGGGCGCATCACCGGCAGCGCCTCGCCCAGCTCGGGCAGGCCGGTCAGCTGTCGCCAGTCTTCCTTGTGCCAGCCGTAGGTGCGCTCGACCTCTGCGCCGTTCTCGACCCGAATCAGCGTCGGCACAAACTCGATGCCAAGGTGGAAGGAATACTCAAGGGTTTTGTCGTACAGCGAGGACGGCAGGTTCGCGGCGTAATCAGCCGAGTCCTGTGCATAAACGGTCAGCGGCCCGGCTTGGGCAATCTCGGCCAGCAGCGGCTCGACCAGTCGACAGGTCGGGCAGTCCGCCTTGGCGACGACGATCAGGCCATCGGGAAGTGCAGGTTTCATTGGCAGCCCTTTGAGGGTCTTGTGTCTCGTATTGCAGACAGAATAGGCAGCTCGTTGCCCAATTCCAACCGCATCGCGGCGTCATGAATCTGCTGATTGGGGCGCTATCAGCGCGGGCGAAGCCAGTCACCAGCGCGCGTAATGGTCCTCCACCAATCCCCAGGCGCCATCCAGCGTCAGCGTCTCGCCGGCCACCCGCAGCTCACCGCGGTATTGCCCGAAATGCTGTTTGAAGTTGGATGCCAGCACCAGAGCGTTGAGCTTCTCCTGGCGGGTACCAGCGGGCTCGAACTGCAGATCAACCTGCCCGTCGGCCGAGCGTAGCTGCCAGGGCGCCAGCGGTTCAGCGCGATCAAATTGAAAGTCGACCATATCGACCTTGATCAACTGATCGTCCAGCCAGATACCGTTCTCGGTAAAACCGGTTTCATTCACCCCCGCCGCCAGATTGAAGCCAAGCCGCCGTCCATCAGGCACCCGGCATGACAGACTACCCCAGTTCCAGGCCGTCTCACGGCGCATGTAGCCCGCAGTCCAGTCGACCGCCGCCAGCGCACCAAGCTGCCGCAGATCAAACTGCTGCCCTTGCCAGCTGACGCGGCCACTGCAACCGCGCGCAGCCGTCTTGCGGGTGAACACCCAGCCCGAATACCCTGCCCGCGTACACACCGACAGCGGCTGCTGGTTCGCCCCCTCGTCAATCCGCGCATCGATGCGGGTACCGTCGTCCAACTCGACCAGCAAATGCCGTACGCCCGGCTCTGCGGCAGGGTCCACCACAATGCGGTTGGTTCCCTTGGCAAACTCTGCCCGGCCATCACCCGGGCGCGGTTCAATCTGTGTGTGCCGCGCCAGCGGCTGCAGAAAGCTGAACTCGTCAAAGCGCCGAGTGCGCGGATCGAACAGGTACACGAAGGCATTGCTGACCAGCTTGAGATCGACAATCGCCACGCCAACGATCAGCTCCGGGCTCAGCAAGCTGATGAACTGAAACTGATTACAGCCAAAGCGCTTGGCCAAATGCGGACGCGGCTTGTCCATCACCGTGCGCAGATCAAAGTCGAGGTAATTGATTTCCTCTACCCCGTCGGGGAAAAGGCCATAGCGGGGTTGGCCGGATGCGTCGATCAGGCGGGGTAATGCGGGCATTGGCGTGCTCTCTTGTTATTGGCGGAACCTGGCTCAACGAGCTGCGTTCAGTAAAGCAAATGCGCTGTGCCAACCCTATCGCATTTACCAGACGCTGCCAGCACCAGCGTTACACCCTGCCCCAATACTGTCTCCAGCTCACGCGTCAGTGGATCCCCGCCTGCGCGGGGATGACGCAGAGTTTTGGATTAACCATGGGTGCTCAGCTCTGCAGTCTGCTTGCTTCTGACCAACTCCGGAGATCGCGTTGGATATGCCCGCTATGTAAACCCCGTCATCCCCGCGCAGGCGGGGATCCAGTCGCACAAAAGTATCAGCCGACGTCGGCCTACCGTCCCACCAGCAAGAGCGCTCTGATGACCAAACAACCCTGCGTCTACATCCTCGCCAGCAAACGCAACGGCACCCTCTACGTTGGCGTCACCAGCAACCTGATCAAGCGCATCTGGGAGCATAAAAATAACCTTGCAGGCGGTTTTACCCAGCGCTACCAGGTCCACCGTCTGGTGTACTTCGAGCAGGCAGCAGACATGCTGACCGCCATCACCCGCGAAAAGCAGCTGAAGCACTGGCAGCGCAATTGGAAGATCAAGCTGATCGAACAGGCCAACCCCGAGTGGGATGACCTCTACCGCACACTCACGCAGCCTCCAACGCCTTCAGCAACTGCGCCCGCTCCCACACGCTGAGCAGCTCCAGCGGATCGGTGCCGGGGCTATTCCAGACCTCCTGCCCCACGAAGCGGCCATCGTCCAGCTCGCAGCCCAGACAGTGATGAAGCTCGCCCGCGTCCTTGAACAACGCCACACGATGGGCATCGATACACACCCGCACCACGCCGGTTTCCACCTCGACCCAGCGCGGGCCGCGGTCCAGCGTCAGGGTGCTTTGCTGCAACGCGACATCGCGAAACAGCTGATAGACCTCGCGGGCGGTGGGAGCGGTGCTGGAAGTATGTGCGGACATGAAAATGGATATCTCTGATGATCAGCCATACGGCCTGCTCGCTTGTGGCAGGGTGGCCTGCGCAGTAGGCTGGCTGGCAGCTTGAACGGTCGACAATGATAACAACGGAAACCCCATGAGCAACTCGATACAGGCACACCTGAAAACCGAAGTCACCGCCACCTTCATCATCAACGCCCTGCTCAACGGCGGCATCGCCTGGGCGCTGCTGCATGGCAAGTCGATGCTGACTCTCCAAGGCGAGGAAGGCATTGCCGTTGATCTGGTGATTACCGCGTTTCTGCTCTGCCTGCTGCTGAGCTGGATCACCATCGCCCTGCAGCGTCGCAAAGTCAGCAGCGGCCAGTTTCCCGAGGTGCCTGCAGAGCGCTTCAGCGCTCTGCGCAAGGTCATTCGTTATCTGCCAGATCGCCCCTTCGGCGCCGCGCTGTGCATCGGTCTGGCAGGCACGCTGGTCTACGCCGCACCGACCATCACACTGCTGAGCCTGCTCGGTATCGAGCAACTGAGCGTCAGTCACTACCTGATCTTCAAGACCCTGTGGACCGGCCTGATCGCCGCTCTGACCTGCCCGTTAGCAGTGCTCTTCCCGCTGTTCAAACAGCAGGCTGGCAGCGCACCAGCGCCGCTGGTCAGCGACGCCGGCGCCTGATCACGCGTTCGGGCTCAGCGCCTGCCAGGCGCGCTCACCGCGCTTGGCACCGGACGCTGCCCACATGCGCTGCACCGTCTGGTCACGAACCCAGCGCTGACCCGCCTCATCATCCGGTTGCTCGGCCCAGTGTGCCGTTGCCCGCGTCAGCAAGGTGCGCACCCACTCGGTAGCGCCAGCCAGCAGCAACAGGCCTTGATCGGACCCTGCCTCGGTGGCGATACGTTCCAGCAGGGTAATAGCCGCCAGCATCTGCCGCAGCAGCGCCTGCGGCCAGTCACGGGCACGCCCTTCGCTCAGTAGAAAGCCCATCAGCGCGGCGCTGACATACAACTCCTCCAGCGCGCCAAAGGGTCTGGCGTAATCGGTCCAGCCGTCACCCGGCAGCATCGCCGAGGCATCCAGCACCACATCCTGTAGCTGCATGCGCGCAGCTGGCAGCTCGGGCATGAAGGCCGCGGGGTTACGTGGATTCATCGTGACGCCCTCAGCGGTTGCAGGCATACGCACCACGCTCAGAGCACCTTCTGCCCCACCCGCACGGCACACCACAAAATACGCCTCGCAGTGTTCCGGCATCGGCACCCAGCCCTTGTTGCCGCTCAGACGAATACCGCCTGCGTCATCGGCCTGCCACAGGGTCTGCAAATCACGCGGGCTGCGAATGCCCTCCTCGCTGAGGCTGAAGCCATGCAAGCCGCCGCCGCTGATCTGCGGAAACATCGCCCGCAGCGCTGCCTCGTACCCGGCGCTGAACGCCCAAGCCGCACGATCGGCCTGAAAGCCGCCCATCACTGCCAGTGCGAACGGCGACAGCTCGTCCAGCGGCAGCTGCCGCCAGTGGGTCAGCCAGTCATCAGCCGTCTCCATCGCAGGCACATCGACCGATGCTTTCAGACACCACTGCACAGGGGAAAACGCGCTCACAGACCTCTCCTCTTGTTCGCTTTATTGGCAACCCAGCGAGACTAGCACAGGGCTGCCCCAAACAGCCGCGCCCAAGCTCATCCGACACGCCCAGCACCGCAACTAGTCAAGCGCGTCGAGGGCAAGCCACTGGGTCCCCGCCTGCGCGGGGATGACGGAGGATTGGAGGAACGGCGAGATACCGAGCGTGACCGCAGCCCGGGAAGGCCGGGTTCCAACTCGGCCGTGGTGGTGCACCAGGGGCCGCTGGTCGAGCGGAAGCTCGACCTTCCCGAGGAACCTCTTAAGCTAATCCACCAAGCGGGAGAATGGCACAGGCCGGGAAGGCCGAGTTCCAACTCGGCCATGGCGTTGCACGGAGGCCCGCTGGTCGAGCCGGAGCTCGACCTTCCCAATGCAGCCCTACAACCACGCCTGATAAAACGCTAACTCCTCTTCCAGCACCTGCGCCAAGTGCGCGGCCTGACGGAAGCCGTGGCGTTCGTCGGCGAAGGTGACGCAGTGCACTGGCACCCCGTTGTCGTCCAGCGCGGCGACCATCTGTTGGGTCTGGCTGGGCAACACCACCGCGTCGCGCAGGCCCTGGAAGAAGATCACCGGGGTGCGGATACGTTCAGCCTGAGCCAATGGGGAGCGTTCGATGTAGCGGTCGGGCTGGGCGTCGGGGTCGCCGATCAGCCAGTCGATGTAGTCGGCTTCAAACTTGTGGGTCACCGCGCGCAGCTGCAACGGGTCGCTCACGCCATACAGGCTGGCTGCGGCGCGGAAGCGCCCTGCCCCGGCCACCAGCGAGCACAGCGTGGTGTAGCCACCGGCGCTGGAGCCACGGATAAACGCCTGCGCCGGGTTGATGCGGCCCTGTTTGGCGAGATAGTCGACGGCCGCCAGCACGTCCTCCACGTCGGTCACGCCCCAGTTGCCCTGCAAACGCTGACGGTAGGCGCGACCATAACCGGTGCTGCCGCGGTAGTTGAGGTCGGCAACGGCAAAGCCGCGCTGGGTCCAGAACTGGATGCGGTTATCCAGCACCGGATAGCAGGCAGACGTTGGCCCGCCGTGGGTGAAGATCAGCAGCGGCGGCGGTTGATCCAGCGTCTGGGCGTGATTGCGCGGCGGGTAAAAAAAGCCGTGGGCGCTCTCGCCGCCCGCGCTCAGATACAGCAACCGTTCGGGGCGCGACAGATCGGCTGCGTCCAGCGCCGTGTCGTCGCCCAGCAGACGGGTCAACTCACCCGTCGCCAGTTCGATGCGCAGAATCGCTGCGGCGCAGCTGGGCGACGCGCCGATGCAATACAGCGCCGTGCCGTCGCTGCACAGGTGACGAAAACGACTGTAAGCATGCGCCAACCGGCGCTCTTCAGCACTTGCTGCATGGCGCAGGGCAAGATGGCCGTAACCCGCCTCACTCCAGCTGAGCGCCATCCAGCCGCCTTCCAGCGGCAACCAGGTGTTGCTGCCCTGTTGCCAGGGCGCAGGCGCGTGGTCGGCGGCAATCGCCGGCAACTTGCGCGGGCCATCGGCGCTAAAGCGCCACGGCACCCAGTAGCCACTGCGATCAGACAGGCAGCACAACTGACCGGCGCGATCAAAGCGCGGCTGCTGCAGAGCTTCATCCGCACCGCCAACGGACTGCACCTCAATCACGCTGCCGTCGTCAGCCAACTGAGCATGCATCAGGCGCGTTCGGGTCCAGCTCAGATCGGGGCGATCCCATTCGATCCAGGCCAGTTGAGTGCCGTCATCACTGACCTGCGGGCTGTGGTAAAAGTCGGCGCCGCTGGCGAGCAGTTGGCGCGAGCCGTCCAGGCCGATGGCGACCAGCCGGTGCTCCACCCGCCCCGGCAAATGCGCCTCCTCCACGGCCAGCACGCGGCGGCGCGCAAGGTCGGCGCAGAGCCCACCGTAGCGGCACTCGGGGTGTTGGGTCAGGGGTTCAAGGCGTTGGCCTTCCGGGCACTGCAGATACAGCTGCTGGTCGGCTTCGTTGACGAATACCAGCAGGCAGTCTGGTTCGTACTCACCGGGCAGCACACAAAAGCTGCCGCCGCCGTATTCATACACACGGCTGCGCACGGAATGGCCTTTGGGGGTAATGGTGCGGGTAACGCCGTCCTGCCAACGCTGCAGCACGCTGTCGCCCTGCTCCGGGCGAAAGGTCAGCCACCAGAGCGCGCCATCGGCGCAGCAAAGGTCGCTGTAGTCAGCGCTGGCGGCAACCGCCTGCGCTGCGCTGAAGTCGCTCGGCCAGCGGCCGGGCGCAGGGGTGTCAGACTTTACAGATGATCCTCGAGGTACGTTCATTACGGAAGGTCAACTCCTCTATCCCCGGCTGGGGCAGCTCTGCTTCGGCTCTGGCCTGCAGAATCTTGTGATGGTGTGGCGACTTGCTGCACACCGGGTCCGCCTGAGTGGCATCACCGGTCAGCAGGTACGCCTGACAGCGACAGCCGCCAAAGTCCTTCTCCTTTTCGTCGCAGGACCGGCACGGCTCGCTCATCCAATCATAGCCGCGGAAACGATTGAAACCGAAAGAGTCATACCAGATGTGGGAGAGGCTGTGTTCGGTCACGCTCGGGAAGCTGACCGGCAGCTGCCGCGCGCTGTGGCACGGCAGCGCGGTGCCGTCCGGGGTGATGGTCAGGAAGATATTGCCCCAGCCGTTCATGCAGCCCTTGGGGCGCTCCTCGTAGTAATCGGGGGTGACCAGAATCAGCTTGCACGGGTTGCCCTGCTCGGCCAGCTTCTCGCGCCATTGATTGGTGACCAGCTCGGCGTGATCCAGCTGCGCCTTGGTCGGCAATAGCCCGGCGCGGTTCAGGTGCGCCCAGCCGTAGTACTGACAGGTCGCCAGCTCGACAAAATCCGCCTCCAGCGCCACGCACAGCTCAATGATGCGGTCGATCTGGTCGATGTTGTGCCGATGGGTCACGAAGTTAAGCACCATCGGATAACCCGCCGCCTTGACCGCCCGCGCCATCGCCAGCTTTTGCTCGAACGCCTTGCGCGAGCCGGCCAGCATGTTGTTGATCTCGGCGTCGGAGGCCTGAAAGCTGATCTGGATGTGATCCAGCCCGGCTTCGCGAAACGCCTCGATCTTGGCCTCGGTCAGCCCCATGCCGGAGGTGATCAGGTTGGTGTAAAAACCCAGCTCACGCGCCGCGCCGATCAGCTCGGCGAGGTCTTCGCGCACCAGCGGCTCGCCGCCGGAAAAGCCCAGCTGCGCCGCACCCAGCGCCCGCGCCTGGGTGAACACGTCGATCCACTGAGCCGTGCTCAACTCACTCTTGTGGTTGGCAAACTCCAGCGGGTTCGAGCAGTACGGGCACTGCAGCGGGCAGCGGTAGGTCAGCTCGGCCAGCAGCCACAGCGGTGGCCCTTGTTCAGCGGATGTGGAGCCAGTGTTGAGCATGGGCCACCTCGATGAAGGCCAGAACGTCTTCGTCCAGTCCCGGCACATTGGGAAACTTGTCTGTCAGCGTGTCGATGATGTCCGCCACCGGCCGCTTGCCATCGACCAGCAACAGCACCTCGGCGGCGCTCTCGTTCAGCTTGACCATGCCCTCCGGGTAAAGCAGCACGTGGCTGTTCTGCACCGGTTCCCATTGCAGACGAAAGCCGGGGCGCAGCACCGGCGTGTTATCACGCACCACCGGGCTCATAGCGCGATCCCCCGGTGCCAGGCCTTGTCAGCCGTGACCGTGTGATACGGCGGGCGCTCCAGCTCGTAGGCCATGGTCATGGCGTCAAGCATGCTCCAGAGCACGTCCAGTTTGAACTGCAGAATCTCCAGCATGCGCTGCTGCGCCTCCCAGGTAGTGTAGTGATGCAGGGTGATGCGCAGGCCGTGCTCAACGTCGCGGCGGGCCTCTTTCAGACGCTTGCGGAAATAGTCGTACCCGGTCGGATCGATCCACGGATAATGCTGCGGCCAGCTGTCCAGCCGCGACTGGTGAATGTGCGGGGCAAACAGCTCAGTCAGCGACGAGCTGGCCGCCTCCTGCCAGCTGGCCCGGCGGGCGAAGTTGACGTAGGCATCCACCGCAAAGCGCACGCCCGGCAGCACCAGCTCCTGCGACAACAGCACCTCGCGGTCCAGCCCCACGGCCTCGCCGAGGCGCAACCAGGCTTCGATACCGCCCTCGCTGCCCGGCTCGCCGTCGTGGTCGATGATGCGCTGAATCCACTCGCGGCGGGTGTCGCGGTCCGGGCAGTTGGCGAGAATCGCCGCGTCCTTCACCGGAATGCAGACCTGATAGTAAAAACGGTTCGCCACCCAACCCTGAATCTGCTCGCGGGTTGCGCTGCCGTCGTACATGGCAACGTGGAACGGGTGATGAATGTGGTAGTAGCGGCCCTTGTCGCGCAGGGCCTGCTCGAATTCGGCAATACTCATCGGCTCGCGCTGCATGGCGGCCTCCTTACAGAACGATCTGCATACCGTCATGGGCGACCTCGATGCCGTGCGCCACCAGTTCGGCGCGCTCGGCAGAGTCCTCGTCCAGGATCGGATTGGTGTTGTTGATATGAATGAGCACCTTGCGGCTGGCCGGCTGCGCGTCCAGCAGCTCGATCATCCCGCCCGGCCCACTCTGCTGCAGGTGGCCCATCTCACTGCCGAGCTTGTCGCCCACGCCAGCAAAGGCCATCTCGTCATCACGCCACAGGGTGCCGTCCACCAGCAGGCAATCGGCATCACGCATAGTCGCCAGCAGCCCGTCATCTGGCTGGCCCAGGCCCGGCGCATAAAACAGCACACCGCCGGTATTGGTGTCTCGCACCAGCAGGCCGATGTTGTCGCCGGGGTGCGGGTCATTGCGGTGCGGCGAATACGGCGGCGCCGCGCTGCGCAGCGGAATCGGCAAAAACTCCAGCGCCGGACAGGCCGGAATACGGAACGGCTCACCCAGCCCGATCCGGCGGCGTTGCAAACCACCGTTCCAATGGCTCAGCATCGGGAACAGTGGGAAGCCGGTCTGCAGGTCCTCATGGACCATATCGGTACACCAGACCTCGTGCGGGCAACCCTCACGCAGGGTCAGCAGCCCGGTTACGTGATCAATCTGGCTGTCCATCAACACAATCGCCCGAATCGCCGTATCACGCACCGCCCGCGCCGGTTGCAGCACAGGCGTCTGCTCCAGCTGGGTGCGAATGTCGGGGGAAGCGTTGCAGAGAATCCAGTTCACCCCGTCATCCGACAAGGCAATGGAAGATTGGGTACGCGCTTTCGCGTTCAGCGTGCCACGGCGCAGGCCGTCGCAGTTGCGGCAGTTACAGTTCCACTGCGGAAAACCACCGCCAGCAGCCGAACCAAGTATCTGTACATGCATGGGATCTGTCCTCGGCCAGCGTGCCTAAACGCCCCGGAAACCGGGGCGCCCGGTACTCAGCGGTTGGCAAAGTACATGGTGACTTCAAAGCCAATGCGCAGGTCGGTGTAGCTGGGTTTAGTCCACATGGGTCGATCCTCTTGTTATTGCGTGGGTTTACAGCGTCGGCAGGAACCGACGGACTCAGTTAAACACCGGGATCGGGGGGTACGAATGATACTTTGGGAGTAGATTTGGTCGTGATTTGGTTGGTGTGGGGGTGGTTGCTTTACCCTGCATCACGGCTATCTTGGTTCCAAAGAACCGCATAGGTAAACCCAATGAAAACCGTTAGCCTCCGCTCGTTTGAAGACAACCTCGACAAGAATGCACAGCAAGCGTTAGCCAAGCACCTCCCCCTCAAGGTAACCAACCCCGACGGTGACGACTTTGTGGTCGTCAGCGCCGCCGAGTGGTCCCAGCAACAAGAGGCATTGCATGTGCTGCAAAGCAAGGACCTGATGCAACAGATCGCAGCTTCAGCTGAAACCTATAAGCAAGGGTGCTGAGGTGATGATTTACGCAACCCCGCAGCGGGCCTGTCAATGGCCATTAATTTTGACCCACTTTTGGCCAATAAAATTGACCCACTTG
>JAYNRF010000010.1:0-109619 GCA_038114645.1 Pseudomonadaceae bacterium | reverse complement strand
TGGGTCAAAATTGTTGGCCAGAGGTGGGTCAGATTAATTGGCCGTTAACACCTAGGTTATTCGGTACGTTGTTCGGTTGGGTATTTGGACTCGCTCTTCTCTTTATTTTTGAAGTAACAAGATTAATTTATATTGGCCTTAGTTCCCTTGCAGGTAATCAACGTAAAAATGCATAACAAAGCCATCAAAAATCGCTCCACTACGTTCCGCTGGACCTCCTTACGCTACGCTCCAGTCGGCCCTTTATGGCGGCGTTAAATGTCTATGATCGATCACGATAAATTTCGCGAATTGGTCAAACAGCTGTATGGCACGGTCAACGAACTGGAGGCCATGTTCCCGGGCAGGCACTTTACCCCGGATGGTCATATGGTTGGCAGTTTGGGTGAATGCCTCGTGGCCGATGCATACAATCTCGAGTTGAAGACAGCATCCAACAAAGGCTATGACGCTGTCACCGCCAGCGGGTTGGAAGTTGAAATCAAGGCCACACAATCGAATTCTGTTGCATTCCGGAGTCAGCCGCAGCATACGATCATTATCAAGATCCTGCGTGACGGCACATTCGAGGAAATATACAACGGGCCAGGAGCCCTTGTTTGGGAGCAGTTCCAAGGTAAACGGCTACCGAGTAATGGCCAATTTCAAGTCTCTCTAAACAGGCTACGGAAACTTAATCAATCTGTGGCTCAAGCGTATCGTGTGCCAAGAGTCATGTGATAAGTCGCATAGATATGCGGCCAATGGGCGCTGGACGACCTCGGGGCACTCCTGCGTCGCCATCCCAAGGTCATCGCTGTGCGTCGGCTTTATGGGTCCTACACTGCTCGGAAAACGCCGAAATTCTTAATGAAGGGGGGCATTCTTGGGCGGGTAGGAAATTATCAAGCTCTTGCTGTTCAAGGTGTTTTCGTTGGAGAGATTTATTTTGGTAATTTTGACTTTATTATTGATTTTCTCATATGCAAGGTATGGTTTTTTGCTGAGTGAAATTCGCAGCTATATAAAGTTAAATGATCGAGGTCTTTTTGATAAATATCACCTCGATTGGGCTGACTTGATGCTGAGTCAAGGGGAGGCTTTCTGGGAGTTTCAGATGTTTGTTATGAAAAGGAAATATATTTCTGTCAAGGATGAAGGGTTGGTTAGTTTGTGTGATAAAGCGTACCGCTGGGGTGTTGCTACATTGGTAATGTTTTTTATGGTTTTTGTCGTTGCTATTTTTAATGGGGTGGTTAAGGGTTAATATCCCGCTCAAAAGCGCCTGGTTTTGGTGGCGACTCTTTTATGCTGGACCGGTTTTGTGGGGTATAAGGCGTTGTCGGCCTAAAGGGCCAGGGTTGTAGTGCTACGGTTCGCCCGGGGCGTCGCGGTAGTTTATTGTGCAGTTTTCTCCTACGCATGGAGTCGTTGTGGTTTATGGAGCCAATGGGATTGGGTGTTTGGGTGGCAATTTTTTTGCTGTCCAGTTTATGGTGGAAATGGATTTTAAGCTGGGGTGGTGCTGCGTGGCTTGAGGGAATCAAAGCCTGGATCGGTTTAGGCTGGTTCGCTGGGGCATGGACGGCAGAGCAAATAAGACTCTATGCGCTATGTTGCTGGGTGCTTGAGGGTGGTTGGTTTGCGATAGGCGTCTTTGTGCCTGGCGCACGATTTGCTGGTTAAAAAGTGAGCGATGTTCTTTTGACGATGTGATTGATGCTTGCCCTCAGTATGAGCGTCATCCAGACGGTGTGTTACACGGTGGGAATTTGAGAGATTGCGCTGCCGGTTCGTTTACTCATCACCATGAAAGGCTGCATGCGGTAGAGCTTCCAATTAGTTGGAGTGGTTCGATTAGGGATGTTTATATTTCGGATGTGGTAGCCAATTTGGCTGAAGGGGACAACTCTGGTCGTTTGTTTTCCTTCCCATCATGGACGTACGAAACGTTGCTCAGGACCCACTTATGAAGCCAGTGTATTGCCTATTTTTACTGTTGCTACTTCAAGGCTGCGCTGGCACAAGACACAGCTATACCGGCCTGGTAGAGCGGGGCGATGGCGTTTCTGTGTTGCGCCTGCACACAGGCGACGTCGTGGAGTTACTGGCGATTGGCAATGGCTTTCCCGGCTGGTGGGGTTACTACCCCGGGGTGATTTCCTCATCGCCTGAGATCGCGAGCATCCACTGCGAGAAAGCCAGAAGCGCGATTCCATTCCGGGAGCCCGGTATTGTTTTTGGTGGTGAGGTATGTCGCCTGACTGCCCATAATGCTGGCCGCAGCACGCTCTATTTCGGCAACAGATTCGCGCTTAGCAAAGACAGCTACGCAGAGAAGGTTGATGCCATCGTGGTGGCTGAGTAACCGCCCGGGCCCGCTTTGGCTTGCGTCGCTCTGGCAGAAGAGTTGTGGTAGTTACACCCCGATATACCCCGCAATCAAAAACGCCTCGCCGCGACCTTCGTGCTTACCAAAGTAGCTGACGGCTTCGCGCTGGTCGTCTTCGATGTAGCCCACTTCGCAGTCGATGTCGAATTGTTGGGCAAGGTTGTTGAACAGGTTCACTGGCGGGTTGAGGTGAACTGGCTTCTTTACCGGTTGGCTGATGCCCAGTTGCCAGTCTTCGCAATCGTCGCTCTCACAGTCGTTGATCAGGGTTACCGTGGTTGCTGTGTTCTCATCGACATAGGCCTGCAAGGCGGCTTGCAGCGCTGGCAGGTTTTGTTTGAGCTGTTTTTCCTGCTTTTCATCAAGGCGGTCGCAGGCGATGAGGACGTAAATAAGCATGTGCGTTACCCAAGTTGGATTCAGCGGCTACTCTAGCACAGGGCGTCGGCGCAGCTGTGACTACGCGGTGCTCGGTGGTTGCTGCCCTGTTTTGGCCGCTGGTCAGTTTTTCACCAATTTGTCATAACCCAACCTAGACTTTTCAAGTAACCAATCTCGCGAGCCGGTGAATATTGCCCGCTTATCAGCGAAGTGTACTCATGACATGTTCACCTGCGGCCAGGTTGGTTGAGGGTGTTTGAGCTTTCCGATTGACGTCTGTTGACGGACTGAGGAGGTCACATGAGTACTGCAACTCGATTGGCTGCGTGTGTTGTTCTTCCCTGTGTTTTCTCTGTGGCGTGGGCTGATGATCAGGCGTTGATCGATCAGGCGCGCAGTGCTGCTCCATCAATGGTGAGCGATGCGGCGACGGTGATGTATCAGGGCAAGGTACTGGCTGAAGGTTCCAACGGTTGGGTGTGCATGCCGGAAACATTGCCGGGTGATAACGCACCAATCTGCAACGACGCAGAGTGGATGGCGATGTTTGGCGCGTTGATGAGCAAGGCCCCTTACGAGGCCGACAAGTTCGGTATCTCGTACATGCTGGCGGGTGATGGTGGGGTGAGCAATTCGGATCCGTATCACGCTGACCATGCGCACGCGGCGGACATGATCAAGGAAGGGCCGCACCTGATGTTGATTCTGCCGAAGGCATTACTGGAGGGCATTACCGATGACCCGCACGCCGGCGGGCCGTATGTGATGTGGGGCGACACCCCCTATGCGCATCTGATGGTGCCGGTGGGCGAGCGAGAGTAGGGCGCCAGCCGAGCGCCGTGGTTAGCGCTAACGCGTGGGCCGGTGTGTGCTTGCACCGGCCCGCGTTACGTTATCCATCTATTTGATATTCCCCCATTTCAACCTGCTGACCCGCGTTAGCTGCACGCTGTGCTGTGCTAACGTCCGCTGCCAATGGCCCCGATGCATGCGCGTCGGGCGGGATTCGGCGTGGGAGAACAACAATGAATTACGATGATGTGGTGCTGGGCCGGCGCAGTATCCGGGCATTCAAACCGGAGCCGGTGCCGCGCAGCGTGCTGGAAGAGGTGATTGGGCTGGCCACGCGGGCACCGTCGTCAATGAACTCGCAGCCCTGGCATCTGCATGTGCTGACTGGCGAGCCGCTGGATCGCATTCGCGCTGAGAATACCGAGCGCATGGTCACTGGCGTAAAACCGTCGAAGGAAACCCGCGATTCGGGCAGTTACGAGGGCCTGCACCGTCAGCGTCAGGTCGAGATTGCGGTACAGCTGTTTGAGGCGATGGGGATTGCCCGCGACGACAAGGAGAAGCGTCAGGACTGGGTGCTGCGTGGCTTCCGTCAGTTTGATGCGCCGGTGTCTATCGTCGTGACCTACGACCGCGACCTGCGTGAGGGCGACATTGCCCAGTTCGACTGTGGTGCGCTGGTGAATGGACTGGTCAACGCTGCCTGGTCACGCGGCCTGGGCTGTGTGGTGAATAGCCAGGGCATCATGCATTCGCCGGTGGTGCGCGAGCACGCGGGCATCCCGGATGATCAGGTAATCATCATCTGCGTGGCGATGGGGTATCCCGATGATGACTTCCCGGCCAACGCGGTGGTATCGCGTCGGCATGAGGTGACGGATGTGGCAAATTTCGTCGGCTTTGCAGAGTAGTCTTGGTGTGACCCGATGACGGTGGGCATGCCCTGCGGGCGTGCCCACCCTACAATGCGGTCAACTGCCAAGGATGCGCTTGCCAAGCTAAACATCCCACCGCACGGTAGCTTGCAGCTTGCAGCTGCTTTTCAGTCGTCCCGCCCTTCAAGCATTGTGCGACGCAGCAGCACGTAGACGGATCCGGTGCCGCCGTGGCGCGGGATGCAGGAGGCAAAGGCGAGCACGCTGTCGTGCTGGCGCAGCCAGGTGTTGACGTGGCTCTTCATCATTGGCTTGCGGCCATCGAGTCGACGAGCCTTGCCGTGGGTGACGCGCACACAGCGGATTTCCTGCTTTACTGCTTCGGCCAGAAAGGCCCAGAGCTGTTCGCGTGCGCGCTCGATGGTCAGGCCATGCAGGTCGATTGAGCCGTCGAACGGGATGTGCGCCTGCTTCAGCTTGCGCAGCTGCGACTCCTGCACGCCGTTGGATGCCCAGGCCAGTTCCTGTTCCGGGTCCACGTCGATGACAAATTGATCCGACAGGCCGTCGACCACCACTTCGTTTTGTTTGACGGTGGCGCGCTGACGGCTGGCGGCGATGCTGGCCCGGTCGCGCGGCGCCTTGCCGACATCCGCCTGCTGGTGCTTGATAGGCTTGGCGCCCTTGACGGCCTGCCGGAACAGGTCGAGATCGTCGTCGGAGAAGGAATCCTGTGTCATGCTGCTGATCGTTATGCAAAAACCGGAGTGTAACAGTAGTCGCCAGCGCACTGCAGGGTAGAATGGCGGCCTGAACTAAACAAGGATTTGCCCATGAGCGAACACGCTGCACTGCAGAGCATTCAGGATCTCGTCCGTTGGGGCGTGAGCCGCTTCCATCAGGCCGAGCTGTTTTTTGGCCACGGTACCGACAATGCCTGGGATGAATCGCGCCTTCTGGTTCTTCATGCGCTGTATCTGCCCTGGGAAACCCCGCTGGAATACATGCAGTGTCGGGTGACCGAGGAAGAGCGTGATGCGGTTGTGGCGCTGCTGGAAGAGCGCATCCGGTTGCGCTTGCCAGCGGCCTATCTGACTGGCCACGCGCGGTTTGCCGGGCTGGATTTTGTGGTGGATGACCGCGTGCTGGTGCCGCGCTCGCCGATTGCCGAGTTGATTGAAAGCCGCTTTGAGCCATGGCTGGAGCGCGACCCTGAGCGCATTCTTGACCTGTGTACCGGCAGCGGCTGCATCGGCATTGCCTGCGCGTATACCTTCCCCGAGGCTGAAGTGGTGCTGGCGGATCTGTCCTCCGATGCGCTGGCGGTGGCCGAGCAAAACATCGAGATGCACGAACTGGGTGAGCGGGTCGAGGCGCGCTGGTCTGATGGCTTTGATGGATTGGCTGGTGAGCGCTTTGATCTGATCGTCAGCAACCCGCCCTACGTGGACGCCGAAGACATGGATTCGCTGCCGGACGAATACCGACACGAGCCGGAAATGGGGTTGGCTGCGGGTGAAGACGGGCTCGATCTGGTGCGGCGCATGCTGGCCGAGGCGGCGGACTATCTAACCGAAGATGGCGTGCTGGTCATCGAGGTGGGCAACAGCATGGTTCATGTGATGGCCGAGTGGCCGGAAGTGGACTTTGAGTGGGTCAAGTTCAAGCACGGTGGGCACGGTGTGTTCGTGCTGAGTGCGGAGCAGTGCCGCCACTTTCAGCCGCTGTTCGCCGAGAGTCTCTGAGGTTTTGGCTATCCCTGCGCGGCGTTCGCTGCGCAGGTCTTCTCTGCGCTGTTGCTCAGCGCAGCACTACCCATAACAGCATCAAGGCCTGGAAGATCGAGAAGGCAATCAGACAGCCTATGGCAAAGCGATTGCCCAGGTCCGAGCGCTTGTAACTGGCGATGGCAGCCTGCAGCTGGTTGATGCGGGCTTCCTGCTTCTGGTTGAGGGTTTCGTTCTCGCGTAGCTGGGCCAGCAGGGTGTTGATCTGCAGCGGCTGGATGCGTTCGGTATTCCAGCTGCCAATCAGGTCGTTGACGCGATTGGCTTGGGCCAGCGCGACGCCCGGCTCGCCGTCGAGCGGTGTGATGTTGAAACCCGCGTGGCTGAAAATACCGTCGCGGGCGCTGCGGGCGTCTTCATTGGGGCTATCGCTGCTGCGCAGGGTGACGGGGGTAACCGCGTAATCACCACAGTAGCGCTGACACCAGTGGATCAACTGGGCCAGCATGAAGGTGCCCAGGCCGCGTTGCCCCGGGGTGATTTGTACGCCTTCCAATGGGCCGAAGCGCACGCGCTTGCGCTTGTGGTCAACCAGCACCTCCATGCGATTGCCGGTTTCCGGCAGCGGTTCGCCCTCAAACCGTACCTGGAGGCGCAATAGTTCCAGCGAAGCGACCCGTTCCTGCGTAACGGCGATTTGCGCCAGTCGCTCGGGATGCACCAGGATGCGTGCCTTGAACACCGGTTTGAGCTGGACCCAGTAAAAATCCGACGGTTTCGCGCGCGCGAACGGATCCCGCGGGGCGGCGTGCTCCGGCGAGGGGGTCTCGTCCAGCGTGTCGGTTGGGTTCATTCGGTGATCCTGAGTACTGCGGATGCGATTTGTGGCATCCCTCCCGCAGTTTATCGGCGATTTGCCGCCTTTCTGTAATGTAGTAGCGCTTTTTTACCGTGTTATGCCAGCCAGTTGTGAACTGCTTCCCAGGCAAGGCGTGCCGCCAGCAGGGTTAGCACGACGTTGAATAGGCGGCTGAAATGATGGTCGCTCATGCGTTTTAACAGGTGCAGGCCGAGCCAGGTGCCACCGGCCCCGGCGGCGATCATGGCAGCGATCAGCGCCAGCCAGTCGTGGAAGATGAAGCCGGCAGCAGTGAAGGCGAAGGCTTTGGGCAGGTGCTGTAACGTCATGGCTGCGGCAAAGGTAGCGACCGTTTGCAGCCGCTGGTGAGCCTGTTGCTGTTTGATGAACGCCGCCACCAACGGGCCGGTGGCGCCCACAAACAGGCTGAGGAAGCTGGTGATGGCCGAGGCGAGCAGGGTGCCGATTGGACCGGTAGCCACTTTCGGAATGGCAGGACCCCAGCACAGCAGGACAATAAACAGGGCAATACTGAGCTGCACCACCTCCAGTGGCAGGCGCACCAGCAGCAGGCTGGCGGCATAGGCGCCCAGGATGACGCCGGGGGCAAACCAGGCGATGACGCGGAAGTTGATATGCCGCCAGGTCATCAACGCCCGATTGGCGTTGGAACCCAGTTGGACCATGCCGTGGACCGGAATAATTGCTGCCGCAGGCATGACCAGCGCCATGATTGCCAGCAACATCACGCCGCCGCCTGCGCCCATAGCCGCGGTGACGGCAGAGGTGAGGGCAGCGGCGACGATAAGAAGCAACGCCCAGTGCGGGGCAAGGTTGTCGGGTAGCAGTAGCGGCAACAGCTCGCTCATCGGGCAGCTCCGGAAACTATTAGGAGGACGTAGCCTACGCGCCGGGCTGCAGGCTGTCACCGTCCGCGGCCAGCGGGTATACTGCCGCCCTGCCCACGTTTAGATCAGGTTCTTGGTATGTCTGGAAACACGCTCGGTACCCTCTTCACCGTCACCACGGCCGGCGAAAGCCATGGCCCCGCGCTGGTTGCCATTGTGGATGGTTGCCCGCCCGGCTTGCCGCTGTCGAGCGAAGACCTGCAGCGCGATCTGGACCGCCGCAAGCCCGGCACCAGCCGTCACACTACCCAGCGTCAGGAGCCCGATGAGGTCGAGATTCTGTCCGGGGTGTTTGAAGGAGTGACCACCGGCTGCCCGATTGGTCTGCTGATTCGCAACACGGATCAGAAGTCCAAGGACTACTCGGCGATCAAGGATCTGTTCCGTCCGGCGCACGCCGATTACACCTATCACCACAAGTACGGCCTGCGCGACTACCGTGGCGGTGGCCGTTCCTCGGCGCGTGAAACTGCCATGCGCGTGGCGGCTGGCGCCATCGCCAAGAAATACCTTGCCACGCAAGGTATTCAGGTTCGCGGTTACATGAGCCAGCTCGGCCCGATCGAGATTCCGTTCAAGAGCTGGGAAGGCGTCAACGACAACGCGTTCTTCAGCCCTGACCCGGACAAGATTCCCGAGCTGGAGGCCTACATGGACCAGCTGCGCCGTGATCAGGACTCGGTCGGCGCCAAGATCACCGTCGTCGCCGAAGGCGTGCCGCCGGGGCTGGGTGAACCGATTTTCGACCGTCTGGATGCCGAGTTGGCCTACGCACTGATGAGCATCAACGCGGTCAAGGGCGTCGAGATTGGCGCCGGCTTTGCCTCGGTGGCGCAGCGTGGCACCGAGCACCGCGACGAGCTGACGCCGGAAGGGTTTGTCAGCAATCAGGCCGGTGGCGTGCTGGGCGGTATTTCGTCTGGTCAACCGATTGTTGCGAGCCTGGCACTGAAACCGACCTCCAGTATCACCACGCCGGGCCGCTCCATCGACGTCAATGGGCAGCCGGTCGACGTGATCACCAAAGGTCGCCATGACCCCTGCGTGGGTATTCGTGCAACGCCGATTGCTGAAGCGATGATGGCGCTGGTGCTGATGGACCACCTGCTGCGTCATCGTGCGCAGAATGCCGATGTGAAGGTGACGACCCCGGTGCTGGGTCAGCTCTGAGCTGGCGCGGTCAGCCGTGAGCGTGGGCACAGGTTCGCCACTGCCGTACTGGCGCCTGTCCGGTTTCTATTTTGCCTACTTCGCCCTGCTGGGCGGAGTAGCGCCATTTCTCTCGCTGTATTTCGAATCCCTCGGGTTTGAGCCTGCTCGCATTGGTGAGCTGGTTGCCATCCCGATGCTGATGCGTTGCATTGCGCCGAATTTGTGGGGCTGGCTGGGTGACGCTACCGGCCAGCGCCTGCTGATTGTTCGAGTGGGAGCGCTGCTGACCGCACTGACCTTCGCCGGTATCTTCTGGCGTCAGGATTACTGGTGGCTGGCGGCGATCATGGCGCTGCACAGTTTTTTTTGGCACGCGGTGCTGCCGCAGTTTGAAGCGATCACCCTGGCGCATCTGGGTAGCCAGTCTTCCCGTTACAGCCAGCTCCGGCTCTGGGGCTCGGTGGGATTCATCCTTACCGTCGTTTTGCTCGGCATGTTGCTGCAGCGCGAGGGCATGGGCGTGTACCCGATGGCGATGCTCGGCATCATGCTGCTGATCAGCTTGTGCAGCGCGCTGGTGCCGTCGCCTGCGCAGCAACCTGCCGCTGGGCAGGAACACGCTGACGGTTTCCTCCGGCGATTATGGCGTCCGGGCGTCCCCGCTTTTTTCCTGTGTGTTGCACTGATGCAGCTCTCGCACGGCCCGTATTACACGTTTTTGAGCATCCATCTGGAGTCGCTGGGCTACGGGCGCGGGCTGATCGGCGCGCTGTGGGCGCTTGGTGTGGTTGCGGAAATCGTGCTGTTTCTGGTCATGCATCGGGTGCTGGGCGTGTTCAGCCTGCGTACCTTGCTGGTCGCGAGCTTTCTGATTGCGTCGCTGCGCTGGGTGTTGCTGGGCACCCTGGCCGAGCATCTGGCGGTGCTGATCTTCGCGCAAATACTTCACGCAGCCACCTTTGGCGCCTTCCATGTGGCGGCTATTCACTTCGTTCAGCAGCGCTTTGGCGAAAGGTATCAGGGACAGGGGCAGGCACTTTATGCGACGCTGGCTGGCGTTGGTGGTGCCTTGGGCGCGCTCTATTCAGGCTATGCCTGGCAGGGTGTCGGCCCGGCGCTGACCTTCGCCGTTGCCGCGCTGGCCGCTTTTGCCGCGGCGGTTATCCTGAGCCTGCGGCTGCGCTCAGCCGACTGAATACGGGGGATTGATGAGCATACTGGCAGTCTACGAACGCGCAGACCTGCGGTGCCCGCAACGGGTGCTGACCCATCTTGAGGATATCCGGCGCACGCTGGACGAGTTGGGGGTGTCCCTGTCTTGCGCCGATGCCGGTGCGCCGCCCGACACCGTCAGTCGTACCCATCATGCGCATGGCATGCCAGCCTACCAGCAGGTTGAGGAGCAATTGACTGAGGCCAATGTGTTCTGCTGCGGTGCAATTACCCGAACGGTGCTGGCCGGGCAGCTGCGGCTGTGCGTTGGCGCCAGTGACTGGGCGCTGGTGATTGCGTTGCGCGAAGGTGACCGTATCGCGCTGCCAGCGAATCTCGAACAGGCCATATTGCCCGCTGCGGGAGTTGAGTGCCGCTGGCAGGACGCGGCGGCGGATGAGGCGGCGCTGGTTTATCATCCGCTGACATCGCCGGTGCTGGTCGGGTTACTGCCGCTGGATATCTGATTTCCCTGCATGTTCTATAGTGTGGTGGACACACCAATGCCAAGGGGGAAGGCAATGAATATGGGAATGGGTGGCGGTCTTGTTGGGCTACTGATACTGATCGGTGATATCTGGGCCATTATCAACATCATGCAGAGTCGGTCCGAGATGGGCATCAAACTGCTGTGGATTCTGCTTGTGGTATTGCTGCCGCTACTTGGGCTGATTATCTGGTTTATTGCCGGGCCGCGTGGCAACAAGGTTTAGCAAAAGGCCCCGGCGCGCGAGCGTCGGGGCCTTTTGATTACGCCTGTTTTCTTACTTTTCGACGAACGCGCGTTCGATCACGTAGTGACCCTGGTCACCGTGACGGGCTTCCTTGAAGCCGTTGGCGTCGAGAATCTCACAGCAGTCCTTGAGCATGCTCGGGCTACCGCAGAGCATGAATCGATCCTGTTCCAGATCAAATTGCGGCAGACCGATGTCGGCGAACAGCTTGCCGTTGCTCATCAGGTCGGTCAGGCGGCCCTGATTGCGGAACGGCTCTCGGGTCACGGTCGGGTAGTAGATTAGCTTCTCGCGTACCAGATCACCGAAGTACTCATTGTTCGGCAGGATGTCGTTGATCAGCTCCTGATAGGCCAGATCGCTGACGTTGCGGCAGCCGTGAGTGAGGATCACCTTGTCGTACTGCTCGTAGGTTTCCGGATCCTGGATGATGCTGATAAACGGCGCCAGGCCGGTGCCGGTGCTCAGCAGATACAGGTTGCGGCCGGGAATCAGGTGATCCAGCACCAGTGTGCCGGTCGGCTTGCGGCTGATCATGATCTGGTCGCCTTCATTGATGTTCTGCAGGCGCGAGGTCAGTGGGCCGTCTGGCACCTTGATGCTGAAGAACTCCAGGGTTTCCTCGTGGTTCGGGCTGGCGATGCTGTAGGCGCGCATCAGTGGGCGACCTTCGACTTCCAGACCGATCATGATGAAGTGGCCGTTCTTGAAACGGAAACCGGGATCACGGGTGGTCTTGAAGCTGAACAGGGTATCTGTCCAGTGGTGCACGCTGAGTACTTTTTCGGTGTTGAAACCTGACATGACGCCTCCAGAAGTGAACATCTCTTGGCCGGGGAGTCTACGCAGGGTTAATCTATCGGCGAAACGGGTAATCCATATATAACTATTCGGAAAAACCGATTATGAAGTACACCCTGCGTCAGCTCGAAGTCTTTCTTGCTACCGCCTTCCATGAAAACCTCACCCGCGCGGCGGCCAGCCTGTCTATGTCGCAGTCGGCGGCCAGCGGCGCGTTGAAGGATCTGGAGAGTCAGTTCGATGTGCAGTTGTTTGACCGGGTCGGCAAGCGCCTGCAGCTCAATGAGCTGGGCGAAAGCATCAGGCCGCGGGCCGAGGCGCTGCTGGAGCAGGCGCGCAGCCTGGAAAGCGCGCTGGCCCGGCATCAGGATATTGGGCACCTGAAGGTCGGCGCCACGCTGAGTATCGGCAACTACCTGGCGGTCGAGATCATGGCCCGTTACATGGGTGAACAGGCTGGCGCGCGGGTTGAGCTGGAGGTCGCCAATACCGAGACGATTGTACGCAAGGTCGCGAATTTTGAACTTGATCTGGGCTTGATCGAAGGGGAGAGCCGTCACCCTGATCTGGAGATGATCCACTGGCGGGATGATGAGCTGGTGGTGTTTTGCGCGCCTGATCATCCACTGGCCGGCAAACCCTGGCTGACCGATGACGACCTGCTCAGCGCCGCCTGGATCGTTCGTGAGCCCGGCTCAGGGACGCGTCAGCACTTTGAGTGGGCCATGCACGGCTTGCTGCCTGAGCTGAATATCAAGCTGGAGCTGCAACACACCGAAGCCATCAAGCGAGCGGTCGAGGCCGGGTTGGGTGTTGGTTGCCTGTCCGAGATTACGCTGGTCGATGCGTTCAAGCGTGGACGACTGGTGCCACTGCCGGTGCCGCATCGCGACTTTCATCGGCGCTTTTACTTTGCTCTGCACAGGCAGAAGTTTCGCAGTGCGGGCGTGGAGCGCTGGCTGGCGTTGTGTCGGGAAAGTACAGAGGGGTTGGCGTAGGCCCACGGCATGCCGTAGCCGGCCGTTCTGGTGTGCATGGGGGCGGCAGGACATGTCGCGGCATTACAGTTTTCGTGGGGCGCGCAGCAAAAAGCCGTGGCGCGCAAGCGTCACGGCTTTGTTTACTGCAGGCAACCAACTAGTTGCTGCTCAGTACCAGCTCGCCGTCTTTCAGCGGGATGGTGCTGCCCGGCTTGTGATCCATGCGCACGGTGCCGGTCTGGTCGCCGATACGGTACTGGACGTTGTAGCCGACCACTTCGTCGTGGCTGTCATAGACGGTCTGGCAGCGACGTTCGGTAGTGGTGTAAGTGCTGTTGTTCTGCATGTTTTCCTGGATACGGTTACCAGCGTAACCACCAGCGGCCGCGCCGGCGACGGTGGCAATTTTCTTGCCGTTGCCGCCACCGACCTGGTTACCCAGTGCACCGCCGACAACAGCACCGGCAATGGTGCCAAGCAGGCGATTTTCGTCCTGTACCGGCTTCTGGCGGGTTACAGCGACGTCATTACAGACTTCGCGCGGTGTGCGCTGGGTCTGGGTGATTTCGGCAACATCAAGAACTTCCGCTTCGGTCGGGGTTCTGTCCGCGAACGCGGTATAACCCGCAATGGCGCCGCCGGCTGTTGCCAGCGCCGCACCCACCAAAATGCCCGTCAACATAGACTTGTTCATGATGAAAACTCCTTATTGCCTATGATTTCTTCCACCGCAGGGTTTGCGGTTCATGCGTATATGGACTACGCCCCGTGCGCGGAGGTTCCGCTGCGGTGCAGCCGTGTGTCGGCTTTGTGACGGACTTGGCGGTTCAGGTTGCCTGGCTGAAGTCGCTATTGGTCAGCAGTGTGCGGAACTGGTGTTCGTCCACAGGCGGGCTGAACAGGTAGCCCTGGAACTGGTCGCAGCCCTGTTCATGGAGAAAGTTCAGCTGGTCGCGGTTTTCGACGCCTTCGGCGATCAGCTCCATGCGCAGGCTGGAGGCGATAGCGATAATCGCGCGGATGATCTCGGCGTCGTTAGCGTTGCGGGTGCAATCGCGCACAAACGACTGGTCGATCTTCAGCAGGTCAACCGGCAGACGCTTGAGATAGCTGAGCGAGGAGTAGCCGGTGCCGAAGTCGTCAATCGAGAAATGCACACCGTGATTGCGCAGGTCGTTCATCTTGTCGATGGTGTCGTTGATGTTCTCGATAACGATGCCTTCGGTGATTTCCAGACTGAGGCAGCGGGTCGGGATGGCATGCTGCTGAATCGCGCCGAGGACGTCGTCAACAAAGCTGCTGTGCCGGAACTGGCGTGGGCTGATATTGACGCTGAGGCAGAAGGTTTGCGGGTCAACCAGTTGGTCGGCCAGCAGTCTGGCGATGCACTCGCAGGCTTGATTCAGAATCCAGCGCCCGGCCTCGAAAATCAGGCTGCTTTGCTCAAGTACATCAATAAAGCTGGCGGGGCCGATGATGCCGCGCCGTGGATGGTGCCAGCGCAGCAGCGCTTCGGCGCCAAAAATGCGCTGGCTGCCGTAGGCAACCTGGGGTTGATAGTGAAGTTGAAACTGCTCGGCGCTGAAGGCCTTGCGCAGCTCTGACTCGATGGCGAGGCGCTCGCTGGCCGCCACCTGCATGGACTGTTCAAAGAAGGCGATGCCGTCGCGACCGTCTTCCTTGACCCGGTAAAGCGCAATATCCGCTCGTTTGAGCAGGTCTTCGGCGCCGTCGCCGTGTTCAGGGATCAGTGCAATACCGATGCTGGCACTTAGTTGCAGGGCGTGCCCTTCGACCTGCATAGGCGCAGAAATAGCGGCCAGCAGCTCTTTTGCCGTATGGGCTACTTCCTCGCGCAGGGCGACCCCGGTGCTGTTGAGCCCACTTAGCAGAACGACAAATTCATCACCGCCCAGACGCGCGACGGTGTCCTCGGCACGAACCCGGTTCAGCAGTCGACGGGTAACCTCCTGCAGTACGGCGTCGCCGCAGGAGTGGCCGAGCGAGTCGTTGATGTGCTTGAAGTGGTCCAGATCAAAAAACAGCAGGGCACCGCGCAGGGCGTGCCGTTGGTACAGCGCGTTCAGCTGGCTCAGTCGGTCGCTAAGTAGCAGGCGGTTGGGCAGGTTGGTCAGCGCGTCGTGGTAGGCCAGATGCTTGACCTTGGCCTCGATCCGCTTCTGTTCGGTGACGTCACGGGCGGTCAGCAGCACGCAGTCCAGGCCATCGACGGCGAGCGGCTGGGCGGATACAGCGACCGTCAGCTCGATGCCTTCGCGAGTCCGAATGCGCAGTTCGCGGTGGTACACGCCGCCGTGCAGGTCCATTTGACGGATCAGCTCGTCGCGTTCCTGCGGGTCAACCCACAATCCCAGCTCGCTGGAGGTGCGGCCTACCGCCTCTTCGGCGCGGTAGCCGGTCAGTCTGCAGAACCCTTCGTTGACTTCCAGGTGACGGCCTGAGGCTTTCTCGCTGATGGTGATCGAGTCCGGGCTACCCTTGAAGGCGCGTGCAAACTTGTCTTCCGAGGCCCGCAAGGCAGATTCGGCTTGGGTGCGCGCGGTGATGTCGCGGAAGCTGAACAGCACGCAGTCCTGACGGTTAATGCGCAGTTTGGTGGTGGAGGCTTCACACAGCAGCACGTGACCTGTGTGGGTGGCGAAGGTGCCAGTGTGGTCATGCAGGTCACGGATGCCCTTGATGGCTTCGTTCAGCGGGCCGTGCGCGGCCTGATTGCTCCACAGGCCGGTCTGCTGCGGGGTATGGCCGATCAGCTCAAGTGAGGGATAGCCAAAGGTGCGTGAAAAGCTCTGATTCACTTCGATGATGCGCTGGCTTTCGCTGTGGATCAGGCAGTAGGCATCCGGCGCACTCTGGAACAGCATCGAAAACTTGGCTTCGCTCTCCACCAGGGCATTCTGGCTCTTGCGTTGGTCGGTAATGTCCATCAGCGTGCCGATCATGCGCGCGGGGCGCCCCAGGGCATCGAGGTGCAGGGTGGCCGTTGCCTGAAGCCAGCGCGTACCTCTGCCGTGCGGTACCCGGTAGGTCAGCCTGTAGTGCGCCTGGTGGCCACGGTAGATGGCGATCAAGGCTTTGCGGATAGCGCGCTTGTCTTCGCTGACAACCTGCCGCAAAAAGTGCCTGGCCGGGCCTTGCCAGTCTTCGGCTGGCAGGCCGTTCAGTTCGGCGGTGCGAGCGGAACAGTGCAGGGTATTGCTGCTCAGTTGCCAATCCCATATCCCCATCTGGGCGGCATCCAGCGCCATGCCGAGCCGTTCCTGACTGTCTTCAAGGGCGAGGTCGCGGCGCTTCTGCGGGGTTACATCGCGGATCGTGGCGATCAGATGGTGATGCCCGTCGCGCGTGATGGTTGCGGTGTGCAGCAGAATAGTTGCGCTGTCACCGCTGGGCAGGGTGACGCTGACTTCCTCGGCCTCCAAGCCGCCGCCGCTGTAGAGCCGGCTGTACAGGCGCTCCCCGGTATCACTGGGGATAATGCCCAGCTCGACAAAGTTTCTTCCCTGACACTGCTGATTCGTCAGCCCGCTGAGCTGTTCGAAGTAGGGGTTGACCTCAAGAATCCGGCGATTGTCCAGATCCATGATCACCTGGGCGGCGCCGCTGGCGATGAAGGCGGCGCGGTAGTCCGGGTCGGCGGCCTGTTGCGCTGCTGGAATGGGGAGCGCGCAGATCAGTAACTGACGGCTGCCGGTGTGGCCGATGACGTCCATATTCAGTTGGCAGTGCTGCAACTGACCGTCGCGGCTCAGCAAGCTGATGCGCCGATTACGCAGGTTGCCTGCGTGCTCCATTTCGCGCAGCAGGGCGCGCCAATGGGCGGGGCGTCCCCACAGCGGCAGGTTGCGGGCCGGTTGGCCAATCAGGTTTTTGCGCAGCCACTGAAATTGCTGTTCAAAGGCCGGGTTGAGGTCAAGGATCTGGTCGTTGTGCAGGTCGACGAGCAGGGCAGGGCACGGCATGCCATGGAATAGCACGTTGAAGGGTAGCTCGGGTGCGTCAGCCGCATCCGGTGGATAAGCGCCTGTGTTACCTGGCATGGGTTTCTGATCCATTCAGTGGCGCAGATTGTGCTGTTGCGCCGGTACCGATGCAGGTCGGGCTTCTACCCGCTCTGCGTCGGTTGTTTCCATGTTTACTGACCTTAGCTCCGGAGTCCGGGGGGGACAAGTAACCGTTGGTATGATTTAGCCCGACTGGTGACGGGCGTCACGAAGTAGCTGGATCAGTGCGAGGGCCGCGTTAGACTGGGTTCGGCCGCTATGCCAGATGCAGCCGAGCTCGCGCTGCAGGCGGACGGACGGTAGCTGCAGCACGCTGACCTGCTCATCGAGCATGCTGCGCGGCAGCACGCTCCAGGCCAGCCCGATGGAAACCATCATCTTGATGGTTTCCATGTAATTGGTACTCATGCTGATCTGAGGTTGCACCTTGTGTTGCTCAAATAGATCGCTGACGACCTTATGGGTAAAGGTATTGGTGCCGGGGAAAACTGCCGGGTAGGCGGCCAGTTGAGCCAGCTCCAGCGAGCCCTGGCGGGCAAGCGGGTGCTCCGGGGCGATGACAAAATCCAGGGGGTCATCCCAGATCAGTTCGGCGATGACCGGCGGCTCGACTTCCGGCGCCAGGGTAATGACCGCCAACTCGATCTCGCCGTGCAGCACCTTGTCGTAGGCGACTTCCGAGTCGAGAAACTGGATGTCGAACGAGACCTGCGGGTAGCGGCGGGTAAACTCGCGTAGTACCGGTGGCAGGCGGTGCAGTCCGATATGGTGGCTGGTCGCGATACTCAGACGACCGGACACCTCGCTGGATAGATTGCTCAAGGCGCGGCGCGTATCATTCAGCAGGCTGAGTACCTGTTCTGCGCGGGGTTTGAGTGCGAGGCCGGCTTCGGTCAGCGAAACATGGCGGCCGATGCGGTCAAACAACCGGGCATCGAGTTGCTGTTCCAGCATGGCGATGCGTTTGCTGACGGCTGGCTGGGTCAGATGCAGTTGTTCGGCTGCGCGTGAAAACGAGGCGGTCTCGGCGACAGCAAGAAAGGCCTGCAAATTCGCAGTATCCATTTCGCATTCCAGTTGGTTATCTGTTTTATAAATAATATTCCTTTGTTTTATTTATGGGCAAAAATTATTCTGTGCCCAGTGAAAGAGCCGCCGCATGACGGTGGCCACAGTCTGATGCCCAGGAGTAACCCATGTCTGCGAAAACGCTGTATGACAAGCTGTGGGACAACCATCTCGTTAAACAACGGGATGACGGTTCTGCGTTGATCTATATCGATCGTCACATTCTCCACGAAGTGACCTCGCCTCAGGCGTTTGAAGGGCTGCGACTGGCTGGCCGCAAGCCATGGCGCATCGACGCCAACATCGCCACTCCAGACCACAACGTGCCGACCACCAAGGCCGAGCGTCAGGGCGGCCTGGAGGCTATCGCTGATGAAGTCTCGCGCATTCAGGTCAAGACGCTGGATGAGAATTGCGACGACTTCGGCATCCTCGAATTCAAGATGAACGACGTGCGTCAGGGCATCGTTCACGTTGTCGGCCCGGAGCAGGGCGCGACCCTGCCGGGTATGACCGTCGTGTGCGGTGACTCGCATACCTCTACCCACGGCGCCTTTGGTGCGCTGGCGCACGGTATCGGTACTTCTGAAGTTGAGCACGTGCTGGCTACCCAGTGTCTGGTCGCCAAGAAGATGAAGAACATGCAGGTGCGCGTTGAGGGCGAGTTGCCCTTTGGCGTGACTGCCAAGGACATCGTGCTGGCCGTGATCGGCAAGATCGGCACCGCGGGTGGCAACGGTCACGCGCTGGAGTTCGCTGGCAGTGCGATTCGTGAGCTGTCGGTCGAAGGCCGCATGACGCTGTGCAACATGGCTATCGAAGCCGGTGCCCGTGTTGGCATGGTGGCGGTCGACGAAAAGACCATCGAATACGTCAAGGGCCGTCCGTTTGCGCCGCAGGGTGCGGACTGGGACCGTGCCGTAGAGGCATGGAAAGACCTGGTATCCGACGCCGATGCGCACTTTGACACCGTGATCGAGTTGCGCGCCGAAGACATCAAACCGCAGGTCAGCTGGGGTACGTCGCCGGAAATGGTGCTGGCAGTTGATCAGAACGTCCCGGACCCGGCTGCCGAAAGTGATGCGGTCAAGCGCGACTCCATCGTGCGCGCGCTCAAGTACATGGGCCTGACCGCCAACCAGCCGATCACCGACATCCAGCTGGATCGCGTGTTTATCGGCTCCTGCACCAACTCGCGCATTGAAGACCTGCGCGCAGCCGCTGCGGTCGCAAAGGGTCGCAAGGTGGCTGCCACTGTCAAACAGGCGCTGGTTGTGCCGGGCTCTGGCCTGGTCAAGGCGCAGGCCGAGCAGGAAGGTCTGGACAAGATCTTTATCGAAGCCGGTTTTGAGTGGCGCGAGCCCGGGTGCTCCATGTGTCTGGCGATGAACCCGGACCGCCTGGAAAGTGGCGAGCACTGCGCGTCCACCTCCAACCGGAACTTTGAAGGTCGTCAGGGCAACGGCGGTCGCACCCACCTGGTCAGCCCGGCAATGGCGGCGGCCGCTGCGGTGACCGGCCGTTTCATTGATGTTCGCGAATTGATGCAGGCCTGAGGAGTGCCCCGATGAGAGCTTTTACCCAACATACCGGCCTGGTCTGCCCGCTTGATCGTGCCAACGTCGACACCGACCAGATCATTCCGAAGCAGTTTCTGAAATCGATCAAACGCACCGGCTTTGGTCCGAACCTGTTTGACGAGTGGCGTTATCTGGATGTCGGTCAGCCGAATCAGGACAACTCCAAACGTCCGATCAACGAAGACTTTGTGCTGAACTTCCCGCGTTACAAGGGTGCCAGTGTGCTGCTGGCGCGTGAGAATTTCGGTTGCGGCTCCTCTCGTGAGCACGCGCCGTGGGCGCTGGATGAGTACGGCTTCCGCACGGTGATCGCACCGAGCTTTGCCGACATCTTCTTCAACAACAGCTTCAAGAACGGCCTGCTGCCGATCATTCTGGCGGACGAGGCGCTGGATGAATTGTTCGAGCAATGTGAAGCGACCGAGGGTTATCAACTGACCGTTGATCTGGAAGCGCAAACGGTTACCCGCCCAGACGGCAAGCAGTACGCGTTCGAGATTGACGCGTTCCGCAAGCACTGCCTGCTCAATGGTCTGGATGATATCGGCCTGACCCTGCGCGATGCCGAGGCGATCAGTGCCTTCGAAGCCGGCCACAGGCAGCGTCAGCCCTGGCTGTTTCGCGACGCCTGATCCGCGCCGCGCCTGAATAACGGGTGCAGAGCGAATGGCGCTCTGCACCATGAATGATTACGAGGAACGACATGAGTAAACAGATTCTGATCCTGCCGGGCGACGGTATTGGTCCGGAGATCATGGCCGAAGCGGTCAAAGTGCTTGAAGTGGCTAACAGCAAGTTCAATTTGGGCTTTGAGCTGAGCTTTGACGATCTAGGCGGCGCTGCCTACGACCGTTATGGCGTGCCGCTGGCCGACGAAACCCTTGAGCGCGCCCGCGCTGCCGATGCCGTTCTGCTGGGCGCGGTTGGCGGCCCGAAGTGGGACACCATTGATCCGGCCCTGCGGCCCGAACGCGGCCTGTTGAAGATTCGCTCCGAGCTGGGTCTGTTCGGCAACCTGCGTCCTGCCATTCTGTATCCGCAACTGGCCGAAGCGTCCACGCTCAAGCCGGAAGTCGTTTCCGGTCTGGATATCCTGATCGTGCGTGAGCTGACTGGCGGTATCTACTTCGGCAAGCCGCGCGAGCGTACCACGCTGGAAAACGGCGAGCGCATGGCTTACGACACGCTGCCCTACAGCGAGAGTGAAGTACGCCGCATTGCCAAAGTCGGTTTCGACATGGCAATGGTGCGTAACAAGAAGCTGTGCTCGGTCGACAAGGCTAACGTTCTGGCCTCCAGCCAGCTGTGGCGTGAAGTGGTTGAGGAAGTCGCCAAGGACTACCCGGAAGTCGAGCTGTCGCACATGTACGTCGATAACGCGGCGATGCAGCTGGTTCGTGCGCCCAAGCAGTTCGACGTGATTGTCACCGACAACATGTTTGGCGACATCCTGTCTGACCAGGCCTCCATGCTGACTGGCTCGATCGGCATGCTGCCCTCGGCGTCGCTGGATGTGAACAACAAGGGTATGTACGAGCCGTGTCACGGCAGTGCGCCGGATATCGCAGGTCAAGGCATTGCCAATCCGCTGGCGACCATCCTGTCGGTCTCGATGATGCTGCGTTACAGCTTTGCTCAGGTGGCGGCTGCTGATGCCATTGAACAGGCGGTCAGTCAGGTGCTCGATCAGGGCCTGCGCACCGGTGATATCCAGTCCGAAGGTTGCCGTAAGGTCGGTACCGCGGAAATGGGTGACGCCGTGGTCGCAGCACTGAAAAACCTGTAATCTGTTCGACTATCCATTTACGCCCGGCTTCGGCCGGGCGTATGTGTCTTTGAATCTGTTACCCCACGGGGGTTGTTGTTATGAAACAAGTTGGTTTGGTTGGTTGGCGTGGCATGGTCGGCTCAGTGCTGATGCAACGCATGCGCGACGAGAATGATTTTGCCGATATCGATCCGGTGTTTTTCACTACCTCCAATGTAGGTGGCAAGGGTCCTGATATTGGTAAAGACATTCCTGCGCTCAAGGACGCGTTTGACCTTGAAGCACTCAAGCCGATGGACGTCATCATTACCTGTCAGGGCGGCGACTACACCAGTGAGGTGTATCCCAAGCTGCGTGCCGAGGGCTGGAAAGGCTATTGGATCGATGCGGCTTCCACTCTGCGTATGGAAGATGACGCGGTTATCGTGCTGGACCCGGTTAACCGTCGTAACATCGATCAGGCGCTGCGTGATGGCATCAAGACATTCGTTGGCGGCAACTGCACCGTCAGCCTGATGCTGATGGGTCTGGGTGGCCTGTTTGAGCAAGGCCTGGTCGAGTGGATGAGCGCCATGACCTATCAGGCAGCCAGTGGTGCCGGTGCCCAGAACATGCGTGAGCTGATCAGTCAGATGGGCGCAATCAACGCGTCCGTTGCTGACCAGTTGGCTGATCCGGCCAGCGCCATTCTGGAGATCGACCGCACTGTCGCCTCGACGCTGCGCAGCGATTCCTTCCCGGTCGACAACTTCGGCGTGCCGCTGGCCGGCAGCCTGATTCCGTGGATCGACAAGCAACTGCCAAACGGTCAGAGCCGTGAAGAGTGGAAGGCGCAGGCCGAGACCAACAAGATCATTGGTCGTAGCGGTCGTCCGATCCCGGTTGATGGTATCTGCGTACGCATAGGTGCTATGCGTTGCCACAGCCAGGCGCTGACCATCAAGCTGAATAAGGATGTGCCGCTGGCGGACATCGAGTCCCTGCTGGCCGAGCACAATCCGTGGTCCAAGGTCGTCCCGAACACCAAGGAAGACACCCTGGTTGGTCTGACCCCAACTGCCGTTACCGGCACCTTGAGCGTGCCGGTAGGTCGTCTGCGCAAGCTGAACATGGGGTCACAGTACCTGTCAGCCTTTACCGTAGGTGACCAACTGCTGTGGGGTGCAGCCGAGCCGCTGCGCCGCATGCTGCGGATTCTGCAGGAAGGTTGATCGCAGCGCGTCTGGCGCGTTTGCGGTAGCGATCAGGGCATCCCGTTTCGTCGGGGTGCCCTTTGTGTTTGTGTGATGCATGAAATGAACGAAGGGCAGGGTATGAGCAAAGCAACGGGTGTGGCGATTGTTGGTGTCAGCAGTCTGGTTGGGGACATGCTGGTCAACATGCTGGACGAGCAGGAGTACGCGTTTTCCTCCATCGCGCTGGTCGATGTCGACGATGAGGCGGGTGAGCGTCGTATGGTCAAGGGGCAGAGTGTGCGTGTCGAGGCGCTGTCCTCCTTTGATTTTTCCTCAGTTGCTGTCGCGATCGTCGCGGGCGGGCGGGAATTCGGTCTACAGTGCATCGGTGCCATTCGTGATGCGGGGGCACTGGTGGTCGATACGACAGGTCTGCTGGCGGGTCAGGGCGCCAGTGTCGTTGCAGAGGTGAACCCCCAGGCACTGGCCGATGCGGCGCAGCGCCGTGCAGTATCCTGCCCGGATGCGCAGGTCGTGCAGAGTGCGCTGGTGTTGAAGGCGCTTGCCGGGATGTCGGATCTGCGGCGCGTGAGTATTTCGACCTATCAATCCATGTCTACCCACAGCAAGGCGGCGGTAGAAGGCCTGGCAATGCAGACCGGTCGTCTGCTCAACGGTCAGCCGATTGAGAAGGGTGGTGTGCTCGACAAGCAGGCCGCGTTCAACCTGTTGCCTTGTACCAGTGATATCGACGCCTCCGGCGCGAGTCGCGAAGAGCGGGATCTGGTCAACGGTATTGTTGATGTGCTGGGTCTGGGTGAGGTGCCGGTGCTGGCAAACTGCGTGCTGGTTCCACTGTTCTACGGCAGCGCGCAAATGATGCAGGTGACTACCGCTGAGCCGCTCGACAGCAAGAAAGTGGGTAACGTGCTGCGTCGGGTCAAGGGTATCAAGGTGCTGGACAAGGAAGGCGCCGGCGGTTTCCCAACCCCGGTGACCGATGCGACCGGGTCGGACGAGGTGTGGGTGGGACGTATTCGTCAGGATGCGGCAGAGCCGAACACGACGCATTTGTGGATTGTGTCTGATAATCTGCGAAAAGGTGTCGCACTTAACAGTCTGGCGATTGCCGACTTATTGATAAAAGACTATTTGTAATCGATACTTGCTGGTGTTTTTGTATCAAGCAGGTTAGGTTTTGCAGACAAAGACCGTTTGGGCGTTACGTTGCAGCTGCAACATGCTCGGGCCGGGTGGGGAGCCTTTGGCGTAGGCCAGTCTGAGCAACAGGGTGCGTTGAGACGTGAAAAAACGATAAGAGCAAAGGATTTTCGCTATGGTTCGCAAATTGGTTATCGCTGTCGCCGCTGCAAGTGCCGTGATGTCGTCCGGAATGGTTCACGCATTAGGGGTCGGCGATATCCATCTGAACTCCGCGTTGAACCAGCCGCTGGATGCGGAGATTGACCTCACCCAGGTGCGGGATCTGTCTGGCGATGAGATCCGCACCATGTTGGCATCGCCCGATGATTTCGGGCGAGCGGGCATTGATAGGACTTTCTTTCTCACCGACCTGAAGTTCCAGCCGGTCGTAAAGCCCAACGGCCGTTCGGTCATTCGCGTTACCTCCAGTCGTCCCGTTAACGAGCCGTTTCTTAACTTCCTGATGGAAGTGCGTTGGCCATCCGGGCGCGTGCTGCGTGAATTTACCATCCTGCTTGATCCGCCCATGTATTCACCGACGCCGGTCGTCAGCAGCACCAGCGTTGCTGCGCCGGTCTCTTTGTCCGCTCCGCAGGTTGCGGCGGCGCGCCCGAGCCCTGCAGGGCTCGCCTCGGCGGCGGCGGTGTCTTCGCCGGCTTCTGCACCTGCATCCACTTCTGCTGCGACATCTTCGTCGGCAGCGGCGCCCGCCCGTGACGGCCAGCTGACCACGACGCGCTCTGACACTCTTTGGGAGTTGGCGCTGCGTAATCGCCCTCAGGGCGCCAGTGTTCATCAGACCATGCTGGCGATTCAGGATTTGAATCCGAACGCTTTCATTAACGGCAATATCAACCAGCTCAAGTCTGGCCAGACACTGACCCTGCCGACTGCCGAGCAGGCGGCCGCACGCACGAGTGCCGAGGCGATTGCCGAAGTTGCAGCGCAAAATACCGCTTGGCGGGACGGGCGCCGCGCTCCGACCGCAGCTCAGGCCGAAGCGCCCCAGCTGGACGCGCGTGAGCGTCAGTCTGCAGGGGCTGCACCTGAGGCGGTGAGTGGTCAGGACTCACTTCGTCTGGTCTCCGGCTCCGAGGGCAAGGCCGCTGAGGCGGCGGGCGACCAGAGTGTCGATGCCGGTGGGCAGCAACTGCGCGATGCGCTGGATCGTACCAAGGAACAGTTGGACGCCGCTGAGCGCGAAAAGGCTGAAATGACTGATCGTCTGGGCGATGTTCAGGGTCAGTTGGAAACCTTGCAACGCTTGCTGGAGCTGAAGGATGCCCAGCTTGCCGCGCTGCAGCAGCAGGTGGCTGAAGCGGGCGCTGAGCCTGCAGTCGCTGCAGAAGCGGCTGTTGACGCCGTCGAGGCTGCGGAACCCGAGCCCGAAGTGGTTGCGGAGGCTGAGAGCGCTCCTGATGCACAGCCTGAGCCGGCGGCATCCCCGGTAGTAGACGAGGTCGTAGAGGTTGAAACAGCGTCGGAAGAGGTGGCTGATGTTGCCGAAGACGTTGCCGAAGCGGTAAATGAAAGCGTTGTCGAGCCGGTTGCTGAGGATGCGCCTGCCGCCGAAGTGGTCGCTGAGCCAGAGCCAGTCGCCGAACCAGAACCGGTCGCCCCGGTTGAAGCGGCTCCTGTCGCGGCGGCCGACACCGACCCGATGGCGATGCTCAGAGGTTTGATGCAGAACCAGATGGTGATGATTGGCGGTGGTGTAGTCGCCATATTGTTGCTGCTGATGGTGCTGATGTCGGTTTCACGCCGTAACGCGCGTCGTGAAGAGGCCATGGCCGATAACTTTATCGCCGATGCTGCCGGGCAAGATGGTGACCATGGTGATGAGGCTGATGATTTCAATGTTGCCCTGGCAGACGCTGATAGTTTTGACCGTGGCGATGATCTGGACTTGGCGGCCGACCCTCTAGTCGAAGCGGATGCACTGCTCGCCTACGGCAAGCCGCAAGAGGCGCGTGAGGTGCTGGTGGCCGCTGTCGCAGCTGACCCTCAGCGCGACGAGCTGCGCCTCAAGTTGATGGAAGTTGAAGGTCTGCTGGAGCACAGCGAAGGCTACCTTGAGCAGCGCGAGGCAGTCCTCGCCAACACGCCTGATTCCACCCGCGTTGCGGAGCTGGATGCACGATTCCCGTTGATGGCTGCGGCCGCTGCGGGTGCCGCTGCGGCCGCCGCTGCGCAATGGGATGACGACGCGCTGTCCGGCTTCGACCAGCCTGCGACGGATGCGGTGGAAGTGGCGGAGAAGGTCGAAGACGACGCCGACATGGACTTCGATTTCAGCGAGTTTGATCTCGGGGACGCGTCTGAGGCGGCGCCTGTAGCGGACCTGACTTTTGACGCTCCGGCAGAGGACACCCCGGCCGAGCCGGAAACAGCGGTGGACGCTGACGGTTTTGACTTGGACTTTGATCTGGAAGACGGTCTGGATATGCCCCTGCCGCAGGAGCCCGAGCCGGCAGAGCCAATGGCGCTTGAGCCGGAGGTAGCTGGTGATGAGGTCGGAAACATCGAGCTGGATGACTTTGATCTGGATGTTGACGGCCTTGAGCTGCCAGCAGTCGAGGATGAGTCGGCGTCTGCGCCTGCTGCGTCGCCGCTGGAGGCGGACTTTGATCTCGCTATGACTGATGACCTGCAAGCGGATGACCTGCTGGCGGACTTTGCGGCGATGAGTGACGAGCCGGTACAGGGTACTGACTCGGCAGCGAGTGAACTCTCACTGGAGCTGTCCGATGAGGTAAGCGCGCTGCAGGATGACAGTCTCGCGGAATTTGATCTGCCGGAAGAGATGGCGTTGCCGGAGGATATTGAGGTGCCAGCCGACGCTGAGATGTCGCTCGAGGATTTTGAGTTGCCGGAGCTGGACGACGTGGCACCAGCCGCTGCCGAACAGGCGCCAGAGCTGTCAGCCCTGGACGCTATGGATGAAGAGGATGACGAGTTCGACTTCCTCTCGGGAACCGATGAATGCGCCACCAAGCTTGATCTGGCTCGTGCCTATATCGATATGGGCGACCAGGAAGGCGCGCGTGACATCCTCAACGAGGTAATCGAAGAGGGCACCGATCAACAGAAGCAGGAAGCTCAGGGCATGATGGAGCGTCTGGCTGACTGATGAGTGAACAAGAAGTAGCTATTGCGGCCGCCCCTGAGGCGGCCGCAGTTGTTTCCAGGGTTGCCGCTTGTGTTGAGTACAAGGGCACCGCCTACCGCGGCTGGCAGCGCCAGCAGCCCGGCGTACCCAGTGTGCAAGAGGCGGTTGAGAAGGCGCTTAGTCGTGTCGCCAATCACCCAGTGCAGATTTTTTGTGCGGGCCGGACTGACGCCGGGGTTCACGCCTCCTGCCAGGTGATTCATTTTGACAGCGAAGCAGTGCGCTCGCCGCGTAACTGGATCCATGGCGCCAATGCGAACTTGCCCGCGGATATCTCGCTGAGTTGGGTGGTACCGATCGGCCAGGATTTTCATGCGCGTTTTTCCGCGGTTGCGCGGCGCTATCGCTATGTAATTTATAACGACCCGATCAGGCCGGCGCATCTTGCGCACGAGGTTACCTGGAATTATCGGCCGCTTGATATTCAACGCATGCGCGCTGCGGCGAAGGCGTTGGTTGGTACGCATGATTTCACCTCCTATCGTGCTGTTGGCTGCCAGGCCAAGTCTCCGATCAAGACAATTCATCATCTCGAGTTGCTGGAATTCGGTCGTTTCATCGTGCTGGATATTCGCGCCAACGCGTTCCTTCATCACATGGTTCGCAATATCGCGGGTGTGCTGATGCAGATTGGTTGCGCAGAGCAGCCAGTGGAGTGGGCGCAGCAGGTGCTCGATGTGCGTGACAGGGCGCAGGGTGGTCTGACGGCGCCGTCCTACGGTTTGTATCTGGTTGATGTGACCTACCCGGAATCCTTCGCCTTGCCTGAGCGCTACCTGGGGCCGCACTTCCTGTCTGCACTCCCCGATGTGGCAAACTGACGCCCATGACGCGATCTGCTACCATCGAGCCCTTACGAGCAGACCCCAGAGCAGGTTAAATGGCGCGCATAAAAATTTGCGGGATTACCCGGGTCGAGGACGCATTGGCGGCGGCTGAGGCCGGTGCTGATGCGATCGGGCTGGTGTTTTACGCGCCCAGTCCTCGATCTGTTGATGCCAGTCAGGCCGCTCACATTGTGGCCGCGTTGCCACCGTTTGTGACGACTGTCGGGTTGTTTGTTGATGCCGAGCCAGACTATGTGCGCGAGGTGCTCTCTCAGGTTCCACTCGATGTGCTGCAATTTCATGGCGACGAAACTGACGAGTATTGCCGGCAGTTTGGCAGGCCGTTCCTGAAAGCCGTCCGTGTGCAGAGTGCCGAGCAACTGACGGACGTTGCGGCCCGTTGGCCCGGTGCGAGCGGTATCTTGCTCGACAGCTACAAACCGGGTGTCCCCGGCGGTACCGGTGAGGTATTTGACTGGCGCCTGGTACCGGGCAATCGCGACTGGAATCTGGTTCTGGCTGGTGGTTTGACTGCCGATAACGTGCAGCAGGCGATCTCTGAAATGCGCCCTTGGGCCGTCGATGTCAGTGGTGGGGTCGAGGCGAGCAAGGGCATCAAGGATGTGGCAAAAATTAACGCGTTTGTACAAGAGGTGAAGCGTGTCTGATTCCAACCCTATCGATTACTCCGCGGTTCCCGACGCGCGTGGTCATTTCGGCCCCTACGGTGGTCGCTTTGTTTCGGAAACGCTGATGGAGGCGCTGGATGAGCTGGAAAGCGTCTATCGCAAGCTGTCTGCCGATCCCGAGTTTCAGGCTGAGTTTGATCGCGACCTGGCCCATTACGTGGGTCGTCCGTCTCCGCTGTATTTTGCTGAGCACCTGACGGCCAAAGTTGGCGGCGCAAGGATTTACCTCAAGCGTGAAGACCTCAACCATACTGGCGCGCACAAGGTGAACAACACCATCGGTCAGGCGCTTCTTGCCAAGTTCATGGGCAAACCCCGTGTGATCGCTGAAACCGGCGCCGGCCAGCACGGTGTGGCGACCGCCACGGTTGCCGCGCGTCTTGGGCTGAAGTGTCAGGTCTATATGGGCGCGGAGGACGTGCGCCGGCAGGCGTTGAACGTTTACCGCATGAAGCTGCTGGGTGCGGAAGTGATTCCGGTAACCTCGGGTTCGCGCACCCTGAAGGATGCGATGAACGAGGCGATGCGCGATTGGGTAACCAATATTGACGATACCTTCTACATCATCGGCACCGTTGCCGGCCCCCACCCGTATCCGGAACTGGTCCGCGACTTCCAGTGCGTGATTGGTCGCGAGGCACGTCAGCAATGTCTTGATCAGGCGGGTCGTCTGCCCGATGCCCTGGTTGCCTGTGTCGGTGGCGGCTCCAACGCCATCGGACTGTTCCATCCGTTCCTCAACGATGAAAGCGTTCGCATGTACGGTGTTGAAGCCGGTGGTCACGGCATCGAGACCGGCGAACACGCGGCGCCGCTGAGCGCGGGCAAGCCTGGCGTGCTGCACGGTAATCGGACCTACCTGATGTCTGATGAAGCCGGCCAGATTATCGAAACTCACTCCGTGTCTGCCGGTCTGGACTATCCGGGCGTGGGGCCGGAGCACAGCTGGCTCAAGGACATTGGCCGGGTTGACTATGTGGATGCGACCGACGATGAAGCGCTGCACGCGTTTCGTGAGTTGACTCGCGTCGAGGGCATCATGCCGGCGCTGGAGTCCAGTCATGCGGTTGCGTATGGCATGAAGTTGGCTGCGACCATGAGCCCCGAACAGATCGTAGTCATCAACCTGTCCGGTCGCGGTGACAAGGACATTCACACCGTCGCCGGCATTGACGGCATCAGCATTTAAAAGAGACCTTCATGAGCCGAATTGAAGCCCGTTTTTCCGCTTTGCAGGCTGCTGGCCGCAAGGCGCTTATTCCCTACATCACAGCTGGTGACCCGAGCCCTGAGGTGACGTTGCCGCTGATGCACGAGCTGGTCGCTGCCGGCGCCGACGTCATTGAGCTGGGTATTCCATTCTCTGACCCTATGGCTGACGGCCCGGTCATCCAGTTGGCAATGGAGCGCGCGCTCGCGCACCATGTCAGCCTGAGTCAGGTACTCGAGATGGTGCGCGAGTTCCGCACGCGTGATAACGAGACGCCGGTGGTCTTGATGGGGTATCTGAACCCGGTCGAGAAAATGGGTTACGAGCAGTTTGCCAAGGCCGCTGCAGCGGCGGGCGTTGATGGCGTGCTGACCGTTGATTTGCCGCCCGAGGAGGCGACGGACGTCGTGCCGCTGTTCAAGGCGCAGGGTCTGGACACCATATTCCTGCTCGCACCCACTACCACAGCCGAGCGCGCCCGCCTGATTTGCGATCAGGCCAGCGGTTATGTCTATTATGTTTCTCTTAAAGGTGTGACCGGATCCAGTGCTTTGGACGTCACCGATGTAGCTAAGAAACTGGACATGCTGCGCACGGTGACCAATTTGCCGATTGGTGTCGGCTTCGGTATTCGCGATGGCGCCATGGCGGCTGCGGTTGCCGAGGTTGCCGACGGTGTCGTGGTGGGCTCGGTGCTGGTCAATCAGATTGCCGCCAATGCGGACAATCCGGACCAGGCACGGGCAGCCATCTCTGCCATCGTGGCTGAAATGCGCAGTTCAATGGACCACTGAACAATGCTCTGTTCTGGCGTTTGATGCCGGGCAGGCGGACAAGACAATTTCAGAGAAGGAAAGGCGATGAGCAACTGGTTGGTGGACAAACTGATTCCCTCCATCGTGCGCTCCGAAGCACAGAAAAGCAGCGTACCCGAGGGCCTTTGGCGTAAATGCCCCTCCTGTGATGCGGTGCTGTACCGGCCCGAGCTGGAGAAAAATCTGGATGTCTGCCCAAAGTGCAGTCACCACTTGCGCATCGGTGCGCGCCGTCGTCTGGATATTTTCCTTGATCCGGAAGGGCGTACCGAACTGGGCGCCGAGCTGGAGCCGGTTGACCGGCTGAAGTTCCGTGACAGCAAGAAGTACAAGGATCGACTGACCGCGGCCCAGAAGGAAACCGGCGAGAAGGACGCGTTGATCGTCATGCAGGGTAAGCTCAAGGGTGCGCCGATCGTGGCCAGCGCGTTCGAGTTCAACTTCATGGGCGGCTCAATGGGTAGCGTGGTGGGTGCGCGTTTCGTTCGTGGTGCCGAAGCGGCGCTGCGCGATCGGGTTCCTTATGTCTGCTTCTCAGCTTCGGGCGGCGCGCGCATGCAGGAAGCCCTGTTCTCGCTGATGCAGATGGCGAAAACCAGCGCCGCGCTGGCCCGCCTGCGTGAAGAGGGTATTCCGTTCGTATCGGTCATGACCGATCCGGTCTATGGCGGCGTATCGGCAAGTCTGGCAATGCTGGGTGACCTGAACGTTGCCGAGCCGAATGCGCTGATCGGTTTTGCTGGCCCGCGGGTTATCGAGCAGACCGTACGTGAGAAGCTGCCAGCCGGCTTCCAGCGCAGTGAGTTCCTGCTGGCGCACGGTGCGCTGGACATGATCGTCTCGCGTATCGAGATGCGTGATCGTCTGGCCAGCATGCTGGCAATGCTGACCGGCGCACCGGCTCCGGAGCCCTCCGCAGAGGTTGCCGACGAGGCCTGATGTCGCAGCGAAGTCTTGCCGAATGGCTGGCCGTGCTGGAGGCCTTGCATCCCAGCGAAATCGACATGGGGTTGGAGCGGGTACGTACCGTCGCTGAGCGACTGGGCGTGCTGCGCCCAGCCCCGTGTGTTTTTACCGTAACGGGTACCAACGGCAAGGGGTCCACCTGTGCTGCCCTGGATGCGCTCTTGCGAGCCAACGGGATGCGCACCGGCTGCTACACCTCGCCACACTTGCATCAGTACAACGAGCGCATTCGAATCAACGGCGATCTGGCCAGCGATCAGCCGATCTGTGACGCTTTTGCGGCCATTGATCATGCGCGTGGCGATATTTCCCTGACCTACTTCGAGTTCGGCACGCTGGCGGCTTTCTGGCTGTTCCAGCAGGCGAAGCTTGACGCTGTCGTGCTGGAAGTTGGCCTTGGCGGCAGGCTGGATGCCGTCAACGTGGTGGATGCGGATGTTGCGGTGGTAACCAGCATCGGTCTGGACCACCAGGAGTACCTGGGCTGGACCCGCGAATCAGTTGCCTTTGAGAAGGCGGGCATCATGCGCACGGGGCGCCCGGTTATCAGTGGTGAGCGTGATTTGCCGTCGACGTTTACCGATGCCGTTGCACGCCTGAATTGTCAGCTTTATCAACGCGATCGTGAGTTCCGCATGCGGGTAATGGCTGATGGTTGCTGGCGTGTTGAGGGTGTCGACAGGGCGGGGAGCGTGCGGGCGCTGGAGCTGCCGGCGGTAAGCTTGCCTCGGGATAACCTTGCGGTGGCGCTGCAGGCGTTTTGGGCGGCGGGATTTGATCTTGCCGATAGCCAAATCGCCGCGGCGTTGCAGTCGGCCAGTGCTGTCGGGCGCCTTGAGGCGCGCCGGATCAGGTGGCAAGACTGCGACCGTGATCTGCGCCTTGACGTCGGACACAACCCGCATGCAGCGCGTTTTCTGGCAGAGAGCCTGCGGGTGGATGGCGCGCGCAGTAGGGTGGCGGTGTTCGGACTGCTGGCTGACAAGGATCTGGATGGCGTGGCCGCTGAGTTGCACGGGGTGTTTGATCGCTGGTTTACCGCGCCGCTGCCCAGTCCGCGCAGCCGGCCTGCACAGGCGCTGGCTGCCGGGTTGACGGCGTCAGGTGAGCGAGCGACCAGCTGCGAATCCATTGCTCAGGCAATTGAACTGGCGCTGGCCAGTTCCGATGTCAGCACGGAAGTTGTCATATTTGGGTCGTTTTTCTGTGTTGCCGACGCCATACTCTGGCTATCTGAACATGCCGGAGTATCTGAGGATGGATGAAGGTCTGAAGCAACGCATCATTGGCGCTGTCGTGCTGATCATCGCCGCGGTGGTGTTCTTGCCAATGTTGCTGTCGGGGCAGGACGAGACCGTGCAAGTTGAAGTCGAGGTGCCTGAGGCGCCGGTTCTCGACTCGCAATTGATGGAACCGGTTGCTCCAGCACCCTTGCCGGAGCCGGCTGCCGTGCCGGATATGCCGACCTCGGTGTCGGAGGTTCCGGAGCCTGCGCCAGTTGCTGCTTCAGTCGCCGTTGCGCCGACGCCTGCGCCTGCAGAGCCTGAACCGGTTACGGAGCCCGCCCCTGTAGCCGCGCCGGCGGTGACGGGTGACTGGGTTATCCAGCTAGGCAGCTTCTCGAGTGCATCGAACGCCGAGGGTCTCAGCAAAGAGCTGCGCACCCAGGGTTACAACGCCTATACCTACAGTGCGACCGTGCAGGGCAAGTCTATTACCCGTGTCTACGTCGGGCCGTTGGCCAGCCGCGAGGCGGCTACCCGCCTGCGTGACGAGCTGGAACGCAAGCGCGGTAACAAGGGCTTTGTTGTCGCCTACGACGCGGACAGCGGTCGAGGCTGATTCTGCTGTTTCGATGGGCGGGCCAGCTCTGCTAGAATGGCGGCCTTTGCAGAACAGGGTACTTAATCGTGTCTTTGACTTGGGTTGACTGGGCTATCGTTGCCATCATTGCAGTCTCGGCCCTGATCAGTCTGACCAGAGGCTTCGTCAAGGAAGCATTGTCCCTGCTGACATGGGTTATTGCGGGGCTGGTTGCCTGGCTGTTCGGTGGCGCACTCGCAGAGCTGTTGGCGCCCTATATCGAAACGCCCTCCCTGCGGGTCATCGCCGCGTGTTCCATTCTATTTGTCATGACCCTGTTGCTGGGCGGGCTGGTCAATTACCTGATCAGCCAACTGGTCAAGGCGACAGGTCTCAGCGGTACTGACCGCTTTCTTGGCATGGTTTTCGGCGCAGCGCGTGGTGCGTTGCTGGTGGTAGTCGCAGTCGGTCTGTTAAGCCTGGCACCCGTTGAGGCGGATGCCTGGTGGCGTGAATCGGTGGTGATTCCCCATTTTCTGCTGGTCGCTGACTGGTCGAAAAATCTCATTCTGCAAATGGCGGGTCGCTGATCCGGCACTCCCGGACAGAGCCGCCCTTAACCGAGAAGGTACTCAGGCATGTGTGGCATTGTTGGCATAGTGGGCAAAACGAACGTCAATCAGGCGCTCTATGATGCCTTGACCGTCCTGCAGCATCGCGGCCAGGACGCCGCCGGCATTGTAACCAGCGATCAGGGGCGACTGTTCCTGCGCAAGGATAACGGCCTGGTGCGCGATGTGTTCCAGCAGCGGCACATGCAGCGTCTGGTTGGCCAGATGGGTATTGGTCACGTTCGCTATCCCACTGCGGGCAGCTCCAGCTCTGCCGAGGCTCAGCCGTTCTACGTCAACTCGCCGTACGGCATTACCCTGGCGCACAACGGTAACCTGACCAACGTTGAACAGCTGTCTCGTGAAATCTACGAGTCTGACCTGCGTCACGTGAACACCACCTCCGATTCGGAAGTGCTGCTGAACGTATTTGCCCACGAACTGGCGGTGCGCAACAAGCTGCAGCCAACTGAGGAAGACGTGTTCGCTGCGGTCAGCCAGGTCCATAAGCGTTGCCGTGGTGGTTACGCGGTAGTCGCGATGATTACCGGCTACGGTATCGTCGGCTTCCGTGATCCCAATGCGATTCGCCCGATCGTGTTCGGCCAGCGTCACACCGACGAGGGCGTCGAGTACATGATCGCTTCGGAAAGCGTTGCACTCGATGTGCTCGGGTTTACTCTGATCCGCGATCTGGCACCGGGCGAGGCGGTCTACATTACGGAAGACGGCCGTCTGTACACCCGACAGTGCGCCGACAACCCGCAGTACTCTCCGTGTATCTTTGAGCACGTTTATCTGGCGCGTCCTGATTCGCTGATGGACGGCGTATCGGTCTACAAGGCACGCCTGCGCATGGGCGAGAAACTGGCGGAGAAGATCCAGCGCGAGCGTCCCGAGCACGGCATCGACGTGGTTATTCCGATTCCCGATACCAGTCGCACCTCGGCGCTGGAGTTGGCCAATCAGCTGGGCGTCAAATTCCGTGAAGGCTTCGTCAAGAATCGCTACATTGGTCGCACCTTCATCATGCCGGGGCAGGCTGCGCGCAAGAAGTCTGTGCGCCAGAAGCTGAACGCGATCGATCTGGAGTTCCGTGGCAAGAATGTATTGCTGGTCGATGACTCCATCGTGCGCGGCACCACCTGTAAGCAGATCATTCAGATGGCCCGCGAAGCGGGTGCGAAGAAGGTGTTTTTCTGCTCGGCGGCACCCGCGGTACGCTACCCGAACGTCTACGGTATCGATATGCCCAGCGCCCACGAGCTGATTGCGCATGGCCGTACCACTGACGAGGTGGCCGAGCTGATTGGTGCGGACTGGCTGATCTATCAGGATCTTGATGACCTGAAAGACGCTGTTGGTGGTGGCAAGGTCAAGATCGAACACTTCGATTGCGCGGTCTTTGATGGTGAATACGTGACGGGCGACGTCAACGAACAGTATCTTGATCGTATCGAGCAGGCGCGTAACGATGCCGCCAAATCTACCGTTGAACGGGTAAGTGCGATCATCGACCTGCACAATAATTGATTTCCTGCGGTTGTATTGAGCCGCAGGGCCAGTGAGGTTTTTTTAATGAGCGAACAATGGCAGGCCGGCCGACTGGACAGTGATCTGGACGGTGCAGGCTTCGATACGCTGGCAGTACGTGCTGGCCAGCGTCGCACACCCGAGGCGGAACACGGTGAAGCGCTGTTCCTGACCTCCAGTTATGTATTTCGCAGCGCAGCCGAGGCGGCTGCCTGCTTCGCCGGTGAGACCGGCGGCAATGTCTATTCACGCTACATGAACCCGACAGTGCGCACGTTTGAAGAGCGCATGGCGGTGATGGAAGGTGGCGAGCAGGCTGTGGCAACAGCCTCGGGCATGGCGGCTATCACTGCGACGGTCATGAGTCTGTGCTCTGCCGGCGACCATATCCTGGTATCACGCAGCGTGTTTGGCGCGACCGTTACGCTGTTTGAAAAGTACTTCAAGCGGTTCGGGATCGAGGTGGATTATGTGCCACTGACGGACCCGCAGGCCTGGCGCGCAGCGTGCAAACCCAATACTCGGATGTTCTTCCTGGAGTCGCCCTCGAACCCGTTGGCAGAACTGGCTGATATCGGTGCACTTGGCGCCATCGCGCGGGAACAGGGCGCTCTGCTGGTGGTGGATAACTGTTTCTGTACGCCGGCGCTGCAGAAGCCGCTGGCGCTCGGTGCGGACGTGGTTGTGCACTCGGCTACCAAGTACATCGACGGTCAGGGGCGCTGCCTTGGTGGCGTTGTGGTAGGTCGACGCGAGCAAATGCAGGAGCTGGTCGGGTTCCTTCGGACCGCCGGGCCAACCCTCAGTCCATTCAATGCCTGGGTCTTTCTCAAGGGGCTTGAAACGCTGCGTCTGCGCATGCGTGCCCATTGTGAGTCCGCCCAAGAGATCGCCGAGTGGCTGGAGCAGCGCCCCGAGGTTGAACATGTGTATTACGCCGGCCTGCCGTCGCACCCCCAGCACGAACTGGCCAAGGCGCAGCAGAGCGCGTTTGGCGCTGTGGTCAGCTTTGAACTGCGCGGTGGGCGTGAGGCTGCATGGCGTTTCATCGATGCGACTCGCTTGCTGTCGATTACCGCCAACCTGGGCGACGCTAAGACCACCATCACGCACCCGGCGACGACAACGCACGGGCGTCTGACGCCGGAAGCACGCGAGGCTGCGGGTATTCGTGATGGCTTGATCCGCTTGGCTATTGGTCTGGAAGAGCTGGAGGATATTCGGGCTGATCTGCAGCGCGGATTCGACGCCCAGTCCTGACTTGTTTGCGCTGTTGCGCTATCTGTCACATCAAGGCCGGAGAGTGATTCGCTCTCCGGCCTTTTTGTTTTAGCGTCCTTCGTGCCGCAGGGATACCGCTGGAGTGATGTTCCTTCAGTGCGGCATTCAACCATTACACGGAGAATGAAAGATGCGTCACTTGATTGCTGTGCTGGGATTTGCCTTGAGTGTGCTGTTGGCCTCGCCGAGCTGGGCGCAGGAGGAGGGTGGGCCGACGGTCAATATCAATACCGCGGGCGCCGCCGAGATTGCCGAGGTATTGCAGGGAGTGGGGCAGGCGAAGGCGGATGCCATCGTTGCCTATCGTACTGAGCACGGCGCGTTTGCCTCGGTTGAGTCGCTGGCCGAAGTGAAGGGTATCGGGGCCAGCACGCTGGCGAACAACGCCGGGCGGATTGTTCTGGAGTAGCAGTACTGGCGGCGCTGCGAGGCGCCGCCTTCTGATTCAGGTTCGCAGGCGGCTGACCGCCTCGGTCAGTTGATGCGCCAGACGGGCAAGCTGGTCGCTGGTGTCGGCGCTCTGGGCGGTTTGCTCAACGGTGCGCTCAGTGACGTCCCGAATCTCTACCACGCTTTGGGTGATGGCATCGGCAGCCAGACTTTGCTGCTCTACTGCAGACGCTATCTCACTGTTGCCCTCGCTGATCTGGCTGACCGCGTCGGCGATTTCCTGCAGCGAGTCGCCGGCCTCGGCAACTTGCTGAACTGAGTCATGCGTCAGACCTGCGCTGGCCTGCATGTCTTCCACGGCGACTTCGGTACCTGTCTGCAGGGCTTCAATCATGCGCTGGATGTCATCTGTCGAGTTCTGCACTCGCTGCGCAAGTGCGCGCACTTCGTCAGCAACAACGGCGAACCCACGGCCTGACTCACCGGCCCGCGCGGCCTCGATGGCTGCGTTCAATGCCAGCAGGTTGGTCTGCTCGGCGATCTCGCGAATCACTCGCACCACGCCGCTGATTTCCTGGCTGTGAGTGGACAGTTGATGCATGTGTTCGGTGCAGCGATCAATGCTGGTCACCAGGCCGGCGATGGTCTTGCGAACCTGATAGACCTGATCGCGCCCGCGGGTCGCAAGGGCGTTGGCCTGGCTGGACTGGTCGCGGGAAATCGATGTGCTGCCAGCGATATCCTGCACGGTCGCGCTCATTTCGTTGACCGCGGCGGCAACCTGGTCGGTTTCGCCTTGCTGGATGATCATCCCGTCGCGCATGCGGGTCATGGTGTCGGCCAGTCCGCGGGCACGCTGATCCAGTTCCAGGGCCGCCTGACGAACCGAGCCGACCACTCTCTGCTGTGATTCCTGCATCGCATTGAATGCACGCGCCATGGAGCCGACCTCGTCCTTGCCGTTGCCTGGGGCGCGCAAGGTCAGGTCGCCTGAGCTTTCTACAGCCAGCATCACGTCGCGCAGGGTGATGATGTGGCGGGTGATGAACAGGATGAGCAGTTGGGAGAAGAACAGCACCATCAGCATCAGCAGCGCGACTACCCCCGCATACAGCGGTGCGCGCGCCAGCAGCAGGGCGGTGAAGCCTTGTGCTTCGACTGCCAGGGCGCGACCGTCGGTGGCGATCCAGGCGCCGGTGTATTGCTGACCACTTGAGCCCAGCTGGCCGGCGTCAAGCCAGCGCCCAGGTGCAGAGCCGGCGCTGTTGGGTGTGCTGATCCAGTGCAGGCCATGAATCTTGCCATCAGCGGGTTGCTCGCTGGCCAGTACCTTGGCGAGTTCCTGCCTGGTCTGCTCGATACTGCGTTGCTCGACCCAGATGGCGAAGAGGACGAGGATCAGTGTTGCCGCAAAAGCAACGCCGTTAACTGCCCAGAATTTGTATTTCAATGGCAGGTTCTTGAACGCTTGCATGCATACTCCGGAGCATGTTGAGACCGTTTGCTGTAGACGACATTCTGGCGACAGCGCGGCAGTATGTCCCGTCTTCAGGCTATATCGGTTGATCCCGGTCAAACTTGAAGCTTTCCCGCGAGTCAGAGGCTACGGCAGCGTGTGGCTGCATCGGTTATACTGCGCGCAACTTTAGGAAAGACTGCACATGACACCTGCGCTGACGCAACCTGTGATGATTGACAACGACGCCGATCTGGCCCGCTGCTGTGAACAATGGCGGCAGTTGCCTTACGTTGCAGTAGATACCGAGTTTGTTCGTACCGAAACCTTCTATCCCATTGCCGGCCTGATCCAGATTGGAGACGGCGATGTGGCGACCCTGATCGACCCCCTCAAGATTACTGATTGGGCGCCCTTTGTTGCCTTGCTGGAAGATCTGTCCGTGGTCAAGGTGCTGCATGCCTGCAGTGAGGATCTTGAGGTGTTTTCCCGGCTCTGTGGCGCGGCTCCGGCTCCGCTGTTCGACACTCAGTTAGCGGCGGCATTCCTGGGTATGGATTTCTCCATGGGCTACTCCCGACTGGTCAGTGCGCTGCTGGATATCGATCTGCCCAAGGAAGAGACTCGCTCGGACTGGTTGCAGCGTCCGCTGAGCGCTGCTCAGATTGAGTACGCCGCCCGTGATGCCCAGCATCTGGCCGAGATCTATCAAATTATGGCGCCTCGCATCAGCGAAGCCGGCGTAGCTGACTGGTTGTTTTCGGATACGGCTGAGCAGGTTGCTGCTTCCGCCCAAGTGACTGCTCCGGATCAGGCTTATCAGCAGGTGAAGCAGGCCTGGCGTTTGAAACCTGCTGAACTGGCAATCTTGCAGCTGCTCGCTGCCTGGCGCGAGCGTGAATCGCGCGCGCGTGACGTGGCTCGTAACCGCCTGCTGCGCGAGCGCACACTTTGCCCGCTGGCGCAGCGCCAGCCGGATACCTTGCAGGCCTTGTCGCGTATCGAGGACATGCATCCGCGTACCGTGCGCCAGGAGGGAGAAACCATTCTGCAACTGATTCGTCAGGGCCAGGCCGTTGCACCAGCGGATTATCCCGAGACGTTGCCTGAGCCGTTGCCCTCTGCAGCTAATCGCCTGCTCAAGGTGCTGCGCAAAGTGGGGCAGCAGGAGGCTGAGGCACGAGGCATTGCCGTTGAAATCATGTTGCGCAAAAAGGTGCTGGAAGCGATGGTGCGTACCGGCTTTCCGAATGGCCCCTATCGTTTGCCCGATGAGTTGAGCGGCTGGCGCCGTGAACTTATGGGTGAGGCATTGCTCAAGGCCGCCAACAGCGCGGTGGAGGTAGTTGAATGAAGGTTTTGTGTTCAATTTTTCGCAGCACCAAGAAGCAGGGTATGTACCTGTATGTGCCGCGCGAAAAGGGCCTGAGCGAAATCCCGGAAGCGCTGATGCAGTTGTTTGGCCGCGGTGAGCATGCGATGGATCTGGTGCTGCATGAAGAGCGCAAGCTCGCGCAGGAAGACATTGCCACTGTGCTGCATAACCTCAAAGAACAGGGCTTCCACCTGCAGATGCCGCCTAAGGAGGATGATTACATCCAGCACTTGCCTCCGGAGCTGCTCAACCGGAACGATCCGGTCTAGACCGAAATGCACAAACAAAAAACCGTCGCCAAGCGACGGTTTTTTGTTTGTGTCATCCATTTCCAGTGTTGACACATTTTGTAATGAAGCCATATTGTATGCATTGCTTACTATGAGTGGTGCATAAAAATGCTCGCCAAACCCCGACTCGGTTTTCTTGTCGCCGATGTATATCGCTTGCTTCGACGCACCTTTCAGGCGGAGCGCGGAGATCACGCGCTGACGCAGGCCCAGTCCCGTGTGCTGGTGTATATCGCCCGATCTGAGGGCATACGTCAGGTTGAACTGGCAGACGTGCTCGAGATCAAGCCCATCACGCTCACCCGCCTGCTTGACCAGCTCGAACAGCTCGGTTTGATCGAGCGCCGTAAATCCCCGACCGACCGCAGGGCATTTCAGCTCTACCTGCGACCCGCCGCCGAGCCCTACATGGCGCTGTTCGAACAGCTCAGCGACTCGATTACCTCGCGTGTGCTGGATGGCCTGTCGGATGAAGAGGTCAGGGTGCTGATGAAGGCGCTGACCCATATCCGCGAACAGCTGCTTGCCTGAGCAGCTTACTGAACTGTGACCAACGGAAGTTCATGCATGACCGACCATACTGATAATGCACATACACCCGCTGCGCCGTCCGCCAACGGACGCCGTCGGTTCCTGTTGATGTTTGTTTTACCTGCCCTGTTGCTGGGAGGCGGTGCGCTGGTTTATCTGAATGGCGGCCGCTATGTCGAAACCGATAACGCCTACGTGCGCGCCGACAAGGTGCCGGTCAGTGCTGAGGTCTCAGGTACCGTTGTCGAGGTCCTGGCTCAGGAAAATCAGCTGGTTGAGGTTGGTCAGCCGCTGTTTCGCATTGACCCCGCGCCGTTCGAAATTGCGGTAAGCAAGGCGCAGGCGCAGCTGGCGCAGGTGCGTACGGATCTGGCGGCACTCAAGGCCAATTACCGCGAAACCCAGGCGCAGCTGCAGCTGCAGCGCACACGCGCCAACTTCACCGGGCGTGAAGAGCAGCGTCAGGCCAGCCTGCGTGACAAGCAGTACATCTCGGCCGCCGCCTTCGATAATGCTCAGCAGGCCAACGACATCGCCCGCCAGGAAGTCGGTGTGCTGCAGCAGGAGCTGGAGCGCATGGCGCAGATGCTGGGCGGCAGCGTTGACTCCCCTCTGGAGGAGCACCCGCGTTACCTGGCGGCGCTGGCCGAGCTGGACGAGGCGCAGTTGGATCTGCGCCGTACGACGGTCCTTGCCTCGTTACCGGGGACGGTCAGTAATCTGCCCAAGCCGGGACAGTATCTGCACGCGGGTAGCTCTGCTGCGTCATTGGTCGGCTCGCAGGCCCCGTGGGTTGAAGCAAACTTCCCGGAGACGGATCTGACCCATGTGCGCCCCGGGCAGGCGGTCGAAGTGCATATTGATATCTACCCGGATGTTGTCTGGCACGGTGTGGTCGAAAGCCTCAGCCCCGCAACCGGCTCGGAGTTTTCAGTTATCCCGGCGCAGAACGCGACCGGCAACTGGGTCAAGATCGTTCAGCGTGTGCCGGTGCGTATTCGCCTGCAGCAGGAGGAGGGTGGTCCCGCGCTGCTGGCTGGACTGAGCAGCCTGGTGGAGGTTGACACAGGTCATCGCCGCAGTCTGCTTGGCTGGTCATTGTGAGACGCGCGGGATGAGTGCGGCGACTGCTCAGGGTGGCAATGTGGCGATTAAGCGCGGCTTGATTACGTTGTCGGTCATGCTGGCGACGATCATGCAGGCGCTGGATACCACGATTGCCAATGTCGCCTTGCCCCACATGCAGGGCACGATGGGTGCGACGCAGGATCAGATTTCCTGGGTGCTGACGTCCTATATCGTGGCGGCGGCGATCTGTATGCCGCTGACCGGTATCCTCAGCAGCCGTTTCGGCCGCAAGCGAGTCCTGCTAACGGCGGTTGTAGGTTTTACCCTGGCCTCGATGCTCTGTGGGGCCGCCCAGAGTCTGGAGCAGATCGTGTTGTTCCGGTTGCTGCAGGGCGTTTTCGGCGCATCACTGGTGCCGCTCTCACAGTCGGTCATGCTGGATACTAACCCGCCTGAAAGGCACGGCTCAGCCATGGCCGTATGGGGCGTCGGCGTTATGGTCGGCCCTATTCTCGGGCCGTCGCTGGGCGGCTGGCTGACGGAATATTACAACTGGCGCTGGGTGTTTTATATCAACGTACCGTTCGGGATTCTGGCCTGGCTGGGGTTGGTTGCCTTTCTCCCAGAGACCGAAACCAACAGCGGGCGCCGCTTTGATCTGATGGGGTTTCTGCTGCTGGCGCTGGGGATTGGTTCACTGCAGATGATGCTGGACCGGGGCGAGACGCTGGACTGGTTTGCCAGTCCGGAGGTCTGGATCGAGGCGATTCTGGCCGTGCTTGGCATGTATCTGTTCGTGGTGCATATCCTGACCAAGCGGGCGCATCCGTTTCTTGAGCCGCAGATGTTCAAGGATCGCAACCTGACGGTCGGTCTGATGATGATCTTTGTGGTCGGCATCATCCTGCTGGCAACCATGGCCTTGTTGCCGCCGTTTCTGCAGAACCTGAAGAACTATCCGGTCATTGATGTCGGCATGGTGCTGGCTCCGCGCGGTATCGGCACTATGGTGGCAATGATGATCGTGGGGCGACTGTCGGGCCGGGTGGATGAGCGCTGGCTGATTGGTATCGGCTTGGGATTGACCTGCTTCTCGCTGTGGGAAATGACGCTGTTCAATCTGAACGTCAGCCGGTTCGACATTATTCGCACGGGGATTACCCAGGGCTTTGGGCTTGGTTTTGTGTTTGTGCCGCTGTCGACGCTGAGCTTCAGCACCTTGCTGCCGAAATACCGGAATGACGCTACCGCGCTGTTCAGTCTGGTGCGCAATATCGGCAGCAGTATTGGTATCTCAATCGTGGTGACCTTTCTGGCTCAGCGCACGCAAATCAACCATGCCGCTTTTGCCGATTACATCAACCCGTTTAGCCACGCCCTTCAGCAGGCGGTAGAGCAGGGGGCGTACAGTCTGGACAGCGCGGCCGGGCTGGCGAAGCTGAATCTGGAGGTTACCCGGCAGGCGGCGACGCTGGCGTATCTGCAGGACTTCCGCTTGATGATGTGGATTACGTTCTGCGCCTTGCCGCTGTTGCTGCTGCTTAAGCCGACCAGGCGTCACAGCGCGGTGCGCGCCGAACCGGCAGAGATATGATGCCCGCAGCGCCGCTCACCACTCGCGGCGCATGTTCTCCACGGAAATCTGCTCGTTCAGCGTCCAGTAGTCGTACAGCACGCCGACCAGGAACAGGCCGCCGGTGAAGAAGTAGATGATCGCAGTGACCCACTTGCCCATGTACAGGCGGTGGGCGCCGAAGATGCCGAGGAAGGTCAGCAGGATCCAGGTCAGGTTAAAGTTCACCCGGCCGGTACGGAACCGTCGATCAGCTTCACGGTCCATGCTGGGGATCAGAAACAGGTCGATAATCCAGCCGATAAAGAACAGGCCGAGGGTGAAAAACCACAGGGTGCCGGTCCAGGGTTTTCCGTAATAGAAGCGATGCGCCCCCATGAACCCGAATATCCAGAGCAGGTAGCCGATTGCCTTGCTGTGAGTATCCGAATACGCCATACGGGGGGCCTCTCTCCAAAAAATGGGTGTGTAATACTGGTCATAGACCATAAACGATTTGTGGAGTGCCTGCAGCGTGCAAAATAAAAGTGCGAACTGGTTCAAGCAAGTGGCACAGCGCGCAGAAGGCCTGGTGCAGCAGCGCTTGCGGATCGGTGTTACCGGTCTCAGCGGCGCGGGTAAGACTACCTTCATCACCAGCCTGATCAATCAGCTGGAGAACCATAGCAAGGGGCTGTTGGCGCGGCGCGCGCCTTTCGATCGGCTGGAGTCCGTGCGCTGGCAACGCGAAGGTGTCGACCAGCCGTTCCCTTACCTGGAGTCGCTGGCGGCGCTGTCCGCCAATCCCGCCCGCTGGCCGGACTCCACGGCGGACCTTTCTCGCGTGGTCATTGATCTGCGATTTCGCCCGCAAGGGCTACTGCGTAAGGTGCAACCCGCGAAGCAGCTGCGACTGGAGATTCTCGACTACCCAGGGGAGTGGTTGCTGGACCTGCCATTGCTGCAGCTGGATTACGGCCAATGGTGCGAGCAAATGGCTGCCTGGCTGGAACAGGAGCCCAGGCGCACGCTCGCCGGTGAGATGCGCGATCAACTGCTGGCAATCGATCCGGCAGCACCCGTCGACGCGGCGCGCCTCGCCGAGCTGAAAGATGCGTGGTCTGCGTTTCTGTTGCGCTGCCGCCGCGAGGCGGGCCTCTCGCGCAATCAGCCCGCCCGGTTCTTGCAGCCCGGCAGCGGCGTGGCGCCGGAGATGCTGCAATTCGTTCCGCTGCTGCGGGTCAATCGGCATAGCAGCGAATCTGCCGATAGCTGGTACGGCGCCTGCGCTGCACGGTTCTCCTATTACCGCGACTATCTGGTGCGCGGTTTCTATGACGAACATTTTCGCCACCTGGATCAGCAGGTTCTGCTGGTCGACATGCTTGGCCCAATGGATGCTGGCGAGCACGCGCTGGTGGATCTGCGAGACGCTATGGAAGCCGTGCTGTCGAGCTTTGACTATGGTCGCAGCAACTTCCTGGCGCGGTTGCTGCGCTTTCCCCCGCGCATCCGTCGGCTGGCTTTCTGTGCGACCAAGGTGGACAAGGTGAGCCCGGAGCAGCAGCGTTCGGTGCAGCAGTGTCTGGAGGATCTGATGCTCGACCGCCTGGCCGACGTGCGTCACGGCGGTGTTGATGTTCGCGGGTTGCCACTGGCTGCGATCCGAGCCACACGCCAGGAGGGGGAAAGCCTGATCGCCGGCCTTGAGGGCCAGGATGGCTGGGTACGTTATCGGCCGGGCAGTATTCCTGCCCACCTTCCCCAATCCTTGCAGCTCGATAGCCCCGAGCTGTTGCCACTCAGACCGCCACCCGGGCTGCATCGCAGCGAGCCATTTCAGCATTATCGGATGGATGATCTGGTGGCCTGGATCATCGAGGGGGCACAGTTGTGAGCAGTGAAAAGAAAACCCGAATTCTCGACAGTTGGCTGGACCAGCAGGAGGCCCAGCCGAGTCGCACGACAGAGGTGCTGGGCAGCGCTGACGCTCTGCCGGATGCCTTTGCCGATGCTGCTCAGCCTGCGCTGCCCTCGACCCTGAATGCGCCACCAGCAAGCCGCTGGCCGGGCCGTGTCGCGGCGTTGGCGCTGGCGACAGCACTGGGCGGCGCAGGGCTGCAGTGGGGGCAGTGGAGCTGGGCTGCCTGGCAGTGGCAACCGCTCTGGGGCGTGCTGGTTGGTGGTCTGGGTGCAGCGCTGGCCGGCAGCGGTCTGCTCGCCTGGCGCGACCTGCGCCGACAGCGTCATCGGCTGAGCGCGCTGGAGCAATTGCGTGCAGAGATGCAAAGCGCGTTGCGCGGGCATGATCAGCGTCTGGCGGTGGACTGGATTGATCGTCTGCAACAGGTCTATGCCGGAACGCCGCTGCTTTCCGTCCTGCAGCAGGCGTGTGCGGGGCTGGACGGATCGCACACCGCCGAAGAGGTGGCGCGGCGGCTGAACCTGCAGTTCTATCAGCCGATTGATCTGCAGGCTCGTCAGATCATTCGTCAGGAGTCTGTCACGACGGGAGTGCTGGTGGCATCCAGTCCCTGGGTGGCAGTCGATCTGCTGCTGGTAGTCTGGCGAAACATTCGGCTGATGCAGCGAGTTGCGGTCTGCTACGGGCTACCGATAGGGCGCTTCAGCCGTTGGCGTTTGGCGCGCCATGTGTTGCGCAATATTGCCCTGGCCGGCGGAACGGAGGTCGCGATGAGCGCGCTGAGTGACTCCTTGCTGTCCGGCCTGCTGGAAAAGGTCGCCGCCAGAATCGGGCAGGGCCTAGGTGTCGGGTTATATAGCGCACGGCTGGGGCATTTCACGCTGGATCTCAGCCGTGCGGCGCCGTTGGCAGAAAAGCAGCAGCTGATCGAGGACAATCGAGGCATTGTTCGGATGATGAAGGAGCGCCTGGGGCGCAGTATCGATGGCGGCTTATAAATCTCGACGGCGTTGGCTGGCCGAGCGCTGGCTTGCTCGGCAGCAGGAACGGTTGGCCAGGCAGCAGGGGAAATGGTCTGAACGGTTACAGGATGTGCGTGCGCAGCTGCTGCCTACCGGGTGGCCGGCGCGCCTGGCGCGCGTTGCTGAAATAGCCGATGGTGAAACGGTGCAGTGGCGGCCGCGAGAAGGCTCCAGCAGCGCAGAGCTGCTGGTCTGGATTCGTCGGTTACGGCCGTATCAGCGGCGCTGGCTGGCCAGCATGCTTGATGCGCCGAGCGCGGGCTCTGTCACCCTGATTGAGGCGGTTGAACGTCTGCATATCGACTGGCGCAGCCAGCTTAATCCGCTGAAAACCCATCGCGAGTATGCTGACCAGCTGGCGGCGCTGGCGCATCAGTTGGGAACGCCAGCGGCAGCCAAGGCTGCTTACCTTGAAAATGAGCAACGTATCTATTCGGCCATTGATGAGCGCCTGTTCGGTTCTCTGCCGCTGCGTTTGCGAGCGGATTTAGCGGCGCAGCACCCCACCGGGCGCGGCTTCTACGTTGACTGGTGGTACGAGCGGTTGATGGCGCGAGCTGGGCAGCGAAGCTATGACCTGGCCGGCGCTGCTGACGAGGATTGGCCGGATATTCCGGCAGCATGGCTGGCACTCGGCTGGCTGTGCGGGTTGAGGCTCAAGGCACAGCAAGACAGCTCTGGTCACTGATCGCGGGCTGGCCTACCATAGCCGGCCTTGTTACGTATCCAGGATGTCGCTTCATGAACTTCTCTGCACTGCTACAGGCCTTTGATCAGTCTTCCGACGCCAGTGTCACCATCCCCGCCGAGTGGGCTCAGGGCCGTGCCAGCTATGGCGGATTGGTCGCAGCGCTGATCCTGCGTGGCATGCGCGGGAGTTTGAGCGAGCCGCGTCCCGTTCGCTCACTGGCGATCACCTTTGTTGGCCCGGTGCAGCCTGGTGAGCCAATGCAGGTGCAGACCGAAATCCTGCGCGAAGGGCGTGCCGTTACCCAGGTACTCGGACGTGCTGTGCAAAACGGTCAGACCATGTGCATCGTGCAGGGCAGCTTTGGCGCGGGCCGTGAATCCAGCGTTGATGTGGCCGCAGAGCCGGCGCCGAGCGCTCCTCCGGTGGATGAATGCCAGCGGACGCCCTACGTCGAGGGCGTCATGCCCAATTTTCTCCGCTACTTTGAGACCCGCTGGACCTTTGGCGATTACCCTTGCACCAACAGCCGCAAGCGCGAGATGGGTGGCTGGATGCGCTTTGAAGAATCATTCGACGAGTTTGATGAGGTGCATCTGGTGGGGTTGGTCGACGTCTGGCCACCAGCGGTGTTGCCGCATCTCAAACAGCGGGCGCCGGCCAGTTCGCTGACCTGGACCATCGAGTTTGTGCAGCCGCAACCGGCAATCGCCGCTGATGAGGCACTGCTCTATAAGGCTACTATTGAGCATGCCCGCGACGGTTACGGCCATTGTGCTGCGATGGTCTGGAACAAGGCAGGTGAGCTGGTCGCTATCAGTCGCCAGACGGTCGCCGTGTTCGGCTGATGGTGCGGTTACCCGTCACGCTGGTCGCTCGGCGACCAGCGTGGCGCGCAGCGGCGCAGGGTAGCCTTCGATGGTTTTGCTGTTGTCGCTGGGGTCGAGGAAGGACGGCAGCGAGTTGAAGCGCATCCAGTCGGTGCTGCGTTGCTCCTCGGTGCTGGTGCGATTGAGGTCAACACAGCGCACGTCTTTGAAGCCCGCGCGGCGCAGCATGCGCTCAAGCATCGGCACCGAGGGCAGGAACCAGACGTTACGCATTTGCGCGTAGCGATCCTCTGGCAGCAGGCAGTGATGCTCGTCGCCTTCCACCACCAACGTTTCCAGCACCAGCTCGCCACCTGGGCGCAGGCAGGCCTTGAGTTGCAGCAGATGATCTATCGGCGAGCGGCGGTGGTAGAGCACGCCCATCGAGAAAACGGTGTCAAAGGCGTTGGTCGGCTCCGGCAGGTCTTCAAGGGTGAAGGGCAGTTGCCAGACCGGGGCGTTCGGCAAATAGTGCTTCACTGCCTCGAACTGGTTGAGAAACAGCAGGTTCGGGTCGACGCCGATTACCATCGTGGCGCCGGCATGCCACATGCGCCACATGTAGTAGCCATTACCACAGCCGATATCCAGCACGCGGCGACCGCGCAGGTCGATATGCGGTGCTACCCGTTCCCACTTCCAGTCTGAGCGCCACTCGGTGTCGATGTGTTCGCCGAACAGGTGAAACGGCCCCTTGCGCCAGGGATGCAGCCCCTGCAGTGCGTCATGCAACTGCTGCTGCGTCTGTGCGTCGAGCGGCGGGCCATTGAGCGTGACGCTGTGGCTGAAGTCGTGCTGCACACCCGCCAGCGGTGGCAGGTTGCGCAGGCTTTGTTGCCAGCGCTCAAGGTCACCGTGCTGCAGTTCTTCAAGGCGCGCCTGCAGGCCCTGTGCGAGCGGTGCATGCCAGCTGGCCAGCGGGGAGTTCCGGAGGGTGTTGAGCAGTGGGCTGTAGTCAATCACGTGTGAGCAATCATCGAGCAGAAGTTGAGGCACTGGAACCACAGGTGGCTATGGCTGAAACCGGCGTCGTGCAGGCGTTGCTGGTGGACTTCCAGCGGGTCGGGGCGCATCACGTTTTCAATCGCGGTGCGTTTTTGGGCAATTTCCAGCTCGCTGTAGCCGTTGGCACGCTTGAAGGCGTAGTGCAGGGATTCAAGGGCATTCTGGGTCTGGCTGTCGGTAAAGTTGAGCTTCTCGGATAACACCAGCACGCCGCCCGGCAGCAGTGCCTTGCGGATCCGCTGCAGCAATGCCAGGCGCTGATGCGGCGGGATGAACTGCAGGGTGAAGTTCAGCACCACCATCGAGCAGGGCTGCAGCGTAAGGGTATTGATGTCGGCAGTGATCACCTCGGCGGGAATCGCCTCTTCCAGCATGGCGTCCTGTGCGCTCAGGTATTCCCGGCAGCGCTCGCTCATGGCTTCGGCGTTGTCGACCGCGATAATGCGGCAGCCGTTCACTGGCAGGTGGCGGCGCATGGACTGGGTGGCGGCGCCGAGAGAACAGCCCAGGTCGTAGATTAGCGTGCCGGGCTGGGCGTATTGGCCGGCGATCACGCCGATGCTCTCGATGATGGTGGGGTAGCCCGGCACCGAGCGCTTGATCATATCGGGGAATACGCGCGCGACGGCGTCGTCGAAGCGGAAATCATCGACTTTGCTGATGGGGCTGGCGAACAGTTTGTCTACCTCGGACATGGCGGGGTCCCGGGTGGCATCGTGAGGTTGCGCATTCTAACCCAACTGGCTTGCCTTGACAGGATGGTCTGCTCATTGCTTGACTGAACCCTAGACTGTGAGCCAAATCACATGGACGATTTATTGGCTTGGTGGGTGTTGGTGGCGGTTTTGTAGTGTTTTTTTGACTATGGGGCGTTGTTCGTCATTCGTTTCCGCTGCGGCGGATGGCATAATGCCGGTCTTGCGGCCTTGTGCAGGATAGACGCTTTGAGTGCCAAGTCGTCTTCTACAAGAGCAATGGATGCAGAGCGACCGGGTTTTGCCGGCGCTCACGGTTAAACGAGGAAAGGGTATGGCTGCGAAACGCCAAATAGTCCTGGGTGCTGCTTCACTGGCAGCGCTGTATGCAGGTGTTGCGGGCGCACTGGGGCTGGGGGAGATCCAGCTCGACTCGGCGCTCAATCAGCCGCTTGATGCGGTGATCGAGTTGCAGGGTGCAGACGGCCTCGGGCCGGATGACATCGTCGTCAGGCTGGCGCAGACGGCCGACTTTGATAACGCAGGGATTGATAAGCCCTATTTTCTCAATGACCTGCGTTTTACTCCGGTAGTGCAGAACCGCAAGCTGACGGTCCAGGTGCGGTCTTCCCAGCCGGTACGCGAGCCTTACCTTAATTTCCTGGTTGAGCTGCGCCGCCCCAACGGCCGGATGCTGCGCGAGTACACCGTGCTGCTGGACCCGCCGCTTTATATCCCGGGCGCCTCTGCGCCGGTCAAGCCGACTCCGGTCGTTGCCCAGGCGCAACCGCGCAGCGCGCCAGTTGCCTCGGCGCCACGACAGCAGGCGCCGCTGCCGAATCTTACGCCACAGCCTGATTCTGGCAGTTACACCACGGTTTCCGGTGATTCGCTCTGGGCTATTGCCGAGCGCAGTCGCCCGGCTGCGAGTGTCTCGATCGGCGATACCATGACGGCAATTCACGCGCTTAATCAGCAAGCGTTTGTCGACGGAGACATCAATCGCCTCAAGGTCGGTCAGACGCTGGTTTTGCCGACTGCCGAGCAACTTGGGGCCAGCGGTGACCAGACACCGGTCAGGGAGCCCGCGCCTTCGGCTCCTTCCGCGCCGGCGCCGCAGCCAACCTCCGAACAGCGCGTTGCTGACGATGAGGGTGCGGGCGCCGCGGATGAGGTTGTTGCGGTTGCTGGCGATGCGCAAGGTCGACTGCGGATCGAAGAAGATGCAGTCAGCGATACGGAGGCAGAGTCCGCGGTGCTGGCATCACGCCTCAATGAGTTGGAAGGGCGCTTCAACACGCTGCTCAGCGAGCTTGATAGTCGTGATCGTCAGATCGCCAGCCTGCAAGCCGAGCTGGACGTGCTGCACGCTGCTCGTGAGGCCGAGGAAGCTGCTGCGGCTCAAACTGCAGCGGGCGGCAGCTTGAGTGATGGCGAGGGCGGGGATGTGGTTTCGCCCACCGGCAGCGACGACCCGGTTGCCGGCAGCGTTGCCGCAGAGGTGCCAGCCGCAGCTGAGGAGTCGAAGTCGTCTGTTGTCTGGTGGTCGGGATTGCTGGCCGTGCTGGTCTTGCTGGTTGGTTGGCTGATTTTCCGCAAGCGCAGTGAGCCTGAGGAACAACGCTTTGTATCGCCAGCGCGTCCGGCGCCGCTGGCTTCGGACGCCGCTGCCGGCAGTGCCGGCTCTGCGGTGCGGGTAGTCGCCCCGGCAGCCGCCGCTGCCGCCGCAGTCGTCAGTGCCGAGAGCGAGGCCGCAGACAGCCTTGGTGGTATCGAGTTGTACATCACCTATGGGCGCTTCTCGGAGGCGCGAGATGCGCTTGAGAAGGCCATTGCCGAGGAGCCGGAACGCTTGGAACTGCGTTTCAAGCAAGCTCGCGTCATGGGTGAGCTGGGCGACGCAGAGGGCTTTGCCGAGCAGGCCGCGGCGATTCAGGCGCTCGGTGGAGAGATGCAGCGGGTTGATCAGCTCAGGGCACGTTTCCCGCAGCTGGATCAGGGCGTGGCGCAGGCCGACACGGTGGACGATGTGCTGGGGGCCGAGCTGGAGTCCGAAGACGCCGAGCTGGCTGACTCCCAGATGAATTTGAACGACTTTACCCTTGATACAGATTGGGATCTGATCGAAGGGTTGAATCCGACGCCGGCACGCAAAAGCAGCAAGCACGATCCGATTGCCCTGGATGACGAGGTGTTCGAAAGCAGCCTTCACGAGTTTCCTGAAATCGAGGAGCTGGATGATCTGGATGAGTTTGACCAGCAGGACAATTTCAGTACGTTAAACGGCGAAGAGGATAAGCGCTGATTGCGCTGTCAGCCACGCTGCAAAAAGGCGACCCGAGGGTCGCCTTTTTTGTGTCTCGCGCGTCAGTCGAATAGCCGCTTGGCTACGTCGCGGAAATGGCTGGCAAAGTGCACCGTCATTCCGTCGCGCAGGTAGCCCGGCAGCTCGTCGTAATCGCCGCGGTTGGCCTCTGGCAGGATCAGCTCGTGAATTGCCTGGCGACGCGCGGCGATCACCTTTTCCCGAATGCCGCCTACCGGCAGCACATGCCCAGTCAGGGTAATCTCCCCAGTCATCGCCAGTCCGCTGCGCGGCGCTTTCTGCCGGGCGAGTGACAGCAGTGCGCTGGCGATGGTTATCCCCGCGGAAGGGCCGTCCTTCGGCGTTGCGCCTTCAGGAACATGCAAGTGCACGAATGCCTCATCAAAGAAGCTCTGGTCTGCCTTGTACCTGGCCAGGTTGGCGCACAGGTAACTGTAGGCAATCTCGGCCGACTCTTTCATGACGTCACCGAGCTGACCGGTCAGCTTGAAGCCTCGGTTCAGCGTATGGATGCGGGTGGCTTCAACGGGCAGGGTGGCGCCGCCCATGGAGGTCCACGCCAGGCCGGTGATGATGCCTGTGCCCTTGAGCTGCTTCTCGGTGCGGAACGCAGGGGCGCCCAGCAGGCGCTGCAGGTCTGCCGGTTTGATGCTTATGCGGCTGTCTGGCTCCTCCAGCAACTGCACCACTGATTTGCGTACCAGTTTGCCAAGTTGCTTGTCGAGGTTGCGCACGCCGGCCTCGCGGGCGTAGCCCTCGATGACCTCGCGCAGCGCCTTGTCGGTGATGCGCAGCTGGTTTTTGCGCAGCCCGGCGCGTTCCAGCTGGCGCGGCCAGAGGTGGTGTTTGGCGATGGCCAGTTTTTCTTCGCTGATGTAGCCGGACAGACGGATTACGTCCATGCGGTCCAGCAAGGGCCCGGGAATGCTGTCCAGCGTGTTGGCGGTGCAGACGAACAGAACGTTGGACAGGTCCAGACGCAGGTCCAGGTAGTGGTCAAGGAACTGGCTGTTCTGCTCTGGATCAAGGGTCTCCAGCAGAGCCGAGGCAGGGTCTCCCTGATGGCTGGCACCGAGCTTGTCGATCTCGTCGAGCATGATGACCGGGTTCATGACGCCAACCTCTTTCAGTGCCTGCACGAACTTGCCGGGCATGGCGCCGATGTAGGTTCTTCGGTGGCCCTTGATCTCGGCTTCATCACGCATGCCGCCAACGCTGAAGCGGTAGAAAGGGCGATCCAGACTCTCGGCGATGGAGCGCCCGATACTGGTTTTGCCTACGCCGGGTGGCCCGACCAGCAGGATGATCGAGCCGGAGATGGTGCCGCGGAAGGCGCCAACGGCGAGAAATTCCAGAATGCGTGCTTTGACGTCTTCGAGACCGTCGTGATCGCGGTCGAGGATGCGGCGCGCGCGTTTCAGGTCGATGCGGTCCGGGTGGGTGATGCCCCAGGGCAGAGCTGTTGCCCAGTCCAGGTAGTTGCGGGTAACGGCATACTCGGGCGAGCCGGTTTCCAGCACTGACAGTTTGTCCAGTTCTTCATCAATGCGCTGCGCTGCCTGCGCCGGCAGCGACTTGCCCTCAAGGCGCTGGCGGAACTGTTCGATGTCGGCGGTACGGTCGTCCTTCGACATGCCCAGTTCTTTCTGGATGATCTTGAGCTGCTCCTTGAGGAAGAACTTGCGCTGGTGTTCACCCAGATTACGGTTCACCTCTGCGGTGATCTCGCCCTGCAGACGGGCTACGTCGATCTCCTTCTTGAGCAGTACCAGCACTTTTTCCATTCGGCGCAGCACGCCAACGGTGTCGAGGACATCCTGCAGCTCGCCACCCTTGGCGGAGGTGAGTGCTGCGGCAAAGTCGGACAGCGGCGATGGGTCGTTGGGGCTGAAGCGGTTGAGGTAGTTTTTCAGCTCCTCGCTGTAGAGCGGGTTGAGTGGCAGCAGCTCTTTGATCGCATTGATCAGGGCCATGGCGTAGGCGCGCACCTCGTCGCGTTCATCGGACGGGGAGCGCGGGTACTCGACTTCGACCAGATACGGTGGTTTGTGGCTCAGCCATTGGGTGATGCGGACGCGGGTCAGGCCCTGCGCAATAAACTGAATTTTGCCGTCTTCGCGTACCGCATGATGAATACGTACTGCGCAGCCGGTGCTGGGCAGCTGGTCTGGGTTGAGCTCCCCATCGGCGGGCATCGGACCATCGACGTAGAACAGTGACAGTGCCTTGTGCTGCGTACTGGCGACCCGTTCGATGGTCTCGTGCCACGGGGATTCATTGACCACCACCGGCATGACCTGGGCGGGGAAGAATGGTCGGTTGTTGATCGGCAGCAGGTACAACTTGTCTGGCAGATTCTGTTCCGGCAGCACCAGGCCGGTGCCGCGGGCCTCGCTGGCATCATCGACCGCGTGTTCAATGTAATCGGTATCCTGATCGTTCATCGACTCACCTTGTGTGTACGGCTAATGCTGAAGAGATGGCGACGGGGCAGGGCGATTTCAATAGCGGAAATGTGTAGCGTTTTGTGGCAGGATGGGCGCCATTCTCCCTTTCCCGTTTACCACCTGATGCGAACCCGAATACTGGATTTGCCCGTTCAGACAGCGATTCACGCGCACCCCGAACACCAGCTGGTGATCGGCCTGAGCGGCTGCGCGGATTTTGAGGTGCAGGGGCAGGGCGGCGCGGTCAATCGTCTGCACGCCTGCGTCGTGCCGGGTGGCGAGGCTCATGCGTTTTCCGGGCGCGGCCAGAATCACATGCTGATCATGGACTTACCCGGTGCAGGTGGCGACTACGGACAGGGTGACGGCCTGGCGCGCCTTTTTGAACGACCGCGGTTTCTGCAACTGGATCACCAGATGCAGGGGTTGCTGGACTTCGCTCAGCACGCGCTGGCTGATCCGCGTCCGGATCATGACGGGCTGCATTGGCACTTGGGCGGTGTGCTGCTGGCGGCGCTGCAGCGGCGCGTGTCAGATGCTCTGGTGCAGCCTGCGCGACGCAGTGCATTGAGCGCGCCGGAACTGCAGCGACTCGATGCCTATGTGACAGCAAATCTGGATCACCCGATCAGCGTCGCGGCGCTGGCGGCGCAGGTCTGCGTCAGCAGCAGCCATTTTCATGCGCTGTTTCGCGAATCGACCGGGGTAACACCCCATCAATACGTACTCACTCTGCGTCTGCGCGAGGCTTCACGCCTGTTGCAGGAGACCGAGCTGCCGGTTGCCGAGGTCGCCAGCCGCTGCGGGTTTTCCAGTCAGAGCGCCTTGACCCATGCGGTGCGTCGCCAGTGGGGGCAGACCCCTCGCAGTCTGCGTCTGGGCCGTCACTGACAGCGCTTGAGCACGTTCTACCTGATTGCACACGCGTCAATTCAGCATCTGAATAGCGCCTTCGTGTTCCGAGCTTTTGACAAAAACATCAGAGCTTTCTGCAAGATTCCCCGATTCCACGCTTCTACAGTCGACTGTCGGCTCCTGTGACTGCCCTGGGGCCGGTCGGCCTCGTGCCGAGTCAATCACAACAAACGGGATGATTCGTTCTCTACGCCGCCATGGTCTAGTGTTGTAGTAGGCGAACTCATATGTCCGTGCGCCTGCCTTCGGGCCTCGGTCTATCCAGGAGCATGCCAGAATGTTTAAAGCCAGCGAGGTGCTGCAGGGCGATTTCCTGCGCAGCCAGCCAAGTGAATTCATGCACAGGGTCAGTGCCAATTACGCCGTTGATGAAGACGGCTACCTGCGTGAGCTGATCGAGCTGGCGCAGGGGCAGGATCTGAGCGCTATTGCGCGCAAGGCCAATCAGTTGATTGTGGACGTGCGTAAGCGTGACAACGCGGTCGACAGTATCGATGCGCTGCTGCAGCAATACAGTCTGGATACCCAGGAAGGCATCATGCTGATGTGTCTGGCCGAAGCGCTGCTGCGAGTACCGGACGCCGATACCGCCGATGCGCTGATCCGCGACAAGCTGAACGCGGCACAATGGGATCGGCACCTGGGGCAGAGTGAGCACACGCTGGTCAACGCCGCGGCCTGGGGGCTGGTGATGACCGGCAAGGTGGTCAACATGGACCAGCGTCAGGACGGCACCCCGGGTACTGTGCTCGGTCGTCTGGTCAAGCGCAGCGGTGAGCCGGTGATTCGCGCAGCAATGATGCAGGCGATGAAAATCATGGGTCGCCAGTTCGTGCTGGGCCGCACCATCACAGAAGCGCTCAAAAACGGCAAGCCGCAGCGTGATGACGGCTACACCTATTCCTTCGACATGCTGGGTGAAGCCGCGCTGACCCGTGCCGACGCCGACAAGTACTTTCAGGATTACAGCAAGGCCATCGCCGCTCTGGTAGAAGACAAGTACAAGGGCCGCAGCCCCAAGCCGACCATCTCCATCAAGCTGTCGGCACTGCACCCGCACTACGATACCGCGCGCGAAGAGCAGGTTATCAAAGAGTTGGGCGACAGCGTGTTGGCGCTGGTGCGTCAGGCGCGGGTAGGTGATGTCGGCATCACCATTGATGCCGAAGAAGCGGATCGCCTGGAGTTGTCGCTGAAGCTGTTCGAGCGTGTCTATCGCCATCCGGACGTGCAGGGCTGGGGTAATTTCGGTCTGGTGGTCCAGGCATACTCCAAGCGCGCTTTGCCAGTGCTGTGCTGGCTGACACTGGTTGCCCGTTCGCAGGGCGACCGCATTCCCGTTCGTCTGGTCAAGGGCGCCTACTGGGATTCCGAAATCAAGTGGTCGCAACAGGCCGGCCTGAGCAGCTATCCGGTGTTCACCCGCAAGGAAGCGACTGACGTGTCCTATCTGGCGTGCGCTCGCTATCTGCTCAGCCCGCTCACCGAGGGCCACATCTACCCGCAGTTCGCCACCCACAACGCCCATACCGTGACCTGCATTCTGGAGCTGGCCGGCCGCCGCGAATTTGAATTCCAGCGCCTGCATGGCATGGGCGATGCGCTCTATGACACCGTCATCGAGCAGGCCAAGTGTCCGGTGCGCATTTACGCGCCGGTTGGGGCGCACAAGGATTTGTTGCCGTACCTGGTTCGCCGGCTGCTGGAGAACGGCGCCAACTCGTCGTTCGTACACAAGCTGGTTGATCCGCGCGTGCCGGTCGAAACGCTGACGGCCCACCCGGTCACCACGCTCAAGCGCCATGATTCTCTGGCGAATCCGCGCATCCCGCTGCCACCGGCCTTGTTTGGTGATGCCCGTCGCAACTCACGCGGCATCAACATGAACATTCTTGATCAGTGGTTGCCGCTGAAGGATGAGCTGGACAAGTGGTGGAATGCCCGCTGGACTGGCGCGCCACTGGTTAACGGCAAGCGTTTGAGCGGTGAGACGCGGGCGGTAATGTGCCCGTATGAGCTGTCCCATCAGGTGGGAGAGGTGGTGTGGGCGACAGCCGACCAGACCCGCACCGCCATCGATGGCCTGAGCAGCGCTTTTGTGCGCTGGAATGCAACGCCAGTCGATGAGCGTGCGGCGATTCTGGAGCGCACCGCCGACAAGCTCGAAGAGCACATGCCGGAGCTGATGGCGCTGTGCACCCGTGAAGCGGGCAAGCTGCTACAGGACGGTATCGACGAAGTGCGCGAAGCAGTAGATTTCTGCCGCTTCTATGCCATGCAGGCGCGTCAGCGTTTTGCCACCATCACGCTGCCCGGGCCGACCGGTGAAAGCAACGAACTGTATCTGCAGGGACGTGGTGTATTTGCCTGTATCAGTCCGTGGAACTTCCCGCTGGCGATTTTCCTTGGTCAGGTCAGTGCTGCCTTGGTCTGCGGTAACACTGTGGTTGCCAAGCCCGCCGAGCAGACCAGCCTGGTGGCCGTGCGCTGCATCGAGTTGATGTACGAAGCGGGTCTGCCTGGCGATGTGCTGGCGCTGCTGCCGGGCGATGGCGCCCAGGTTGGCAGTGTGATTACGTCTGACCCGCGCATTGCTGGTGTCGCCTTTACCGGATCGACCCAGACCGCTCACGTCATCAACCGTGCGCTGGCTGCACGCAATGGCGCCATCGCGCCCATGATCGCCGAGACCGGCGGCCAGAACGCCATGATCGTGGACTCTACTGCGCTGCCGGAGCAGGTTGTGAACGATGTGGTCAGTTCCGCATTCCAGAGTGCCGGTCAGCGTTGCTCGGCGCTGCGCGTGCTGTTCGTGCAGGAAGATATCGCCGAGCGTGTAATCGAGCTGCTCAAGGGAGCGATGGCCGAGCTGCATGTCGGTGATCCGGCCCGCCGTGATACGGACGTTGGCCCGGTAATCGATGCGGAGGCACGTGAAGGGCTGCTCAAGCACATTCGTGAGATGAAGCAGGCAGGTCGCCTGATCGCCGAGACACCGGTGCCGGATGAGCTCAATGGCCACTTTGTCGCACCGGTAGCCTTCCGCCTGGAGGGTATCAACGAGCTGACGCAGGAACACTTCGGTCCGATTCTGCACGTGGTGACCTGGCGCGCCCGTGACCTCGACAAGATCATTGATGACATCAACGCGACGGGCTTTGGTCTGACCCTCGGCGTGCATACGCGCAATGAGGATACCGCTGAGCACATCGACGCGCGGGTAAGAATTGGTAATGTATACATCAACCGTAACCAGATTGGTGCGGTGGTTGGCGTGCAGCCCTTCGGTGGTCAGGGCCTCTCAGGTACTGGCCCCAAGGCAGGTGGACCGCATTATCTGCTACGGTTTGTCACTGAGCGCACGCGGACAATCAACACCACGGCAGTGGGTGGCAACGCCAGTCTGCTGTCGCTCGGCGATGGGGAGCCGTAAGGTGCCGGCAACGGGCAAAGAAGCAACAGGGATGGATAAGCAGCAGGGACAGTTCAGCAACCATGGATGCGAGAGCGGCTCACGCTGACGAGAGACACCGTCATGGCGCCGGCGGGTGTGCAGCCCGTCGGCGAGACCGATTCAAGCATCTCTAAGAGAGAGAATAAAAATGGAAGGTAATACTGCAGTCGTTACGGCGACGTTTATTGTGTACATCGGGGTGATGCTCGCGTTGGGCTATATCGCCTACAAGCGCACCACCAACCTGTCGGACTACATCCTTGGCGGGCGCTCGCTTGGTCCGGGTACCGCAGCGCTGTCTGCCGGCGCCTCTGACATGAGCGGCTGGCTGCTGCTGGGTCTGCCCGGTTACGCGCTGTCCGCGGGCTATGAAGCGTCCTGGATCGCAATCGGTCTGTTGCTCGGCACCTGGGCCAACTGGCTGATTGTCGCGCGCCGCCTGCGTGTCTACTCGCATCTGGCCAGCGACTCGCTGACCCTGCCGGCTTACTTCGAGAACCGGTTTGAAGATAACAGCCGCATGCTGCGCGTGATCTCTGCCATCTTCATTCTGCTGTTCTTCCTGTTCTACACCAGCTCCGGTCTGGTTGCCGCTGGCAAGCTGTTCGAAAGCACCTTTGGTTTTGGCTACGAGGTTGCCGTGGTGGTCGGCACGCTGGCGATCATCTCGTACACCTTCTTTGGCGGCTTCCTGGCGGTGTCGTGGACAGACGTGATTCAGGGCCTGCTGATGGCGGCCGCGCTGGTCATCGTGCCGGTCATGGCGCTCAACGTTGTTGGTGGCTGGGATGCGGTGCATGGCGCGATGGAAGCGCGTAATCCAGAGCTGCTCAACTTGTGGACCAATGTTGAGGGTGAGCCGCTGGGCTTCATTGCAATCGTCTCGCTGCTGGGCTGGGGTCTCGGCTATTTTGGTCAGCCGCACATTCTGGCGCGCTTCAAGGCGATCGAGAGTGACGCAGCGCTGCCGACCGCGCGCCGGATTGCCGTGCTGTGGACCGGCGTCTGCCTGCTCGCATCGCTGGTTATCGGCTGGATCGGTATCGGTTACTTTGGCGAAGCAGGCCTGGCGGATGCCGAGACCGTGTTCCTGGCACTGGTTCAGGCGCTGATGCACCCGCTGGTTGCCGGTATTCTGCTGGCCGCGGTGTTGGCGGCGATCATGTCTACTGCCGATTCGCAGCTGCTGGTGTCGTCCTCTGCGCTGGCGGAAGACTTCTACAAGGCGCTGTTCCGCCGCGATGCATCCCAGCAGGAGCTGGTTTGGGTCGGTCGCGCGGCGGTAATCGGGATCGCGGCACTGGCGCTGATCTTTGCATTTAACCCTGAAAGCACGGTACTGGGCCTGGTGTCCTACGCCTGGGCCGGATTTGGTGCGGCCTTTGGTCCGGCGATCATCCTGTCGCTGTTCTGGCGCCGGATGAACCGCTTTGGCGCACTGGCTGGCATCATCGTCGGCGGCGTCACCGTAGTGGTCTGGAAGCAGATCGACACTGTCGGCCTGTACGAGATCATTCCGGGCTTTATCCTGGCGACTATCGCGATTGTGGTGGTCACTCTGATTACCCCGGCTCCAGAAGGCAAGGTAGCCGAGCAGTTTGACGACATGGCTTCGCGCTTCTGATCGTCTGAATGAAAAAAACCGCCGACCCTTACGGGTGCGGCGGTTTTTTTATGCCTGCGTCCAGCGATTACGCGTTGCAGGTGGTCAGCAGGAAGGTAAATTCCTCTGCGATTTCGCGCATAGCCTGATAGCGGCCGCTGGCACCGCCGTGCCCGGCGCTCATCTGTGTGCGCAGTAGCAGTGGTGCCAGGTTTGAGCGCGTGGCGCGAAGCCGCGCTACCCACTTCGCCGCTTCCCAGTACTGCACCCTGACGTCGTGATAGCCGGCGGTTATGAATAGAGCGGGGTAGTTCTGCGCGCGCACATTCTCGTAGGGTGCGTAGCCCTTGATGCGCTCGGCAACTTCTGGTTGGTTCGGGTCGCCCCACTCCTCATATTCGCCGATAGTCAGCGGCAGGTCAGGGTTGTTCATGGTGTTCCAGACATCCACGAAAGGCACGTCAGCGACGGCCGCATGGAATAGCTCCGGACGCTGGTTGATCACATTTCCTATCAGCAGGCCACCGGCGCTGCCGCCGGTGATGACCAGGTGATTCTGATCCGTCTTGCCCTGTTCTATCAGGTGCTCGGCGCAACGGATGAAGTCGCTGAAGGTATTGCTCTTGTATTCCAGCTTGCCCTGCTGATACCAGTGCTCGCCCATCTCGGCGCCACCGCGCACGTGCGCAATTGCAAAGCGCCAGCCGCGTTCCAGCAATGACAGACGGGCGTGGGAGAACCACGGATCCATCGATGCGCCGTAGGCGCCATAGCCGTATAGATAGAGTGGGCTGCTACCGTGCGCGCCCCGTGGTTCGATCAGGCTGATCGGAATGCGGGCACCGTCGTCAGCAACGGCCCACAAGCGCTCAACGCGGTAGTCCTCTGGATCAAAGCGACCCTCGACCGGTGTCTGTTTCAGTACCTGCTGTTCGCCGGTGGCGAGGGTGAGGGCACGAACTTCGGCGGGACGATTGAGCGATTCATAACGCAGGCGAACCTGTGCGCTGTGATACTCCTCGCCGGATTGCACGTGCAGGCTGTAGACCGCGTCGGGCATGTGTACCTGATAGGCGTCAGCGCCGTTGGGCAGTACTTCCAGCTGCGTCAGGCCCGCGTTGCGGTACTGCAGAATCAGCGCATCGCGTTGAACGTCAACATCCTCAAGGGTGCGTTCGGGGTCGGCGGCGCGCAGCGGTCGCCAGTGTTGTTCACCGGGTGTTGCAGGATCGCACAGGAACAGCCCGAAATTTTCTCCTGCGCTGTTGCTGCGGATGATGAAGCCCTGCTCGCCGTGATCTGCGTCATACTCATGGCCGCTACGACGGGGCGCCAGGCAGGTTAGCGCAGTCGACGGCTCGTCGGCTGGCAGATAATGACATTCGCTGGTGTTCTTGCTGTTGCTGGAAACGCAGATGTAGCGATCCGAGCTGGAGCGGTAAACCGACAGATAGAACAGCGCGTCGCCCTCGTCAAATACCTTTGCCGGTTCCTGTCCGCGCTGCAGGCGCCACAGGTGGGCAGGGCGTGAGCTGTCGTCCAGGCTGATGGCGAACAGGGTCTGATTGTCGTTCGCCCAGCACAGGCTGCCGCTGGCCTCGGCCAGAGGTAGCTCGTACTCATCATCGCTCGACAGCGAGCGGACGAACAGCTGGTAGACCTCGTTGCCCTGCGTATCCAGACTGTAGGCCAGCCAGTTCTGATCAGGGCTGACAGTGAAATCGCCCAGGTCGAGAAAATCTTCATTTTCAGCGAGCTGATTCAGGTCAAGTAGCAACTGCTCTGAGTCGGCGTCGATCTCCAGGCTTCTAGCGGCCCGACGGTGACAGCGGTAATAACGCGGATACTCGGCGCCGGTTTCGGTGCGCTGGTAATAAAGCCAATCGCCTTTAGGGCTCGGCAGGCCGAGATCGGTTTCCCTGATACGGCCGCGAATTTCCTGAAATAGTTGTTCGCGCAACTCGGCATTCGGTGTCATCCAGGCTTCTGTATAGGCATTCTCTGCCTGCAGGTACTCGATCACCTCAGGGGCATCACGCTGCTCTAGCCAGCGGTAGGGGTCGTTGCCGGGTTGCTGGCGTGCGTGGGGCTGGTTGTGTTCAGGACTCATGGGCTAAAAACCGTTATCATGGCGCGGTTGATTGGATCGGACGGATAGCAGGCAATGTTCAACGAAGCAGAGTATCAGACAGTCTGGTGGATTTACCTGGCGACGGCTGCGGGCTGTTGGCTGGTCTGGTGGAAATTGACCGCGCTAACCCGGTGGTGGTTTATTCGTGAGCCACTTTGTCTGGCAATGGCGGTGCTGCTGTTTACGCCGATCGCGGTGGAGGCGGACAACAGCTGGATGGCGCCCGCTACCCTGATTTACCTGCTGGATACCTTCCTTGCTACCGGGGAGAACCAGGCCCGTGTGCTCGGTGAGCTGAGCCTGGTCATGACCCTGGCATTCGCCTGTTATGTGCCGCTTGCATTGGTGCGTGTCGGTGTACAGCGCTGGTGGCGCAGCCGCCATCCCAAGGAAGAGGCGCCGGCCGCGGCAGACGCCTGAAGAGGGCTTACTCTCCGGTTTTTGCTTCGTACATCATGCGTGCAAGGCGCATGATCTGCTCTTGGAATTCGGTACGCTGGGCATCTGTCATCGGGCACATGTTCAGTTGCTCAAACAGGCGGTAGCCGCGTACCGAGAAGAACAGGATTGCAGCCTGGGCGAGACCAAGCGGAGACTGCTCCAAGATGTCGAACAGGCCCTGAATGTTGTCTGAGCTGGTTTGCAGCAGCGCCGGGTTGCTGGCTGCGGCGGCGAAGATGGCGGAGTCCAGGTTCTTCTCTTCGCTGGATTCGCTCATGTTGCTGAGCAGCAGTGCCTTAAGTTCGCGCATCGGCTCATCGGGCAGCACGCTTTCGTACGCACCCCAGCGAACGCGGAATCGTTCCAGGCGGTACTCGATCATGGCGCTCAGCAGCGCTTCGCGGTCCGGGAACATCTGTTGCAGTGTGGCTTCGTCAATCTTGCTGCGTTCGCTCAAGCTGGCGAAGGTCAGTTGCGATGCGCCCAGTTCGCTGACGATGGCTTCTGCGGCGCGGAAGATGATGACTTTGAGTGCATCCGGGTTCTGATTGCTGACCGTGGTTTCCACTGGTAACCCCCTGTGAATTGCGTTCCTGCTCGCGGCCGAGTGTTGCTCGGGCGAGGGTAAAACGAGGTTGTTAGACGTGTTGCATCCGCGGGATACCCCGGGCAGCAGCAGGGGTGCCGGACGACTTATATGCCGCATAGGGTACGCGGTCAGGGCGGTGGAGGCGAGTAGTTTTTAGTGTTGTGCAGGCAACAAAAAACCCGGCCTGAGCCGGGTTTTTTTATTCAGTTATCGGATTAGCCGATGATCTGAATGTTTGCAGCCTGCTTGCCTTTCGGACCAGTGGTCACGTCGAAAGACACTTTCTGGTTCTCAGCCAGGGACTTGAAGCCCTGAACTTTGATCTCGGAGAAGTGAGCGAACAGGTCGTCTCCACCGCCATCCGGAGTGATGAAACCAAAACCTTTAGTGTCGTTGAACCACTTAACTGTACCAGTTGCCATTTCAGCTAATTCCTATCAAATTGAAATACTTGAGCTTGCACTCAATTAAAGCGTGGGAATCAAAGATCACGAGAATGACAAACTTACGTACTGAAAAGTGCGCTTGCAGCCTACAACTCTATCTCTTGAAAACCTACGCGCTCACTCTGCGCCTTTCAGTGGGACAAGTCAAGAGCTCAACCAGACCCTGTCAAGGCGCGAATAAACGAAATTGAGTATACGACAGATTCAGGAAATGGCACGTTTTTCAAGAATTTTTTTCAAGGCCCTGAAAATGCCCTATTACGCGCCTTGAGCGGCGCGCCGATAGGGATACACGTCGAGCACCAGGCCCGCGCGAATCTGCTCCTGCAGGCCCTGCCAGTAGCTGGCTTCAAACAGATCGCCGTGCAGCTGCGAGAAGAGTCTGCGCTGCCTCAGATCGGCGAACAGGAAAACCGGAAACTCCTCCGGGAAAACATCGTTGGGCGATACCGAGTACCAGGGTTCGGATGCCATTTCCTGCTCGGGATACAGTGCTTCCGGGATTACCCTGAAGTTAACTTCGGTCAGGTAGCTGATTTCATCGTAATCATAAAAAACCACGCGGCCGTGACGGGTAACACCAAAGTTCTTCAATAACATGTCACCAGGGAAAATATTGGCGGCGGCGAGTTCCTTGATGGCCTTGCCGTAGTCCAGCAGGGCTGCGTGGGTTTGTTGCTCGCTGGCATTTTCCAGGTAGATGTTGAGCGGGGTCATGCGGCGCTCGGTCCAGCAGTGACGGATAAGGATGGTGTCGCCTTCCTCAACCACCGTTGACGGAGCGACTTCCAGCAGCTCCTGCAGGCACTCGGGGTCAAAGCGGTCACGCGGGAAGCGGAAGTCGGCGAACTCCTGGGTATCGGCCATGCGGCCGACGCGGTCGTGGCGTTTCACCAGTCGGTATTTCTCGATCACGGTGGCGCGATCAATGTTCTTTGACGGTGCGAAGCGATCCTTGATGATTTTGAATACGGTGTTAAAGCCGGGCAGGGTAAACACGCTCATCACCATACCGCGCACACCCGGTGCCATGATGAAGCGGTCATCCGAGTGGGTCAGGTGGGCAATCAGTGATCGGTAGAATTCGGATTTGCCTTGCTTGTAGAAACCGATAGCGGTGTATAGCTCAGCAAGGTGCTTGCCGGGCAGCAGGCGTTTGATAAAGGCAATCAGTTCGCTGGGTACCGCGCTTTCAACCATGAAGTAGGAGCGGGTGAAGGAAAAAATGATCGATACGTCCGATTCGTCGGTAATGACGGTGTCGACGCTGACACCCTGATGTTCGCGATTTACCAGCGGCAGTACAAACGGCCATTGTTCCTGCTGGCTGATCAGCCGCCCGACCAGATAGGCGCCCTTGTTGCGATAGAACACGCTTTGCACCATCTCGGCGGTAAGGCCGCGATCCATTTGCGCCCAATCGGGTAATCCCTGCTGCAGTTCGCTGACGATCATTTCAACGTCGCGGGTCATGTCTTCCCACGGCACGTCAAAGCTGTACTCGCTGAGGATCTGGTGCGCCAGGCCTTGCAGTGAGCCTTCCGAGATGAAGCCGCGGGTCAGCGAGATACGTGACGGCGGGCGGCTGATCGGGCGGGTGCTGTGAACGAACATGGTGTTGTCGCTGATCTGGTCGTGCTGATGCAGGCTGCAGAACACCGAGTTGAACCAGGTCTCTGCCAGCTCGTCATCAAAACGCTGATCGATCAGCGTAATGTAGGACTGGCGAATGTCCGGCCAGGCGGTAACGTCCTGCACGTGCATACCGAGATCCGATGCCGCGAGTTTCTCTGCGGTGTCCTGGACCTGTTCTTCATAGGCATTGATGCGCAGGGTCGATGCTTCCTGAATGTCGTTCCAGCGAGCCTGCTCGAAGCGGGCGCGTGCGCCGGAGGTCAGGTCACGGAAAATACGGCGATAGCGGTCAAAGCCGGAGAGAATCTGTTGAGCAATCTGGTCGGAAGCCTGGGACATGAATAGCGCCTGCGGGATGGGGAGCGAATGCTCGCAGCATAGCCAGTCATGACAGCGTGGGGAAGGGTGTGCTGCGATCCGCCGCACCGGACAAGGGTGCGGCGGAGGCAGTGCTTACTGCACGGTTTCCTGGTCGGTGAACAGGTCGGTGAACAGCATGGTGGACAGGTAGCGCTCACCGGAGTCGGGCAGGATGACGACGATGGTCTTGCCCTGCATGCTCGGCTCTTCGGCGACGCGAGCGGCGGCAGCCATGGCTGCACCGCAGGAAATGCCGACCAGAATGCCTTCTTCGCGCATCAGACGCAGGGCCATTTCCTTGGCTTCCTCATCACCTACCTGCTCGACGCGATCGACCATGCCGAGGTCCAGGTTGGCGGGTACAAAGCCTGCGCCGATACCCTGGATTTTATGCGGGCTCGGTTTTACCTCATCGCCCTGCAGCGTCTGGGTAATCACCGGGGAGCCGGATGGCTCAACGGCGATACTGGTGATCTTCTTGCCGCAGGTCAGCTTGATATAGCGGGAAATGCCGGTGATGGTGCCGCCGGTCCCGACGCCTGCCACCAGCACATCGATGCTGCCGTCGGTGTCTTTCCAGATTTCCGGACCGGTGGTTTTCTCGTGGATGGCCGGGTTTGCCGGGTTCTCGAACTGTTGCAGCAGGATGTACTGCTCTGGGTGCTGGGTAGCCAGCTCTTGCGCCTTTTCGATAGCACCTTTCATGCCCTTGGCCGGGTCGGTCAGCACCAGCTCGGCGCCCAGTGCCTTAAGTACCTTGCGGCGCTCAAGGCTCATTGAGGCGGGCATGGTCAGCACCAGCTTGTAGCCGCGGGCCGCAGCAACGAAGGCCAGACCGATACCGGTGTTGCCCGAGGTTGGCTCGACGATGGTCATGCCGGGCTTCAGGCGGCCGCTGGATTCGGCGTCCCAAATCATGCTGGCGCCGATACGGCACTTGACCGAGTAAGCAGGGTTGCGACCTTCAATCTTGGCCAGAATCGTTACGCCCTTGGGGCCGAGACGATTGATGCGAACCAGCGGCGTGTTGCCGATGGCCTGGGAGTTGTCTGCGAAGATGCGGCTCATGGCACGACTCCTTGTTGTGGTGCAGCAGGGCAGGGGGAATTCAGGCCAATCAGCCTATGCCCGGCGCTGGCACGCGTCAATGAATCTGTCAGGGCGTTACTGCAGCGTATTGGCGGAATCTCGTTGCCAATAATGAAGAGGTATCAGCCGGCCTTTGGTTGTGTCGTGTCGCGTTTACAGTGAAAATCGTCGCACGATATAGTGCTCAATCATGTTTTTGTCCAATGCCTGGTCTCAATTCACCGGGCCCCGGCCCAAGGAATACTCCGATGAAGTTTGAAGGTACTCAGTCCTACGTCGCTACAGACGACCTCAAATTGGCGGTTAACGCTGCCATTACGCTGGAACGCCCGCTGCTGATCAAGGGCGAGCCAGGCACGGGTAAAACCATGCTGGCCGAGCAGCTGGCCGAGTCGATGGGCGCCAAGCTGATTACCTGGCACATCAAGTCCACCACCAAGGCGCACCAGGGCCTGTATGAATACGATGCGGTTAGCCGTCTGCGCGACTCGCAACTGGGCGTCGACAAGGTACACGACGTTGCCAACTACATTAAGAAGGGCAAGCTGTGGGAGGCGTTCGAGTCTGAAGAGCGTGCGATCCTGCTGATCGACGAGATCGACAAGGCCGATATCGAGTTTCCGAACGACCTGCTGCAGGAACTCGACAAGATGGAGTTCTACGTTTACGAGACCAACCAGACCATCAAGGCCAAGCAGCGCCCGATCATCATCATTACCTCCAACAACGAGAAAGAGCTGCCGGACGCTTTCCTGCGTCGCTGCTTCTTCCACTACATCGCGTTCCCTGATCGCGAGACCATGAAGAAAATCGTGGACGTACACTTCCCGAAAATCGAGAGCGCTCTGCTGTCCGAAGCCATGGATATCTTCTTCGACGTGCGCAAGGTGCCGGGCCTCAAGAAGAAGCCGTCTACTTCCGAGCTGGTTGACTGGCTGAAACTGCTGATGGCTGACCAGATTCCTGAGGCAGTGCTGCGTGATCGTGATCCGACCAAGGCGATTCCGCCGCTGTACGGCGCGCTGGTCAAGAACGAACAGGATGTCCAGTTGCTGGAACGCCTCGCCTTCATGACGCGTCGTCAGAACCGTTAAGAGGGAGGTGCCCGATGTTACTGGGCCTGTTCAATGAGATGCGGGCAGCCAAGGTGCCGGTGTCGGTACGCGAGCTGCTCGACCTGATCAATGCGCTTAAGCACCACGTCGTGTTCGCCGATATGGACGAGTTCTACTATCTGGCGCGCACGGTCATGGTCAAGGACGAGCGGCACTTCGACAAGTTCGATCGTGCCTTCGGCGCCTATTTCAAGGGGCTGGAAAACCTCGACCAGTTGATTGAGGCGATGATTCCGGACGATTGGCTGCGCAAGGAATTCGAGCGCATGCTGACCGAGGAAGAAAAGGCCAAAATCCAGACCCTCGGCGGTCTCGACAAGCTGATCGAGGAGTTCAAGAAGCGCCTCGAAGAGCAGAAGGAACGCCACGAGGGCGGTAATAAGTGGGTCGGTACCGGCGGCACCAGCCCGTTTGGCTCCGGCGGCTTCAACCCTGAGGGTATTCGCGTTGGTGACGCCGGTAAGCGTCAGGGCAAGGCGGTCAAGGTCTGGGATCAGCGCGAGTACAAGAACCTGGATGATCAGGTCGAGCTGGGCACGCGCAATATCAAGGTCGCCCTGCGTCGTCTGCGTAAATTTGCGCGTCAGGGTGCTGCAGACGAGCTGGATATCGACGGCACCATCGACCACACCGCCAAGGATGCGGGTCTGCTGAATATTCAGATGCGGCCGGAGCGTCGCAACGCGGTCAAGCTGCTGCTGTTGTTTGATATTGGCGGCTCGATGGATGCGCATATCAAAGTGTGCGAAGAGCTGTTCTCTGCCTGCCGTACCGAGTTCAAGCATCTGGAGTACTACTACTTCCATAACTGCGTCTATGAGTCGGTGTGGAAGAACAACATGCGTCGTACCAGCGAGCGCACCTCAACCCTGGATTTGCTGCACAAGTACGGTCCGGACTACAAGGTGGTGTTTGTCGGTGACGCGGCCATGGCGCCCTACGAAATCACCCAGCCCGGTGGCAGCGTAGAGCACTGGAATGAAGAGGCCGGTTACGTCTGGATGCAGCGCTTTATGGAGAAGTACAAGAAGCTTATCTGGATCAACCCGTATCCGAAGGATGCATGGGAATACACCTCTTCAACCAAGCTGATTCGCGAGCTGGTTGAAGACAAGATGTACCCGTTGACCCTGCAGGGCCTGGAAGACGGGATGAAGTATCTGAGTAAATAGTTCTTAGCCTTAAGCTAGAAGCTAGAAGCAAGCCCGGCTCTGTGCCGGGTTTTGTTTTTGGCAGGCGATTGCAGCTGGGGGGGCGGTTGTTGCCGTCAGGCGGGTGCTGGGGTTCAGGGTGACTCGGCGCTGAGCAAAACTTAGTCGGTGCGCGGCCCGTTTATGTCTGCGAGCAGCGCACTCTTTCTTCCAGCTTCCAGCTTCCAGCTTCCAGCTGCGGCAGCGAAAGCTGCCGCTCAGCCCAACTGCACCGCGGGTGCCTGCGGGCGGTCGATGCTGACTTTCTCGGTCGGCGCCATTACGGTGGCAACACCATCAACGACCTGCTTGCCGTCCTGATTGATAACGCGAGTGGCGATTTTTACGCGGTTTTTCGGCAGTTTTTCCAGCACTTCCAATTCGATGGCGATTGCGTCACCCAGGCGCACCGGGCGCAGGAAACTCAGTTCCTGGCCGATGTAGATGCTGCCCGGGCCCGGCAGTTCGCAGGCGATGGCGGCGGAGATCAGCGCGCCGGAGAACATGCCGTGGGCAATGCGGCCCTTGAACGGAGTGGCTGCAGCAAACTCTTCGTCAAGATGCACCGGGTTTACGTCGCCGGATACCGCAGCAAACAGCAGCAGGTCGCTTTCCTGAACCTGGTGGGCCAGGCTGGCCTTGTCGCCAACATTGAGTTCGTCGTAGATGCGGTTTTCAAGCTTCTGCATGGCTGCTGCTCCGTTGCGGTGTGGTGGTCAGGCGCGACTCCAGCCAGTCAAGCAGGTCTGCGATGACCTCATCCCGATTGGTTTCATTGAAGGCTTCGTGGCGGGCGCCCGGATAAAGCCGCAATTCTACCTGCGATAGTCCTGCTGAGTGCAAGCGTTGTTGCAGCTTGGCCAAACCGCCTCCGGCGCTGACCGGGTCGCGGTCGCCGCCGAGAACCATCACCGGAAGATCAGCGCGAATACGGCCTAGCTGGCGCGGGTCGGCAATCACCGTCAATGCGCCAAACAAACACTGCCAGTAATGTCCGCTCAGCACGAATCCGCACAACGGATCTTCAACATATAAGTCCACTTGCTCCGGATCGCGACTAAGCCAGTCGAACTCGGTGCGTGCCTCACCGAAGGCGCGGTTGAAGCGGCCAAACGACAGGGTGTTCATGGTCAGGGCGGGCGCATCACGGCCGCGTAGCAGGCTTTCCAGGCGAGCGAGCTGGCGACCGATCCTGCAGAGCGGGGCAGGATTGGCGTTGCTGCCGCTGAGCACCGCTACGTCTACTGCATCTGAATGATCCAGCAGCAAGCTCTGGACCACAAAGGTCCCCATGCTGTGGCCAAGCAGGACTAACGGCAATGCAGGTGCGCTTTCGCGCGCGTGTTTGATGACCAGCAGCAGATCGGCAACCAGCGAGCTCCAGCCCGTGCCATTTGCGAGTTGGCCGCGAGGCAGGTCAGGAGTGCTTGCACCGTGCCCCCGCAGGTCCAGCGCCCAAACGTTAAGGCCTCTGGTATTCATCTGAGCTGCCAGTGGCTGGTAGCGAGCGCCGTGCTCGGCCATGCCGTGACAGATGACGACGTTCGCGCGGGCAGGAAGGGCGCTTGGCCAGTGGTGTACCGCCAGGCGCGCATTGTCATTCGCGGCGAGGGTCAGGGTGGAGTAGGGCATGGATATGTGGTCCTTTTGTCTTTATTTTTATTGTTTTCGATTGCCACTGCGGCGCTGCGTCAGTCTGGGCTGGAGGCGCGATATTCACAAATCAAATGAAACACACCAGCGTTTTGTATTTGCGCTCAGCCCTGTTAGGTTTGACCCACTTTAGCAGCAGCATGATGAGCCTTAATGCTCTCACGAGGCCAATGAATGGTCTCAGTCAATATAAGAAACTGCACCAACGGGGAATAGGAGAATAACAATGGATGCGTCCTTCTGGGCTGACAAGCGGCCGGCGGGCATTCCCAACGATATCGATCTGACTCAGTACAGCTCGATCATTGATGTGTTTGATCAGGCCTGCGTCAAGCACGCTCAGCGATCTGCGTTCAGCAATATGGGTGTCACCTTGAGCTACGCAGATCTGGATCGTCTGTCAGCGGCGTTTGCCAGTTATCTCCAGCAGCACACTGACCTGCAGCCAGGCGACCGCATCGCCGTGCAGATGCCTAACGTGCTGCAGTTCCCGGTGGCTGTGTTCGGTGCGCTGCGCGCCGGCCTTGTAGTGGTCAACACCAACCCGCTTTACACCGCCCGGGAAATGCGTCACCAGTTCCAGGATTCTGGTGCCAAGGCGCTGATCTACATGAATATGTTTGGGCATCTGGTGCAGGAAGTGCTGCCCGATACCGAGATCAAGTATCTGTTTGAAGCGCGCATGGGTGACATGCTGCCCGGTCTCAAGGGCACGTTGGTGAATGCCGCGGTCAAGCACGTCAAGAAACTGATCCCTGACTACTCCTTGCCGCAGGCCGTGTCGTTCAAGGCTGCGCTGAAGCGGAGCAAGGGCCAGCGTCCGAAGGCGGTGGTTCGCACCCTCGACGACGTTGCTGTGCTGCAGTACACCGGTGGCACCACGGGCGTCGCCAAGGGCGCGATGCTGACTCACGGCAACCTGGTGGCAAACATGCTGCAGGTGTACGCCAACATGCAGCAGCTCGACAGCAATGGTCAGAAAATCAACGGTGAACCGGGCGAGGTCATCATTGCGCCGTTGCCGCTGTACCACATCTTCGCGTTTACCGTGAATTGCATGTGCATGATGATCGCCGGCCACCACAACGTGCTGATCTCCAATCCGCGCGATATCCCTGGTTTTGTCGCCGAACTGAAGAAGTGGCAGTTCTCCTCGATTGTTGGTCTCAACACGCTGTTTGTGGCGCTGATGGATCATCCCGAGTTTGAAAAGCTCGACTTCTCGCGCCTGAAAAGCACCGGTTCCGGTGGCACCGCGCTGGTCAAGGCGACCGCCGAACGCTGGCAGAAGAAAACCGGCTGTGTCATCGGTGAGGGCTACGGCTTGACCGAGTGCTCCCCGGTGGTGACTTCCAGTCCGGGTGATGGTCTGGCGCGTCTTGGTTCGGTCGGTCTGCCCGCGCCGGGTACGGCGTTAAAGGTCATCGATGAAAATGGCAATGAACTGGGCATTGGCGAGCGCGGAGAGCTGTGCGTCAAAGGTCCCCAGGTAATGAAGGGTTACTGGAATCGTCCTGAGGCGACCGCCGAGGTACTGGACGACGAAGGCTGGTTCCGTACCGGTGACGTTGCCATCATTGATGAGGACGGATTTGTATCTATTGTTGACCGCATCAAGGACCTGATCATCGTTTCCGGCTTCAACGTCTACCCGAACGAGATCGAGGATGTCGTCGCCGCGCACCCGAAGGTGGCCAACGCCGCGGCGATCGGTGTGGAAGACGAGAAGTCTGGCGAGGCGGTGAAGCTGTTTGTCGTGCCGAGCGACACGAGCCTGACCGTTGACGAGCTCAAGGCATACTGTCGCGCCAACTTCACTGGTTACAAGGTGCCCAAGCACTACGAAATTCGCGAGTCACTGCCGATGTCGGCAGTCGGCAAGATTCTGCGTCGCGAGCTGCGCGACCAGTAATCTTCTGCCCTCAAGGGTGACTCCCGGGTCACCCTTGAGGGCTCGCAAAGCCAAGCCACACGCACTCTGGATGCCTATTCCAGGGTGCTGGTCTGCCTGTACAAAAGCTGATAGTCTTCGGGCTCTTTGGCCCCTCGGGTGCGTCATTTCGACGCTCGGTGAGGCGCCAAATGAGCGTTATGAAAAGAGTGCTTCAAGCACCAAAAGACATACCGAACACACTATAAGACAGCAGCGATACCTGTTCAGGAGCGGGCCTACATGCTTGAAAATTTCTGGAAAGACAAATATCCAGCGGGTGTTTCCTCCGAGATCGATCCCGACCAGTACCCCAACGTACTCGCGGTCCTTAAAGACTCCTGCCAGCGCTTTGCCAACAAGCCTGCCTTCACCAATCTGGGCAAGACCCTGACCTACGGTGAGCTGTATACCCTGTCCGGCCAGTTCGCTGCCTACCTGCAAAAGCACAGCGGCCTGCAGCCGGGTGATCGCATCGCGATTCAGATGCCCAACGTCCTGCAATACCCGATCGCCGTGTTCGGTGCGATGCGCGCCGGATACGTTGTGGTCAACACCAACCCGCTGTACACCCCGCGGGAAATGGAACACCAGTTCAATGATTCCGGTGCCAAGGCGCTGGTCTGCCTGGCCAACATGGCACACATGGCAGAAGAGGTCGTGCCGAAGACCGGCGTCAAGCACGTGATCGTGACCGAGCTGGGCGATATGCTGCCGCCGCTCAAGCGTCTGCTGATCAACGCTGCCGTTAAGTACGTGAAGAAGATGGTGCCTGCCTACAACATTCCGGGCATGGTCCGCTTCAACGACGCAATGGCCAAGGGCCGCAGCCTGAGTCTGACCGAAGCCAATCCGGCTGGCGGCGACATCGCCGTACTGCAGTACACCGGTGGCACCACCGGCGTTGCGAAGGGCGCGATGCTGACCCACCGCAACCTTGTTGCCAACATGCTGCAAGCCAAGGCGCTGATGGGCTCGAACATGGTTGATGGCGAAGAAATCGTCATCTGCCCGCTGCCGCTCTATCACATCTACGCGTTTACCTTCCATTGCATGGCAATGATGGTCAGCGGTAACCACAACGTACTGATCACCAACCCGCGCGACATCCCGTCGTTCGTGAAGGAGCTGTCGAAGTACAAGTTCACCGGTTTTGTCGGCCTGAACACCCTGTTCGTTGCGCTTTCCAACGACGCCGGTTTCCGTGCGCTGGACTTCAGCAAGTTTAAGGTCACCCTGTCTGGCGGCATGGCGCTGCAGCTGGCAACAGCCGAGCGCTGGAAGCAGGTTACCGGTTGCGCAATCTGTGAAGGCTTCGGCATGACCGAAACCAGTCCGGTTGCCACTGTTAACCCGATCAGCAACATTCAGCTGGGCACCATCGGTATTCCGGTTCCCTCTACCCTGTGTAAGGTCATCGATGACGAGGGCAACGAGCTGCCGCTCGGCGAGCGTGGCGAGCTGTGCGTCAAGGGCCCGCAGGTTATGAAGGGCTACTGGCAGCGTCAGGAAGCGACTGACGAAATTCTGGACGCCGAGGGCTGGCTGAAAACCGGTGACATCGCGATCATCCAGGAAGACGGCTACCTGCGCATCGTTGATCGCAAGAAGGACATGATTCTGGTGTCTGGTTTCAACGTCTACCCGAACGAGCTGGAAGACGTGATGGTCACGCTGCCGGGCGTGGTGCAGTGCGCTGCTATCGGCGTACCGGACGAGAAATCGGGCGAAGCGATCAAGGTATTCCTGGTTAAGTCCGCTGACTCTACGTTGACCGAGAAAGACGTGATCGCGCACATGCGCAGCAACCTGACCGCTTACAAGGTGCCGAAGTTCGTCGAATTCCGCGACGTGCTGCCGACCACCAACGTCGGCAAGATTCTGCGCCGTGAGCTGCGTGACGAAGAACTGAAGAAACTCGCCCAGCAGTAAGCTGCACCGGTCGCCTCGATTTTGCGACAATAGAGCCCCGCCCGGCACTGCCGGGCGGGGTTTTTTAATGCCAAGGATCAACCATGTCAGCCAAGCACTCCAATGCGCCCGATTTTTCCCAGGTCATGGCCAGCGACCGTCATCGCCTGCAGCAGCAGTTTCAGCGTCTGCCCAAGGATGATCAGGGCAAGGGCGCGGCAGCCTGGCTGGAGCGCTTTAACGCGTCATGCGACAAGGTCAGCGAGCGCGCTCGGCTGATCCCCAAGATCATCTACCCCGAGGCGCTGCCGATTGCCGACAAGCGCGAGCAGATCAAGGCCGCCATTGCCGAACATCAGGTGGTAGTGATCGCCGGCGAGACCGGCTCGGGCAAAACCACCCAGCTACCAAAGATTTGCCTTGAACTGGGGCGTGGCACCCACGGTTTGATTGGTCATACGCAGCCGCGGCGACTGGCTGCGCGCAGTGTGGCTTCGCGCATTGCCGAAGAACTGCATACGCCACTGGGTGAGCTGGTCGGCTACCAGGTGCGCTTTACCGATCAGACCTCCGAGCGTTCGCTGATCAAACTGATGACCGACGGCATTCTGCTGGCCGAAACCCAGAATGATCGCTTTCTCAATCGCTACGACACCCTGATCATCGATGAGGCGCACGAGCGCAGCCTCAACATCGATTTTCTGCTCGGTTACCTCAAGACCATTCTGGCCAAGCGGCCCGATCTGAAGCTGATCATCACCTCGGCAACCATCGACCTCGAGCGCTTCTCGGCGCACTTCAATAACGCGCCGGTGATCGAAGTGTCGGGTCGTACCTATCCGGTGGATGTCTGGTATCGCCCGCTCAGCGCCGAGCGGGACGAAGAAGGCAACACGGTCGAGGAAGACCTGAGCATCGATCAGGGCATCGTCGCCGCGCTGACCGAGATTCAGCAGCACGAGCGCGCCCAGGGCAAGACGCCGGGCGATGTGCTGGTGTTTTTGCCGGGCGAGCGGGAGATTCGCGACACGGCAGAGTATTTGCGCAAGGCCAACCTGAAGCATACCGAGATTCTGCCGCTATACGCGCGTTTGTCAGCTGCTGAGCAGCAGAAGATATTTTCTACCCATGCTGGCCGCAGGGTGGTACTGGCGACCAACGTGGCGGAAACCTCGCTGACGGTGCCGGGCATCGTCTACGTGATTGACCCGGGCGAGGCGCGTATCAGCCGCTATAGCCCGCGCTCCAAGGTACAGAGGCTGCCGGTGGAAGCCGTCTCGCAGGCCAGTGCCAACCAGCGCAAGGGCCGCTGCGGCCGGGTCGCTCCCGGTATCTGTGTGCGGCTGTTCAGCGAGGAGGACTTCCTCGGTCGCCCGGAGTTTACCGACCCCGAGATTCGCCGTACCAACCTGGCCTCGGTCATTCTGCAGATGCTGCATCTGCGGCTTGGCCGCATCGAGGACTTTCCATTTATTGAGCCACCGGATGGCCGGGCGATCAGCGACGGTTTCACCCTGCTGCAGGAGCTGGGCGCGGTCGACCGCAGTGGCGCGATGACCGATATTGGCCGTCAGCTGGCGCGTTTGCCGGTTGATCCGCGAATCGGCCGCATGCTGCTGGAAGGTGCGCGCCTGGGCTGTCTGGCCGAACTGGCGGTGATTGCCAGTGCACTGGCTGTGCAGGATCCGCGCGAGCGCCCGCTGGAAAAACAGCAAGCCGCCGATCAGGCTCATGCCCAGTGGAACGAGGAGGGCTCCGATTTCGCCGCCTTCCTCAACCTGTGGAACGGCTTTGAAGCCCAGCGTCAGGCGCTGACCCAAAGCCAGCTGCGTAGCTGGTGTCGACGTAACTTCCTGAATTACCTGCGGCTGCGCGAGTGGCGTGAGACACACCGTCAAATTCGTCTGACTTGCCGTGACATGGGGCTTGAAGAAAACAAGCAGCCAGCCTCTGGTGATCCGGTACACAAGGCGTTGCTCGCCGGCTTGCTCAGTCATCTCGGTAACAAGACCGAGGAGGGCGACTATATGGGCGCGCGGCAACGCCGCTTCCTGCTGCATCCGTCCTCGGGCCTTGCGAAGAAGAAACCGGCCTGGGTAATGGTGGCCGAGCTGACCGAAACCCGTCGCCTGTATGGTCGCCTCGCGGCGAAGATTGATCCGTTGTGGGTCGAGCCGCTGGCCGCGCACCTGGTCAAGACCAGCCATAGCGAACCACACTGGGAGAAGAAGCGTGGCCAGGTCGTCGCCTTTGAGCAGGTATCGCTCTATGGTTTGATCATCGTGCCAAAGCGCAAGGTGCACTTCGGCCCCATCGATCCGGTTGTTTCGCGTGAACTGTTCATCCGTCAGGCACTGGTGGCGGGCGAGTGGCACGGCCGGGCGGCCTTTAACAAGGCAAACCAGCAACTGCTCAGCCAGCTGGATGAGCTGGAAGCGAAGGCGCGTAAGCGCGATATCGTGGTGGACGAGGAAACGCTGTACCGCTTTTTCGATCAACGCATTCCGGACAATATCTACCAGCTGGCCAGCTTCGAGCGCTGGCTCAAGCGCAGCAGCGAGACCGATCCCAAGCTGCTGCACATGACCCGCGACGACCTGCTGCAGCGCGAGGCCAATGATGTCAGCGCCGATCTGTACCCGGATCTACTGCGCTGGGAGAGTGTGGCGCTGCCGCTTAGCTATCACTTCGAGCCCGGTCATGCAGCGGACGGGGTCACCGTGCGCATTCCTGCATCCTTGCTGCGCCGCATTGAGCCGCAGCGGCTCGACTGGCTGGTTCCCGGGCTGTTGTTCGACAAGTGCGTCGCTCTGGTACGCGGGCTGCCGAAAGCTATTCGCAAAAACTTTGTGCCGGTGCCGGATTTTGTCCGCGCCGCGCTTGAGCGCATGCCCTTTGCCGATGGCAGCCTGACCCAGGCGCTGGGCCGCGAGCTGACACGGATGACCGGTGTACGGCTGGACGACGACGCCTGGGCGGACGTTGAGCTGGAAGACCATCTGCGCATGCGTATCGAGGTGGTCGACGCAGAAGGCAAGCCGATCTGCTCTGGCCGCGATTACAGCGCGTTGTGCGCCGAAATTGATGGTCTGCCGCTGCAGGCGGCAGCGCCGGTTAGCGAAGAAAAGTCGACCGCACCGAGCCAATCACCCGGCAGTTATGCGCTGCCGGAGACGCTGGTACGCAAGCAGGCCGGCATTGCGGTCAACTTCCATCCCGCGTGGGTGGAGCAGGGCGAGGAGGTGGTTGAGCAACTGTTCGATGTGCCGCAGGTCGCGCTGCGCGAGCACCGCCTTGGTGTGCAGCGACTGCTGCTGCAGAGCAGCCAACTGAATGAACAGGCCCGCTATCTGCGCCAGAAGCTGACCACGCTGAAGGATGCTGCCATTTACTACCGTGACCTCGGTACACAGAAGCAACTGACCGATGATGTGCTGCTGGGCGCGATCGACCGGGTGTTTCTCCCCGCCGGGGCGGCGCTGCCGCGTGACGCCGAGTCCCTTGCTGCGCTGATCGAGGCCGGGCGCGGCGACTGGGTGCCTGCCTGCGAGCAGCTTGCTACCCAGGTGCTGGCAATCCTCAAGCAATGGCACGGCCTGCGCAAGCGCTTCAAGGGCAAGGTGGACCTGGCCCACGCGTTGGCCATGAACGATGTCCGTGAGCAACTGTCTGAACTGGTCTTCCCGGGCTTTGCCCGTCAGGTGCCGGGTGATTGGCTGAGCCAGTATCCGCGCTACCTTAGTGCGATTGAACAGCGACTCGACAAGCTGCCGGGGCAAGTGCCGCGTGACCGCGCCTGGACCGATGAGCTACAGGGCTTCTGGCAGCAATACAAGGCTTTGAGCGAGCGCTTCCAGCGTGAGGGTCGCTGGGACCCGCGGCTGGATGAATGGCGCTGGATGCTGGAAGAGTACCGGGTCTCACTGTTTGCACAACAGCTGGGTACGCGCATGCCGGTGTCGAGCAAACGGCTGGCGAAGCTGTGGCGGGAAATTACTGCCTGACTGGCAGCCAATGGAGCGAACGCGTGGTAACAGAGCAGATTCAGGTAGTCAGTGACAACGGCGGGATGCTGCAGCTGCAGCGCCTGGGCAGCGACAGCCCGACGGCGCCGGTCGTACTGCTGCTGCACGGCGCAATGGCCGACAGCCGGCTGTATCTGGCGGCACAGCGAGGGCTGGCGACCTTTCTGGCAGAGCAGGGTTACAGCGTCTATCTGGCGGACCTGCGCGGCCACGGCGCCAGTCTGCCGGCGCTTGAGGCGCAGCCGTCGATCGGTATGGGTGATCTGGTCCAACGCGATATTCCGGCGCTGCTGACCACGCTATTTGATCGTCACCCATCTCAGCGCCTGTTTGTGCTGAGCCACGGCTGGGGCGGCGTCTGGCTGGCCAGTGCGCTGATTCGCCAGCCGCAGTTGCTCGCGAGGGTCAGCGGCCTGGTGCACCTGGCGGTTCGGCGCAGGGCGCTTGCGGGCAGTCGCTGGGTCCGCTTTGCCCGGCGGGTATTGTGGGGTTCTCTGGCATCGTTTTCCGGCCGCTTGAAAGGCCGCGTGCCAGCTCGGGCATTAGGGTTGGGCAGTCAGGACGAGGCGCCTGCAATTCATGCCGCTAATCTGGCCTGGGAGCGTGGCGAATGGCGTGATCTTGAGGATGGATTCGACTATGCTAGCGCCTTGGAGTGTCTGGCGTGGCCCCCCAGCCTGTATTTGGCTGGTCATCGTGATCGCGTGCTGGGGCACATTTATGACGTCAGACGGTTTGCCCGCGAGCTGGGCAGACACGATGCACAGGTAATCTTGCTGGAAAAGGGTCTGGGCTGCTCGCGACATTACGGGCATACCGACCTGCTCACCCACCCGCAGGCAGAGCAGGATCATTTCCCGCTGATTGCCGACTGGCTGGCCCAGCGTCGGCAGGATTCGCACACACAAGAGCTGTTTCCTTGCGGTAACGCATCGGACGTTAAGGACGCAGCGTACATAACATGAGAAGAGGACCGACCGTGCACAAAGTCGTGATCAGCGGAACAGGTTTGTTTACCCCATCCGAGAGCATCAGCAACGAAGAGCTGGTTGCTAGCTACAATGCCTACGTAGAAAAATTCAACGCCGAGAATGCTGCCGCAATCGAAGCCGGTACTGTTGAGCCGCTGGCTGGCTCCAGCACTGAGTTCATCGAGAAGGCATCCGGCATCAAGGCGCGTTACGTCATCAACAAGAGCGGCATCCTTGATGTTGATCGCATGGTGCCTTCCATTCCAGAGCGCAGCGATGACGAGCAGTCCCTGCTGTGCGAGATGGCTGTCAAGGCTGCCCATCAGGCGCTTGAGGCCGCTGGCCGTACGCCGGCTGATATCGACGGCGTGATTGTTGCCTGTTCCAACCTGCCACGCGGCTATCCGGCGTTGTCGATTGAGGTTCAGGAAGCGCTGGGCATCCAGGGCTTTGGCTTTGACATGAACGTTGCCTGCTCCTCCGCCACCTTCGGGATTCAGAACGCCGCCAACACTGTTGCGCTGGGTCAGGCGCGCGCCGTGCTGATGGTCAACCCGGAAGTCTGCACTGGTCACATGAGCTTCCGCGACCGCGATAGCCACTTTATCTTTGGCGACGCCTGCACTGCGGTTGTCATCGAGCGCGCCGAAGACGCCGTTTGCGAGCACCCCTACGAGATTCTCGGCACCAAGCTGCTGACCAAGTTCTCCAACAACATCCGCAACAACTTCGGTTTCCTTAACCGTTGTGACGAGTCCGGTGTTGGCGCTCGCGACAAGCTGTTCATGCAGAACGGCCGCAAGGTATTCCGTGATGTGTGCCCGATGGTGGCCGAGTTGATCGGTGAGCACCTGACTGAAACTGGTCTGGGCGTTACCGACGTCAAGCGTTTCTGGCTGCACCAGGCCAACCTGAACATGAACATGCTGATTGCCCGTAAGTTGTTGGGTCGCGATCCGAGCGTAGAAGAGGCGCCGGTTGTACTCGACAAGTACGCCAACACCAGTTCGGCTGGCTCTATCATTGCCTTCCACCAGAATCAGGCAGACCTGCCGGTAGGCAGCCACGGTGTGATCTGCTCCTTCGGCGCCGGTTACTCCATCGGCAGCGTCATCGTCCGCAAGGGCTGATACGCGTGACCGACGAGCAGGAACTGATCCAGCGCCTGCTCGCCGGTGACCAGGGCGCCTACCGCCAATTGGTGACTACCTATCAAGGTGCCATGCGGGCGGTAGCGACGGCCATCGTTGGTATCTCCAACGCCGATGAAGTGGTGCAGGAAAGCTGGCTGGCAGTCGTGCGTAATCTCAATGGTTTCGCCGGCCGCTCAAGCCTGAAGACCTGGCTGCTTACTATTACCGCCAACACCGCCAAATCGCGGCTGCGCAAGCAGCGTCGCGAAGTATTGCTTGATGATATCGCCGGGCCGCACGGTACTGTAGACGACGGCCGCTTCGCACCCGATGGCCATTGGGTGCACGAACCAGCCCTGTGGCACAGCGATTCACCGGAAGCTCTGCTCAGCGAGCAGGCGTTGCGCGATTGCCTCGAGCATACCCTCAACAGCCTGTCTGAACTGCAACGCAGTGTGCTGACCTTGCGTGAGCGTCAGGGGCTCGACTTGACCGACATTTGTAATCTTCTGGACATCTCGCACTCCAATGTACGGGTGCTGCTGCATCGTGCCCGATTGAGCGTGTTTGCAACATTGGAGCATTTTGAGGTGACGGGCGAATGTTGAGGTGCAAGGGGCTGGTAGGTTTATCCAGTGATCTGCTGGATGGCGAGCTGAGCCTGAAACAGCGATTGGCGGTGCGAGCGCATCTGGCGATGTGCGTACGCTGTCGCCGTTTTATTCGCCAACTGCGGGTCAGCCAGCGTGTTATTCGTCAGCTGCCAGAGGCTGATGTACCTCAATTGGAAGCGCTGCTGCAGGCCATGCAGGCCCAGCGCCAGCAGGATGCAGACTAACCTTTCCGCTGTCCTCCCTCCTGTTTTTCCGCGTTATTTGCGTTGCGTGTAACAGTCGTCCATGTCACTCGTCTACTATCCAGAGGGTGGCAATGTCGCTGCGCTCGCTTGACCAACAACGCAGGAGAGTACGCATGAACAAGATCAATACCGTCGTAATCACTCTGGGGGCGACCTTGCTGGGAGCCAGTGTCGGCGCGCAGGCGATGGACAACCCGTTTGCGGTTCAGGAGCTGCAGAGCGGTTACAGCCTTGCCGATAATCACGGCGCCGATGATATGGAGGGCAAGTGCGGAGAGGGCTCCTGCGGCGATGAAGAGGAAAAGAGTGAGCGCGAAGGCAAGTGCGGTGAAGGTACCTGCGGCAGCTGAGTCATGACCGTGCTCAGATCAGGCGTTCCATCAGGTACAGGGCTCGGGCTGCGTCGCAGCCTGCTGCCCGATCTGCTGGAGAGTAAGTCTGTCGTCGCCGACTTTCTTGAGCTGGCGCCGGAAAACTGGATCGGCGTCGGCGGTCGGTTGGGGCGCAGATTACGTGCCCTGAGCGAACGCTACCCGCTGGTCTGCCACGGCCTATCACTTAACCTGGGAGGCAGCGCCCCCTTGAGCGAGCGTCTGCTCGCCGATGTGCGGCGTTTTCTCGATGAGCACAATGTTGCCGCCTACAGCGAGCACCTCAGCGCCTGCGGCGATCATGCGCAGCTGTACGATCTGCTGCCTGTTCCCTTCACCGATGAAAATGTCAGGCGTATCGCGGGGCGCATTCAGCAGGTACAGGATGCGTTGCAGCGTCCTTTGATTATCGAGAATGTCTCGGCCTATCTGACATTGCCGGGACAGATGAGTGAGGCGGCGTTTGTGCGCGCGGTTCTGGAGGAAGCCGATTGCCAGTTGCTGTTAGACGTCAATAATGCCTACGTAAACAGCGTGAATCTCGGTGGTGATCCGTTTGAGTTTATTCAGGCAATGCCCTCAGAGCGTGTTGCCTACCTGCATATGGCGGGGCACTTCGACGCCGAGCCGGGACTGAAGATCGACAGTCATGGAGCGGCTGTCGCCGACCCGGTATGGCAACTGCTGGAACAGACCTATGGGTTGCACGGCGTGCGGCCAACCTTGCTGGAGCGGGATTTCAATATTCCGGCCCTGAGCGGACTGATGCCTGAGCTGCAGCGCATCCGCGCGCTGCAAGCGGGCAGGGCAGCAGCATGAGCGGCGTATTTGAAACAACCCAATTGCGCTTTACTGAACGCGTGCGTCATCGCGCTGGTGTTGCGCTGCCGGCTGACCTGCCGGCGCAGCGCGTAGCGGTTTATGAGCGTCTGGTGCACAACAACATTGCCGGTTTTCTGCGCGGCAGCTTTCCGGTGCTGCACCGCATAATCCCCGAGCAACGCTGGGCAGAGCTTGCCGCCGCGTTTGTCAGTGGTCATGCCTGTGCGTCACCGTATTTCCATGAGATCGGCCTGCAGTTCATTCAGTGGCTGCAGGACGGCTATGAAGCGGCGCCCGGTGATCCGGCGTTCCTGCTGGAACTCGCTCATTACGAATGGGTTGAGCTGGCGCTGGATATCGCCGAACAAGAGCCGCCGCCGGCACCGGTTTCAGCCATTGAGCTGGGCACGCCGGTGATCTGGTCTGAACTGGCCTGGCCGCTGGCGTATCAATGGCCGGTGCAGCTGATAGGTGAGGGCTACTCGCAATCGGCGCCGCCAGACCAGCCGACGGTGTTGCTGGTTTGGCGTGACCGTGTTGATGCTGTGCGCTTCATGCAACTGACGCCCTTTGCCTGGCAGATGGCCTGCGCCTTGCGCGATTCGGGCGGTAGCCTGGCCGAGTGTCTGCCGGCATTGGCGGAATGCTGCGGGCTTGCGAACGACGAGACCCTGCGCGAAGGGAGCCTCAAGCTGGTTCGCGACTGGTCTGATGCTGGCATCCTCGGTGCGGCCACGGCTGTCGGTGGGACAGGTCCTGATTGAACCTGTGTTCGTGGCGCTTCTGGATATCGCTGCTATCTCTCTGATTTTCAAATAAAGCTTTTTCTTCCTTCCGAGACGATCTCGTGTTCCAGGGAAAAGTTCCCCTGTCATTGAATGTTCATCTTCGCGCAACTGATCTGAAATATGGCGCTGCCAGTATTCCCTCCAACACCGGGCACCGCCCCATAGTGCGGGCCCAAAAGCGTGTTGTTTCACTGTCAACGCAAAACACTACTGAGGGAAGACTCAATGACTCTGCGCAAGCACATCGCTGGATTCGCTGTTACTGCACTGGCCGCTGCTATTCCGGCTGTCGCCATGGCTGACGTAAGCATCTACGGCCGCGCCCACGTATCCGTCGATTTCCTGGACGACGGTGCTGATTACTCCGAAACCAACCTGTCCAGCAACTCTTCCCGTCTGGGCTTCAAGGGTGATCACGAGATCAACTCAAACCTGACTGCTTTCTTCCAGATCGAGCAGGAAATCAACTTCTCTTCCGGTAGCGTTGATGGCAACGGCCAGAACTTTGCTACCCGCGATACCTTTGTCGGCCTGAAAGGCAACTTCGGTTCCGCTCGCATGGGCCGCTTCGACAGCCCCTTCAAAGTGGCTCGTGGTCCGGCCAACCTGTTCGGCGACCAGCTGGGCGACATGCGTAACCTGACTCGCGTTGGTAACGCCCGTTTTGACGAGCGTTATGAAAACACTGTCGAATACACCACTCCGAACATGGGCGGCTTCTTCGGTGTCGTGGGCTACTCCGTTCAGGAAGGCACTACCAAAGACGACAATCTGGACGAAAGCGTAATCAGTGGCTCCCTGAACTACCTGGGTGATTCACTGGAAGCGGCTCTGGCTTACGAGTCTGCTGATGAAGATACCACCCGTGGCGAGCGTGACGGCGTCCGCGCAGCGGCTGCATTCAAGCTGACTGATGGCTTCAAGCTGGTTGGTTTCTACCAGACTATCGATTACACCAACCCGGCTGCTACTCAGCTGGTTCAGGATTCTCTGAGCGGTGACACCTACGGTCTGGGTGGCGAGCTGAAAGTCGGTGAAGCTACTGCTCTGAAAGCGATGTGGATGAGCCGCGACTCTGACGCTGACAACTACGACGCAGACATGCTGACTGTCGGTGTTGAGCACAAGCTGGACAAGGCTGTTCGCGTATACGCCAACTACGCGGTTGTCGACAACGACGACAACGTTGCTCTGACTCCCTGGAGCCAGGCACGTAGCGCCAACCCGGCTGGTGCAGCTGGTGAAGAAGCTTCCGGTTTCTCTGTAGGCCTGCGTTACGACTTCTGATTCCGTCACCTGACAGAACTGAAGTAACCCAAAGCCGGACTGTTTGCGAAAACAGTCCGGCTTTGTCATTAAAGTGAAACCCTGTCGTCTTAATCTCGTCGCCAAGTGGTCATAAAGTGTGATCACGAACGGATCTCAATGTTCACTTGTGCCAGGAGTTCTATCCCATGCGTCAACTGCTCTGTCTCGCCGCCGCCGCGCTGCTGTCCGCTTGCGCCCAGCAGGCTCCCGTCAAACTCTATTCAGGCGCGGAACAGCCTGCGTCGCAGGTCCTGGTTGTTGAGATGCCCAACACACTCGAGGTCCTGAATATCAACGGCCAGCCGGCGCCGGAAGCCAACCGCATGGTCGGTAACAGCATGCGTCAACTGGAGCTGCAGCCGGGCAAGTATCAGGTCAGCGCGTACTTTGAAAACGGCTACGATGTCGGCGGCGGTCTGAGCCACGAAATCGTTCGTACCCGCAGCGCAACTTTCATTATTGACGGCAAGGCCGGAGAAACCTGGCGCTTGGAGTTCGATGAGCCGAAGACGCTGCAGCAGGCTCAGGCGATGGAAGACAATTTTGAAGGCTATGCGGTTAACACCCGAACTGGCGAGCGCGTAGCCAGTCAGCCTGGTCCGCGTTATGTTTCTATGCTTGGTCAGGTATTTGGCGCTGGCAGCGGCATGGTTGCCACCCAGGACCACGGTATCGCCCCGATTGGCGCGGCACCGCAGAATGCCCAGATGCCGATGGCCGTGCCGACTCCGTCGCAGGCTGCTGCGCCAGCCCAGACCCTGCCGCATGACGCATCGACCCTTGCTACCCTGAAGCAAATTTACCTGATGCTCAGCCCGGAAAGCCGCGATGCTTTCCTTGAGTGGGCTGCTCAGTAACCGAGTAATACCCCGTAGGCTTGTGTGCTGCACCTTATTCCCCGCTCACGCGGGGATTTTTTTGTGTATGTTCCGGTAGGGTGGCCAATCGCGCAGCGTTGGCCACCTGAACCGCTTCACGCGATGCAACCGCGCGGACACACCGAAACCCGTAGGGTGGCCAATCGCACAGCGTTGGCCACGCGTAGCCGCATCTCACAAGGGCACGACGCGGACAGGCCGGCCCTGCGGCTACTCGGCATCGATCGCTTGCTGAACCTGACGGTAGAAAGCCAAACGGTCCTTGCTCTGGGTGCCGCCTTGCATGTCGGTAGCCTGCGGCCAGTTGCCGTTGGAGGCGATCACCAGCTGGCGCTTGGGATCAATAAAGATGCCCTGACCGAAGATGCCTTGCGCAATATAGGCTCCGTCGTCCAGCGTCCACCACTGGAAGCCGTAACCGCTGCCGGGGCGATTGATATCGGCTTGCTTGGTGGTGGCCTCGGCGATCCAGCCGTCGGGCACGACCTGCTTGCCGCCGGCGATACCGCCGCCGAGCATGAACAGGCCGAAACGGGCAAAGTCGCGGGTAGCGGCTTGCACGCAGCAGCCGCTGATTTCATGGCCGGTGGAACCCAGTAGCCAGGTCGCATCCTGCTGCATGCCAAAGGGCTTCCAGATTTTCTCCGACAGGTACTCTGCCAGCGGCTTATTGGCGGCCGAACTTGCCAGCACGCCGATCAGGTTGGTCTCGCCGGTTTTGTACACCCACTTGGTACCGGGTTCGGCTTCGGCTGGGAGTTGACGCATGTAGCTTACGGTTACATCCACGCCGGGCTCTGCCTGGTGCGAGTTAAAGCGGGCCACGTCTGAGTTCGGATCGGCATAGTCTTCATTCCAGGCGACGCCCGAGGTCATCGTTAGCAGCTGGCGGATGGTGACGTTGTCGTAGGCCGAGCCCTTGAGGTCGGGGATGTAATCCGAGACCATGTCGTCGATGCTGTTGATGTAGCCATCCTGGATGGCGGCGCCGACCAGCGTCGAGGTGAAGGACTTGGCTACCGAGAAGCTGGTCCAGCGGCCATCGGGGCCAAAGTCCAGTCCATACTTCTCCAGGCGCACCTTGCCGTCGTGCACGATGATCAGCGCAGCAGCATGCTGGGAGGTCATGTACGCATCCACATCCACGCCGACATCCAGCGGGGCACCGTCGGGCAGGGGGTACACATCGCCACCGGCCTCAATGACGCGTGTCTTGCTCAGAATCGGCATGCGGTCGAGTGCGCGAAAGCCTGCATCGCGCTGATCGCTGGTCCAGAACAGCACGTTGGTGCTGGTGGGCAGGTTGAGGACGACGCGGCGCATATCCTTGTCCGCGGTTGCCCAGAACACACCGCCGGCCAACACCAGCAGCAATATGATCGCAATGATCCCTTTCTTCATGCGTGTACTCCGTCTTTTATTGTTGTGGGGCTAACTTACTGGAGTTGGAGCTCTTGTGCTGGCTGAAGCCAAGAGCATAAGTCGGCGTGATTGGCCGACAGTGGGTTGCTAAATGCCGCTGCGGTCGGGCGTCGAGCATGACGCCCACGCCATGCGCCGGCTGTTAGTGGAGGTCTCAGTCCTGTGGGGGCTGGGCAATCAGCTCCCGCTGCACGCGCACCGCCGTGCGCTTGGGGCGTACGAGTTTGCCCCGGCTTTCCAGGTGAGCCCGGGTAAAGGCGGCGCCGAACAGCAGAATCATCGACGAGTAGTTCACCCACAGCAGTAAGAGCGCCAGTGAGCCAGCAGCATCGTAGGCCGATGCGGTGGCCGAGTAGGCGAGGTAGAGGGCAATAAGGGAGCGGCCTGCGGCAAACAGCACTGCGGTGATAAACGCGCCAACCAGTACGTCGCCCCAGGACAGCAGTACATCCGGCAGGATCTTGAACATGGCGGCAAACAGCAGGGTTGTGAGCGTTAGCGACAGGGCAAACTCCATTGCCAGCATGGCCTGCCCAGGAATCGGCAGCCAGCTGTCTGCAAAGGCCATCACCGCGCTGAACGCCACCGACAGCATCAGCGATACCAGTAGAATAAAGCCAATGGCCAGAATCAGCGTCATCGACAGCAGACGGCTTTTCAGTAGCGCCCACAGGTTGTTGCGAGCCGGACGCGGCGCAACGCCCCAGATCTGATTAAGTGATTGCTGCATTTTGGCGAACACGGTGGTCGCACCAACGATGGTGGCGAAAATCCCGATCAATGCAGGCCAGATCCCGCTATGGTCGATCTGCGAGTTGATCACTGCCGTCTGAATAACTCCGGCCGCCTCAGGCCCAATCGTGCCTTCAAGCTGGGCAAACAGCTGGCCCTGCACCGCGCTTTCACCCAGTACCAGTCCAACCAATGCCACTACCACCACCAGCACCGGTGCAATGGAAAACACCGTGAAAAATGCCAGAGCGGCGGCATAGATAAAGGCTTGGCTTTCCAGCCAGTTTTGTATCGCCGCGCGGAAAATACCGAACCAGTGCTTGATCATTGGGGAGCGTTTCCGTGGAAGCGAATAAGCATTGTCGAGAGTGCCTTGGGTCGCATTGGGTTGATAGTGTCAGGGCATTGTAGGCATGCACGGCAGGGCGGGGCCAGTACCTTCGAGTTACCCGGCGGCGCGTGCGCGTTGCTTAACCCTTTGTCTTTATTGTGTGTTTTCCGGTGCAGGGAGATTGGCAAGGCGTGCAGACTCCACTAGTCCTTGCGCGTTGAAAAAGCGCAGTTCGCCGCAGCGCAGTGCTTTGTTCGGGGTGCAGGGGGCGTGGTGAAAGTCTGCGAGTTTGTACCTCTCGTACATGCCTAGCTCTTCGGTGACCAGACCACCCAAGTCTTCCTCATTGTTCAAGAAGTACGCCGTACCCTCGTCTTGAAAAACGCTGAAAGGGAAGGCTTTGTAGTAGGCGTAGAAGAAAATCGCGTTTTCCTCCCGGTACGCCAGCTTTTTTCCGTTCGGCCAGTTGACGCGAAGGTGCGCTGTGACGGCATCCCTGATCGCCTGGTTGAGGGCTTCCTGACTGTCTTGCGGGTATTTCACCAGATAGAGGTTGGGGTACACGGCAGACTGTATGAGTTGCATATGCCGGAAGAACATGTGATCGATCGCTATGGCAAGGACACATGCCGCCACTAACACGCCAGCCAGTATTGTTCGCTTTTTACTGCGCAGAACCCAGCTGGCAAGCCTCACTGTGGAGAACAGTGCTGCGCCCAGCAGCAGGATCAGGCAGAGGATGAGGATGACTTCCATAGCGGTTCTCTACTGGCTGACAAGGCTGCTTGCAAAGCAATCCTGGCTAGATGTTGTCCGGGAGGCGTGCAATGGAGATGGCGCGTGCGCGTGCGCGTGCGAGCAGGCCCTCCGAGCGCGTCGGGCCTGCTGGGTGATGTGTTGATGCGGCTGGATGTTGATATCACCCTCCATGGCGAATCAGTCGTGTGCAGTCAGTTATGAGAGTGTGCTGGTTGGTGCTGACCTGCCGTTTTGACTGATGGTTAGCCTCACTGGTTCCAGCATCGCTGGTTCTAAATCAACATCTCGATTGGTTGACCGCGGACCGTCGCTTTACTGGTCAGTAGTCCTTTGCGGGAGCGTCCGCGGGCATCGCCCACAAGTGCGCCGCAACCAATGCTTTCCAATCGCCAAACTGAGCCAGCCACTGCTCGGTGACCTTCTGATCCGGCGCTTCTGGCAGGTTGAGCAGCGCGCCGAGACGTTTACGCACGACGACGTCGCCGTGCATGGAGCCATCTAGTACGCCGTAGCCGCGCAGCAGAATGTAGCCTTGGGTCCAGGGGCCAATGCCTTTGATCTGGGCGAGGCCTTCGGCTATAGATGCGGCGGGCGCTGGGCTGCTGGAGGCCCAGGTGTCTAATGGCAGTTCGTTGCTCTCTACTGCTGCGGCCAAGCGCAGCAAGGTGGCGGCTTTGCTGGCGGAAAGGCCACAGCTGCGCAGTGCGTCGTGTGGCGCATTCAGCAGCTGTGCGGGTTGGGGATGGCAGATCATGCCGTTGTCCAGCGGCGTACCCAGTGTGCGGATCAAGCGTCGGCGCACGGAGATGGCCGCTTCGACGCTGATCATCTGGCCTATGACGGCCCAGCAGGCTGCTTCGAATGGGCTGGCGCTTTGTGGCATCCGCAGTCCCGGTGTCAGCGCGAGCATGCGAGCGATCTCGGGGTGCTTGCCGTGGGTGACGCGCAGGCCGTCGATATCCTGATTCAGGCCGAGCAGGTTGCGCAGGTAATGCAGGAGCACACGGGGGTCGGGTGCTGTGGCCGAGAGTTCGACAAGCACGTGGTCCGGCTCGCTGAAATCAATCTGCAGCAGGGCGGGTTGCCCTTGCCAGTGCAGGGCCTTTTCTATGCGTTGGTCGGCGGTACGTTCGGACACCTGTTCCCGATCACGAGCGTAGAAGCGCAGCACATCTGCGTGTCTGAAATCGGCAGGTAGCGCCATTGTCAGCAACGTGCCGGGTTTACTCATCCTCTGGCTCCAGCGCCTCGCGTTCCAGCAGTGCTCGCTTGCGTTCCACGCCCCAGCGGTAACCGGACAGGCTGCCGTCGCTGCGCACAATGCGGTGGCAGGGCACGGCGATGGCAATCGGGTTGGCGGCACAGGCGCCGGCGACGGCGCGGGCGGCGCTAGGCGACCCCATGGCCTCGGCCAGCTCGGAATAGCTGCGGGTCTGGCCGGGCGGGATGGACTGCAGCGCCTGCCAGACGCGCCGTTGAAAGGCGGTGCCGCGAATGTCCAGCGGCAGCTGCTGTGCCGCGTGCGGCGATTCGATCATTGCAACCACGGCGCCTAGTTGGTCGCCAAGCCCGGTGTCGGTAGTGCATTGAGCTTTTGGAAAGCGCCTGCGCAGATCCGCTTCCAGGGTGTGGTCATCATCGCCGAGCAGGATGGAGCAAACACCTTGCGAACTGCGCGCAACCAGTACGCGGCCCAGCGGGCAGGGGCCGATGGCAAAGCCGATGCGTTGGTTATCGCCGCCTTGACGATAATCCGCCGCGGGCATGCCGAGTTCACTGGGGGCTTCGGCATAGAAGTGACTGGTCGAGCCGAAGCCCGCGGCAAAGGCGGCGTCGGTTGCCGTGCGGGCGTTGGCAAGTTGCTGCTGCAAGCGTTTCTGCCTTACGGCGCGGGCGTACTCGCTGGGTGTAAGGCCTGTTTCGCGCTGGAATTCGCGCTGCAGGTGCCAGCGGCTGAGGCCGGCCGCAGCAGCCAATTGCTGCAGCGTTGGCGGTTGCTCGGCCTGTTCAATCAGGCGACAAAGATGGGCAATGCGCGCCTGCCGCTCGGCGCCTGGGTTGCTGTCCGGCTTGCAGCGCAGGCAGGAGCGGAACCCCTCTGCGCGGGCCTCGGCGACGTTGTCGAAGAAGCGTAAATTTTCGGCGCGGGCGTGACGGGACGGGCAGCTCGGGCGGCAATACACGCCCGTCGTGATGACGGCATAGATGAAGGTACCGTCCGCGGTGGCGTCACGCGCCTGGATCTGCTGCAGGCGCTGGCGGGTCAGGTTGTCTTTAAGTGTCTGGGTCATTGCCGTGTCTCGCCGAGGTGTCTGCTATCGATGTTGCCTGCGGCAGATCGGGGCTGCATCCGGTATCTTGCTACTGAATCGGCAGCCGTTCATCATCGGCTGCTGACGTGTCATTTGCCGGATGGGTTGTGCTCCATGGTGCCGAAACACCTTCGTTCCATCAATGATGTTCATGCCGCCAGCTGGGACGCGCTGCTCGCGGCGGACTACCCGTTTCTGCGTCATGGCTTTCTGCGCGCGCTGGAAGACAGCGGCGCGGTCTGCGCTGCTTCTGGCTGGGAGCCCGCGCACCGGGTAGTCGAGCAAGACGGCGAGCTGCTGGCATTGATGCCGCTGTATCGCAAAAGCCATTCGTGGGGCGAGTACGTGTTTGACTGGCAGTGGGCCGATGCCTGGGAGCGGGCCGGGCAGCGCTACTACCCCAAATACCTTAGCGCTGCACCGTTTTCGCCGGTGCAGGGGCCGCGGCTGATTGCCCGCGATACGGCGTCTGCGCGAGCGCTGCTGGGCTCGCTCGACGCAGAACTGCAGGCGGGCGAGGTGTCGGGTCTGCATCTGCTGTTCAACGTCGGGGCTGAGAATGAGTGGCTGCGTGAGCATGGCTGGGTGCAGCGCCTTGGCTGCCAGTTTCACTGGCATAACCGCGACTATCAGGGCTTTGAAGACTTCCTTGCAGCCTGCAGTTCGCGCAAGCGCAAAAACTTTCGCAAGGAGCGACAGGCGATTCGCGATCAGGGGATTGAGTTCCGCTGGCTGACGGGCGAGCAGCTGGATGAGGCGACTTGGCGGCAGTTCTATCCGTTTTATGCGGCGACCTATTACAAGCGCGGGCAGGAGCCCTACCTTCCGCCTGCGTTCTTTACCCTGTTGAACCGTTATTGCCAGGGCAGCGTGCGCCTGCTGTTTGCGATGCAGGGCGAGCAGCCAGTGGCCGGGGCGCTGTTTTTAGTCGGCGGTGACACCTTGTATGGCCGTTACTGGGGCTGTCTTGAAGAGTTTGATCGCCTGCATTTTGAGACCTGTTTTTATCAGGGCATGGAGCGCTGCATCGCTGAAGGGTTAAAGCGCTTTGATGCCGGGGCGCAGGGTGAGCACAAGCTGGTGCGTGGCTTTGAGCCGGTGCTGACCCAGTCATGGCATAAGCTGCAGCCGGGTTTGCATGAGGCGGTAGCGGATTTTCTGTTGCGTGAGCGGGCGGGGGTACAGGCGTATCAGCAGGATGCGATCAGCTACCTGCCATTCCGGCAGGTAGCTGAATAGGGCGTTACTCTGCTGCTGTTTGCAGGCGGGTAGCGCTAATGATGGTGACCGGGTTGGCCGGCACGTTCTGGTGGCCGGCGCGGCTGGTGGTCGGCACCTTACCGATAGTCTCAACAACATTCTCGCCGCTGACGACCTTGCCGAACACCGCGTAGCCAAAATCACGCGCGCCATGGTCGAGGAAGTCGTTGTTATCCAGGTTGATGAAGAACTGGCTGGTGGCGCTGTCGACCACGCCGGTGCGTGCCATGGCGATGGTGTAGCGCAGGTTGCGCAGGCCGTTATCTGCTTCGTTCTTGATCGGGTTGCCGGTTTCGCGCTGACGCATGTTGCTGTCGAAACCACCGGTTTGAATCATGAAGCCGGGGATCACACGGTGGAAGATGACGCCGTTGTAGTGGCCTGCCTCGACGTAGCGCAGAAAGTTGGCCGCGCTGATAGGTGCCTGCTCTTCGTTCAGTTCGATGACGATGTCGCCGAGATTGGTGGTCAGTTGAACGCGTGGGTTCTCAGCCAGTGCCGCAGTGCTGAGCAGAAGGAGGGTGGCAGCACCAATCAGGTGTTTGAGCATGGTTGACTCCGTGGTCGGGGATAAAAAGCCCTGCTTATGCAGGTTCTGTTGTTGGTATGGAACGGTTGCTGTCGACTTGCGTCAGGAATCCCAGCAAGACGTCGTTGAATGCCTCGGGCTGGTCGACTGGCGTAGCGTGACGTGAATCTTCGATGACCTCAAGTCGCGCATCACCCATGCGACTGACATATTCGCGTTTCAGTTCCACCGGGGTGTAGTCACGGTCGGCGCTGACAACCAGCACCGGGCAGCTGATCCGGTCCAGCTGGTTGCTAACGCCCCAGCCGACGATGGCACGCAGCGAGGCCAGATAGCTCTTGCGGTCGTTGGCGCACCAGCGCTCAATGAAGGTGTCACGGTGTTGCTGTTGGTCCGGCTTGGGAAACAGCAGGCGGGCGAGCCCCTTGGCGATGGTCGGCATCGGCAGGACATGGGCAAAGAACAGGCGCTTGCCGGCCATCAGGTACTCGGCGGGGCGCCGCGGTATGACCTCGGGAGCGCTGTTGACGATGGTCAGGCTGGCGGGCACCTCTGGTGCGTCGGTGGCCAGCTGGAAGGCAATCATACCGCCCATCGACAGGCCGACAATGTGCGGCTTCTGCAAGCCCATGGCCTCGATGAACGCCAGACAGTCTTTGGCGAACAGGGCGATGGAGTACCCTTTGCCGGTCTTGTCTGTGCCGCCGTGCCCGCGCATGTCGAGACAGAGCACGCGGTAGTGCTCTGTCAGCGCGGGGATCTGATACTCCCAGTCCCGTTCGCTGGAGCCCAGACCGTGCAGCAACAGCAGCGGCGGGCCTTCGCCCTGATCGGTGTAATGAAACTGGCAGTCGTTCAGTTTGATTTGCGGCATGGACGGCGTCCCTGGCGAATGAAGAAAGCATTCTATGCACGGACGTTCCGGCAATTGAAGTCCCGAGTCACGCTGTCATCGAATGTTCAATGATCAGGTCGGCCAGAATGCGGGTGGCCGGGCCAACGGGGCGATCCTTGTTGGCGTACAGGAACAACGGCACGGAACGGTTTGCCCCTTTCTCCAGCGGTAGCGGCTTGAGGCGGCCCTCGCTGATCAGGTGGCGAATCTCGTGTCAGGGAAGCCATGCAAAGCCCAGACCACTGGCAATCATGCGGGCTGCTGTGCCGAGGCTGGCAACGGTCCAGCGCTGCTCTGCGCCGAGCCATCCGGAGTCGCGAGGCTTGTGTTGCCCGGAGTCGCGGATGACGATCTGCAGGTGGCTTTGCAGGTCATCGTGGGTCAGGCTGCGCTGCAATTGGTGCAACGGGTGGTCAGGATGCGCGACGGCAATGAAATCGACCGAGTTGAGTTGCTGGGGCAAAAAGCCGGCGATACTCAGGCCAGAGACGGCAAGATCGGCCGAGCCATCGAGCAGGCGATCTTCCACGCCCGACAATACCTCTTCGCGCAGTTGTACCCGACAGCCGCGACTCTGCGGCATGAAGGCGCGCAGGGCGCTGGCCAGGCGCTCGGTGGGGTAGGCCGCATCCACCACCAGATGAACTTCAGGCTCCCAGCCGAGCTCCATCTCGGTCGCCAGCATCTCCAGTTGGCTGGCCTGTGACAGCAGTTGGCGTGAGCGCCGCAGCAGCACTGTGCCGGCGTCGGTCAGCACTGCCTTGCGGCCTTCAATCTCCAGCAGCGGCACACCCAGTTGTTCCTGCATGCGCGCAACCGTGTAGCTGACAGAGGATTGGGAGCGGTGCAGGGCCTCCGCCGCCTGGGCGAAGCCGCCATGGTCGATCACCGCCTGCAGGGTGCGCCATTGCTCGAGGGTTACACGTGGTGCTTTCATCTTGCCATCCTCTGCCGTATCGTTGTTGGGGCGTGACCGCTGAGGGTCGCGTCCGACCTTTACTCTTGTCGGGAACCTGTTTGCCGCAAGGAGCTTTCGATGCGTACTCTCGCCTCCGCCAGTGCACTGACCTGCCTGCTACTGCCCGCGGTTGCGCAGGCCTTTCCGATTGACATCGAAGCGCATCTCGATGGTGTCACCATCGAAACCCAGACGACTGACATCAGCAACATCGCGACTGTGACGCTGCGCAATACCGGCACGAATGCCGCGTTGTGTGAGGCGACGTTCGTCAATGGTCCTGAACGGCCGGCGCCTCGCCGTGTGCGGCTTGCGGCTGGCGAGCGTACGGTGGTCAGTCAGTCGTTCGTGCGTGCAATTACCCGCGTAAGGGTCAGTTTGAGTTGCAGTGCGAGCTGAATATATCAATTTAGTCGATTGGTATTAGCGTATTTTTGCGCTTTTTTATCTTTTTATTGGTTCTATTATGACTCCATCCTTTACCGATAGATGGAGATGAATCATGAAAAAGATCCTCGTAGTGCAATCCAGCGCCCGTCAGGATGGTTCGCTGACCCGTGAATACACCGCACAGCTGGTAAACCAGATTCAGGCCGCCAACCCCGGTTCCTGGGTGGTAACCCGTGACCTCGGTGCCGAGCCGGTACCGCATCTGGACAGCCGTTTGCTGGGCGGCTGGATGAAGCCTGTCGAAGAGCAGACTGACGAAGAGCGGGCCGCTGCTGCACGTTCCGACGTTCTGGTTGATGAGCTGCTGGCGAGCGATATCGTCGTCATCGGTTCGTCCATGTACAACTTCGGCATTACCTCCACGCTGAAGAGCTGGTTTGACCATGTGCTGCGCGCAGGTCGCACCTTCAAGTACACCGAGAACGGCCCGGTTGGCCTGACACCTGATCGCAAGGTGTATGTGGTTACTGCGCGTGGCGGGCGTTATGCCGGTTCGTCGCTGGATTTTCAGGAGCCCTACGTTCGCCAGTTGCTGGCGTTTATTGGCATCAAAGACGTTGATTTCATCAACGTGGAAGGTCAGTCAATGGGGCCGGAGGAGGCTGCTAAAGGGCGCGCCGAAGCGGATGAGGTACTGGCTGCGATCGCGTGATAAATCGCAGGCAATAAAAAACCCGGCAATAGCCGGGTTTTTTAATTTGGCTCCGCGACCTGGACTCGAACCAGGGACCCAATGATTAACAGTCATTTGCTCTACCGACTGAGCTATCGCGGAATGGACGCTGCGCACTTTACCAAAAAAATGATGAAAGTCAACGCCTTGAAACCAATTGATCAATCAGGCGTGAAACTCACGCCTTCATGACGGCCGCCATTGCCTGAGCAACGGCGTCGATGTTGCTGTTGTTCAGTGCGGCGACGCAGATGCGACCGCTGCCGACGGCATAGATGCCAAACTCATCTGCCAGGCGAGCTACTTGTTCCTTGCTCAGACCGGAGAAGGAGAACATGCCACGCTGGCGCTGAATGAAGGTGACATCCTGCTCAACGCCGGCTTCCTGAAGCTTCTGCACCAGAGCTGCGCGCATCTCACGGATGCGGTCGCGCATTTCTGCCAGTTCTTCTTCCCACAGGTTGTACAGCTCGGGGTTGGTCAGAACCGCGGCAACGACCTTGGCGCCATGGGTTGGCGGGTTGGAGTAGTTGGTACGGATGACGCGCTTGAGTTGCGACAGGACCGGGGCTGTTTCTGCCTGGTCGGCGGTGACCATGGTCAGGGCGCCAACACGCTCGCCGTACAGCGAGAAGGACTTGGAGAAGGAGCTGGCAACCAGGAACGGCAGGCCGGACTCTGCGAACAGACGCACGGCAACAGCATCGTCTTCCAGATTCTCGCCAAAGCCCTGATAGGCGATGTCGAGGAAGGGAACCAGTTGGCGGCGACCAACGACGTCGATGACCTTGGTCCAGTCGGCCAGGGTCAGATCAACACCGGTCGGGTTGTGGCAGCAGGCGTGCAGGATAACCACGCTGCCTTCTGCCAGCGCTTCCAGGTCAGCCAGCATGCCGCTCAGGTTCAGGCCGTTGGTTGCCGGGTCGAAGTAGGTGTAGTTGACGACGTCGTAACCGGCGGCTTCAAACAGCGCGCGGTGGTTTTCCCAGCTCGGGTTGCTGATGGCAACGGTGCGCTTGTCGGTCAGGCGGTAAAGGAAGTCAGCGCCGAGCTTCAGTGCGCCGGTGCCGCCAAGAGCCTGTGCGGTAATGACGCGGCCAGAGCTCAGCAGGGCGGAGTCGGCACCGAACAGCAGTTTTTGTACCGCCTGGTCATAGGGCGCCAGACCATCGATCGGCAGGTAGGCACGAGCTGCATGCTCGGCAACGCGAGCCTCTTCGGCGGCCTGAACCGCGCGCAGCAGCGGCACCTTGCCGGATTCGTCACTGTATACCCCTACACCCAGATTGACTTTGTTCGCACGGGTATCGGCGTTGAACGCTTCGTTCAAGCCAAGGATAGGATCACGCGGGGCCAGTTCTACCGGGGAAAACAAACTCATGATATGGGCAAACTCGATACAGGTGAATGTAGGGTGTCGGGCTATGCCAGGGGATCGCACTGAGCGCAAAGCGGGCGAGAGAGGGTTGCAGCACTCCGCCAACAGGTTCGTTCGGTGCCATCTTAGCGGCCGTTCATTATAAGGAACTGATTGAATAACTCCAATCCGCTTGGTGCGGCTATGCGCGTCTTTTTGCCACGCAAGCTGCTCAGCGGATGCTGATTTGTGTCGGAGCCGATTGGCTGACGCTCGCACATGCTTCGGCGTCACCTGGCGGGAGAGCGGGGCAACGGGCTTGCGCCTCGGGTATGATGGGCGATTGTCGTAAATGTGTGAGGTCGGGATCGATGGATCAGTTCAATCTGCAAACCCGCTTTCAGCCGGCAGGTGATCAGCCGGTGGCGATCGCTCAATTGGTGGAGGGGCTTGAGGCGGGCCTGTCGCACCAGACGTTGCTGGGGGTTACCGGTTCAGGTAAGACCTTCACGATTGCCAATGTCATTCAGAAAGTGCAGCGCCCAGCCATCATCATGGCGCCGAACAAGACCCTTGCGGCGCAGCTGTACGGAGAGTTTAAGGAGTTCTTTCCGAATAACTCAGTCGAGTACTTCGTCTCCTACTACGACTATTACCAGCCCGAAGCCTATGTGCCGTCGTCCGATACCTATATCGAGAAAGACGCCTCCATCAATGACCATATCGAGCAGATGCGGTTGTCGGCCACCAAGGCGCTGATGGAGCGCCCGGATGCGATTATTGTGGCAACGGTCTCGGCTATTTATGGTCTGGGTGATCCTGAGTCCTACCTGCGTATGGTGCTGCACGTTGATCGTGGCGACCGGATTGATCAGCGCACCTTGTTGCGCCGTCTGGCGGAGCTGCAGTACACCCGTAACGACATGGAGCTGGCGCGTGCGACCTATCGGGTGCGCGGCGATGTGATTGACATCTTTCCGGCTGAATCCGACCTTGAAGCGATTCGTATCGAACTCTTCGATGATGAGGTCGAAACCATTAGCTTCTTTGATCCGCTAACGGGTGAGGTTTTACGTAAGGTTCCGCGCGTAACTATTTATCCTAAAAGTCATTATGTGACGCCTCGTGAGACATTGCTTGAGGCTGTGGAACATATAAAAGAAGAGCTGGATCAGCGTTTGGCCTGGCTCAAGGAGCAGAACAAGCTGGTCGAATTGCAGCGCCTGGAGCAGCGGACGCGGTTTGACCTAGAGATGATTCTGGAGCTGGGTTATTGCAATGGCATCGAGAACTACTCGCGCTACCTGTCCGGTCGTGAGCCCGGCGCGCCGCCGCCAACCCTGTTCGATTACCTGCCGCAGAACGCGCTGCTGATCATCGACGAATCCCACGTATCGGTGCCGCAGGTTGGCGCGATGTACAAGGGTGACCGCTCGCGCAAGGAAACGCTGGTCGAGTACGGTTTTCGTCTGCCCTCGGCACTGGACAATCGACCGATGCGCTTCGACGAGTGGGAGGCTATCTCGCCGCAGACCATTTTCGTCTCGGCGACACCGGGTCCCTACGAAGAGGCGCATGCCGGACGCGTGGTTGAGCAGGTGGTGCGGCCTACCGGTCTGGTTGATCCTCAGATTGAGGTGCGCCCGGCGACTACGCAGGTAGATGATTTGCTGTCGGAGATTCGTCTGCGCGTCGAGAAAGAAGAGCGTGTGCTGGTGACTACGCTGACCAAGCGCATGGCAGAAGATTTGACGGATTATTTGGGCGATCACGGCGTGCGGGTGCGGTATCTGCACTCGGACATTGATACAGTCGAGCGCGTCGAGATCATTCGCGACCTGCGTACCGGGGCTTTTGATGTTCTGGTGGGCATCAACTTGCTGCGCGAAGGTCTGGATATGCCGGAGGTGTCGCTAGTGGCGATTCTGGATGCAGATAAAGAGGGTTTCCTGCGTTCAGAGCGTTCACTGATTCAGACTATTGGTCGTGCTGCGCGGAACCTCAACGGTAAGGCGATTCTGTACGCCGATCGCATTACCGGCTCGATGGAGCGGGCGATAGGGGAAACCGAGCGCCGCCGCGAGAAGCAGATCAGCTTCAATAAAGAGCATGGCATCACGCCGCGCGGTGTCACCAAGAGTGTGGCGGATATCCTGGAGGGCGCGGTCGTGCCGGGTAGTCGCAGCGGCCGTCGTCGTCAGCAGAAGGTAGCAGAAGAGGGGGCGGGGTATTCCGCGCCGCGGACGCCAGGCGAGATCACCAAGCGTATTGGCGAGCTGGAAGAGAAGATGTTCCAGCATGCGCGTGATCTGGAGTTTGAATCGGCCGCTCAATTGCGCGATCAGATTCAGAAGTTGCGTGATCAGCTGATGCAGATCTAGCTGCCTGCTTGCGTGCCGCAGATCGTTTTTTGCGCGATTTGTACAAACGTTAATCAGTGATTGGTTGTTTGTTGTTCAGCTTGCCGGGTAAACGAGCTTTTTTCAGGTTTTCAGTAACTTAGTGGTTGACAGGGTAATGGGAGGTGCGTAAAGTTCGCCTCCATCGCAGGCACGTAGCTCAGTTGGTTAGAGCACCACCTTGACATGGTGGGGGTCGTTGGTTCGAATCCAATCGTGCCTACCAAATTAGAAACCCGGTCCCTGTGGCCGGGTTTTTTTCTTTCTGCACCGCTTCAGGTGCTTCTGCAGTAGTCCGGAAGGGCTGCCGGCAATCGTGATGCCGGTCTGACTGCAGCGAGTCGCTGGGGCGGTTCATCCATCACGTGGCCTTGCGTACGGGTCACCACTGAGAAGGAGAGGCACATGCCCGTAATTACTCTTCCTGACGGCAGTCAGCGTACCTTTGAAAATCCTGTTTCTGTTGCCGACGTCGCGTTGTCGATTGGTGCCGGTCTTGCCAAGGCGACTATCGCCGGCAAGGTCAATGGTCGCCTGGTCGATGCGTGTGATCTGATCGAGCAGGACGCCAGTCTGCAGATCATTACCGCCAAGGACGAGGAGGGCGTTGAGATTATCCGTCACTCCTGCGCCCACCTGATTGGTCATGCGGTCAAACAGTTGTACCCGACCGCCAAGATGGTTATCGGTCCGGTTATTGATGACGGCTTCTATTACGACATCTCCTTCGAGCGCCCCTTCACGCCGGAAGACATGGCTGCGATCGAAAAGCGCATGGCCGAGCTGATTGCGACCGATTACGACGTGATCAAGAAAGTGACCCCGCGTGACGAGGTCGTCAAGGTATTTGAGTCCCGTGGCGAGGAGTACAAGCTGCGTCTGGTTGAAGATATGCCGGACGAAAAGGCGATGGGTCTGTACTACCACGAAGAATACGTCGACATGTGCCGCGGTCCGCACGTGCCGAACACTCGCTTCCTGAAAGCGTTCAAGCTGACCCGTATTTCCGGTGCTTACTGGCGCGGCGATGCCAAGAACGAGCAGCTGCAGCGCATCTATGGCACTGCCTGGGCTGACAAGAAGCAGCTGGCAGCCTACATCCAGCGTATGGAAGAGGCGGAAAAGCGGGATCACCGCAAGATCGGCAAACGCCTGGACCTGTTCCACACCCAGGAAGAAGCGCCGGGTATGGTGTTCTGGCACCCGAACGGCTGGTCCATCTATCAGGTGCTTGAGCAGTACATGCGCAAGGTGCAGCTGGATGCGGGCTACAAGGAGATCAAGACACCGCAGGTGGTTGATCGCGTGCTGTGGGAGCGCTCCGGTCACTGGGAGCATTACTCGGCGAATATGTTCACCACTGAGTCGGAAAGCCGTGACTACGCGGTCAAGCCGATGAACTGCCCGTGTCACATTCAGGTCTTTAACCAGGGGCTGAAGAGCTACCGCGAGCTGCCGCTGCGTCTGGCCGAGTTTGGCTCCTGTCACCGCAACGAGCCGTCCGGTTCGCTGCACGGGCTGATGCGCGTGCGCGGCTTTACTCAGGATGACGCGCACATCTTCTGTACCGACGACCAGGTAAAGAAAGAAGCCAGTGATTTCATCGCGCTGACCCTGCAGGTCTATAAGGACTTCGGTTTCGATGACGTTGAACTGAAGCTGTCCACACGCCCGGAAAGCCGCGTTGGTGACGATGCGCTGTGGGATCGTGCCGAGAAGGGTCTGGAAGATGCACTTAACGAAGCAGGCCTGAAATGGGAGCTGCAGCCGGGTGAGGGTGCTTTCTACGGTCCGAAGATCGAGTTCTCACTGCGTGACTGCATTGGTCGTGTCTGGCAGTGCGGCACCCTGCAGCTGGACTTCATGCTGCCGGGGCGCCTCGGTGCCCAGTATGTCGCCGAAGACGGCGCGCGCAAGACGCCGGTCATGCTGCACCGCGCGATCCTGGGTTCGTTCGAGCGCTTCATTGGTATTTTGATCGAACATTACGCCGGTGACTTCCCGGCCTGGCTGGCGCCGACGCAAGCGGCGGTACTGAATATCACCGATAATCAGGCCGAATTCTGCAGTGAAGTCGAGAAATCCCTGAAGGATATGGGGTATAGAGTCGTTGCGGACTTGAGAAACGAGAAGATCGGCTTTAAAATCCGCGAGCATACTTTGCACAAGACTCCCTACCTGCTGGTTGTAGGTGATCGGGAAGTCGAGTCGCACACCGTGGCCGTGCGCACGCGAGAGGGTAAAGATCTGGGTTCAATGACTGTAACCGAGTTCGCTGATTTCCTGTCTCGCTCTGTGGCACAACGAGGCCGCCCGAATTCGGAGCAATAAAGATTAAACGCGAGATGAGACAAGACAAAAGAGCCGCACAACGCCCGCCGATTAACGAAAACATCACGGCGCGCGAAGTGCGCCTGATTGGAGCAGATGGCGAGCAAATCGGCATCGTATCCATTCAGGAAGCGCTGGCCGCAGCTGAAGAAGTCAAGCTGGACCTGGTTGAAATCTCTCCCGATGCGGCACCGCCTGTGTGCCGTATCATGGACTACGGCAAGCACATCTTCGAAAAGAAGAAGCAGCAAGCCGCAGCGCGCAAGAATCAGAAACAGATTCAAATCAAAGAAATCAAGTTTCGTCCAGGGACGGAAGAGGGAGACTATCAGGTCAAGCTTCGCAACCTGATTCGTTTTCTCTCTGACGGGGACAAGGCCAAGGTATCCTTGCGATTCCGTGGTCGCGAAATGGCCCATCAGGAGCTGGGCATGGAGTTGTTGAAGCGGGTCGAAACCGACCTTGCTGAATACGGCACCGTGGAACAGCACCCGAAGATGGAAGGTCGTCAGCTGATGATGGTCATCGCCCCCAAAAAGAAAAAGTAATCTCCAGGGCAACGCCAGGCCTTGCGATTATTTGATGCACTTCAATTTGGAGTAACTGAACATGGCAAAAATGAAGACCAAAAGTGGCGCTGCCAAGCGCTTCAAGAAAACCGGGAACGGCATCAAGCACAAGCATGCTTTCAAAAGCCACATCCTGACCAAGATGAGCACCAAGCGTAAGCGTCAACTTCGCGGCACTTCGCAGCTGAATGCTGCTGACGTCCAAAAAGTCGAGCGCATGCTGCGTCTGCGTTAATCATCAGGTTACAGGTTAGAGGAAGAAAGCAATGGCTCGTGTAAAGCGTGGTGTCATGGCGCGTAAGCGTCACAAGAAAGTTCTCAAGCTGGCTAAAGGTTACTACGGTGCTCGCTCGCGCGTGTTCCGCGTTGCCAAGCAAGCGGTTATCAAAGCTGGTCAGTACGCATATCGTGACCGTAAGCAGCGCAAGCGTCAGTTCCGCGCGCTGTGGATCGCCCGTATCAACGCTGGTGCTCGTCAGAACGGTCTGTCCTACAGCCGCCTGATCGCTGGCCTGAAGAAGGCGTCCGTCGAGATCGATCGTAAGGTTCTGGCTGATCTGGCCGTGAGCGAAAAAGCGGCGTTTACCGCGATTGTCGAAAAAGCAAAGGCTAGCCTGGCTTAAGCCCTCGTTACGACAATCACCGCGCCTTTTCTGGCGCGGCTGGCAACGTCAATGATAGGGGAAGAGCCTCAAAGCTCTTCCCCTATTTTTGTTTCTGGAGTACGTGTTGATGGAAAACCTCGACGCCCTGGTCGCACAAGCACTTGAGGCAATCAAACAGGCTGCAGATGTGGCTGCGCTGGAGAATATCCGCGTTCAGTACCTTGGCAAGAAGGGCGAGCTGACTCAGGTGATGAAGACCCTGGGCAACATCCCGGCCGAGGAGCGCCCAAAGGTCGGCGCACTGGTCAACCAGGCCAAAGAGCAGGTTCAGAGCGTGCTCAACGGGCGCAAGTCCGATATGGAAAATGCGGCGATGAACGCCCGTCTGGCTGCCGAGCGTGTTGATGTCACGCTGCCTGGCCGTGGTCAGACTACCGGTGGCCTGCATCCGGTCACTCGTACCATGGAACGGATCGAATCCTTTTTTACCCGCGTTGGTTATGCCGTCGCGGAAGGCCCTGAGGTTGAGGACGACTACCACAACTTTGAGGCGCTCAATATTCCGGGTCATCACCCGGCGCGTGCGATGCACGACACGTTCTACTTCAACGCCAATACGCTGCTGCGTACCCACACTTCGCCGGTGCAGGTGCGTACCATGGAAAGCCAGGAACCGCCGATTCGCATCGTCTGCCCGGGCCGCGTATACCGCTGCGACTCCGATCTGACCCACTCGCCGATGTTCCACCAGGTTGAGGGTTTGCTGGTCGATCGCGAGGTCAGCTTTGCTGATCTCAAGGGCACCATCGAAGAGTTTCTGCGCGTGTTCTTCGAGAAAGAGCTTGCCGTACGTTTCCGTCCGTCGTTCTTCCCGTTTACTGAGCCTTCCGCGGAAGTCGACATCCAGTGCGTGATGTGCAGCGGCAGCGGCTGCCGTGTCTGCAAGCAGACTGGCTGGCTGGAAGTGATGGGTTGCGGCATGGTGCACCCGAATGTATTCCGCGCCTCCGGTATTGATCCGGAGAAGTATCAGGGCTTCGCCTTTGGTATGGGCGTCGAGCGTCTGGCGATGCTGCGCTACGGCGTAAATGACCTGCGGCTGTTCTTCGACAACGATCTGCGCTTCCTTGCGCAGTTCCGCTGAACGCCTCCATACAGCCTCGGATAGCAGGAACAGAAAATGAAATTCAGTGAACAGTGGCTGCGGAGCTGGGTCAATCCGCAGGTGTCCCGTGACGAGCTGGTTGCTCGTCTGTCCATGACCGGCCTGGAAGTCGATAGCGTCGCAGCTGCGGCAGGTGACTTCAGCGGTGTTGTTGTCGGTGAGATTCTGTCCGCCGAGCAGCATCCAGATGCCGACAAGCTGCGCGTGTGCCTCGTCAGCAACGGCAGCGAAGAGTTTCAGGTGGTCTGCGGCGCGCCGAATGCGCGTGCCGGTATCAAGATCCCCTTTGCCATGGTTGGCGCCGTGCTCGGTGAAGACTTCAAGATCAAGAAGGCCAAGCTGCGCGGCGTCGAGTCGTTTGGCATGCTGTGTTCGGCTGCCGAACTGCAGATTTCCGAAGATCATGATGGCCTCCTTGAGCTGCCGACTGATGCGCCGGTGGGGCAGTGCGTACGCGAGTACCTTGGTCTGGATGACGCCATTATTGAGGTCGACCTGACACCCAACCGCGGCGATTGTCTCTCCATCGCTGGCCTGGCCCGCGAAGTTGGTGCCAATTACGCTGCAGACGTCGTACGTCCTCAGGTCGCCGCGGTCGCGCCTGCCAACGACGAGGTGCGTCCCGTAGAGTTGCTGGCACCGCAGGCGTGCCCGCGCTATCTGGGTCGCGTGGTGCGCAATGTTGATCTGTCGCGTCCCACGCCGTTGTGGATGATTGAGCGCCTGCGTCGCAGCGATATCCGTAGCATCGACCCGGTGGTTGATATCACCAACTATGTGATGCTCGAACTCGGTCAGCCGATGCACGCTTTCGATCTTGCCGAGATCAAGGGCGGTATCCGCGTGCGCATGGCGGATGAGGGTGAAAAGCTGGTTCTGCTAGACGGTCAGGAAATCACCCTGAAGTCCGACACTCTGGTGATTGCGGATCACGAGCGTCCGCTGGCAATGGCCGGCATCATGGGTGGTGAGCACAGCGGCGTCAGTGACAAGACGACTGATCTGTTCCTGGAAAGCGCCTTCTTCGACACTATCGCCATTGCGGGTAAGGCCCGTAATTACGGCCTGCATACTGATTCGTCCCATCGCTTTGAGCGTGGCGTCGATTGGCAGCTGCAGCGTGAAGCAATGGAGCGTGCTACTGCTCTGGTGCTGGAAATCGTTGGCGGTGAAGCCGGCCCGGTTATTGAGCAGACTGACAATGCCGCGCTGCCGTCGCTGGAGAAGGTTACTCTTCGCGCTGATCGCATCACTCAGATGCTGGGTATGGCGATGGACGCAGCTGAGGTCGAAGCGTACCTGCGCGGTCTTGGCATGATTGTGACTGCCGACGGTGATGGTCAGTGGCTGGTCGATGTGCCAAGCCATCGCTTCGACATCAAGCTGGAAATTGACCTGATTGAAGAACTGGCTCGCCTGTACGGCTACAACCGCCTGCCGGTCAGTGCGCCTAAGGCTGAGCTTAATCTGACCCCGCGCCCTGAAGCGCAAGGCGAGCTGCCGCAGCTGCGCCGCTTGCTGGTTGCTCGCGGTTATCAGGAAGCGATCACATACAGCTTCGTCGAGCCGGGTCTGAACAAGCTGTTTGATCCTGCGGCGGAGCCGCTGGCACTGGCGAATCCGATTTCCGCGGACATGGCCGTCATGCGCACAACGCTGTGGGCAGGTCTGAGCAAGGCGGTGCAGTACAACCAGAACCGTCAGCAGTCGCGTGTGCGTCTGTTCGAAAGTGGCCAGCGTTTCATTCCGTCGGCAGACGGCCTGCAGCAGGAAGTCATGCTGTCTGGTATCGCTGCTGGCAGCCGTTTGCCGGAAGGCTGGGCCAACGCCGCTGACAAGATCGACTTCTTCGATGTGAAGGCTGATGTCGAAGCCATTCTTGCGCAAAGCGGCGCCGGGACTGCGTTCCGCTTTGCACCGGTGGAGCATCCTGCGCTGCATCCGGGCCAGTCTGCTCGTATTCTTAATGGCGACGAAGAAGTAGGTCTGATGGGTGCCCTGCATCCACAGCTGGTCGCGGATCTGGACCTCAACGGCCCGGTTTTTGTGTTCGAGTTGGCAGTAGCGAAAATCTGTCAGGGTGAGCTGCCGCGCTTCGCGGAATTGTCCCGCTACCCTGAAGTCAGACGGGATATCGCGCTGGTCGTAGACCGTGAGGTATTGGCGCAGGATTTGCTGTCTGCCATCCGTGATGCGGCAGGCGAACACCTCAAAAACCTCAGGTTGTTTGACGTGTATGAGGGCAAAGGCATTGATCCTCATAGAAAAAGTATGGCAATTGGCTTGACGTTGCAGGATTCGTCGCGCACTCTTACCGATGACGAGGTGAATGCTGTCATGGACAGAGTGCTGCAGTCCTTGGAGCAAGGGTTCAACGCCACACTAAGGAAATAGGTGAAATGGGGGCTCTGACAAAAGCGGAAATGGCTGAGCGGCTGTACGAAGAGTTAGGGTTCAACAAGCGCGAAGCCAAAGAGTTGGTCGAACTGTTTTTCGAAGAAATTCGTAATGCACTGGAGACCAATGAACAGGTCAAGCTGTCGGGATTCGGCAACTTCGACCTTCGCGACAAGCGTCAGCGCCCCGGCCGTAACCCCAAAACCGGCGAAGAAATACCTATCACCGCCAGGCGGGTAGTGACCTTTCGCCCGGGACAAAAACTCAAGGCACGAGTAGAAGCGTATGCTGGAACCCAGCCATAACGACGAGCTACCGGCGATCCCCGGTAAACGCTACTTCACCATTGGTGAAGTCAGTGAGTTGTGCGCAGTAAAACCCCATGTTCTGCGTTATTGGGAACAGGAGTTCCCTCAGCTGTCGCCGGTCAAGCGTCGTGGCAATCGACGTTATTACCAGCGTCAGGATGTGCTGATGATTCGGCAGATTCGTGCGCTGCTGTACGATCAGGGGTTCACCATCGGTGGAGCGCGTCAGCGCCTGTCCGGCGAAGAAGCCCGTGAAGATCTGACCCAGTACAAGCAGCTGATTCGTCAGACCATCGCCGAGCTGGAGGAAGTCCTCAACGTTCTTCGGGTTCGCTGATACGGAAAAAAAACTTTCTCATTTCAGGGAGTTAATGTATCATGCGACCCGCTTCGGCAGACAAACCGAAGCATCGTCGGGGCGTAGCGCAGCCTGGTAGCGCACTTGCATGGGGTGCAAGGGGTCGAGTGTTCGAATCACTCCGTCCCGACCAAAAAAACCTAGAAAATCCAGTCACTTAGCGGTGACTGGATTTTTTTATGCCTGATGGTTTTCTGTCTCGATCGATTTTTGTGCCACTTTTTGTGCCACTGGCTTTTCGAGGCGCCAGATGGTTCATCTGGAGGGTTGTTTCGGTAGATACAGCTCGTGTGGTTCCTTGCTGAGGATAAGCCGACGTATCCCCATCTTCAGAGGTAACTGGCTTAGAGTCCTGGGTCAATGTAACGGCTTTTGAAGCTCATTGCTTGGTATAGGTAGATGGGGTTAGCCCGCCAAGCCCTTTCTTCGGTCTCTCTTCGTTGTCTTCCCGCTGCCGGGACTCGATATCCACCTTTGCGTGCGACGGGCTGGGGTGCTTCACGCCCGCTGATGAGTCAAGGTCTGCATGGCCCGACCACAGAACTCCTTTCCATTGTCCGTGCGGATGGCTTTGGGGAGGCCGCGTGACATGGCCAGACGATCCCAGAGTCCGCGTCAGAGTGTGCCCGCGAGTAGCCCGTTCCGGCACGATGGCGACTGTCTCACGGGGGGCATCATCCACCACAGTCAGGCTCTTGATGGCACGCCCTTCAGAATTACAAAGTCCATCGAACAGGCTTGATTGGCTGCCCTTGGGCGCGGTAGCGGCTGCCGATCTGCAATCGGGATCTTTTGCGGTAGTGTTTTGTCGCTCAAAATACAGGTAACCCAGAGGCTGTGTGTAACAGCACCGGCGCAGGGCTGGTGTCAGGTGAATACTGCATCTGTACATCATCTGTCATGCCTATAAAGGCTGCTTGGCTGTTTGTTTATGCCCTCTAATGAGCTCCTCAATAACCTTGGCTCTTGATGAGTTGCTCTCTCTGCAAAGCTGGTCTAGCTGACCTATGGCATCAGTGGTCAGCATTACGTTTATTTGCCTTTTGTGCTTGTTCTTTGCGTCAAAGTTTTTTTTGTTCCAACGTTTTCTGATCTCGCTAATCGCAGCCTTTCGCTCAAACCAGTTGCCGCATTTGTGGTCGAAGAAAATAATTAGGTCTTCAAGCGTGGATAGATTGCTTGCTTTTTGAAAGCCACGCCATTCAATAGGCTGTTTTTCTATCCAGTCTCGCGCGCAGGCTAGGCGCTGCTCCCCCTCTTTTTTATCTTTGAACCAGTCATAGATCCCATCTTCTTCTGTCCATTTATTCCATTCATTTTTTAGGTGCAGAAGCTCGCTGCACTTCCGCTCTAAACTCACATCTAAAACGTCTACTCTGGCGATCAGTAGCTCTCGTTTTGATAGGTCGGTTAAGTCTGGTTGATTGAGGTAATTAGTAAAGTTTACGATGTGAGGCTCTAGCCACTGTAGTTGGCGCTTATTGTTCGTTATCCATTTCAGATTGCTTTCGTTGACCAATTGGGTGTCCTGATCTTTTTTTATGTTATTCGCACTGAAGTGGTTCCACTTTAGGCGTCTTGCAAGTTCGTCCCTCATGCTGTTTCCACCGCATAGCGTCGGATTTAGTACTGCTCCTTTGGCTAGAAGATAAAACCATAGCCAAATATCCCTTCGCCTGTCAGTTGAAGCTTGTTTTGAGTCACCCATGAATTTGGATAGCTCATCTGCTGGATACTTCGCGGCCATAAATTGCTATTTCCTTTGGGCTTTTAATAGAAAAAATCTATCGCTGTGTCTGCTGTGCATTAATATTCTATGCGTAACCTACAGGCCCTCTTGTTGTTTTCTAGGTCTACTCTATGGTTATTCTAGGAACACTCTATATTGCATTTTTTGATCGTAACCTATGTGATTCCTGGGTTTCACTGCTTTTTTCTTAGCTTTTTCATTAGTTAAGACGCTCATTGCTGCATGTGAAACCTGCGGCTGTCAATGGCCATTAATTTTGACCCACTTTTGGCCAATAAAATTGACCCAC
>JAYNRF010000009.1:0-133140 GCA_038114645.1 Pseudomonadaceae bacterium | reverse complement strand
GGGTGAGGTGGTGGGGTGCGGGTTTTAGCGTAGGGGCGCAGCGTGCTGCGCCTGTACTTCAGCTCGGATTGGGATAGCGTGCGGTGGGTCTGTTTGGGTTGGCACAGCACACTGTGCCGCTACGGATTGGGTGAGGTGTTGGGCCGCGGGTTTTAGCGTAGGGGCGCAGCGTGCTGCGCCTGTGCATCAGCTCGGCTTGGGTTAGCCTGCGGTGGGCCTGTTTGGGTTGGTACACCACGCTGTGCCGCTACGGATTGGGTGAGGTGGTGGGGTGCGGGTTTTAGCGTAGGGGCGCAGCGTGCTGCGCCCGTGGTGGGGCGGTGGCCCTATTCTGGCGGGCATGGCAGCCATGCCACTAGGACGGGATCGCGTTATGGTTGGCCTGGCTGCGGAAGCTGGTCGGACTCATACCGGTCCAGCGGCGGAAGGCACGGGTAAAACTGCTGGGATCAAGGAAGCCGAGTTCAAAGGCGATGCGGCCGAGGTTCAGCTTTCCTTCCTTTATTAGGCGGATCGCCAGCTCCATGCGCACTTCGTCCAGAAGCTTTTCATAGGTCGTACGGGTTTCGCTGAGCTTGCGTCGCAGATGGCGGGGGCTCATGTTGAACGGTGTGGCTACCAGTTCTTCCGAGACTTCGCGCTCCGACACCAGTACCCGAATGCGTTGCTTGACCTGCTCGGCGAAGTCGAGGTTCGGCAGGTCGCTGAGCATGTCTTCCAGCGAACTGTCCAAACGCTTGCGCAGGAAGGCATCGGCATTCGGCAGCGCGGTACGTAGCAACTGGCGGTTGATACGGAAGGACATCCGCTTGGCGCCAAGTCGAACCCGGCTGCCGAGGAGTGTTTCGCAGAGGTCGCGATTGCGGTCATGGTCACCTGTCAGGCGGCTCTCCAGCATTAGCGAAGCCTTGCCGATCCCCAGGCCTTCCCAGATCTTGTTGCACTGGCTCATCACCGCTTCCATGTGCAAGGGGTGCGGGTTTCCGCGAGGCTGGAAATATAGGGTCAGGTACTGCTCATCCTCAACCGAATACAGCTGTACCTGACTGCTGAATACCGGCATGAAGCGGATGATGCGCTGAATGGCGTCGCCAAGCGTTTCGCTGGATGCGGCTGCCAAGCCGAGGAGGGCGAGCGTGTTGGACTGGTAATGGCGGCCCATGCGCAGGCCGAAGCATTCGTCCTGAGACAACTTGGCGGCAGCATTCCAGAGGCGGTTCATGTCGCTCTGGCTGATGTGCTCCTGACTCAGGTCAGAGGGCTTGCAATGTTGGCGCAGATCAGTGGGCAGATCGCGCGCTGTTTTACCGTAGAGTTCAAGCCCTTGGGCGATCCCCTGTGCCCAAAAGCAGCGTTCGTGCACGCGCTCTGATGACAGAACCTGTTTCTGTGGAGTCATGGGCCTTTGATGCCTTGATTTTATTATTTTTGATCGACTGCAACTGGCGTTAACAATAAAACACAAAGTCGCATTGTGCAAAATTATGCAACGGATAATTGCGAGCTTTGGATCAGGGGTATTCAGGGTGTGAATGTCCTCACCGGCCAAAAAACTCGGCCTAATCGGTCAAATTGCGTTCGTATCTCGTGACAGACTTGGTTCCGGTGCTAGACGGCTCGCGTCGTCTTGGACCCATGATTCAAATCTAACGGAGCAGCACAATGACAAAAAAAATGCATGCTTGGTCTCTCGCCGCATTGCCGCTGGCAATCGGCCTGGCCAGTTTCTCTGGATCGGCAGGGGCAGTTAACTTCAATCTCGGTGAGGTTGAAGCGCAGCTGGATTCGACACTTTCCGTCGGGGTGAGTGTTTCCACTCAGAACGCAGATAAGCGCTTTATCCATGCTCTTTCAGGCGGCGAAGCTGCTGCACGTACATCTGACGACGGCCGCTTGAATTACAGTTCGGGAGATGCGTTCTCCAAAATTTTCCGCGGTGTCCACGATCTTGAATTGCGCTATGGCGACTCTGGTGCATTCATTCGCGGCAAATACTGGTACGACTTTGAAACCAAAGACGGCGACCAAGAGTACTACAACATTGATGACTCCGGCCGTCCGCCGCTGGTCAAAGGTGCTGGCGTTGCGCTGCTCGATGCCTTTGTTTACCACAACTACTTCATCGGCAATAACCCGGGTAACGTTCGTCTAGGTCGCCAGGTAGTGAGCTGGGGTGAATCGACCTTTATCGGTAACTCGATCAACTCCATCAACCCGATCGACGTGGCTGCCTTCCGTCGCCCGGGCGCGGAAATCAAAGAAGGTCTGCTGCCGGTTGAGATGCTGTATATCTCCCAGGGCCTGACTGAAAACCTGAGTCTGGAAGCCTTCTATCAGCTGAAATGGCATCCATACGCGATTGATAACTGCGGTACCTTCTTTGGTTCGGACACCCTGGCTACCGGCTGTGTCGATCGCCTGGTTTTCACTGGTGTTGATGCCCCTCAAGGTGACCCGTCTCTGAACGGTCGTTTGATCGTTCGAGCTCAGAAGGACGAAGAGGCCAAGGACGAAGGTCAGTTCGGTGTTGCATTACGCTGGTTTGTTCCGGAGCTGAATGACTCCGAGTTCGGCTTCTACGCGATGAACTACCATAGCCGCACGCCGATTTACAGCAACTTTGCTGGTCCGCAGGCCGGTCTTGGCGGTTTTGTTGGTGGCGCAGGTTACTTTTTTGAGTATCCGGAAGATATTCGTCTCTACGGCCTGAGCTTCCAGACCAGTGTTGCTGGCACCTCGCTTGGCGGTGAAATCAGCTACCGTCCGAACATGCCGATGCAAATCACCACCGGTAGTGTGAGTGTTGCCGGTCTGACCAGCAGCGGTACTTGGATTGGTCGTGATGAGGCTTATGCCCCCGGTGATTACATCCAAGGCTATGACCGTAAAGGCTTCTTCCAGGCTCAAGTAACTGCAATCAAGTTCATCGAGCGCGTTCTCGGTGCTAGTCGCCTAGCGCTGGTCGGTGAAGCTGGTTACAACCATATCGAAGGCATCGGTTCCGATCCGGGCGATACTTTCTACGGTCGTGACTCCCTGTTCGGCCAGAGTCCGTTGGCGAACGGTACCTGTCCGCTGTCTCAAGGCGTTGGTCGTGGGGCGAGTTGGTGTGAAACCGATGGCTTCTACACCAGTGACTCTTGGGGCTATCGCGTTCGCGCCTCTCTGGACTACTCCAACGTATTCGCTGGCATCAACCTGAGCCCGGTTGTGTCCTGGTCGCATGACGTTGAAGGTTACGGTCCGAACTTCACCGAAGACGCCAAGGCAATCAGCATCGGCCTGAACGCTGACTACGCGAACAAGTACAACGCCAGCATCAGCTACACCGACTTCTTCGACGGTAAGTACAACACCGCCGTTGACCGTGACTTTGCGGCCGTCAGCTTCAGCGTAAGCTTCTGATCAGACAGGCCATAAGGAGAAACAACAATATGCGTATGCAACAAACTCTGATGGGTGTCGGTGGTCTGGCTCTGAGCCTGATGGCATCCTCTGTCATGGCACAGACCCTGACCCAGGCTGAAATTGATCAGCTGGGCACCTCTCTGACACCGATCGGTGCAGAAAAGGCTGGTAATGCTTCCGGCACCATCCCCGAGTGGACCGGCGGCCTGCCGCGTGACGCTGGCAAGCGTCTGGAAGACAACTTCTACGAAAACCCCTTCGCTGGCGAGCAGCCGGAGTTCGTGATCACTGCTCAGAACTATCAGCAGTACAAGGACAATCTGACTCCGGGTCAGGTGGCCATGTTCGAGCGTTATCCTGAAACTTTCCGCATGCCTGTCTACCAGAGCAAGCGGACTGTCGGTTACCCGCAGTCGGTCTACGACCAGGTCAAGGCAACTGCTGGTCAGGCCAAGCTGGTCAACGGCGGTGACGGTATCTCTGACTTCAGCCACGGCACCTTCGCGTTCCCGATTCCGAAGTCCGGTGCCGAGATCATCTGGAACCACAACACCCGCTACCGTGTAAACGCGCAGCGCTGGTACATGCAGGCGATGCCGCAGACCAATGGTTCCTTCACGCTGATCAAGCTGGAAGAAGAAGTGGGCTACCCACAGCTGATGGCTGACGTCGACGAGTCGACCATGCCGAACACCCTGCTGTTCTTCAAGCAGCGTGTAAACGCACCGGCGCGTCTGGCAGGTAACGTACTGCTGGTACACGACAGCCTGGATCAGCTGAAAGAGCCGCGTATGGCGTGGGTATACAACGCCGGTCAGCGCCGTGTACGTCGTGCACCTCAGGTTGCTTACGACGGCCCGGGTACTGCTTCCGACGGTATGCGTACTTCCGACAACTTCGCCATGTATAACGGTGCACCTGACCGTTACAACTGGAAGCTGGTTGGCAAGAAGGAAATCTTCATTCCTTACAACAGCGGCAAGCTGACCGAGCGCGGCACCAAGTACGCGGACGTTCTGCAAGCTGGTCACGTCAACCCGGAATACACCCGCTTCGAGCTGCACCGCGTGTGGGAAGTTCAGGGCAATGTGAAGGAAGGTCAGCGTCACATTTACGCTCAGCGTAACTTCTTCGTTGACGAAGACTCCTGGATGATCAGCCTGGCTGACCATTACGACGGTCGCGGCACTCTGTGGCGCGTAGGTGAAGGTCACCTGTCCTTCAACTATGACTACAAGATTCCGGGCTACTCGCTGGAAACGCTGTATGACCTGCTGGCAGGTCGTTACATCGCCCTGGGTATGTACACAGAAGAGGTTGCCGCTCCGAACCTCGACTACACGCCTACCTACAATCAGTTCACACCGGCTGCCCTGCGTGCTTCGGGTATCCGCTAAGTTCTGATGCTGCTTTAAATACGTTTGGGTTTGAGGGGATATCTTCGGATATCCCCTTTTTTTATTTTTACATCGCTGACACTCGCCGCCCACGCTGAGCCGAGCGCTACAGTCTGCTAAACTTCGCTCCTGTTTCCTTTCCGATCCAAGAGTGACTTCATTGTTCAGCCAACTTGATCTGCACGAGCGTATCCTCAAGGCGCTCGCCGAGCTTTCCTTCCAGCAACCGACTGAGGTGCAGGCGGCGGCTATTCCGCCCGCCATCGAAGGCAAGGACCTCTACGTCATCGCTCAGACCGGCAGCGGCAAGACCGCAGCCTTTGTGCTGCCGATGCTGCAGCGTCTGCTCGCTGATGACAGTAAGCCTCTGGCGCCGCGCGGGATGATTCTGGTCCCGACCCGCGAACTGGCGCGACAAGTATCCAAGGATATCGCCGCGCTGGCCAAGTTCACCTTCCTCAAATCTGAGCAGGTGACCGGTGGTGAGGATTTTCGAGTGCAGGCTGCGCGGCTGCGCAAGAATCCGGACATCGTGGTTGCTACACCGGGCCGTGCGCTGGAACAGTTGACCGCGGGTAACCTGGATCTGGGTAGCGTACAGACACTGGTGCTGGATGAAGCCGACCGGATGCTCGACATGGGCTTTGCCGAAGACGTCGGCAAGTTGGCTGAGGCCTGTACCGGCGAGCGCCAGACCATGCTGTTCTCTGCCACCAAGGGTAATCGTGGTCTGCAGCGCATGATTGATTCGGTGCTGACGGAACCGCAGATTCTGGAGCTGAACTCGGTGCGTGACGACACGCCCAGTATCACCCAGCAGGTTATCCCTGCCGACGACAATACCCACAAGGAAGCCATGCTCAAATGGCTCATGCTGAATCAGGGCGAAGGCAAGACCATTGTCTTTACCAACACCCGCGTGATGGCTGACCGCATCAACGGCGTGCTGCGTGCGCTGGACCTGCGCGTGTATGTCCTGCACGGGGAGAAAGATCAGAAAGACCGCTACATGGCTGTCGAGCGCTTCAAGCAAGGTGCCAACGGGATTCTGGTCGCGACCGATGTCGCGGCGCGTGGTCTGGATATTGTCGAGCTGGACCGGGTCGTCAACTTTGACATGCCGCGTAGCGGCGATGATTACCTGCACCGGGTTGGTCGTACCGGTCGCGCGGGCGCAGAAGGTCTGGCGATTTCGCTGGTCAGCCCGCATGAATGGAACCTGATGTCGAGCATCGAGCGTTACCTGCGCCGGCAGTTCGAGCGCCGTCTGCTGGCCGAAGTGCCTGGCAGCTTCAAGGGGCCGAAAAAGGTCAAGTCATCCGGCAAGCCGGTTGGCAGCAAAAAGAAAAAGGACGGCAAGAAGCCCGCGGCCAAGCCGAAGAAGCCAAAGGCTGGCAAGCGTCCTTCTCGTCCGCCGACAGGGCAGGTGGTTACGTCCTCTGATGGACTGGCGCCACCGAAGCGGCGCTAAGGGGTTGCGCGTGGCGCAGCTGATCCGTTAGAGTCGAGCCATCAATCAAAGGTAGCCAATGCAATGATCCTCCGTAACGCACAGATCAACACCGTCAGCGCCCTGCGTGCTGTCGCTGCTGCGTGCGCGTCGGTTGGCTACTTTTATTTTGGGTATTGGTTTAGCCAAAGGCGCGCCTGATACCCCACAGGCGCCCTGAATTGACGGGTCGCCACCAGAGAAACATGAAACCCCGGTCGGCCTCCCGACCGGGGTTTTTTATTTGGCTTTGCAGATTTGAGGAATGACCATGTACGCACAACGCACTTTCAACCCACGCTCTTACTGCAGCTGGCGATTTTGCTCTGGTGAGCTGACCACACGACATTCTCGCGAACGAACACCCAGATAGCGCCGCGGCGGCAAGACCGCCCCGGCTAAGGAAGCAAAAGATGACCGCCACTGTAACCGCACTTGCCAGCGCCGCACCGATGACCCAGAGTGCCGCCCGCCGCACCCACACACTGCCGACTCCGGCTCAACTGCGCGAACGCCTGCCGCTGAGCCAGGCGCAGGCTGAAGCCATTGAGGCGCATCGTCAGGCTGTTCGCGACATTCTCGACGGTAAAGATGACCGCCTGCTGGTAATCACCGGCCCATGCTCGCTGCACGACCCCGATGCCGCCATTGAATACGCCGAGCGACTGGCTGAGCTGCAAAGCCGTGTGGCTGATCGCCTGCTGCTGGTGATGCGTGCTTACGTCGAGAAACCGCGCACCACGGTCGGCTGGAAGGGCATGCTGTACGACCCGCAGCTCGACGGCAGTGGCGATATGGCGGCCGGTCTGGCGTTGTCGCGTCGTACCATGCTGGCGATCAGCGAACTGGGTTTGCCGATTGCGACCGAGTTGCTGCAGCCGCTGGCGGCGAGTTACCTGGACGACCTGCTGAGCTGGGGTTGTATTGGCGCACGTACCAGCGAGTCGCAGATTCACCGTGAGATGGTCAGTGGCCTGCACCTGCCGGTCGGTTTCAAGAACGGCACAGACGGCAGCGTCACCATCGCGTGTGACGCCATGCGCTCGGCACAGCACCCGCACCAGCATTTCGGCATGGACATGCATGGCCGGCCGGCGCTGGTTGAAACTACCGGCAACCCGGACACCCACATCGTGTTGCGTGGCGGTCACAGTGGCCCAAACTACCAGGCCGATGCGGTCGCGAAAGTGCGTGCAGATCTTGAGCGGCTGGGTATTCCTGCGGCGCTGGTGGTGGACTGCAGCCACGCTAATAGCGGTAAAGATCCGCTGCGTCAGCCCAACGTGCTGGCTGATGTGGTTGCCCAGCGGGCGGCGGGCGACACCAGCCTGCGTGGCGTGATGCTGGAAAGTCATCTGTTTGACGGCTGTCAGCCGTTGTCTGCTGATCTGCGCTACGGTGTATCCATCACCGACGGCTGTCTGGGCTGGGACGCCACTGAGCAGGCGCTGCTGGCAGCCGCGCTCGAGCTGCGCGGGTGATTCCGGCATCGCCGCCGTCCTGTGACGTCGGCGATGCCGGATCAGGTTGTCAGGCGGTTTGTGGGGCGGTGCTTGCCGGGTACAGGAAGAAGCCTGCCAGCGAGCACAGCGCGGCGCCGCTGAGCAACAGGCCCAGCGTCAGCGCGGGTGGCAGGGCAATGGCGCTGATCAGTCCGGTGCCAATGGCGGCGATGGCCATCTGCAGGAAGCCCAACAGCGACGATGCCAGACCGGCCTGTTCGGCGAATGGCTGCAGGGTGACCGCCGTGCCTAGCGGATTGATAACGCCCATGCCGGCCAGAAACAGACAGATTGCCAGGCTGAATTGCAGCAGGTCCTGATTGCCGTACATAAGAACCTGCAGCGTGCCGCCTGCCAGGGCGAGCAGGCTGCCGACCATCGCGACCGGAACGGCGCCCCAGCGCTGAGCCAGGCGCGGCGCCAGTATTCCCGCGCTGAACACCACCAGAACCGTCGCGGCGAAGAAGATGCCAAGCTGCAGGCTGGTGTAGCCCATGCCGCGCATCATGATCGTCGGTGCTGAGGCGAAGAACGCATACAGACCGCCAATTACCAGACTGACCGACAGCGCCGGCAATGCGAAACGTCGGTCGCCCAGCAGCTGCAGATAAGCCTTGGCTATTGCGCCGGTGGTCATTTTGAGGCGAGCCGAAGGCGCGTGGGTTTCGCCCAGCGACAGGGTGTAACTGGCAATGAGCGCGGCGCCTGCCGCAGCAACCAGCAGAAAGCTGGCGCGCCAGCCAAGCTGACTGTCAATGACGCTGCCAAGTAGCGGAGAGAAGCCGGGAGCCGCAGCCATGGCCACCATAATGAAGGCGAGCGCTTTGGCCAGCGCGGGGCCGTCATACAGGTCGCGTGCGACGGCGCGGGCGAGCACCGAGGCCGCGCACACCCCGGCGGCCTGGATCACACGTGCTGCGATCAGGGTGTTCAGATCCGTGGCGCTGGCCCCCAGCAGGCTGCCGAGAACAAACAGCAACAGCCCGATCAGGATCAACGGCCGGCGGCCGTAACGGTCTGATAGCGGGCCAACCAGCAGTTGCCCCACCGCGAAGACCAGAAAGAAGCTGCTCAAGGTCAGCGCCATGTCCGCCGGAGCGGCATTCAGCGATGCAGCCATGGCCGGGAAGGATGGCAGGATGATGGTCGTTGATAACGTGCCGACTGCCGCCAGCCCTGACAACAGTGCCAATGTGCGGATCGGTGTGTTCATGCCTGCGGTCCGGTTTTGTGGGCGCTGCTCAGCAGTGCGCAGCAGCGGGCAACCACTTGTGGGTCGGTCAGGATCCGGCGATGGCCAAGGCCCTCCAGCTCGACCAGTTCAGCGCCGGCCCAGCGGCGGTGCAGGTCAGTGGAGGCGGCGAAGGGGACAACGCGGTCGGCCGGGTCATGCATGATCAGGGCCGGGTGTTGCAGGCCGTGTTGCAGCGCCGGCAGGTCCATTTCTGCTGGTCTGATGCCGATATGCTGCTCGACCCAGCTGTTGAATTCGCTTTGCTCTTCCGGCGTGAGTCCGTGCCCAAGGGCCTGTAATTGCAGCATGGGGCTGAGCGAGGAAGGGCCGCACAGATGAGCGCTGGCGTTGACCTTCAGTCCATGGGCGAACGCCCAGAGGCTTGCGGCTGACCCCAGTGAGTGCGCAATCACGCCGTGTATCGGGCCAAGGTGCTCCGCCAGTGCAGCGACGGCGCGACCGGCGTGTACCGGGCTGCTCAAGCTTCCGCCAGAGTCGCCGTGAGCCGGAAGATCGAACAGCGTGACGGAGAAGCCCGCGCGCAGCAGCGGCTCAATGAAGGCTGCCAGATGCGAGCCGCGGCTGTCCCAACCGTGGATCAGCAGCACACGCGGGCCGAGGCCAAAACTCCAGACCGAGATGTCGCCATCGGCATAGGGAAAGGTGCTGTGCTGAGCCTGAGCGAGTACCGAGCGCTCGATGCTGCTCGCCTGAATGCGCTGCGGCACGCTGAACGCGCGGCAAGCGCTATCCAGCGCGGAAGAGAGTGCGGCGTTGGCGTGGTGGCTGTTCATGGCGGTGCTCCTGATTAAATGATGGTGTTAATGTAATTTAAATGTCGGTCATCATTTAAAAAGAGTCAAGCCTTTTTTCCGGTGATGGAGCGTGTTAGCCGGAGATAGGGGCGCCGGCTAGCGCCTCCAGGAAGCTTTCCAGCACCAGGTGCGGGCGCCGACCTTTGCGTGTCACTGCGGACAGCACCAGATCGTAGTGATAGCGAGCGGGATCAAGTGCACGCATGCGGCCACTGGTAACCCATTGGGCGGCGTAGTGGTCCGGCAGATAGCCAATGTAGTGGCCGGTCAGCAGCAGAAAGGCAATGCCTTCGCGGTCTGATGCCGTGGCAGTGCAGTTCAGCGCCTGGAACTGCTCCTGAACCTCTACGGGCACCCGAAAGCTGGGGGAGATGGCGTCGTGGCGGCGCAGCGCATCCAGCGTCAGCCTGCTGTCTTCCAGCTCGAACAGGGGATGGCCGGCGGCGCAGTAGAGTTCGGCGCGCTCGCTGTAGAGGGGCTGATACTCCAGCCCCGACAGTGCGCCAACCTGCGGAATCACACCTACGTGCAGGCGGCCATCCAGTACGCCTTGTTCGACCTGACCCGGTGCCGACATGCTGATCTGAATGCGCACGTCCGGGCCGCGGGTTTTCAGGCGGGCCAGCGCGTCAGTGACCCGCATGTGCGGCATGGTCACCAGGTTGTCGGTCAGCCCGATGTTCAGTTCGCCGCGCAGGTGCTGGTGCAGGCCGTTTACTTCGGTGCGAAAGTTTTCGACCGCCGAGAACAATTGCAAGGCGGCCTGATACACCTCGCGCCCATCTTCGGTCATGGCAAAGCCGGCGCGTCCGCGCTGGCACAGGCGTAGCCCCAGTCGTTGCTCAAGGTCGCTCATCTGCTGGCTGATTGCCGAACGGCCGATGCCGAGTACGCTTTCGGCCACCGAAAAGCCGCCGCACTCAACCACCGTGCGGAACACGCGCAGCAGGCGCAAATCAATATCGGATAGCTGAGCAAGTGGAGCGGGGCGCCGGGATTTCATTGTTTAGTAAATTCCAAACTGAAGGTATAAAAAGTCATGTTTTATCATAACTTTTGCTGTGGCACCGTATGTCCATTGAAAACACCGGCGTAGACGCGCCCTTGCCGACTTCTCGTGAGGCAGCATCATGCAAGACCACAGCACACAACAGCTTGCCAGCCAACTCAAACTGGATGCGCACTGGATGCCGTTTTCGGCCAACCGTAATTTCCATCGTGACCCGCGACTGATCGTTGCCGCTGAGGGCAGCTGGCTGACCGATGCCGACGGGCGTCGGGTCTACGACAGCCTGTCCGGCCTTTGGACTTGCGGGGCGGGGCACTCGCGCAGCGAGATTCAGCAGGCGGTTGCCCAGCAGCTGGGCACACTGGATTATTCACCCGGCTTCCAGTTCGGTCACCCGATGTCGTTCCAGCTGGCCGAACAGATCGCTGCCAAGCTGCCGGGTGATCTGAACCACGTGTTCTTCACCAACTCGGGTTCCGAGTGCGCCGACACGGCGGTGAAGATGGCACGTGCCTACTGGCGCCTGAAAGGTCAGCCGAACAAGGCGCGGATGATTGGTCGCGCCCGTGGTTACCACGGCGTCAACATCGCTGGCACCAGCCTGGGTGGCATTGGCGGCAATCGCAAGATGTTCGGGCAGTTGATGGAAGCCGATCACTTGCCGCATACCCTGCAACCGGGCATGGCGTTTATGCGAGGCATGGCCGAAACCGGCGGAGTCGAGCTGGCCAATGAGATGCTCAAGCTGATCGAACTGCATGACGCGTCCAACATCGCAGCGGTGATCGTCGAGCCGATGTCCGGTTCGGCAGGTGCCATCGTGCCACCCAAGGGCTACCTGCAGCGCCTGCGCGAGATCTGCGATCAACACGACATTCTGCTGATTTTCGACGAGGTGATTACCGGTTTTGGCCGTCTGGGCTGCTGGACTGGTGCCGAGTACTTTGGCGTCAAGCCGGACATCATGAATCTGGCCAAGCAGATCACCAATGGAGCGATCCCTATGGGTGCGGTCGCTGCGACCAGCGAAATCTACACCACCTTCATGCAGCAGAATGCACCGGAGCATGCGGTCGAATTTGGCCACGGTTATACCTATTCGGCGCACCCGGTTGCCTGCGCCGCAGGACTGGCGACGCTCAAGCTGCTCGAAGACGACGCGCTGGTGCAGCAGGCCGCCGAGCTGGCACCGCATTTCGAGCGCACGCTGCACGGCCTGCAGGGCGTGAAAAACGTACTCGATATCCGCAATTGCGGCCTGGCCGGGGCCATTCAGCTGGCGCCGCGCGGCGCTGATCCGACCATTCGCCCCTTCGAGGCGGGTATGGCACTGTGGAAAGCAGGCTTTTATGTGCGCTTCGGCGGCGATACCCTGCAGTTCGGACCGACTTTCAATGCGCGCCCAGACGATCTTGATCGCCTGTTTGATGCTGTAGGCAGTGTGCTGAGCACGCTGGACTGAATCTTTGGCTGTCTGCGTGGCAGGCAGTGTCATGTTTTGAGGAGTAGACGATGACCAATATTACCCACCTGATCGACGGCCACCCGGTGGCTGGAAGCGGCCGCAGCGCCGATGTGTACAACCCGTCCACCGGCGCTGTCAGCGGTCAGGTTCCGCTGGCGGATGACGCCGTCATCCAGCAGGCCATCGATTCGGCCAAGGCCGCGTTTCCGGCCTGGCGCCGGACCCCGGCGGCCAAGCGGGCGCAGATCATGTTCCGCTTCAAGCAGCTGCTGGAAGAGAACGAAAACACCATTGCCGAGATGATCAGTGCCGAGCATGGCAAGACCATTGAGGACGCGGTTGGTGAGCTCAAGCGCGGTATCGAGAATGTCGAGTACGCCTGTTTTGCCCCGGAAATTCTGAAAGGCGAGTACAGCCGTAATGTCGGTCCGGATATTGACGCCTGGAGCGACTTCCAGCCGGTAGGTGTGGTGGCTGGCATCACGCCGTTCAACTTCCCGGCCATGGTGCCGCTGTGGATGTACCCGCTGGCCATCGTTTGCGGTAACTGTTTCATTCTCAAACCGTCCGAGCGCGACCCGAGCTCCACGCTGTTTATCGCCGAGCTGCTGCATCAGGCCGGTCTGCCCAAGGGCGTGCTGAACGTTGTGCATGGTGACAAGCAGGCGGTCGATGCGCTGATCGCGGCGCCCGAGGTCAAGGCACTGAGCTTTGTCGGCTCGACCCCGATTGCAGAATACATCTACGCCGAAGGCACCAAGCGCGGCAAGCGCGTGCAGGCACTGGGCGGCGCCAAGAACCACGCGGTGCTGATGCCCGACGCGGATCTGGATAACGCGGTCAGCGCATTGATGGGGGCGGCCTACGGCTCCTGCGGTGAGCGCTGCATGGCGATCTCGGTTGCCGTCTGTGTTGGTGATCAGGTTGCCGATGCGCTGGTCGAAAAACTGGTGCCGCAGATCAAGGCGCTGAAAGTCGGCCCGGGCACCACTTGCGGTCTGGATATGGGCCCGTTGGTCACCGGTCAGCATCTGGACAAGGTCACTGGCTACGTCGAAGACGGTGTGAAAGCCGGCGCCGAGCTGGTGGTGGATGGTCGCGGCCTGAGCATTGATGGCCACGAGCAGGGCTTCTTCCTTGGCGGCTGCCTGTTTGATCGTGTCACCCCGGAGATGCGCATCTACCAGGAAGAGATCTTCGGCCCGGTACTGTGTGTTGTTCGGGTCAACAGCCTGGAAGAGGCGATGCAGCTGATCAACGATCACGAGTACGGTAACGGTACCTGTATCTTCACACGCGACGGCGAGTCCGCACGGCTGTTCTGCGACGAGATCGAAGTCGGCATGGTGGGCGTTAACGTGCCACTGCCAGTGCCGGTTGCCTACCACAGCTTTGGCGGCTGGAAGCGCTCGCTGTTTGGTGATCTGCACGCCTACGGCCCGGATGGCGTGCGCTTCTACACTCGCCGCAAGGCCATCACCCAGCGCTGGCCCAAGCGCGCGAGCCACGAGGCCGCGCAGTTTGCTTTCCCCAGTAATGGTTAAGTAGCACGGCACACTAAGGCCGCCTTCGGGCGGCCTTTTTTTGTTTGGTGGTTCATTGTTCTCCTGCATTGGCCGATACAGGTCGGTGCAGGCAAAATGATGTCGCTTGCATGGCTTGGCCCAGGGAGGATCGAGGCCTACAATCAGGCTCAGGGTCTACAGGTACGCGGCGCCGTCCGCGGGTTCAGGAGAGAACGAGAAGGCATGCCAGATAATAAAGTTGCGGATATGCACCGCAGTGAACAGCGCCCCCAGTTTTGGGCTTTGTCCATGCGCTGTTGCCAGTTGGCTGGTACGGTTGATATCAGTTTCTTTCTGATCTTTCTCTGGCTCGGTTCACCGATTCTTGCGTGGATCAATGTCATCAGTGTCGCGATGTATGTCTACGCCTATCGCGCTTTTCGCGACCACCGCAATCGCCTGGCAATCATGCTTATCCGTACCGAAGTGCTGGTGCATGCCGCGCTCGGGACCTTGTTGATCGGTTGGGACAGCGGTTTCCATTACTTCCTGTTGATGTTCATCCCGGCGCTGTTTGCGACCATGCGAGAGCGCAGCGCCTGGACGCTGGCCGTCTGTCTGTGGGCCTACTACGTCGGTATGTACGTGCTGATGTGGTTCGTCGAACCCCTGCAGCCGATCTCTGCAAACGCGCTGCTGTACGTGAACATCTTCAACTTCACCATCGTATTTCTGATGTTCTCCTACCTGACCATGTTCTATGTGCTGACGGTGACCCGGGCACATCGCCGCCTGGCGCGGATGGCTACCACCGACCCGTTGACCGGCCTGTTCAACCGTCGCCATATGGTTGAACTGACCGAGAAGCTGCTGGCGCGTGAGCAGCGCCAGCCAGGCCACCTGACGTTGATGTTGATGGATCTGGATCACTTCAAGGAAATCAATGATCAGCACGGCCATGAGTTGGGTGATCGGGTTCTTGAACGTGTGGCAGCGCTATTGCGCGATCAGGGGCGTGAGCAGGATTTCGTCGGCCGCTGGGGCGGCGAGGAGTTTCTGGTCGTGATGCCGGAAACCGATCCGGTGCAGGCCCAGGCCGCCGGCGAGCGCATCCGTGCCGCGGTGCAGGCGATGGATTGGCAGGACGTACAGCCCGGCCTGCAGGTGACTCTGTGCGTTGGGATCACTCAGCTCGGTGAACACGAGAGCTTCAGCAGCGCGATTGCCCGCGCCGACCGGGCGCTTTACCGCGGCAAGGCCAATGGCCGTAACCGTGTTGAGCAGTCGGATATCGGCGACCTTGATTCGGCGCTGGAGCCCGCCTGACGGTCTACTCCGCGTCCAGCGACGGGCCGATCATCGCTGCGACCTGCTCGTACACCCCGGGGCAGGCTACCAGATAGGGGTTGCCCTTGAGCAGCCCCTCGCCACGCAGGAAGTTGTTGCCGCGCCCGCCGGACTCGGCCAGCAGGGCCAGGCCGGCAACACAATCCCAGCTTTTCAGGCAGGTTTCGTAGTAGCCGAGCAGCCGCCCGGCGGCCACGTAAGCCGTCATCAGCGCGCCTGAACCGTTGCGCAGAAACATCCCGCCGGCATCCAGCAGCTTGCCGAGAAACGGCATGAAGTGCTGTTTGCCCTCAGCGTAGAAGGTGCCAACCCCCAGTAGCCCGGCGTGCAGGTCGGTGGCCTGACTGACGCGCATCGGCTGTTCGTTGACCCAGGCGCCAAAGCCGCGACCGCCGTGGAACAGCTCGTCGTGGTTGGGATCAGCGACTGCGCCAATGGCCGGTACGCCATCGACCAGCAGGCCGACCGACACGCACCAGTTGTGCAGTCCATGCAGGAAGCAGGCGGTGCCGTCGATCGGATCAATGACCCAGACACAGCGGGCATCCAGCCGCTCGGCGCCCGTTTCCTCGCCAACGAAGCCATCGTCAGGAAACGCCTTCAGCAGCTCGGCGCGAATAAACACCTCCAGCTCGCGGTCGGCGGCACTGACCACGTCCTGGCTGAACCCGCCCTTGTGCTCGACTGCCAGCAGGTCGCGCTGGCGATACAGTCGCAGTCCGCGTTGCGCTGCCTCGCGTGCCAGCTGGCAGGCTAGTTCATAGCGGCTGCTGAGGTCGAGGTCGTGAGTATCTTGCATAGCGGCGGCCCGGCTGGTTGAAAGCGGGGAGCCTACTCAATTCAGGCGCTCGTGGTAAGAGGTCGCGCAGTATTTTGCGCGGTGTTGGCGCCAGCAGGGCCACAGCAGGTGCAGGTAATGCTGCGGACAACTGCACCATGGTCGGTGCCGCGTTTTGCGCAGATGTGCTGCGGGTGGCTGACGAAATTGCAATGATGCGGCGAGAGGGTAAGGAGCAGGTCTTGGGGTAAAGCCTGCTCCCTTAGGCTCAGGCGTTGCTGGCGGCGCAGTTGGGCTCGGCAGTAAAGGTGCGCGAGCTGTCGACGTTACCCAGGCGGTCGAGGGTGCGGCGGCCAAGCAGCACGGGGTAATGCATGTTACTGCGGTCGCGCAGCGAGAACTCTTCGTTCAGCCGCTCGCCGGCGATGCAGACGTCCATGCGCACTACCGGGCGGTCTTCGGAACCGCCGGCGCCGCGTACGCGCAGGTCGCGCTCCAGCGGGCGCTCAAAGACTTCGCTGATTTCATCGCGGGAATTGAGATCTTCCAGGGCGACCTTGAAGCGTACCCATTGCTGGCCATCGCGCTCGAAACGCTCGATGTCTTCGGCATGCATGGAGGAGGTAAGGGCGCCGGTATCGAGTTTGAACTTGACGGTCATGTCTGCGGGCTCGATCACGCCTTGCTCGATCCAGCCCAGATTGCGCGGGCTATCGGCCATGCTGACTGGGGCAATAGTTGCTGCGGTGGTGATCAGGGTAGATAGGAACAGCGTTTTGATGGTGGAAGGCATCGGGATGTCTCCTGTTTACAGCCATTTCAATATGCACAAATGGAATGACCACGGGGAGCGGTAGATAATTCCGCTCCCCCTGACAGGAAAGGCTCCGTTTTCGCTATCGAGGGCGGGTCGTTACAGTCTCTGCATCGACCCGCTCTATTACTGCGGGGTCAGTCGATAGAGGCCGTTGTCGATGTCGGACGCGAAGTATATGCGCCCCGCTGCATCGGCCGCCAGTGCCGTTGGTAACCCTGTTGGCGGCATGCCCGGACCCGGTTTCAGGCCGATTGGCAGTTGCTCTGCCGCGACGTTGGCAGCACCGGTTTGCGGGTCGATGATCAGCAGTCGCTGGGCGCCGGGTTCGGCCACCAACAGCTTGCCGTCAGGCAATTCGGTCAGACCTTCGGGCAGCTGCAAACCTTCAGCCACGTTACTGACTTCTCCGCTAGCGGGATTGAAGCGACTGAGGGTGCCGCTCATCTGCGTCAGGTAGACCATACCATCGCGGCTACGGATCATCTGTACCGGGCCTTGCAGGCCGGTAGCAGCATCGCTGCGTTCGCTCAGATCGGCGCCGGACAGGCGCAGTAATTTGCCGCTGCCCATTTCGCTGACCAGTACGCTGCCGTCATCCAGTTCAACCGCGGCCGACGGGGCGTTGAGGTGATGCACCATCGCCAGCGTGCTGTTGTCGGCGCGGCTGATCAGTTGCAGGGTGCCGGTCGAGAAGCTGGTGACCAGCAGGCGCTCTTTGCCTAGGCCAACGTTGATCGGGTATTCGGCGTCTGAGCCGTGGGCGCGGCGCAGGTCGGTAACCTTGCCGCTGGCGGTATCCACCGCACGCAGGGCAAAAACGTCGGCAACATACAGGGTTTTACCGTCTTCGCTGAGGGCCAGACCGGCGGGTACCGCCAGTTCGCCGCCGACAATCTGGCGGGCTTCGCCGGTTTGCGGATTGACCCGGGTGATGCGGTTGTTGGCCATGTTGGAGACGTAGATGTTGTCGTCAGCGTCCATTGCCAGGTTGTCCAGCGCGCTGTCGAGCTGGGCGATTACGCGGGTTGCGCCGTTGCTCTGGTCAATCTGCTTGAGCTGGCCGCTGAAGGTGTCGATGGCGTAGAGGTTGCCCTTGGAGTCGAAATTGGCCGCAGCCGGGGTCTTGAAGTCGCTGGAGATGACCTTGATCTCGCCATCGGCCGGGTTGATGCGTACCACTTGGCCCTTGAACCAGAGCGGGCCGTACAGCCAGCCATCGGCGCCGACCTCAAAACCGTTGAAACCGCCCATTTCCTTGACGATCAGTCGTGGTGGTTGCTGGCCTGTGCGGTCGATTTCCCACAATGCGTCGCCGAGAAATACCTGGCTGGCATATAGCGCGCCGGTTTCGTCGTTGAAGTCCAGTGAGTTCATCCCGGGCAGGTCGCTAGCCAGTACCTGGATCGGTGCGTCGTCGTTCTCGCGGTACAGCACGCGGCCTGAGTAGAAGCCGGTCCAGGCCATTTCGCCGTTCGGCCCGATGGCGATGTCGTCAGCCTGGCCGTCATCCGGGCCGATCAGGGTGCTCACGGTGCCGTTGTCGATATCGACCTGATAGATGCTGTTGCCGACCACGCTGCCGGCGAGCAGGCGGCCCTGTTTGTCGACGGCAACGCCATGCACACCCTTGAATGGCGATGCGGCGACGATGATTTCAGGGCTGGAATAACTGGTGGCGAGGGCGAGGGGGGCGAGGCTGAACAGCCCGGCGAGGGCCAGTGCCCGCATGGGAGACGTCATCTGTGATCTTCCTTGTTGTTGTTTTGCTCCGATTCTAGACCCAGATGACCGCCCGTGCGGGCGGTATCAGCTGGTTTGATGACGGCGGATAAGCGCAGGGTTCAGGCGGGCTCGCCGGTTTCTTCCAGGTCTTCGCCGATGAAACCACCGGACTGACGCGCCCATAGCCGGGCGTAGACGCCGCCGTGCGCCAGCAGCTCGGCGTGGGAGCCCTGTTCGATGATCTTGCCCTGTTCCATCACGACCAGCCGGTCCATCTCGGCGATGGTGGAGAGGCGGTGGGCGATGGCGATAACGGTCTTGCCGTCCATCAGGCGATTGAGGTTCTCCTGAATCGCGGCTTCCACGTCAGAATCAAGCGCCGAGGTGGCTTCATCGAGAATCAGGATCGGCGCGTCCTTGAGCATGACCCGGGCAATGGCGATGCGCTGGCGCTGACCGCCGGACAGCTTGACCCCGCGCTCGCCGACATGCGCGTCATAGCCAAAGCGGCCCTTGGCGTCTTCCAGCGCGGCGATGAACTGGTCGGCCTCAGCGTTGCGGGCGGCCTTGCGCATCATCTGCTCATCCGCGTCCGGGCGTCCGTAGAGGATGTTGTCGCGTACCGAGCGGTGCAGCAGGGAGGTGTCCTGGGTGACCATGCCGATCTGCGCGCGCAGGCTATCCTGCTGCACCTCCGCGATGTTCTGCCCGTCGATCAGGATGCGCCCGCTTTCCACGTCATAGAAGCGCAGCAGCAGGTTGACCAGGGTCGATTTGCCCGCACCGGAACGCCCGACCAGACCGATCTTTTCGCCCGGTTTGATATGCAGGTTGAGGTGGTCCATCACGCCGCCGCCCTTGCCGTAGTGAAACTCGACGGACTCGAAACGAATGTCGCCCTGCGGCACCTGCAATGGCTGCGCGTCGGGCACGTCGTTGACCACCTGCGGGCGAGAGATCGAGTTGATGCCGTCCTGCACGGTGCCGATGTTCTCGAACAGTGCCGACAGCTCCCACATGATCCACTGCGACATGCCCCACAGGCGCAGTACCAGACCTACCGCGACGGCAACCGCACCAACGCTGATGCTGCCCTGCACCCAGAGCCACAGCGCCGTACCGGCAACCCCCAGCAGCAACAGCGCGTTGAGGATGTAGAGCAGGGTGTAGAGGGTGGTGACCAGCCGCATCTGCTGGTACACGGTGACCATGAACTCGTTCATGCCTTCGCGGGCGTAATCGGATTCGCGCTTGGCGTGGGAGAACAGTTTGACCGTCTGGATGTTGGTGTAGCTGTCGACGATGCGCCCGGTCATCACCGAGCGGGCATCGGCCTGTACATTGGCGACCTGGCCCAGCACCGGGATGTAGTGGCGCATCAGCAGGATATAACCGACCAGCCAGGCCAGCATCGGCAGGGTTAAACGCCAGTCGGCCATGCCGACCAATACCAGCGTACCGATGAAGTAGACAGCGATGTAGTTGAGTACGTCGATCAGCTTGATCACACATTCGCGCACGGCCAGCGCGGTCTGCATCAGCTTGGTGGCGATGCGCCCGGCGAATTCATCCTGATAGAAGGACATCGACTGCTTGAGCAGATAGCGGTGCACCAACCAGCGAATGCGCATGGGGTAGTTACCCATCAGCGTTTGGTGGGTGTTCAGGCTGTTCACGAAGATCAGCGCCGGCAGCGCGACGAGCACAATGAACGCCATGCCTGCGAGCTTCCAGCCCTCGGTCTGCAGGAAGGTTTCGCGTGTTTGCGCTGACAGCCAGTCGACGATATTGCCGAGAAAGCCGAACAGCCAGACCTCGGTCATGGCGATGCCCGCCATCAGGATCGAGGCAATGATGATGTAGGGCCAGGCACCGCGGGTGAAATGCAGGCAGAACGGCAGCAGCTTGCGCGGCGGTTCGCTCAGCTCTTCGACGGGAAAGGGATCAAGACGGTTTTCGAACCAGCGGAACATGCGGCGGCCTGCGGAATAACGAGGGGGGAAGGCCGTGCATTATGAGCGCCACAGAGACATGGCTCAAGGGCAGGGGTATGGGAGGGTCGAGCTCCTGCTCGACCGGTAGGCCTCGGTGTAGCACCATGGCCGAGCAGGAGCTCGGCCCTCCCGAACCCGAAACATCAATCCAGCGCTTGCAGGATCTTGTCAGCCAGCACGCGGGAGCCGGCGGCGGTCGGGTGAATACCGTCGCTGATGATGTACTGGGCTTCCTTGCCGGCGAACGCGGCACGGACGTCAACAAACTTCACACCCATGCCCGGATAGGCCGCAGCCTTGTAGTTCATGCTGTAGTTGTTGATGTCGTGCAGGTCGATGGCGCTGCCAACGGCGTTGTAGTAGCCGAGGAAGATGATCTCTTCGATGCCGTCGTTGTGCATCTTCTGCACCAAGGTCGCGATGCGGTTTTCCAGATCGTTGAGCAGCGGCATGCAGGCGCTGAGCGAGGGGCGGCAGCTGTTGAGCTGAATGTCGTTGCCGCCGCCGTTGAAGATCACCGTGCGGATGCCGCTCTTGTCGGCGCGGGCGTACTGGTTTTCGACCGAGTACAGGCGCGAGCAGAGGATGTTGCCGCCGGTCAGCTGGCAACCCGAGCGGGCGTAGGTGTCGATGTTTTCGTCCAGATCCGCTTCCAGGTTCTCGTGGATGTCGCCCGAGAGGGCAAAGATCGAGTCACCTAGGATCATGGTGTCCGGTCGGCTGATGCCCGGGTTGCTGGCCAGTGCGGGGATGCTGAACAGGGCGCTGAGGGTAAGTGCAGCCAGGCCGCGCTTAAACAGAGTGTGCATGGGAGTTCCTTCTTGTTGTTGTGCTGACAGGTCTCCGATAAGGCTGAATCTGGTATTGAAACAAAAGGAGACATTTTTGCGTTATGCATCGCGCATCTTAGGCACCGAGACGGGTTAAACAAGCACCCAAACGGGCGAGCACGGCCGGGAGTGGTGTGCACCATTGCGGACGCCACGTGGGCTGGATGCACTGCGCTGGTTCGCGGGCGGGCGTCCAATAGGGCAGCTTGCGATCCTATTCGTTTTTATTAAGTCATTATTTATCAATGCTTTATTTGTGGTTTTGGCATGTTTTCAGAAACTGGCACGGCAGTTGCTGAACAGATTCGCAGGGCCTGCTAGCGAGTCAGGCCCCTTGCTCAGGCAGATGTCGCATAGCGTCATAACCGAGCACCACAATCTGAGAATCAAAGGCAAAGGCGCCTGCAACTGGAGACAGTTGCAGGCGCCTTTTTTGTTGTCTGCGAAAAAGCAGACCCGTGACTGAGGACAGGCCATGAACGCGTTCGTCGCCCCGATCAAGAAAGAAACGCTGATCATCATCGGCAATGGCATGGTGGGACACCATTGCATCGAGCAGCTCGTCGAGCAGGGTGCGCTTGCCCATTATCAAGTGCACGTGTTCGGCGAAGAGCGCCAGCGGGCGTACGACCGTGTCCACCTGTCGGAGTACTTCGGTGGACGTGATGCCGAGTCGCTGGCGCTCTGCGCTGCGGGCTATTACAGCGAGCACGGCGTGCAGGCGCATTTCAACGAGGCGGTGCTGGAGATCGATCGCTCACAGCAAGAGGTGGTGACCGCCAACGGCCGTCTTGCCTACGACAAGCTGATTCTGGCCACCGGCTCCTACCCCTTTGTGCCGCCGATTCCGGGTGCCGAGGGCAACTCGCGGCTGGTCTACCGCACGCTGGATGACCTGGATGCGATTCGCGCCGCAGCAAACGGCGCGCGCCGCGGTGTCGTGGTCGGTGGCGGCTTGCTCGGGCTGGAAGCAGCCAACGCGCTGAAGTCACTGGGGCTGGAGGCGCACGTTGTCGAGTTCGCGCCACGACTGATGCCGGTGCAGCTGGATGAGGATGGCGGCGCGGCGCTGAAGGCGCGGATCGAAGCGCTGGGCGTGGGTGTGCACCTGTCGCGGGCGACCAGCGAAATCGTCGCCGGTGACGAGTATGCCTACCGCATGATCTTCGCCGACGGCGAATCACTGGAAACCGACCTGATCGTGTTCTCTGCCGGTATCCGTCCGCAGGACACGCTGGCGCGCGCCTGTGAGCTGGCGGTCGCCGAGCGCGGCGGCGTGGTCATTGATGATGGCTTCTGCACCAGTGATCCGGCGATCTTCGCAATCGGCGAATGTGCCTCCTGGCAGGGCCGGGTGTTTGGTCTGGTCGCGCCGGGCTATAGCATGGCGCGCAACCTGGCCGCGCTGCTGGTTGGCCGCCCGCACGAGGCGTTTTCCGGCGCGGACATGTCGACCAAGCTCAAACTGCTGGGCGTTGATGTGGGCTCCATCGGCGACGCTCACGGTGCCACCGAGGGGGCACGCAGCTACCGCTATATCGATGACGTAACCAACAGCTACCGCCGTCTGGTGGTGTCTGCTGACGGCAAGCGGGTGATTGGTGCCGTGCTGGTTGGCGACAACAGCTACTACGACACCCTGCTGCAATACGCCCTGAACGGCATCAAGCTGCCGGCCGATCCGGCCAGCCTGATTCTGCCGGTGGGCGAGGGCGCGCCGACGCTGGGTGCCGATGCGCTGCCGGATACCGCAACCATCTGTTCCTGCCACAACGTCAGCAAGGGCGCGATCTGCTGTCAGGTCGATGCCGGCTGCACCGATCTGGGCGAACTCAAGGCCAACACCAAGGCGGCGACCGGTTGCGGTGGTTGTGCGGCGCTGCTCAAGCAGGTGTTCGAGCACGAGCTGTCGGCCCGCGGTGTTGAAGTCGACAAGAGTCTGTGCGAGCACTTCGCCCACACCCGTCAGGAGCTCTACGGCATTGTTCGCGTCGAGGGCATCGAGAGTTTCGAAGAACTGCTGAGCAAGCACGGTCGTGGTCATCACGGCTGCGATATCTGCAAGCCGGCAGTCGGCTCGATTCTCGCTTCCTGCTGGAATCAGCCGATCACCGATCCGGGCCTGATTCCGCTGCAGGACACCAACGACACCTTCATGGCCAACATGCAGAAGAACGGCACCTACTCGATTGTGCCGCGCATCGCTGGTGGGGAAATTACCCCGGACAAACTGATCGTGCTCGGTCAGGTGGCCAAGAAATACGATCTGTACACCAAGATCACCGGCGGCCAGCGGATCGACCTGTTTGGTGCTGAGCTGCACGAGCTGCCCGACATCTGGGCCGAGCTGATTGAGGCCGGTTTCGAGACCGGCCACGCCTACGGCAAGTCGCTGCGCACCGTGAAGTCCTGCGTCGGCAGCACCTGGTGCCGCTACGGCGTGCAGGACAGTGTCGGCATGGCGCTGACGCTGGAAGACCGCTACAAGGGCCTGCGCTCACCGCACAAGATCAAGTTTGCCGTTTCCGGCTGCACCCGCGAATGCGCCGAGGCGCAGAGCAAGGATGTGGGCGTGATTGCGACCGACAAGGGCTGGAACCTGTATGTAGCTGGTAACGGCGGCATGCGTCCGCGCCATGCCGAGCTGTTCGCCACCGATCTGGATGACGCGACGCTGATCAAATACATCGACCGCTTCCTGATGTTCTACGTGCGCACCGCCGATCGCCTGCAGCGTACTTCGGTCTGGCGCGAGAGCCTGGAAGGCGGGCTGGAATACCTGCAGGACGTGATCATCAACGACAGCCTGGGCCTCGGCGCCGAGCTGGAGAGCCAGATGCAGCTGGTGATCGACCGCTACGAGTGCGAGTGGGCCAACGCCATCAGCGACCCGGAGAAACTCAAGCGCTTCCGCACCTTCGTCAACGACGAGCGCAAGGACCCGGATATTCACTTCGTCAGGGAGCGTGGCCAGCGTCGTCCGGTCAAGGCTTCCGAACTGCACCTGATTCCCGTCGCCGAGGAGGCCGCGCAATGACCCGTTCCAGCACATCTTCGCAAACCGCTACCCAATGGCGTGCGCTCTGCGCCCGTGACGATCTGGTTGCCAACTCCGGTGTGGTGGCCTGGCTCGACGGTGAACAGGTCGCCCTGTTTCACCTGCCGAGCGAAGAGCAGCTATTTGCCATCGCCAACCGTGACCCCAAATCCGGTGCCAACGTGATCGGTCGCGGCATTGTCGGCCAACTCAAGGGCGAACTGGTGATTGCCTCGCCGCTGTACAAGCAGCACTTCCGTCTACGTGACGGCCAGTGCGTCGAATACCCCGATCAGCAACTGCAGGTGTGGCCCGTCCGCCTGCAGGGCGATCAGGTCGAGATCGGATTGGCGGGCTGAACCCGCCGGCCACACTGCGTTCCACTAACTGGAGAGTTCAATCATGTCTTACCTGATCCCGAATGAGTTTGTGACCAAGATGGTCGACTCTGGTGAGTCGAAAATCTTCATGTCGACCCGCGATACCCTGATCCGGGCCTACATGGCCGGGGCGATTCTGGCGCTGGCGGCAGTGTTTGCCGTGACCATCACCGTGCAGACTGGCTCGCCGCTGGTAGGCGCGATGCTGTTCCCGGTCGGTTTTGTGATGCTGTATCTGATGGGCTTTGATCTGCTTACCGGGGTGTTTGTCCTTGCGCCGCTGGCGCTGCTGGACAAGCGCCCGGGCGTCACTGTGAATGGCGTGCTGCGCAACTGGGGGCTGGTGTTCGTCGGCAACTTCGCCGGTGCGTTGACGGTCGCCTTTATGATGGCCTTCGTCTTCACCATGGGCTTCTCGACCGAGCCGGGGCCGATTGGCGAGAAGATCTCGCACATCGGTGAGGCGCGTACCCTTGGCTATGCGGAGTACGGTCTGGCCGGCTGGCTGACCATCTTCCTGCGCGGCATGCTGTGCAACTGGATGGTCTCCATGGGCGTGGTTGGCGCGATGATCTCCACTTCGGTCAGCGGCAAGGTGATCGCCATGTGGATGCCGATCATGCTGTTCTTCTTCATGGGCTTCGAGCATTCCGTGGTGAACATGTTCCTGTTCCCGTCGGCGATGATCATGGGCGGTGACTTCTCGATCATGGACTACATGATCTGGAACGAGATCCCGACTGCGCTGGGCAACCTGGTTGGCGGTCTGGCGTTCACCGGTCTGACGCTGTACACCACCCATGTCCGCACTGCACCCAGCCGCGCGCTCTGAGACGGCGGCGCAGGTGGCGACCTTGCAACTGACGCTGGGGCAATGCTCCAGCGCCGGTCGCAAGGCGCTTAATCAGGATCATTGTGCGGCGCAGGTTCCTGACGGGTCGCAGTTGGCGGCCAAGGGCGCAGTGCTCGCACTGGCCGATGGCATCAGCTCCAGTCTGGTTAGCCAGGAAGCCGCGCAGGCGGCAGTCAACGGCTTCATTCAGGATTATTACTGCACCGCCGACCCCTGGTCGGTAAAGCAGGCAGGGGAGCGGGTGATCAGCGCGCTCAACTCCTGGTTGTATGCGCAAAGCAGACGCAGCCAGTATCGCTACGACCGTGACCGTGGCTACGTCTGTACCTTCAGCGCGCTGGTGATCAAGTCCACTACCGCGCATCTCTTTCATGTTGGCGACGCTCGCATCTATCGGGTGCACCAACGCTCGCTTGAACAACTCACTGTTGACCACCGCGCCTGGCTTGGTGAGCAGAGCCAGCTGACTCGGGCCCTCGGCGTCAATGAGCGGCTGGATATCGACTATCAGTCGCTGGTGCTGGAGGTGGGTGACGTTTTCCTCATGGCGACCGACGGGGTCTACGAGTGCATCGACCCGACTCGCGTGAGTGAGCTGATCGACACCAGTGGCGGTGACCTGCAGCAGGCCGCCGAGGCGCTGGTAGCAGAGGCGCTGGCTAACGGCAGTGACGACAACCTCACCGTGCAATTACTGCGCATCGACAGCCTGCCTAGCGGGCAGGCGGCCGAGTTGCACCGCCAGTTTGCCGATCTGCCGCTGCCGCCAGTGCTGGAACCGGGCAAGGTCATCGATGGCCTGCGGGTGATCCGTCAGCTGCATGCCAGCGCTCGCAGCCATGTGTATCTGGTGCAGGACCAGGCCAGCGGCGCGCAGCTTGTACTCAAGGCCCCGTCGGTTGAGCAGCAGCACGATCGCGTCCAGCTGGAGCGACTGCTGACCGAAGAGTGGGTGGCCCGCCGTATCGACAACCCGCATGTGATGAAAGCGGCTTTGGCGGGCCGACCGCGCACCTGTCTCTATTGCCTGTGCGAATACATTGAAGGCCAGACCCTGGCCCAATGGATGCGTGACAACCCGCAGCCGCCGCTGGAGCAGGTGCGTGACATCGTTGAGCAGATTGCCCGCGGTTTGCGCGCCTTCCACCGGCTGGAAATGCTGCATCAGGATCTGCGTCCGGCCAATGTGATGATCGACTCCAATGGTTGCGTGCGGCTGATCGACTTTGGCGCCGTGCAGGTCGCAGGGCTGGTCGAGGCAGACATCCAGCAGCCGGCCGAGCGCCTTGGCACTGCTCAATACAGCGCGCCAGAGTACTTTTTGGGCGAGCGGGGCAGTGTGCTGTCCGACCAGTTCTCGCTGGCGGTGATCTCCTATCAAATGCTCAGTGGCGAGCTGCCCTACGGCGCCGAACTGGCTCGTACCCAGAGCCGTGCGGCGCAGCATCGGCTGCGTTATCGCTCTGTGCTTGACCCCAGGCGCAGTCTGCCGGCGTGGCTTGACCCGGTGTTGCGCCGCGCCCTGAATCTGGACCCGTACAAGCGGTTTGAAGATCTGTCTGAATTCGTCTTCGAACTGCGTCAGCCAAGTGCCGCGACCCTGGCAGCCGGCCGTGGCCCGTTGCTGGAACGCAACCCCGTGCTGTTCTGGCAGCTCACCTCGCTGGGGCTGGGCGTGGCGCTGCTGGTCAGTCTCTTGCGCTGAACGCGCAATTTCGTTCAATACACGCAGGCGCATTTGCCTCAGCATGCCCTCATCAAGGGTGTGAGGGCGCGAGATGCTGTCGCTGTGGTTATCGATGTTGGCGTTTATCCTGGTGGGCTCGATTGCACCGGGGCCGGTCTGCGTAGTTACCGTCAGCAGTGCCGCTCGCGTTGGCATGTTGCGGGCGATGCCTTATGTGCTGGGGGCGTCGTTTGGGTACGCGCTGATGGTGCTGCTGCTCGGGCTTGGCTTGCTCGGCAGCCTGGCGCAGAGCCCGCAGGTGCTGCGGGGCGTGGCCTGGGTAGGCGCTGCGTACCTGCTGTATTTGGCCTGGCGGCTTGCGATTGCTGAGCCGGGGCTGCCAAGAACCAGTGGCATTGCGGTGCCTGGCTTTTGGGCCGGGGCGCTGGCGCAGTGGCTGAATCCCAAGGCGTGGTTGTTCTCGCTGTCGGGCCTTAGTCTGTTCGTCAGTAACCAGGCGCAACCGCTGGCGATCTTCTGTATGGTGTCGCTGCTTGTCTGTTTCTTTGGCGTCGGGTGCTGGGCGCTGCTGGGTCATCTGCTCGGCGGCCGCCTGCCAAGCGAGCGGGCAATGCGAATATTCAATCTGTCGATGGCGCTGCTGCTGGTTCTGAGCGTGCTGCTGATTCTGTTGCCGTAATCGGTTTGAGGTGTGCATGTCGCAAGAGCAATTTCTTCAGCGTAGCCCGGCGCTGCCGCTGATCGAGTTGCGGCAGGCGGACCGCTCCAGTGCCTGCTATCAGGCACACACCCATGATGAGTTTTCCTTCGGGGTGATTGATCAGGGGCACACGGCGTACCGCAACCGTCAGCGCGTTGAACGTATCGGTGTGGGCTGCATGGTGACGGTCAATCCGGGCGAGGTGCATTCATGTAACCCGGCTGCCGGACAGTGGTCGTATCGGATGCTGTTTGTTGATGCCAATTGGCTGGGCACCCTGCAGCGCGAAGCCTTTGGTGGCAGCGCTGATTATCAGGGGTTCCCCGATGTCTGCAGTGCCACAGCTGGAGCCGGCTTTGATGGATTGTTCGCCAGCCTGCAGCGCAGCGATGGCGCGCTGGAAGCGGAAGGGCGTCTGATTGAGTTGCTGCGACCGCTCTTTGCACAGCCGCAAGAGAGCCCGCAGACTCTGCATCAGAGTGGACTGCTGCGCGCCCGGGAGCTGATCATGGATCGGCTTGGCAGCAATCTGCAGCTGGATGAGCTGGCTGAGGCGGCAGAGCTTAATCGCTATCAGTTGATTCGTGGTTTCAAGCGGCTGTACGGCCAGGCGCCGCACGCTTTCCAGCTGGATGCCCGGATCAAGCAGGCGCGGGCACGGTTACGGGCGGAGCCGGTCAGTCTCAATCATCTGGCGCTGGATCTGGGCTTTGCTGATCAGGCGCATTTTCAGCGCCACTTCAAATTGCGCACCGCGCTGACGCCCGGCCAGTACCGGGCGTTTCATCAGGCGGCCTGAATCGCCGAGAGCTAAAACAAAACAGGCGCCGAGTAGGGCGCCTGTTTTGTTTACAGCCCGATCAGCGGATTAATTCACCGACAGATCCACTTCGCGGATGTACAGGCGGCCGGCGTCGATGGTGGATTCATCGAGCATCTTCTGCTCAAGCTCGCCGCTGGTGGACCAGGTGGCGAAGTCATCATCGTTCAGGACGCCCAGATGGCCGTCGTCGATGCGCCATAGGCCTTCCATCTTGTCGTGCGGGTAGTTGGCTTCAACCACCATGTCCAGCACCAGTGTCTTGTCTACCGGGTAGATGCCGACGGCCGCCAACGCCTCCCAGCCACCATTCAATACGACTTGTTCCAGCGTCAGACCGTTGATGGTCAGCCCCAGATCCGGGTCTTGCACCATGCCTGCCTGCAGCGTGACGGTTTCCAGGTTTGTGCCGGTGGACAGGTCGATGCGGTAGACCTGCTTCTGTGCGTCCGGAGTGACGCCTGCTGCGCCGTTGGGACCGCCGTACAGAAAGCTGCCGTCACGCTCGAGGACCAGGAATTCGGTGCTGCTCAGACCGACCATCTCCGAGTTGGAGTTGGCGGGCAGCTCCTGCTGGTAGAGGTACTGGCCGATTTCGCCGGTGCCGACATTGACGGTGACAATACGGGTGATGGTGAGCGAGCGCACTGTGCGGTCCGGCAGGTCCATGGTGGACTGCATCAGGCCGACCAGCGTGGACTCATCCGGGGTAATGGCCAGGCCTTCCATGCCACGGTTGGCGCGGCGGTAGGCGTATTCGGCAGGCAGGTTGATACTGGTGCGTGCGTCTGCGGTGAACGGGTTGATACGGTCGATCTCACGGCCATCTGCATCGAAATGAACCATGTGTGGGCCGTACTCGTCACTGGCCCAGAAGGTGCCATCGCGCAGCGCTACCAGACCCTCGCCATCCAGCCCGTAGTCATCCAGCTTGATCGGGTTGGTGACAGCGTCGTAGGGCTGAGTCGGATCAACCACAATCGGCGTGCCATCGGGGTTGTAGGGTGTTTCGCCAGTGCCGCCGAGCGCGGAGGTATTGGGCAGGCCGGTAATCGGGGTGCCGTCTGGGCGCTTCAGCAGGATGGTCGCCAGCTGCTCGACGCCGCCGTCTGCAGTGATGCGGAAGTGGCCAATACGCGGCGTGTAGTCTGCCACCGGGAAGGACTTGCCGGAGCCGTAGGCGCCGCCAACGAAGTCGGCGTTGGGGCCACGGTCGGTCATGGCGTAGAACTCACCCAGATTGGTCGGGTGCGCAGTCATTGCAGAGCCGTAGCCACCGTTGCGGATCTCGAAGGGGGACAGAGTCTTGCCGTCGATCAGATCATCGCGCAGTACGGTAAAGGGCAGCTCAACACCTTCCAAGGGAAAAGCAGCAAGCCGCGCGGCGAGTTCCTGCGCGGGGGTTACCGCAGTTTGGTTGTCGTTGCTGGAGGATTTACAGGCGGTGAGTAATGTACTGCCGAGCACTACCGCTGAAAGTAGCTTCCAGTTGGTCATCAGTTCGTCCTTGCGTTGCGATTAGGCGCTGGCGAGTGCCGTGCGCGGAGAACGCGAGACTAGCCTGGCTAAGTGACAGCACAGGGACCGAATGATGACGGTTTAAGTATGATGCGCGGTAGTGCAGAGCAGGTGGTTGAGGCATCAGTCGTGCAGCATGCCCCGCAGCAGCAGGGCACAGGTTCATGCTTATTCTGCGTCGCCCTTGGCCAGCTCGATATGCTCAGGGTGGATCTGCAGCAGGCCCTTTTTCATCAAACCGCCGATGGCCTTCTTGAAGTTGCTCTTGCTGACGTTGAAGGCTTCGCTGATGGCTTCCGGGCTGCTGCGGTCGCTCAGCGCCAGTTGGCCGCCGTTGGCGCGCAGGCGGTCAATGATCTGCTGCTGCAGCATGTCGGCGGCCTGACTGCCGACGGGTTGCAGGCTGAGATTGATCTTGCCGTCCGGGCGGACTTCACGGATGTAGCCCTGTTCCTTGCGGCCCAGCTTGATCTGCTTGAAGGCTTCGTTGCGGTGAATCAGGCCCCAGTGTTCGCCGTTGATGATCGCCTTGTAGCCGAGGTCGGTGCGCTCGACCAGCATCAGGTTGACCGCATCACCGACCTTGTAGCGCGCCGGGGTCTTGTCCAGATAACGGTCCAGACGGGTGGTCGCCAGCACGCGGCTGGTGTGCTTGTCGAGATACAGATAGGCGACGCAGTACTGACCTTCTTCCAGCGGCTTTTTCAGCTCGGCAAACGGCAGCAGCACGTCCTTGGGCAGGCCCCAGTCGAGGAACAGGCCCACGCGGTTGCGGGCGACCACCTTGAGGTTGGCGAAGTCACCGACCTGCGCGCGCGGCCGTGTGGTGGTGGCGATGATGCGGTCTTCGCTGTCGAAGTAGACAAATACCCGCAGCCAGTCACCCACTTCGGTCGGCTGGTCGTTCGGCACGTACCGATTGGGCAGCAGAATCTCGCCGTCTTCACCGCCGTCGAGGTACAGGCCGAAGCCGGTCTGTTTGATGATCTGCAGTTTGTTGAATCGCCCGATGTCGGCCATGTGGGGTGCTCCTGTGACTTAGCCGCGCATTCTATGGGCTATCGCGCTTTGATAATAGACCGTACTGCCGGCCGGTCATGGTGTGTCTGCTGTGCGCGAGACGGCATCCTGCACGCTGTTGGCCTCGATGCGATCGGAATCGAACAGCGTTTCCAGCTCGGAGCGTGCCTGACGCGCGGTTTGCATTACGGCTGCTGCGTCGTCATAAACCTCGTGCTGAGCGGCCAGTACGCTTTCATCGTGGCGGCGGAAACGGGCGATGCGCGAGGCGGCCTGTTCTGGGCTGAGCCCCATGCCAGTGAGAATCTGGCGGCTCATCTCCAGGCTGGAGTGGAAGGTTTCGCGTACCGGCAGGACACCCAGGTCGATCAGCTTGTGCACGTGCTGACGGTTGCGGGCGCGGGCGATGATGGTGATTTGCGGGTACAGGCGGCGTACGGTTTCGGCGGTGCGCAGGGTGATATCCGGGTCGCTGCTGGTGATGATGAAAAACTGCGCCTTGTCGACCTGGGCTGCGCGCAGGATCTCCGGGCGCAACGGGTCACCGTAGAAAATTGGCATGTCGGCACTGAGACTGCGTGACATGTCGATACTGTCGACTGAGGTGTCGAGCGCCACGTAGGGTACGCGCTGGGCCCGCATCATGCGGGCGATCACTTGGCCCATTCGGCCCATGCCGGAAATGACGACGCGCGGACTGTCCGATTCGATCTGCTCGTACTCGGGAGGTACCGGCTTTTCACCGTCCGAGGCTGGCTTGATCAGCAACGACAGGCCGAGGATCAGCAGCGGTGTAACAGCCATCGACAGGGTGATTGCCAGCACCAGCATGCTGTGCAGGATCGCGTCGAGGAGCTGATGCGCGGTGGCCAGCTGGAATACCACGAAGGCAAATTCGCCACCAGCGGCCAGAATCAGGCCGAGGCGCAGCGCGCTGCCTTTGTCGAGCTTGGCAAACTGGCGGCCTACCAGATAGATCAGTGGCAGCTTCAAACCGATGATCATGGCGGTCAACAGCGCGACTGCAGCACCCTTGCTGGTCAGCAGCGACAGGTCTGCCTGCATGCCCACGGTGATGAAGAACAGGCCAAGCAGCAGCCCCTTGAACGGCTCGATTTGCGATTCCAGCTCGTGGCGGTACTCCGAGTCGGCCAGCAGCAGACCAGCCAGAAACGCACCAAGGGCCATCGATACGCCGACCAGATCCATCAGCCAGGCGGTGCCGATCACCACCAGCAGCGCTGTGGCGGTGGACACTTCCTGCAGGCCGGTGCGGGCGACCACGCGAAACAGCGGGCGCAGCAGATAGCGTCCGCCGATCACGATGACGGCGATGCTGCCGAGCACCTTACCGGTTTGCAGCAGCGCATTGCCGTCACCGCCGCTGGCTTGGTCGCCGAGCAGTGGAATCAGGGCGATCAGCGGAATGGCGGCGATGTCCTGAAACAGCAGCACGGCAAAGGCCTGACGCCCATGCGGGCTGTTCAGCTCGCGTCGTTCGGCCAGCAGCTGCAGGCCAAAGGCGGTGGATGACAGGGCCAGGCCCAGACCGAGTACCAGCGCGGTTTTGAACGCTTGTTCAAACACCAGCCAGGCAAGCCCGCCCATGATGGCGGCGCACAGCAGTACCTGCGCAAGGCCCGTGCCGAATACCGCGCGGCGCATGACCCACAGGCGTTTTGGCGATAATTCCAGGCCGATGATAAACAGCAGCAGGACGACGCCCAGCTCCGATACATGGCTCATGCTTTCGGGGTGCGCGATCAGCGCCAGTGCGCCGGGACCGATGATGACGCCGGCAGCCAGATAGCCGATCACCGCGCCAAGGCGCAGTCGCTTGGCCAATGGCACCGCGATGACGGTGGCGAGCAGAAGGACGACAACGACCTGCAGAATACTGCCCGGTTCATGCATGAGGAGGTACCCACAGGGAGATTGGCAGGGAGAGGTGGCAAGAGCTTGCCTGCCACGCAATTCTAGGTCTCACAGGCTTTGTGCTCAATGCGCCGCGGTCGCTTTTTTGCCCCCTTGCTGCAGGCGTGCCTGCATGACAACGGGGTATGATAGCCGGCCCCGGTGGCCAACGCTGTGCGTTGACCACCCTACAGGCGACATGTCGTAGGGCGGTCCACGCCAGGGACGGGGCCGCGCGATAGCCGCACAGAGTCAGATATTACAGAGGTCAATCAGCACGACATGGCGATTTTGCAACGCATCAGACAGCTCGGTGAATGGCTCGGGTTGCGCCCGCGGGGCGAGCGTGAGATCGCACGGCTGAGAGATGACTTTGGCCTGATCCGGGTTACTCAGCTCAGCGAGCTGCGCTACCTGTTCTTCGGTGAGGCGACCGAGCAAAGTTGCGGGTTGATCGATGACCCCGCCTGGCTGGAATATGACTACACCCGCGCCATGCTGCTGGCCGGGTTCTGGCTGGAAGATATCAACCGGGTGCTGGCGCTGGGGCTGGGTGGCGGTTCGCTGGTCAGCGCGGTGCTGACGCACCTGCAGCCGCGACAGGTGACTGCGGTTGAGCTGCGCCCCGGCGTGGTCGAGGTGGCGCGGTGCTGGTTCGGGCTGCCGGATGATCCGCGGCTGGAGGTATTGATCGCCAGCGCCGAGAAGGTCATCGAACATGAGCAGGCCAGCGCTGATCTGGTGCTGCTCGACCTGTACATGGAAGGTGGCATTACCGCGCTGCAGCTGCGCATGGACTTTCTCGAACAGTGTCACCGTGCGTTGCGTCCGGGTGGGCTGATGGTGGTTAACCAGTGGCAGCTGGGCCACACCGGTCAGCCGTATGCGGCAGAGCGCCTGCAGAAGTTGTTTGGCGAGCGCTATCTGCAGGTCGAGGTGGAAGAGGGCAATATCATCCTGTTCATCCCCGCTGCGGACGAGCTGCCACTGGATCAGGTAGCGATGCGTCAATGGGCTGACGGCTTGGAGCCACGCCTTGGCTACAGCCTGCGACCCTACGTGGAAGGGCTGCGGCGCGCCGAAGACGCTATCCCTGCTGACGACTGCCCGTGAAGTGCAGCTGGCTGCCGCAGCGTCGGCACAGGTAGCGGGAGCCGCGGGTAACGCGGGCGTGGCGCTGAGCGGTGAAGGGCATCGGCTCGGGGCAGGCGCAGCGATACAGATAGCGCGTCACCCGGCGGGTCGGCACCGCATAGTTGTGGCAGCGGTTGGCGGGCAGACCGAATAGCCCAACCATCAAGCCCTGCCATTCGCGGCCGTGCGGGCGAATGCGGTGGCCATAGATCTGATGGGCCAGCAGGTGCGCGACTTCATGTGCCACGGTGTGCTGTAGAAAGTGCTCCTGATTCTCGCGGTACATGCGGCCGTTGAAACGCAGCAGATTGCGATCCAGATAGGCAACGCCGGCGCGCTGGCCGCGCAGGTCCAGTTCGATGTCCGGGCGCGGAAACGTGCGGCGAAAATGCTGTTCGGCCAGCCGGTAGCAGTCCTCGGTACGGGCGATCAGACGGTCCATCGGTTCAGAACACCCCATTATCGAGGCCAGCAGCCAGATACAGCCCCAGCTCTTCGACCTGTTGCTCGAAGGCGTCCTGCCAGTCGCCGCGCAGGGTCAGCGGTGCCTGCACCCAGTTCCAGCGCAGCCCGGTCACGATCGACTCGATGGCGCGGCGGGTACCGGTACCGTCCATCCCGGCGCGAATGTACAACGCGCAGGGCAGCCCCTGTTTCTCTTCCAGTACCGGGTAGTAGCAGCGATCAAAAAAGTCCTTCAGCGCGCCGCTCATGTAACCCAGGTTTTCCGTGGTGCCGAGCAAAATAGCGTCGGCCGCCAGCACGTCGGCGGGCACTGCCTCCAGTGGCGGCACCCAGCGTGCATCGACCTGCTCGATATCCGGATGACAGGCACCGCGCAGCGCCGCTTCGGCCAGTCGCCGGGTATTCGGCGACGGCGCGTGGGCGACGATCAACAGCTGCTTGCGACTCATGCGGTTCAACCCTGACGGCTGTTCCACAGGCGGGAAACGGCGCGGTCAGTACCGAGCCAGGCGATCAGCAGACCAACCACGCCCAGCAGGCCGAATACCGCAACCGGCAGCAGGAAGAACGGGTCTGTGCCGGCCGGCAGCAGCACCGCAAGTGCGGTGGCCAGCAGCAGAAACAGTGCGCACATGACGACCAGAATCAGCCGACTCTTTGGCGCGTAATGGAAGGGGGCGTCACCGCTTTCCAGCGGTGACAGCAGCGGGGCGCACAGCTTGCGTGCGTGATCCTTGAGTGTGGTCATGGGACGTCTGTATCTCTGCGAAAACCTTGGGGCGAGTGTACCCCGATGGCTGCTGTGCGCAAACCTGCCGGCCTTGTGTGCTGGTCAACAGCGCCTTGGTGGGGTAGGGTGTTTACAGCTGAATGCAAATATTCGCGGGTCAGAAAGAACCCCATTTACACCCACCTATCCTGCCTGGAACCGATCCACCATTTGGGAGACGCGGCTCCATGATCAGGCTTTTGCTGCCCATCGCGGCACTGCTCAGTGGTATTGCGCTACTGCTATTGGGCACTGGACTACTCAACACCCTGCTGGCATTGCGCGGCAGTGCCGAGCAGTTCAGTGACCAGACGCTGGGCCTGCTTGGCTCGGCCTACTTCGCCGGCTTCATTCTCGGTACCTGGCTGTGCCCGCGGCTGATTCGGCGCATGGGGCACGTGCGTGCTTTTACCTTTTTGGCTGCGGCCGAAGCCGCTTGCGTGCTGATTCACCTGTTGTGGATTCAGCCCGGTCTCTGGCTGCTGCTGCGGGTGATTACCGGCGTTGCGCTGGTTGGCATCTACACCGTCATTGAAAGCTGGCTCAACACCCAGGCGCCGCCGGAGCGGCGTGGACAGGTGTTTGCCTGCTACATGGCCGTCAACCTGGGGGCGTTGGCGCTGGCTCAGCAAATGCTGAACTGGGACAGCCCGCTGACCTTCACGCTGTTCGCCGTCGCGGCCACCTTCATCGTGCTGGCGGTGATGCCGGTTTCTGCTACTCGCCTGCCTCAACCGCTGATTGAAGATACCCCGCCCTTGTCGCTGAAGCGGCTCTGGCAGGCTGCGCCGGTGGCGTGCGCTGGTGCCGTGCTGTCTGGCCTTGGCATGGGCGGCTTCTGGGGGTTGGGGGCGGTCTACGCCGCGCGTATGGAGATGGATACTGCGCAGATTGCCGGCTTTGTATCGCTGGTCATTCTGGCTGGTGCGCTGGCCCAGTGGCCGATGGGGCGGCTGTCGGACAGCATCGATCGGCGTCGGGCATTGGTCGTCATTGCGGGCATTGCGGCGGTGGGCGGGGTGCTAATGGCACTGCTTGGGCCGTTTGGGCTGTGGCTGCTGGTGGGGGCCGCGATCTTCGGCGCCGGGTCCTTTTCGGTGTATCCGGCGGTGGTGGCGCACCTGATCGATCATTTACACCAGGAAGATATTCTTTCAGGTAATGCGGCGCTGCTGATGCTGCATGGCCTTGGCGCGGCTGTGGGGCCTGCACTGGCTGGTGCGCTGATGGGGGTGACTGCAGCCCAGGCGTTGCCGCTGTTCTTTGCCCTGATGTTCTCGCTGATCGCCGTCTACGCCCTGCGCCAGTTGCGCCTGGGTGGCGACCGCATCGTCGATGGTGCGGCGCATCAGGTGCCGATGGTACGGACCTCCACGGCCGTGCTGGAAATGATGCTGGAAGAGGCCAGCGGACAGGAAGTACCGAACAGCAACACCGATGACGCGGACGGTCAGGAGGTCGTTCGCGCTGAACCCGAGCAGCAAAACGGAGATGACGCCCATGATGTTGGCAACCGACCTTGATGGAACCTTTCTGGCAGGCGACCCGGACAACCGGCAGCGCCTGTATCAACTGATCAACGCGCATCCGGGCATCACCCTGGTGTTCGTGACCGGGCGGGGGTTGGAGGTAGTGGTGCCATTGCTCTCTGACCCGGCTATCCCGAAGCCTGACTACATCATCTGCGATGTGGGTGCGACGGTGGTGGATGGCGAGACCCTGCAGCCGGTGTATCCGGTGCAGAGCGAAATTGAACAGCGCTGGCCGGGGGAGCAGGTGGTGGCGCAGCGTATGGCGGTGTTCCCCGGGCTGGATCGTCAGGAGGTGCCGCAGCAGCGGCGCTGTTCCTGGTTCTGTGAACCCGGTGCGGTGACCGAACGGGTGCACAAGGCGGCGAATGAGCTGGGCTGCGATCTGCTGTTCTCGGCGGGCATGTACCTTGACTGCCTGCCCAAAGGCGTCAACAAGGGCAGCACCCTGCGGCGGCTGGTTGAGCACCTCGGCGAGTCGATGGACCAGGTGCTGGTGGCGGGTGACACGCTGAATGATCTGTCGATGTATGAGCAGGGTTTCATGGGTGTCTGCGTTGGCGAGTCGGAGCAGGGCTTGCTGGAAGCGACCGCAGATCGCGCCAAGGTGCTGCACGCCCGCCTGAGCGGTTGCGGCGGCATCCTTGAGGCGGTCTCGCACTTCGGCTTTCTCGGGCCGCTTGGCGTTGATTCGGAGCTGCGTGATCTGGAGATCAAGGGCAAGGCGGATCTGGTGATGGTCTATCACCGGCTGCCCTATGAGGAGGTAATCGAGGACGGCAAGCTGATCCGTCGCCCGCCGTCATCGCCCAACGGCATTCTGCCAACGCTGCTGAGCTTCTTTGGCGGCAACCAGCGGGGTTCCTGGGTGGCCTGGTCGATTCATGACCCGCGCCAGCGCGAAGCCTTCGAGGTACACACCAAGGTGGATGCCGAGCGCTACCCCAACCTTGTGGCAGCGCGGGTTGCGCTCAGCAAGAGCGACGTGGATGTGTTCTACAAGCGATTCTCCAAGGAAGCGTTCTGGCCAACCCTGCACACCTTCTGGGAGCGCGCGGTATTTCGTGAGGAGGACTGGGCCGTCTTTCTCAAGGTGAATCGCCTGTTCGCCGAGCGGACCGCGGCCGAAGCGGCCGAGGGCGCTGTGGTCTGGTTGCATGATTACAACCTGTGGATGGTGCCGGCGTTCCTGCGGCCGTTGCGGCCGGATCTGAACATTGCCTTTTTCCACCACACCTACTTCCCTTCGGCAGACGTCTTCAATGTATTGCCCTGGCGCCGCGAGATCATCGGCAGCCTGCTGCAGTGCGATTACATCGGCTTTCATATTCCGCGGCAGGCCGAAAACTTCGTTGATGTGGCGCGCGGTGTGGCGCCGCTGGAAGTGCTGGAAGAGAAGGGTTGTGCGCCGCGCTATCTGACCTACGGCTGTGCGGTGGGGCTGGACCGGATGACCACCTGCATCAGTGTGCATGGACGGCAGATTGGGCTGGGGGCCCACCCGGTGGGGCTGGATATCGGCCGGGTGCAAAACGTGATCGACAGCGATCACTGTCAGCAATTGATCGGTGAGCTGCGCGAGCAGTTGCAGGGCATTCGCGTGGTGCTGTCGGTTGAGCGGCTGGATTACACCAAAGGCACTTACGCCAAACTCCTGGCCTTCGAGGCGCTGCTCGAAGCGCACCCTGAACTGGTGGGCAAGGTTAGCCTGATTACCATCTGCGTGCCGGCAGCACGGGAAATGACCATATACGACGAGCTGATCAGCCAGATTGAACAGGCGGTCGGTCGCATCAATGGCCGCTTCTCGCGGGTTGGCTGGACGCCGGTGCAGTTCTTCTATCGTGCGGTGCCTTTTGAGGATCTGGTGGCCTATTACCTGATGGCCGATGTGATGTGGATTACGCCGCTGCGCGATGGTCTGAATCTGGTCGCCAAGGAATATGTCGCAACCCAGGGGCTGTGTCAGGGCGGCGGGGTGCTGGTGCTGTCAGAATTTGCCGGCGCGGCGGCCGAGCTGCACGGAGCATTGCTGACCAATCCGCATGATCCGCACGATCTGCGAGATACGCTCTACATCGGTCTCACACTGGGCAAGGCTGAGCGATTGGCGCGTTTGCGGGAGTTGTTTGGTGTGGTGCAGTACAACGACATTCGCCGTTGGGGGGACGAGTTCTTGCAGGCGGTGCGGCAGCGCCGAGAAGACGTGTTGGCGCAGGAAGACGACATCGAAGAGGTCGCGTGAGAAGAGCCTTGCCGACCGGGGTTCCGGCCGGCAAGGTGGGCGATCAGTTCAGAACCTGATTGATCTGATAAACCGCGGTGGTACCGCTGACTTCGTTGCCGATGACCAGCAGTGCCTCACCGTTCGGGGAGTCTTCGGCGGAGATGAACACAAGGCCTTCCGGACCAAGGTCGCCGACGGTGCCCAGCACGGTTGACGGGTCTTCGGTGGTCCAGTCTTCACGGGTGTTCAGGTAGTCGACCAGGAATGGAGCCGTCGGGTCAGTGATATCCCAGGCCATGACGCCACCAATGCGCTCCAGACCGACAAAGGCGAAGGTCTTGTTGCCCAGTTTGCCGACTGTCACGCCTTCCGGCTCTGGGCCTTTGTTATCACTGCGGTTGTCGAAGGTGTTGCCTTCGTCGTGGGTTGAGTTGAAGTAGTCGGTGCAGGGAATGTTGCGGTTGGCACCGAGCATGCACTCTGCGCTGGCGAAGTACTGCTCGAACTGGTCGGCGGAGTCCCAGACCAGTTGGCCGTCGGCGTCACGGATCGAAAAGGAGCGCGCGCCGTAGGAGTACAGGTTGTCGTACATCAGACGGTCGCCAGCCGGGTTCTCGATACCTGACGCATCGAACAGTACCGGGTCACCGTTGACGTCCTTGCGGTAGCCATCGGTCCAGGCCACGGTCAGGCGACCGAGCATATCGTCTGCGCGGCAGGTGCCTGGGTCAGCGGCAGTGGCGCCACAGTAGGCGAAGGTGGTCGGGTTGAGCAGGGCACCGGCGGCCAGCTCGCGCAGTTGCGGCGGCAGATCGTCGCCAGCGCGGCGGTCAAAGCCGCTGGTATGGACCAGGTGCTTGACGCGGAACTCTTCAACAAAGCCCTTGCTGGCGTCGCCATCCCAGTAGTCCTGGTTGTCTTCGCCCCAGGCGCGTGAGTCGCCTTCGTTGGCGGTGATCAACAGCGTCTCGCCGTCGACTTCAAAGGCAGCAATGCTGTCTGGTTGGTACATGCCCAGCACGCCGGGCCAGGTCTGGATGTTGATTGCATCGTCGGAGTCGCTCACGTCCAGACCGTTGCCGGCACTGCCGTGGTCCTTGTAGCCCAGCGGCAGGATGTCGGTCACCGTGGCGGTGGCGATATCGATCTTGGCCAAGGCGTTGTTCTCCTGCAGCGACACCCAGGCAGTGGTGCTGTCGCTGGAGATGGCGATGTATTCGGGTTCCAGATCCTGGGCGACGGTTGCGTTGGGCCCGAAGATGCGCACGCCGGCGGCGCGCAGGGCATCGGCTTCGGTATTGAAAGCGCTGAAGTCAGCCGTGCGGACCTGAACAATCTCGTCGTCGGTGATGCTGAGAATGCTGATGGAGCCTTCTGGATCGACGCTGTAATCGTCATTGGGCTCACCTTCGTTGGCGGTCAGCACGTATTGGCCGTCCGGCGTGAAGGTCACCATATCCGGCTGTGCGCCAACCGAATCATAGCCAAGCATTTCCAGCGTGGTGGCGTCGAACAGCGCGACCCAGCCTGTATCGGTCTTGGTCGGTGCCTCTACTGCTACCGCCAGATAGCCGCCCTTGTAGGCGATGCTGTTGACCACTGCGCCCTCGGTGATGGCCTCGACATTGAGCTCTTGCAGCAGCACTGGATTGGCCGGGTCGGCGGCGTTAAGCACGTCGACCGCACCCTTCTGGGCGTTGACGATGAAAATGCGCTGGTTGACCGGGTCAAACGCCGGGATTTCTGCGGCGCTCGCGCCAAAGATGCCCGCGCTGTAGCGGCCCAGGTAGCTGAGGGTAATGCTTTCGGGGGTAACTACTTCCGGGGCATCGTTGTTGTCGTCACTGCTGCTGCTTTTGCAACCGGCCAGTGTGGCCAGCAGGGCGGCGCTGGTCGCGGCCATCATCCATTTGTTCATCGTCAACTGCCTGTTATGGGGTTCAAGGAAGGTGACATTGATACGTCCCTGCGATGACAGGCGGTTGTCGCTCTGATGGCAAAGTGATTACAGGTGGTCTCAGTCTGTAACAGGGGCTCTGGTACACTCCGGGCATGATTGAATTGCAACCCGACATGCTGCTGCCCAGCGGTTTTGACGAATGCCTGCTTTGCCTGCTGCGTAGCGAGCCGCAGGGCTTGAGTGAGTACGCACTGCTGCAGGCGCTGGCGGCGGAGTTTCCTGAGTCGCTGTTTGCCGAGCCCGGCGCACTGCGCGATCCGCTGCAGCTATTTCGTCTGCACTTTCTGCTGTTTCACCAGCTCTACCGCCTGGCCGACCAGGTTGGGCAGCAGCAGCTGACGCTGGACATTCATGCCCTGAAGATTCAACTGGTGCCGCGTACAGCGGGCGCTGAAGGGTTGCAGGTGGATGACCCGCTGCGGCGCTATTACCTCGACTGGGCTCACTGGTGCGACACCAACCGGGATGACGTGGAACGGCTGATCGACAGCTTCTGGCGGGGGCGTGCCAGTGTGTCCGAACCGGAGGTGAGCGCTGCTCTGGCCGTGCTTGAACTGGAGCAGGGGGCTGACGCGGCGGCATGTCGGCGCCAGTACCGTCGTCTTTTGAGTCAGCATCATCCGGACCGCGGCGGCAGTACCGCCCGCGCGCAGGAGATCAATCAGGCAATGCTAATTCTGCAACGCTATTACGGCAAAAACTGAAGTTGCCAATCTCTCTAAGCAAACCTGCTTACTTCAATTTCTTTTTGGCTATAGTCAATGCAGGGCTCGGGGGAACCCCCGCGTCCGCCCTCTCCGGCGGCGGATGTCGCGCGGAGGCGAATAATAATTAGGAGGTCAGACCATGATCCATCACGTACTGGGGCTGTTCACTCATCCCGACGAGGAGTGGAAGGAAATCAAGGGCGAGGACGAAAGCATCGGTCACATGTATCTCACCCATGTGCTAGTGCTTGCCGCCATTCCGGTCGTCTCTGCCTATATCGGCACCACTCAGGTGGGCTGGACCATAGGCACACAGGACGCTGTCAAGCTGACGCAGGCCAGTGCCCTGCAGATGACGGTACTGTCCTACATTGCCATGCTGGCTGGCGTTGCCGTGATGGGCGCCTTCATTCACTGGATGGCGCGTACCTATGACGCCAACCCGACGTTCAATGACTGTGTCATCTTCGCTGCGTACACCGCGACTCCGCTGTTTGTGGCCGGCCTCGCTGCACTCTATCCGAGTCTGTGGCTGGGGATGCTGGTCGGTACCGCGGCGATTTCCTACACGGTCTATCTGCTTTACCAGGGCATTCCGATCTTCATGGATATCCCAAGCGATGAAGGTTTTCTGTTCTCAAGCTCCGTACTTGCTGTCGGGCTCGTGGTACTGGTTGCCATGATTGCTACTTCGGTGATCTTCTGGGGCTTCGGCGTAGGGCCTGTGTACCTGCGTTAACGTCTCCGGCCTGCCTGAGCCAGCAACAACCCCCGTCAGCGCTGCTGTCGGGGGTTGTTGTTTTTATGTACAGCAGATTTCAGTAGAATGCGCGTTTTTGCCGAGCCGGTACCCCGTCCATGAGCCACCTGAGCGTTAACCAGAACAAACTGCAGAAACGTCTGCGCCGCCTGACTGCCGAAGCAGTGACCGATTACAACATGATCGAAGATGGCGACAAGGTGATGGTCTGCCTGTCCGGTGGCAAGGACAGCTACACCATGCTCGACATGCTGCTGTACCTGCAGAAGGTGGCGCCGATCAAGTTTGAGCTGGTGGCGGTCAACATGGACCAGAAGCAGCCGGGCTTCCCGGAAGAGGTGCTGCCGGCCTATCTGGACAGCATCGGCGTGCCGTACCACATCCTTGAGCGCGACACCTACTCGATCGTCAAGGAGAAGATTCCGGAAGGCAAGACTACCTGCTCGCTGTGCTCGCGCCTGCGTCGCGGCAACCTCTACACCTTTGCCGATGAAATCGGTGCGACCAAGATGGCACTGGGGCACCATCGCGACGACATCGTCGAGACCTTCTTCCTCAACATGTTTTTTGGCGGCAATCTCAAGGCGATGCCGCCCAAGCTGCGCTCGGACGATGGTCGCAACGTGGTGATTCGCCCGCTGTCGTATTGCAACGAAGCAGATATCGAGTCCTACGCGACGCTGCAAAATTTCCCGATCATTCCCTGCAACCTGTGTGGCTCGCAGGAGAATCTGCAGCGCAAGGTGGTCAAGGACATGCTGCAGGGCTGGGAGAAGGCCAACCCGGGGCGGGTCGAGAATATCTTCCGTGCGCTGAAAAACGTCCAGCCCTCGCAGCTGGCCGACACCGCGCTGTTCGACTTTGCCGGCCTGCGTATCGACGAACAGGCCGCTTCCCGCGTCCTGAATGTCATGAACCTCTGATGTCAGGATCAAGCGATGCAGGATTACCGCTGGCTGCACGAATACTGCCTTAACCGGTTCGGTTCTGCGGCCGCGCTGGAAGCGCGACTGCCGCAGCCGAAAACGCCAGAGCAGCTGCGAGCGATCAGTGATGATCGTTATCTGTCGCTGATCGCCTTACGGGTGTTTCGGGCGGGGCTGAAGCACAGTCTGGTCGACGCCAAATGGCCTGCGTTTGAAGAGGTGTTCTTCGGCTTTGACCCGGAGAAGGTCGTGCTGATGAGCGCCGAGCATCTGGAACGGTTGATGAGTGACACTCGCATCATTCGCCATCTGGGCAAGCTGCGCAGCGTGCCGCGTAATGCCCAGTTGGTACTCGATCTGCGCGCCGAATATGGCTCGGTAGGCAACCTGATTGCCGACTGGCCGGTAGACGACATCATCGGTCTCTGGCGCTTGCTGGCCAAGCGCGGCGCACAGCTTGGCGGCCAGTCGGCACCGCGGTTGTTACGTATGGTCGGCAAGGATACCTGGGTTGCGACTGACGATGTGGTTGCCGCGCTCAACGCGCAGGGCATCATCGACAAGGCACCGACCAGCCAGCGCGATCAGGCCGCGGCACAGGCGGCGTTCAACCAGTGGCAGGCTGAAAGCGGCCGGCCACTGTGTCAGATATCGGCAATGCTGGCGCTCACGGTAAATCACTGAATCCTCATAAAAGCTGCTCGCTTGGCGCACGAAGTTAAAGTAAATTCTTGACCTCGCGCCATTCACGGTGCATTTTTTGCTCAGAACCCCTGTGCTGGAGGTGGCCGGATGCGGCTCACTGGACTGCTGACATTGCTGATTGTTGCCTTGCTGGCCGGGTGCTCGAGCGCACCCAAGGCGCCCGTGAGTGTCAACCTCCCGCGTCCGGTGGAGTCGCTGCCCGACAGTGATGAAGTGGCCCGTAATGATGTGGTGTTTCAGGCCTTCAGTCTGGTCGGAACGCCGTATCGCTGGGGCGGCACCTCGCCCTCCACCGGCTTCGATTGCAGCGGCCTGATCCAGTACGTCTACCGCGAGGCCGCTGGTGTCAGCCTGCCGCGCACTACCTCAGACCTCTACAACATGAAGGTTTCCAGACCACCGGAAAACTCGCTCGCGCCGGGCGATCTGGTGCTGTTTGCGATGAACGGCGGTCGTGTGAATCACGCCGGCATCTACATTGGGGAAGGGCGTTTTCTGCATGCGCCCAGTACCGGTGGCGTGGTGCGCGTCGACGAGCTGGAGTCGTCGTTCTGGCAGCGCAGCTTCAAGGGCGCGCGTCGGGTGATTGGCAGTCGCTGAGCTGGTGGTTCCTGCTGCACCTCCAGACTGTTTCACCCGCCCGGACGGCCGCGATCAAGGCCCCCCTCATCTAAGGAACTGGAGTCAGGGATGCTCAAACGTCTTTGCTGGATCGGGCTGCTGCTGTCGCTGAGCGCGACCTCGCAGGCCCAGGCCATGTTCGCAGGCTGGGACGCCTTCTGCGGTATTCGTGTGATCGTCACGCCCAACGCACAAATCGCATCGGCTGCGATGGATGGCGCCGGGCCGGTCATTTATGCCGATCCGGGTGTTATGGCCAACTGGACGATGTCCCGCGTCTTCACGCTGGCGCATGAGTGCGGGCACCACCGCAGCGGTCATGTCACCCCGCAGGGCATGTGGTTTCGCAACCAGCAGTTCTGGGCCACCCGAGCGCAGGAACTGGAGGCCGACTGCTGGGCTGCTGAAGCCTTGTCGCAGACGCGCGACTACGCTGACCTGAATCGCACCATTCACCAGTTCGCCAGTCAGGGGCCGCAGATGCAGGGTACCTATCCGTCCGGCCTGGAGCGCGCGCAGACCGTTGCCCGTTGTGCGGGTGTGCCCTTTGACTTCAGCCCATACCTGCCAGCGAGTGCGTGCGCGACGCCGATGGGAAGTTGCCATCTGGCTGCACCGCTGCCACGCAATGCAGCGTGTTTCTGCCCGAGCCCACGTGGGCCGATCAATGGGGTGACGCGCTGATGGACGGCAACGCGACGCTGAATACAAGCGCTTGCCCGTTCTGCGGCGGCAGCAACGCCTGCGCGGCGGATAGCGGCGCGTGCTGGTGTTTTGCTCTTGAGGTGCCTGCGGCGCTGCTGGCGCTAGTGCCTGAGGCGCAGCGTAATCGGGCGTGTGTTTGTCAGCGTTGCATTCGCGCCTTTCAGGCGGACCCGCAGAGCTTTGCCGAGCGACTCAGTTCGCGCTGAGCGCCGGCTTGCGCAGCAGCGCGACATCGGCACCGATCAATTCCAGGTCTGCCTGCCACTGCGCTGCCAGCCAGTGGAAGCTTTGTTCGCTGAAAAAGCTGATGTGGGTAGGGTCGTTCTTGTAGTGCCAGGCCTTGAAGGCTTCGGGGCTGGTGACCCGCTTGGTCATCAGGCCCAGCCAGCCGCCGGGCTTGAGACATTGCCAAAGTTGCTCCAGCACCGCGAGCGGGGTTGCGAGGTGCTCGACAACTTCGGTGGCGGTGATGAAATCCCACTGCTGCTGCAAGGCCGCGGGGTTGGGGTGGTAGTAGAGGTCGTGCAGGGCAACCTGATGGCCATGCTCGCGCAGCATCATGGCGAGCGCCGGGCCGGGGCCGCAGCCGAAATCAAGGCCACTGCTGGCGGCTGGCAGGCGCTGCAGCAGGGGCTCCGCCATACGGGAGAGAAAGCGCCGATAGCCCGGATCATCCGGGTGGTTCTCGTGACGGTCGTATTCGGCCTTCTCTTGCTCGGCGGTCAGCTGCCAACGCGCAGGCACATGGACCATCAGGCACTGCTCGCACTGCCAGTAGCTGCGCTTGCGGTCACTCAGCATCCAATGCGAGGGTGCTGCGCAGAGCGGGCAGGGCAGTACTTCCTGCTGTGCGCTCACAGCGGTTTGATACGGTCGATCAGGCGGCCGGAATCGGCCAACTCCAGAAACTCGTCGCCCATGCGCTGGCTCTCGCTCATTGCTTTGCGCCAGTACTTCTCGCGGCCGTCGTTGTCGTAGACATAGCGGTTGAAGTCCTTGCGGTCCGGCAGCTTGCGGTGCGGCAGACGCTCAAGGTACTCGGGCGAGGGGGCAAGCAGCAGGACGTCGCGCAGTTGTTCGGCATTGTGCTTGCGCCAGGGAATGGTCTTGTCGAACCAGCCGGGTACTACGCGATCAATGAAGTGCGGGTAGAGAATCACGCCGGGGGCGGTGTAGGGCAAGTCCAGGTGGTAGTCGAGCAGGCCGCCATCGCGGTAAACCCCGGGCGCGGCGCCAGGAATCTCGCGCACTGCTTCCATCACCATCGGGATTGAGCCAGACGCCAGCAGCGCCGAGCGCAGGTTCTGCGGCGTGAGCTCGACGTGCGCGCTGGTAAAGTCGCGCAGCTCTTCCAGCTCCGGCAGTTGTCGCCGATCGTGCAGGATGACCCTTTCGAAGAAGCGACCGAGGTGGCGGCGGCCCAGCAGGTTGGCGCCGATCACGCCGCCGAGGCCGAGCGCCAGGCGGGCGCGTGAATCATGACGCAGCAGGCCGAGGCTCTTCACCACGACGATGTTGAGGCGGTAATTGGGATTGCTCAGGATGGCTTCAAACTGCCCCTGCAGCAGCTCATCGATCATCTCGCCGCAGGCGGCGCTGATGGTCTGGATGGTCACGCCCTTGGGAAAACGCATCGCGGTATACAGCTCGCCGAGCTGACGCAGGGTGTGCACCGGGTCGGGCATGCAGGCGCTGGCGAAGCGCCAACTGCCGATGGAGGCGCCGATCAGGCTGCGCGGCTGCGGTGCTCTGGGTAACCATTCGCCAAACAGCGCCAGGTCCAGGCCCTGAATGCCAAGCGCCTTGGGGCCGCCAGCAGCACCCGGAATCATGTGTACATCGGCAGGTTGCAGGCCGTTGGCGCGGATATGCTCGATGGCGCGGTGGCCTGCTCGCAGCGTCAATGCCGGAGCGCGAACCTGAATAGCTGTCATGTGATACGGAGTCCCTGAGAGTGCGCGGCCGATTTTAAGGTTGGTTTCAGCTCAAGGCTATAGTCTGAAACTGTCTCAACGCAACGGAGGAAACCAACATGTACAAACATCTAGTCGCTCTGTCCTGTTCAGCCATCCTGGCCCTGGGTAGCTCTGCGCTGCTGGCTGACGATGATGTGCGCATGGATGAGGTCGATACACTGGTGCAACAGGGTACCATTCAACCCCTGCAGAGCCTGAATGAAAAGGCATTGGCGCTGCAGCCCGGTACCATCACTGACACCGATCTGGACAAGCACTATGGCCGTTATGTCTATGAAGTCGAAATTCGCGATGCCGAAGGGCAGGAGTGGGATGTTGACCTGGATGCGTCCAATGGTGACGTACTCGAACACCGCCGCGACGACTGATCGCCGGCTGGCGTGTTTGCTGCTGGGGGGGCTGGCACTGCTGCCGGCTCTTGCCGCTGCGCACGACCTCAGCCAGGACGAGGTGTTGATATTGACCGAGCAGGGGCGCATCGCGCCCCTGCAGCAGTTTATTGATGACGCGCTGAATCGTTACCCCGGCCGGTTTCTGGAGGCCGAGCTGGAACTCGACGACGGTCGCTATATCTATGAACTGGAGGTGGTTACCGGTGATCATCGGGTCATGGAATTGGAGTACGACGCGGTCAGCGGTGAACTGCTGGACGTGGAAGAGGACGACTGATGCGGCTGCTGTTGGTAGAAGACAATGTAGCGCTGGCCGACAGCCTGTGCGCGGTGCTGAAACGCGCTGGCTACGCGGTAGACTGGCGCACCGACGGACGCGATGCCGCATTGCTGGGCGAGCAGGAACCATACGATCTGGCGATTCTGGACTTGGGATTGCCCGGTATGGACGGGCTTGCGATCCTGCGGCAATGGCGCGCCGGCGGCAGCAGCCTGCCGGTGCTGATCCTGACTGCGCGCAGTCGCTGGACCGAGCGCGTCGAGGGGCTGCAGGCTGGCGCTGACGATTACCTGACCAAACCCTTCCACAATGAAGAGCTGCTGCTGCGCGTGCAGGCGCTGCTGCGTCGTGCCCATGGTCAGGTGCCGCAGGCCGTGCTCAGCGCAGCCGGGCTGCAGCTCGACGAAGCCCATCAACAGGTGCGCTGCGGTGATGCCGAACCGATCAGTCTGTCGGCCAGCGAGTTCAAGTTGCTGCGCTGCTTCATGCTGAATCCGGGCAAGGTGCTGTCGAAGACGCGGCTGGCCGAGCACCTGTATGACTACGAGGACGAGCGCGACTCCAATGTTATCGAAGTGTTGATCAACCACCTGCGCCGCAAGCTCGGGCGCACCGCCATAGAAACCCGGCGCGGGCAGGGTTATGTGCTGGTCGGAGTCGGTGCGTGAGGTCGATCAGCCGGCGGCTGGCCGTCACACTGGTGCCGCTGCTGCTGTGCAGTGTGCTGTTGATCGTGCAGGGCAGCGTCTGGTTGTACGACCGTGCCCAGCGTAACTACCTGACTCTGCTGTTGCAGCGAGAGACCGACAGTCTGCTGGCTGCGCTGACGCTGGGCGACGACGGCCTTTATCTGGATATGAACAAGATCGACCCGGATTACGCCAGACCCTACTCCGGACGCTATTTCGTTGTCCAGGGCCGCGAGAAGTGGCGCTCGCGATCACTCTGGGATCATCGCTTGCCACTGCCTGGTGATGGACTGCAAAGCGGTTTGTTGCCGGGGCCGCAGGGGCAGGAGCTGCTAGTGTGGTCCGGCGACTACCGTAAGGCTGGCGAGCAGGTCACCATCAGCGTTGCGCTGGACTACCGGCCGTTGCTCAGCGAGTTTCGTCGGGCTGGCTGGTGGATCAGTGGATTGGCGGTGCTGGTGACATTGCTGGCGGTGCTGATCCAGCAGTGGCTGCTGCGGCGCTCGTTGCTGCCGTTGCGACGGGTGCAGCAGGAGTTGGCGGAGTGGCGCAGCGGCGAACGTCTGCATCTGAGCGAGCAGGTGCCGCAGGAACTGCAGCCGCTGGTGGCTGAAATCAATCATCTCGGTCGGCAGATTGAAGCGCTGCTGCAGCGGGCGCGTAACAGTGCAGGGGACCTCGGCCATGCGCTGAAAACGCCGTTGGCAGTGGTTGAGAGCCGATTGGACAGCCTGGCAGAGCGGTTGCCGGCGGAGGATTACCGGGAGCTGCAGGGGCAGCTGCAGAGTATGCGTAACCAGCTGGAGCGCAGCCTGCAGCGCGCCCGGCTGGCGCCTGATCAGGCGCGCGGGGCGCGTTTTGATCCGGCCGTGGATCTGCCGGCGCTGGTGCAGACGCTCGCCAGTCTCTATTCGTCTGCGCCCCGGATCATCCTCGATGGCGTCTCGGATTCAGCGTGGCCATTTGATCGTGAAGACATGCTTGAGTTGCTTGGCAACCTGTTGGACAACGCCTGCAAGTGGGCTGCATCGCAGGTGCGGCTGAGTTGGCGTCTGGATGCGCAGGAGCTACGGCTGGAGGTAGCCGACGATGGGCCTGGCATCGCCCCGGCGGCACGGGCGCAGGTGCTGGCGCGCGGTACGCGACTGGACCAGCAAGCGCCGGGGCACGGTCTGGGATTGGCCATCGTCGGTGATCTGGTTGCCGCCTACGATGGCAAGCTGGCGTTGCAGCCGGCACCGGAAGGCGGCCTGCTGGTGGTTGTCAGCTTGCCGCGTGAGCGGCGCTGAGTCAGAGGAACGAGGCGTCGATGTCGATCAGCAGCAGGTGGCGGCTGTCGTCGATGAACAGGCCCGAAGTCATGCAGTACTGGTTGGTGGTCGCATCGCGGTAGCGATTCGACAGGATCACCCGGCTGTCTTCGCCGGCTTCGGCCAGAATCTGATAGAAATATGGCCGCCAGGACCAGTTGTGGTCCAGGTAGCGCGGGTCGGTATGCCAGCTATCGCCATGCCAGTCAAAGTTCGGCGAGATCTGCGTACCTTCGGCGTCGCACAGGAAGCAGCGCAGCAGCCAGGGATAGTTGCGCGGGTTGGGCAGGTGCGCGGGTTGGGCACCACGGCTTAGCCAGACCCGCAACTCGGCGAACAGCTCCGCCAGTGAGCGGCGCAGGCCGGCCAGTTTCTCCCGCTCGGCCAGTTTGGCGTGCACGTAATGGTCGCGCATGGTCGAAAACTGCTGCTGAACCGCATCGCTCGGCAGAAAGTTCTCCTCCGGTCGACCAAACAGATACCCCTGAACATAACGGGCACCGCACTCCAGGGCGAAGTGCAGCTCCTGTTCGGTTTCTACCCCTTCAGCAATGATCCAGCAGCCACTCTTTTCAGCCATCAGCGCAAGTGCGCGGACGAAGTCACCACTGTTGCTGTTGCCGGCGGCGGCCTGACGGAACAGCTGGATGTCCAGCTTGAGGATGTCCGGCTCCAGTGCCAGTACCCGGTCGAGCATGGAATAGCCGGCGCCAAAATCGTCGATGGCGATGCGAATGCCGGCAGCGCGGTAGCGCTGCACTACGTCGCGCAGCTGCTCAATGCTGCCTTGCAACTCAGTGATTTCAAACACGACCTGATCGGTCGGCAAGCCGAGCTCTTCCAGTAACTGGAGGCTGGGCAGGGGCTGGCCGGGCTGCAGCTGGCTGACCCAGGCAGGCGAAATATTCAGGCTGAGGAAGCCCTCGGGGGTGTCGCGAAAGCGCTCAAGGGCCTGGCGTCGAATGCTGCGGTCCAGCTCCAGCAGATCAGCCTGGGATACGTTGGGGTCGGTAAACAGCGGGCCAGCACTGCTGATGTTGCCCTCATCGTCGCGCAGGCGTGCCAGCGCTTCGTAACCGGCTATGCGGCCGGTGGCGGTGTCGATCAGGGGTTGGAAGTAGGGCAGCGGCTGTCCTGTAAACACATCTTTCTCCGGGTTCGGAACATCGGGCGCTGATGGTATGCAAGATTATAGCCAAGCAGCGTGAAAGCGACGGCAGGCGGCCGGTTTTTCGGCAAATCGGTGTCACTGAACTGTCATCGTGCGCTTTCGGTGCATGATTCTGCGCTTTTGGTATGGCGATTGCACTATCACGGTGAGCTGCGCCGCTTCTGATGCATCAATATGGTGCCGACTTTTGCGATTGATGGTCGAGATTGGCGTACAACTATTTGAAAAATAAAAATTAATTCAGATTTCTTGGTGTTGCTGCTCAATCGTGGGTGTTTTGCCGTATTGCTCTGGATGCACCTTGATGGTTCGTAGTTGATTGTCGCGCACACAACGAGTGCATTTTTCTGATTTGATAGAGGCTGCTTGAATGGAAAACCTTAACAGCGCTGTGGAAACGCTGGTTCATAGTGCAAACACCCTGTTTATCCTTGCTGGCGCGGTCATGGTTCTGGCCATGCACGCCGGCTTTGCATTCCTTGAGGTCGGTACGGTTCGTCAGAAGAACCAGGTTAACGCGCTGTCGAAAATCATCAGTGATTTTGCGGTTTCGTGCCTGGCTTACTTCTTCGTGGGCTACTGGATTGCCTACGGCGTCACCTTCTTCACCGATGCGGCAACCCTGTCGCAAAACAACGGTTACGCATTGGTCAAGTTCTTCTTCCTGATGACCTTTGCGGCGGCCATTCCGGCGATCATATCCGGCGGCATTGCTGAACGCGCCAAGTTTGCACCGCAATTGTGCGCTTCCGTATTGATCGTAGGCTTGGTTTATCCCTTCTTTGAAGGCGTTATCTGGAACGGCAACTACGGCTTTCAGGCGTGGCTTGAGACCCAGTTTGGCGCTACCTTCCACGACTTCGCCGGTTCCGTGGTCGTGCACGCCGTTGGCGGCTGGATCGCGCTGGGTGCGGTGCTGCTGCTGGGCGCGCGTAATGGCCGCTATCGCGGCGGTCATGTAGTGGCGATGCCGCCGTCGAATATCCCGTTCCTGGCGCTGGGTGCGTGGATTCTGACCATCGGCTGGTTTGGCTTCAACGTGATGTCGGCGCAGACGCTGGACGGCATCAGCGGTCTTGTGGCGGTCAACTCGCTGATGGCGATGGTAGGTGGCACCCTGGCTGCGCTGCTGGTCGGTCGTGCTGACCCGGGCTTTATCCATAACGGCCCGCTGGCCGGGTTGGTGGCGGTCTGCGCGGGTTCCGACCTGATGCACCCGCTGGGCGCGCTGGCGACCGGTGCAGTGGCAGGCGGTCTGTTTGTCTGGACCTTTATCCTGACCCAGAACCGCTTCAAGATCGATGACGTGCTGGGTGTATGGCCGCTGCACGGTCTGTGTGGTGTATGGGGAGGCCTGGCGGCCGGTATCTTCGGCGCCGAAGCACTCGGTGGTCTGGGCGGCGTGAGCTTCATGTCCCAGTTGGTCGGCACCTTGAGTGGGGTGGTCGTGGCGCTGGTGGGTGGTCTGCTGGTTTACGGAGTCATCAAGGCGGTTGCGGGCCTGCGTCTGAGCGAGGAAGAGGAATATCAGGGCGCTGACCTGGCTATCCACAAGATCGGCGCGACCTCCGACGATTGATCGTGCGCAGTCATGTGCTGCCGTAGGGCGGACAATGCTGCAGGCTTGTCCGCCTGGCACCTGGTAAGGGCGGCACAGACATCCATAAAAAAAACCGGGCATCGCCCGGTTTTTTTATGCCCGCATGAAGCGGCGGCTTACTCTTCCAGACCACCCATGGCGGTGATGTTGAAACCACCGTCAACGTAGGTGATTTCACCGGACATGCCGGAGGCCAGGTCGGAGCAGAGGAACGCGCCGACGTTGCCGACTTCCTCGATGGTGACGTTGCGACGCAGCGGGGTTTGCGCAGCGTTGTGGGCCAGCATCTTGCGGAAGCTCTTGATGCCGGAGGCCGCGAGGGTGCGGATCGGGCCGGCAGAGATGGCGTTAACGCGGGTGCCTTCCGGGCCCAGGCTGGTAGCCAGGTAGCGAACGCCGGCTTCCAGACTGGCCTTGGCCATACCCATGACGTTGTAGTTCGGCATGGTGCGCTCAGCGCCCAGGTAGGACAGGGTCAGCAGGCTGCCGTTGCGGCCTTTCATCATTTCACGACCGGCCTTGGCCAGCGCGACGAAGCTGTAGGCACTGATGTCGTGAGCGATACGGAAACCTTCGCGGGTGGTGACTTCGGCAAAGTTGCCATCCAGCTGATCGCCCGGGGCAAAGCCAACGGAGTGGACGATGCAGTCCAGGCCGTCCCACTTCTTGGCCAGCTCGACGAATACCTGCTCGATCTCGGCGTCATCGGCCACGTCGCAGGGGAAGCACAGCTCAGGGCCAGAGCCCCAGCCGGCAGCAAATTCTTCAACCCGTGATTTCAGCTTTTCGTTCTGGTAGGTGAACGCCAGCTCGGCGCCCTCGCGGTGCATGGCCGCGGCAATGCCGGAGGCAATGGACAGTTTGCTGGCTACGCCAACGATGAGTACGCGCTTTCCGCTGAGAAATCCCATAGTACTTTCCTGTTTAGTGCATGGCCGTGTCGGCCCTGTTATCGGTTTGCGGCAGGGCAAAGGCCGCTTCCAGCAGCTGACGAGTATAGTCATGCTGCGGTGAAGCGAAGATTTCGCCTGCCGGTCCCTGTTCGACTACTTCACCCTGGCGGATCACCATCAATTGATGGCTGAGAACCTTGACCACTGCCAGGTCGTGACTGATAAACAAATACGTCAAATTGTACTTTTGCTGCAGACTGCGCAGCAGTTCCACCACCTGGCCCTGCACGGTGCGATCCAGTGCCGACGTAGGTTCGTCGAGCAGAATCAGCTTGGGCTTGAGCACCAATGCCCGGGCAATCGAGATCCGCTGCCGCTGCCCGCCGGAAAACTCGTGCGGATAGCGGTGGCGGGTCTCGGGATCCAGGCCGACTTCTTCCAGCGCCTGAATCACCATGTGTTCGCGCTCGGCCTCAGTGCCGATTCGGTGAATCTCCAGTCCCTCGCTGATGATCTGGCCCACCGACATGCGCGGGCTCAGACTGCCATACGGGTCCTGAAAGACCACCTGCAACTCGCGGCGCAGCGGGCGAACCTGCTGCTGGCTGAGGCCATCGAGCCGACTGCCGTCGCACTCGATCAGGCCCTGGCTGTCGATCAGCCTGAGCAGCGCCATGCCCAGCGTGGTCTTGCCCGAGCCACTTTCGCCGACGATCCCCAGCGTCTGCCCGCGGGGCAGGGTAAAGCTGATGTCAGTGACCGCCTTGACGTGGTCCACGGTGCGCCGCAGCACACCTTTCTTGATCGGAAACCAGACCCGCAATTGCTCTGCCCGCAGGATATCGCTGGCGTGCGGATCAACGGGGACCGGTTCGCCGCGCGGGTCGGCCGCAAGCAGCTGACGGGTATATTCATGCTGCGGTGAGCTGAACAAGGTAGCGCAATCGTTCTCTTCGACGACGTTACCGCGGTACATGACACATACCCGGTGGGCAATTTTACGCACCAGATTCAGATCGTGGCTGATCAGCAGCAAGGCCATGCCCAGTTTCTGCTGCAATTCGCGCAGCAGTTCAAGGATCTTCAGCTGCACGGTCACGTCGAGTGCGGTGGTCGGCTCATCGGCAATCAGCAGTTCAGGCTCGTTGGCCAGTGCCATGGCGATCATCACCCGCTGACGTTGGCCGCCGGAGAGTTCGTGCGGATAGGCGCTGAGGCGTTTGCGCGGCTCGGGGATGCCGACCAGATCCAGCAGTTCGAGTGTGCGCTCGCGCGCCTGAGCCTTGTTCAGGCCCTTGTGCAGGGCCAAAACCTCGCCGATCTGACGCTCGACGCTGTGCAGCGGATTGAGCGAACTCATCGGCTCCTGAAAGATCATCGAGATGCGGTTGCCGCGCACTTTGCGCAGCGTATTCTCGTTGGTCTTGAGCAGGTCCTGCCCGCTGAACTCGATGCTGCCGCTCGGGTGCGATGCTGTCGGGTAGGGCAGCAGGCGCAGGATGGAGTGGGCGGTCACTGATTTGCCCGAGCCGCTTTCGCCGACCAGTGCCAGCGTCTGGCCGGGGCGGATATCAAAGCTGACGTCCTTGACCGCCATGGTCTGATCGTTGCCCTGACGGAAGGCGACGCTGAGATTGCGGATGCTGATCAACGGTTGTTCGCTCATCTCATTTCCTTGGGTCAAAGGCATCGCGCAGGGCCTCGCCGATGAATACCAGCAGGCTGAGCATCAGCGACAGTACGACGAAGGCGGTGATCCCCAGCCATGGGGCCTGCAGGTTGGATTTGCCCTGGGCGATCAGCTCGCCCAGCGACGGCGCGCCCGGCGGCAGGCCGAAGCCGAGGAAGTCGAGTGAGGTCAGGGTGATGACGCCGCCGGTCAGAATGAACGGAAAGAAGGTCAGGGTGGCGACCATGGCGTTGGGCAGAATGTGGCGGAACATGATGGTCTGGTTGCTCGCACCCAGTGCTCGCGCGGCGCGCACGTACTCGAGGTTGCGGCCACGCAGGAATTCGGCACGTACCACGTCGACCAGCGCCATCCAGGAAAACAGCAGCATGATACCCAGCAGCCACCAGAAGTTCGGCTGCACGAAGCTGGCGAGAATGATCAGCAGGTACAGCACCGGCAGACCCGACCAGACCTCGATAAAGCGCTGCCCGATCAGGTCGATGCGGCCGCCGTAGAAGCCCTGCACCGCACCGGCAATCACCCCGATGATGGAGCTGAGAATGGTCAGGGTCAGGGCAAAAAGTACCGAAATGCGGAAACCGTAGATCACCCGCGACATCACATCGCGGGCCTGATCGTCGGTACCCAGCCAGTTGTCCGCCGAGGGCGGCGCCGGCGCCGGAACGCGCAGGTCGTAGTTGATGGTGTCGTAGTGATACGGGATCGGTGGCCAGAGCATCCAGCCGTCGCCGTCTTCGGTGATCAACTGCTTGACGTAAGGGCTGCGGTAGTCGGCCTCGATCGGGAACTCGCCACCGAAGGCGGTTTCCGGATAGCGCTTGAACACCGGGAAATACAGCTCGCCCTGATAGCCCACGGCGAGCGGTTTGTCGTTGGCGATCAGCTCGGCGCCCAGGCTGAGGACGAACAGCACCAGAAAAATATGCAGTGACCACCAACCACGGCGGTTGGCGCGAAAGCGGGCAAAGCGACGCTGGTTGAGCGGGGAGAGGTTGAATAACGTCATCTCAACCCTCCCGGCTGTCAAAGTCGATGCGCGGATCGACCAGGGTGTAGGTGATATCGCCGATCAGCTTCACCACCAGACCGACCAGGGTAAAGATGTACAGGGTGCCGAACATCACCGGGTAGTCGCGGTTGATCGCCGCCTCAAACCCGAGCAGACCAAGGCCATCGAGGGAGAAAATCACCTCGATCAACAACGCGCCGGTGAAGAAAATGCTGATCAGCGCGGAGGGAAAGCCGGCGATGATCAGCAGCATGGCATTGCGGAACACGTGACCGTAGAGCACTCGGCGCTCTGACAGCCCCTTGGCGCGGGCGGTAACCACGTATTGCTTGCCGATCTCGTCGAGGAAGCAGTTCTTGGTCAGCATGGTCAGGGTGGCGAAGCTGCCGACCACCATGGCAAAGATCGGTAACACCAGATGCCAGAAGTAGTCGAGAATCTGCTCGCCGGTGGTCATCTGGTCGAAGTTGTTGGAGGTCAGCCCGCGCAGCGGGAACCAGTCCAGATAGCTGCCGCCGGCAAACAGCACGATCAGCAGGATCGCCAGCAGGAAGCCGGGGATGGCGTAGCCGACGATGATCAGCGAACTGGTCCAGACGTCGAAGGCCGAGCCGTGCTTGATCGCCTTGCGGATACCCAGCGGGATGGAGATCAGATAGGTCAGCAGGGTGGTCCAAAGCCCCAGCGAGATCGACACCGGCATCTTCTCGATGATCAGGTCGGTGACCTTGGCGTCGCGGAAGAAGCTGTCGCCGAAGTCGAATTGCAGGTAGCCCTTGATCATCAGCCAGAAGCGCTCCGGGGCCGGTTTGTCGAAGCCGTACATGCGCTCGATCTCGGCAATGATGTCCGGGTCCAGGCCCTGTGCGCCGCGGTAGCTGCCACCGCTGGCGACTTCGCTTCCGCCGCCGGAGACCCGGCTGGTTGCGCCGCCCTCGAAGCCCTCAAGGTTGGCGATCATCTGTTCCACCGGGCCACCGGGGGCGGCCTGAATGATCAGGAAGTTGATCAGCAAAATGCCGAACAGGGTGGGGATAATCAGCAGCAGGCGACGAACGATATAGGCCAGCATGCTTACTCGACCTCCGTGTCTGCAGCATCTTGCGCCGCCGGCGGCTGTTGCTGCTCGCCCTGCAGGCGGGCGTCCTTGGCGGGATCAACCCACCAGGTAAACAGGCCGAGATCGTACTTGGGTGGCTGCTCCGGGTGACCGAACTTGTCCCAGTAGGCGACCCGATAGACGCTGGTGTACCAGTTGGGCACCAGCAGATGCAGCGAGCGCAGGGCGCGGTCCAGCGCATGGGTATGGGTGATCAGTGACTCACGAGAGTCCGCCTGCACCAGCCCTTCGACCAGCGCATCGATGGCCGGGTCTTTCAGTCCCATCAGGTTGCGGCTGCCGGGGTTGTCGGCGCTGGATGAATGCCAGTACTCGCGCTGCTCGTTACCGGGTGAGTTGGATTGACCGAAACCGGTCACCACCATGTCGAAGTCGCGTGAGCGCAGGCGGTTGATGTACTGAGATACATCGACCCGGCGCAGTTCCAGATTGATACCGAGCGACGCCAGGTTGCGCTTGAACGGCAGCAATACGCGCTCGAACTCGGCCTGCACCAGCAGGAACTCGAATTGTAGCGGTTCACCGTCGGCGTTGACCAACTGGTCGTCAACGATCTGCCAGCCGGCTTCCTGCAACAGGGCATAGGCGGCACGGCGCTGGTCGCGGATGGCGCCGCTGCCGTCGGTCTTCGGCGGCACCCAGGCCGGTCCGAATGCGGTGGCGGGCAGCTGGTCGCGCAGCGGTTCCAGCAGTGCCAGCTCGGCGGCATCCGGCTCGCCGCGCGCGGCCAGCTCGGAGTTGTCGAAGTAGCTGGCGGTACGAGTGTAGGCACCATGGAACAGCTTGGCGTTCGACCATTCGAAATCGAACAACAGTGCGATGGCCTGGCGCACCCGGGCATCGGCAAAGTAGGGCTTGCGCATGTTGAACACGAAGCCCTGCATGCCCTGGGTGTTGTTGTTAGGGATCTCTTCCTTGACGATCTGGCCGGCTTCTAACGCGGGGCTGCTGTAGCCGGTGGCCCAGTTCTTGGCCGCCATTTCCTGGTTGAAGTCGAACTGGCCTGCCTTGAAGGCCTCCAGGGTGACGTTGCCGTCGCGGTAGTAATCGACCACCACGGTGTCAAAGTTGTAGAAGCCGCGCATCACCGGCAGGTCTTTGGCCCAGTAGTCCTCGACGCGTTCGAAGCTGATGCTGCGTCCGGGACGTACCTGGCCGATACGGTAGGGGCCGCTGCCCAGTGGCGGCTCCAGCGAACTCTTGCTGAAGTCGCGGCCTTCCCAGTAGTGCTTGGGCAAGACGGGTAACTGGCCGAGCACCAGTGGCAGCTCGCGGTTTCCGCTGTGCTTGAAGTGAAAGGTGACGCTGTGCGGGTTGTCGGCCACGACGCGATCCACGTCGCCATAGTAGGCGCGGTAGAAGGGCGCGCCATGCTCGATCAGGGTGTTGAAGGTAAACACCACATCGTCGGCGGTAATGCCCACACCGTCGTTAAAGCGTGCCTCGGGGCGCAGCTTGAAGCGCACCCAGCTGCCGTCTTCGGCCTTTTCCATGCTTTCGGCAACCAGACCGTATTCGGTGAAGGGCTCGTCGAGGGCGTGGAAGGTCAGGGTGTCGTAGATCAGACCCAGCTGGTCGGCGGAGGTGCCACGGCTGATATAGGGGTTCAGCGAGTCAAAGCCGCCGAAGCCGGACAGCCGGAGCGTGCCGCCCTTGGGTGCATCGGGATTGACGTAGTCAAAATGGCTGAAGTCGGCGGGGTATCTGGGTGCTTCATCGTAGAGCGTGAGGGCATGCTGTGGTGCGGCATGCAGGGCGCCAGCCCAGCAGGTCAGCAGGGCCAGACAGCAGGATTTCAGCGAGCGTTGCATTCAGATCCCTTGTTTTTCTAGTTGCTTGCCGGGTCTTTCCACCAGCTGCGGATGGCCAGCGTGTACGGCGGTATGTCCGGTGTGCGCAGCCAGTTCCGATAGGCGATGCGGTGGTAGTTTATATACCAGTTCGGAATTGTATAGTGATTCCACAGCAGTACCCTGTCGAGTGCGCGCGCCGCGGCAACCTGCTCACTGCGGCTGTTGGCGGCGCTCAGGCGTTCGACCAGTTCGTCGACCACCGGATTGTTGATGCCCGCATAGTTGCGGCTGCCTTTGACGCTGCGCTGGCTGGAGTGGAAGTAGCCGATCTGCTCCAGCCCGGGTGACAGCCCCTGCGGCAGCGTGGTCAGAATCATGTCGTAGTCGAACTGATCCAGTCGTGCCTTGTACTGCGCGCGGTCAACAGTGCGAATCTGCATGTCGATGCCCAGGCGCGCGAGATTGGCACGGTAGGGCTGCAGGATTCGTTCCAGACTGGAGTTGACCAGCAGTACTTCAAACCGCAGCGGATCGCCATCGGCATTTTCAAGGCGCCCTCTGCGCAGCTTCCAGCCGGCCTCGGCAAACAGCTCCACCGCCTCGCGCAGCGTCTCGCGCGGGATTCCCCGGCCATCGGTCACAGGTAGACTGAACGGCTCCAGAAAGAGTTCCGGTGGCAGCTGGTCGCGGTGCGGTGACAGGTAGAGGAACTCTTGCCCTGCGGGTATGCCGGTCGCGCTGAAGGGGCTGTTCGGGTAGTAGCTCTGCGAGCGTTGATAGGCGTCGTAGAACAGCACCCGATTGGACCACTCGAAATCGAACAGCATGCCCAGTGCCTTGCGCAGTGGCAGCGTGTCGAACGGTGTGCGCCGGGTGTTGAAGAACATCGCTTGGGTCGGGCTGGGAATCTGGTGAATGATCTCGCGCTTGAGAATGTCGCCATTGGCCACCGCCGGGAATTGGTATGCGTTGGCCCAGTTGCTCGCCTTGTGGTCGATATAGAGGTCAAACTCGCCGGCTTTGAAGGCTTCGAAAGCGACGTTGTTGTCCCGGTAGAACTCGACCTCCATACGGTCGAAATTGTATTTGCCACGGTTGATCGGCAGGTCGCGACCCCAATAGGTTTTGACGCGCTCGAAGACCACGCTGCGGCCGGGGTCGACGCTCGTAACCCGATAAGGGCCGCTGTTCAGACCTGCCTGAAAGGTGGTGCTGGAAAAGTCGCGGCCTTGCCAGTAGTGGGCGGGCAGGATCGGCAGTTCGCCGAGGCGCAGGATCAGCAGCGAGTTGCCGGGGCGGTTGAACACGAAGCGGATGCGGCGCTCGGCGAGGACGTCGATACGGCTGACGTCCTGCAGCACCGAGCGATAGTTGGGATGGCCCTGCTCTCTGAGCAGACGATAGGAAAACGCCACGTCCTCAGCCGTGATGGGGGTGCCGTCGTGAAAGCGGGCTTCGGGGCGCAGGTTGAAGACCACCCAGCTGCGGTTGTCGGCAAACTCCAGGCTTTCGGCGATCAGGCCGTAGGCGGAGTAGGGCTCGTCACCGGATGGGTCGTAGAGACCGCTGCCGACCATCAGTGGCTCGTTCAGCTCATTGATGCCGAGGTGGGCGAAGTCGCCGGTATTGATCGGGCTGGTGCCCTTGAGCGTGTAGGGGTTGAGGGTGTCGAAGGTGCCGCTGCCCATCACGCGCAGGGTGCCACCCTTGGGTGCCTCGGGATTGACGTAGTCGAGGTGGGCGAAGTCTTCCGAATAGTGCGGCTGACCGTAGAGTGAGTAACCGTGCTGGCGATAGAGCGTGGCCCAGCCTGGCAGGGCGATCACTGACAACAAGAGCAGGCAAAGGATTCGAGACAGCAGCGACATGTAGATCCGCGCGCAGAAGGGTCGTTGGTTAACAGCCCTGTTTGCCGCCCGAGCGGCGCGACAACCGGGCTGTCATCGATGTGCCAACGCTACCATTGCGCGCGGCCGGACGAAAGCCCGGCGGCTCAGCGTACGAACAGGGTCAGCTGTTGCCCGGGGCGCAGGTAGCGACCCAGCTGGTTCCAGTCGCGGATCTTGTCGACCTGAACGTTGAAACGCTGGGCGATTGCGTACAGCGAATCCCCTGATTTCACCGTGTAGGCAATCTGCCGGCCATCGCTTGTTTGCGTCTGCTCGGCGGCATTGGAGGCCAGCATCAGCGTGTGACCAACGGTCAGCGCGTTACCTTGCAGGTTATTGTCACGCTTGATGCGGTTGACCGTGGTGCCGTGGGCGCGCGCGATATTCCAGAGATTGTCGCCGGATTGTACGCGGTAACGCAGCTGAGCGGCGCTGGCCACCTGACTGCTGGCGGGGGCGCTGCTGGCCGGAGCATCGCTGAATTGCGGCAGCATCAGGGTCTGACCGACTCGCAGCAGGCTGCCGTTGATGTCGTTGACATCGCGGATGGCGCTGACTGACAGCTGATGGCGGCGGGCAATCTGCGACAGGGTGTCGCCACTGCGCACGCGGTAGTGCTGGTAGTTAATGCGCTGATCGGCGGGCAGCTCGGCCAGTGCCTCGGTGAACTGATCAAGGCGGTCAACCGGGATTAGCAGTTGGTATTCGGCATTGGGCGCGGTTACCCGCTGGTTGAATGCCGGGTTGAGGCTCAGCAGTTCGTCGGTGGAAACGTCGGCCAGTTCGGCGACCTTGCGCAGGTCGATCTGCTGGTCGAGGGTGACTTCGGCGAAATAGGGCTCATTGGCCAGAGTCGGCAGTACGGTGCCGTAGGCGGTCGGGCTGTCGACGATCTGCGCCAGTGCCAGCAGCTTGGGCACGTAATTCATGGTTTCGCGCGGCAGCTGCAGGTTCCAGTAGTCGGTTGGCAGGCCGAGCGCTTCGTTGCGCTTGATGGCGCGGCCGACACAGCCTTCGCCGCAGTTGTAGGCAGCCAGTGCGAGCAGCCAGTCGCCGTCAAAGTATTCGTTGAGCAGGCTGAGGTAGTCGAGCGCGGCCTGGGTGGAGGCGGTAACGTCGCGGCGACCGTCGTACCACCAGTCCTGGCGCAGGGAAAAGTTGCGGCCGGTGGACGGAATGAATTGCCAGAGACCGGCGGCCTGAGCGCTGGAAATGGCCTGCGGGTTATAGGCGCTTTCGATAAAGGGCAGCAGCGCCAGCTCCTGCGGCATGTCGCGGCTTTCGAGCTGCTCGACAACGTAATACAGATAGCGCTGGGCACGGGCGGAAGTCAGTTCGAAGTAGCGTGACTGGTTGGCGAAGGCGATGCGTTGCTGGTCGATCCGCGGATTGTCGATGGCGGCCGGATCAAGGCTGAAGCCTGCACGAATGCGTCCCCATAGGGTGTGCGGTTTGGTCTCGGTGGGCAGGACGCTGGCGTTGGGTTCGACGCGCGGGGTGCGGAACGGAGAGGGCGTGCGCGCTGGTGTGGCAGCACTATAGTCGGAACCGCTCTGGCGGTAGCCGCTGGTGTCGGTGGTCTGACAGCCGGCAATCAGCAGCAGACCACCGAGGGACGCTGCTGACAGCACTCTGGGCAAGATGGCAGATACCACACGACGCATGTACGACCCCCAAAATGAGATCGATTCTATGGAGCACCCCGGGGAGGGTCAAGGCACCATTGGTCAGAAGCGGTCCTTCCATGCGCGAATTGCGGCGAGCGTCTCAACCCCTGGAGTCACGGCTGCACCAGCCTGCTGGCTGGCTGCTTGCGTCACAGCGTCGCAGTCGTAGCGCAGGAACGGATTGGTGCGTTTTTCCAGCGCCAGATCGGTTGGCAAGGTCATTCGGCCAGCAGCACGCAGGTCGTCTACCACCTCCAGCCGGACCTTGATGTCGGCGTTATCCGGCTCCACCGCTCGGGCAAAGCGCAGGTTGGACTGGGTGTATTCGTGGGCGCAGTAGATACGGGTGTTGTCAGGCAGCGCGGCGAGGCGCGACAGCGAATGGTGCATTTGCGCGGCGGTACCTTCGAACAAGCGCCCGCAGCCGCCGGCGAACAGGGTGTCGCCGCTCAGTAGCCAGGGGTCGCCGCCGTTGTCGCAAAAATAGGCAATATGGCCAAGGGTGTGGCCGGGCACGGCTATCACCTGAAGGCTCAAGCCGAACAGGCTGAGCACGTCACCATCATTGAGGGCACGATCACGGCCGGGAATGGCTTCTGCTTCGGGGCCCCAGACCTTGCACTCGGTACCGGCCTTGAGTGCACTGATACCGCCGACATGATCCGGGTGGTGATGGGTGATCAGAATATGGGAAAGGCTGTATTCGGGATTGCGCCCCAACCAGGCGATGACCGGTTTGGCGTCACCCGGGTCTACCGCCGCGACCTGTTGACGTTGCTCGTCGACCAGCAGCCAGATGTAGTTGTCATTGAAAGCGGGTAGCGCGATAAAGGTGGACATGAGGCAGCTTTTCCTTAACGTGTAGGGCTATCTTAGCGAATTGTGCCTGAGGGCCAAGCCCTGTGGAGTGGTAATGGAGATCAGCGAAGCGAAACGCTCGATCAGTCAGGCCGACCTGCTGCGCCTGCTGCAGGAGGCGCGCCAGTGGCTGTCTGAGCCGGCCGGGCAGATGCTGTTGCAGGCTGAATGCAGCGCGCAGCGCGAGATGCTGCCCAATTGCTTCGGGCAACATCTGGTGCAGTACGGCCTGGCGCCCGGGTTGTTGGCACCGGAGGTCAAGGTGCTGCGCCACTGCTGGCATCTGGATATGCTCGGCCAAGGCGAAAGCATCGCTGTTGATGAGGCCTGCTGGCCGTTCGCACCGCAGGCGCTGGACGTGGTGGTGTTGCATCACGGCCTGGATTTCAGCCTGTCTCCGCGGACATTGCTGCGTGAAGCCAGTCAGACGGTCAGGGCGGGCGGCCATCTGCTGATTTTCGGCTTCAACCCCTGGAGCACCTGGGGCTGGCAGCATTACTTCGGCAGGGACTGGTTTGGCGAGGCGGGTTTTGTCAGTCCTGCGCGTTTGATCGACTGGCTCGAACTGCTTGGGTTTACGGTGGAGAAACGCATCGATGGGTGCTATCGTCCGCCGCTCGCATCCGCCAGCTGGTTACGGCGACTCGATTTCATGGAGTCGCTGGGGCAGCGTCGTTGTCTGCCCGGTGGCGGATTTTATTGCCTGTTGGCGCGGCGCCAGATGCTCGGTGTAACGCCGCAGCGCGAGCGCGGCAGAGTATTTCCCGCACTGGTGATGCCACCTTTGGCTGCGGGAAGCCGGCGGGCACACAAACGGGAAGGTAGATGAGTCAAGCAATCGAAATCTATACCGACGGGGCATGCAAGGGTAATCCTGGTCCCGGCGGCTGGGGCGTGCTGCTGCGGCTGGGGCCGCACGAGAAGCGTCTGTACGGTGGCGAGCCGGAAACCACCAACAACCGCATGGAGCTGACGGCGGCCATTCGTGGGCTGGAGGCGCTGAAGCGGCCCGCCACTGTGGTTCTGACAACCGACTCGCAGTACGTCATGAAAGGTGTCCGCGAATGGATGCCGAACTGGAAAAAGCGCAACTGGCAGACCGCCAGCAAGCAGCCAGTCAAGAATGTTGACCTGTGGCAGCAGCTCGATGCGCTGGTCAGTCAGCACGAAATCGAGTGGCGCTGGGTGCGCGGTCATACCGGTCATCCGGAAAACGAGCTGGCTGACCAGTTGGCCAACCTGGGTGTCGAACACGTGTTGAAAGAACGGAAGGGCTAAGCATGCGTGAAGTGGTACTGGATACCGAAACAACGGGTATCGAGCACAAGGAAGGTCACCGGATCATCGAGATCGGCTGTGTCGAGGTTATTGATCGACGTCTGACCGGCCGTCACTACCACGTCTACATCAATCCGCAGCGCGAGATTGATGAAGGTGCGCAGGCGGTGCACGGGATCTCGCTGGAGTTTCTGGCCGACAAGCCGGTGTTTGCCGACATCGCCGATGACTTCATGAACTTTATCTGCGGCGCGCGGCTGGTTATTCATAACGCCGCGTTCGACGTCGGCTTTATCGACAGCGAGCTGACCCGCCTCAATCGCGGTCACGGCGTGGTTGCCGAGCACTGCAGCGTGCTCGATACGCTGGCCATGGCGCGGGAAAAACACCCGGGCCAACGCAACAGCCTGGATGCCCTGTGCAAGCGCTACGGTGTCGACAACTCGCAACGTGAGCTGCACGGCGCCTTGCTTGATGCGGAGATTCTGGCTGACGTCTATCTGATCATGACTGGCGGTCAGACGGCGCTATCACTGGCCGCCCACGGGCAAGGCGAGGGCGGTGAAGGGCATGACGTCAGTGCGATTCGACGCATCGATCCGGCGTTGCGTGAACAGCTGCGGGTACTGCGTGCCAGCGCTGAAGAGCTTGAAGCGCACGACCAGCGTCTGGCTGCGGTAGAAAAATCGGCCGGGTTTGCACTCTGGCGTGGCGCGCCGGAGCAGTGAGCTGAGCAACTGCTGAATCAAGAAGTGCCCCGCTGGAGACAGCGGGGCATTTTTGTTTCTAGAGCCAGTAGGTCACCGCAATCAGGCCAACACCGCCCAGTACCAAGGTGTAGGGAAGTGCCATGAATACCATGCGGCCATAGGACAGGCGTACCAGTGGCGCGATCGCCGAGGTCAGCAGGAACAGGAAGGCGGCCTGACCGTTCGGGGTGGCGACGCTCGGCAGGTTGGTGCCGGTATTGATGGCAACGGCCAGCTGTTCGAACTGGGCACGGGTGATTTCGCCTGCATCCAGGCTTTGCTTCACTTCGCTGATGTAGACGGTGGCCACGAACACGTTGTCGCTGATCATCGACAGCACGCCATTGGCAATAAAGAACATGCTTGGCTGCTGCTCCGGTGGCAACGCCAGCACCGCGTGAATGATCGGGCTGAACAGGTGCTGTTCGTGAATTACCGCAACGATCGCAAAGAACACCACCAGCAGCGAGGTAAAGGGCAGGGCTTCCTGGAAGGACTTGCCGATCTGGTGTTCATCGATGATGCCGTTAAATGATGCAATCAGGATGATCACCATCAGGCCAATAAAACCGACTTCGGCCAGATGCAGTGCCAGGCCGATGACCAGCAGCACGGCGGCTACGGCTTGAACCAGCAGTGCCGCTTTTTGCGGCGCCTTGCGTTTGGCCTGCTCGGCGGCAGCGAAGTCTTCCAGCACCTTGCGAACAGGGCGCGGCAGACGAGCGCCGTAGCCGAACCAGCTGGTTTTCTCCAGCAATAGGCAGGTCAGCAGGCCAGCCGCCAGCACTGGCATGCTGACCGGGGCCATCAACTTGAAGAACTCGATGAAGTCCCAGCCTGCCACGCCTGCGATCAGCAGGTTCTGCGGCTCGCCGACGAGTGTGCAGACGCCGCCCAGCGCAGTACCGACCGCGCCATGCATCAGCAGGCTGCGCAAAAAGGCGCGGAACTCTTCAAGGTGTTCGCGGTGCAGTGGATTGTCATCGGGGTCAACGCTGGCGCCTTCACTCGGGCCGGCCGACGCGACCTTGTGGTACACCCCGTAAAACCCGACGGCAACCGTGATGATGACCGCGGTGACGGTCAGGGCGTCGAGGAATGCCGACAACACCGCAGCCACCAGGCTGAATAGCAGCGCCAGTGCCGACTTCGAGCGTACCCCGAGTATCAGCTTGGTGAAGGTCAGCAGTAGCAGGTCTTTCATGAAATAGATGCCGGCGACCATGAACATCAGCAGCAGGATCACCGGAAAGTTACCCAGCACTTCCTTGTAGAGTGCTTCGGGCGAGGTCATGCCGATAGCCAGCGCCTCAAGTGCCAGCAAGCCGCCGGGCAGCAGCGGGTAGCATTTGAGCGCCATGGCAAGCGTGAAGATGAACTCGATGATCAGCAGCCAGCCGGTCAGATAAGGGCCGAGCAGCCACATGGCCAGTGGGTTGATCAGCAGAAAGGCGATGATGGTGCGCTTGTACCAGCCGGGCGCCTGGCCCAGGAAGTTGTGCGCCAACGCTGGCAGCATGGCTTCAGACATGTTGAAAGTCCTGTTTCAATTGAGGAAAGTGCGTCGAACAGCCCCCTTGGCCCTGTGCGCCTGAGGTAAAGGGGTTGTTCGACGTGCTCTCAGCGGCTCAGCGCAAGCATAAACCACCTGCGCCACGATGACTGCCCCCTCGATGGTCGTTGACGGACCTACTTTGGGTGCAGGTCAGGAGTCCAAGCGTGTCGCATTTTCAGTATCTTAGGTCAGCTTGCTGAGTAATTGGTTATGGAGTTTAAGCGTCAGCTTGATATAGTCGTGCTAATGCAATTATCCAAAGGTAGTCGCTGACCTGGGTCAGACTCGGGTCAGACGTCAGGTGATTTCTACAAGAAAAAGGTCTCATATGCCGGATTACAAGACGTTGCTGGTTGAACAGGTGGGCAAAGTGGCTCATATCCAGATCAACCGCCCGGAAAAGATCAATGCCATGAATCGCGATTTCTGGCTCGAGATGGTCGACGTATTTAACTGGGTCGACGAAACCCCGGAAGTGCGTTGTGCCGTTATTTCCGGCGCCGGCAAACACTTCTCGGCGGGTATTGACCTGCAGATGCTGGCGGAAGCTGCCAGCGGCATGGACAAGGATATTGGCCGCAAGGCCGAGGCGATCCGCCGCAACGTACTGCAGCTGCAACACTCCTTCAATGTCATCGACCGTTGCCGCAAGCCGGTTATCGCAGCCGTGCACGGCTACTGCATCGGTGGCGCAATTGATCTGATCTCCGCCTGTGACATGCGCTACAGCACAGAGAGCGCCAGCTTCTCAATCAAGGAGATCGATATGGGCATGGCGGCCGACGTAGGCACCCTGCAGCGTTTACCGCGCATTATCGGCGATGGCATGATGCGCGAGCTGGCCTACACCGGCCGTGCCGTGGACGGCGTCGAGGCTGCGCGCATCGGGCTGGTCAATCGCACTTGGGCTGATTACGAGCAGCTGCTCGCCGGTGTCATGGAGATTGCGCAGAACATTGCTGCCAAGTCCCCGCTGGCAATTCGCGGCACCAAGGAAATGATCCGCTTCAGTCGTGACCATAGCGTTGAGGACGGCCTGAACTACATCGCCACCTGGAATGCAGCGATGTTACAGTCTGATGACCTCAAGGCTGCCGTCATGGCCCACATGAGCAAGCAAGCTCCCGAGTTTGCAGACTGATCGACAACCGCGCTACGCAGGGATGGTGGGAGACTGAATGCCATGTTGACCGGTACCACTTCACTGGATCTTGTCAGGGACGAGCTTTTCGCCAGCATGGGGGAAGTGGAGAGTCTGCTGCAGCAGTTCCTCGAGGATCGCCAGGACGGTAGCCTGCTACAGCAGTCCATCGAAGGGCTGCAGCAGTTGCGCGGCACGCTGGCGCTGATCGAATTGAAAGGAGCAGCGTTGCTGCTCGACGAAATGGTCAGTTTGGCGATGGACATTCCTGTCCACGACGGCGAGGAGCGCAACGAGCCGCTGTCGGCGCTGTGTGATGCGCTGTTTTTGTTGCAGCGCTATCTGGACCAAGCGCGTCAGCAGGGGCGCGAGCGTCCCGAGCTGCTGCTGCCAATGATCAATCAGATGCGTCAGCATCGCTCGGGCGTCCCGCCGCTGCCGGACGGCCATTTCTATCCGTTGCCGGTTGCCGGCTTGCCCGCAGGGTTTCGGCCCGGCTCCAACGAACCGGGTGAGGCGAAGGTATTCGCGCGCTTGCGTCAGATGTATCAGCTCGGGCTGCTCGGCCTGCTCCGCGATGACGGGCTGGCCGCTTCGGTACCCCTGATGCAGCGTTCTCTGGCCCGTTTTGAAAATAGTCTGGGCTCGCGCATGGCGACGCTGTGCTGGGTAGCAGGCGCAGCGCTTGAGGCGTTGGAACAGACTCCGTTGAGCTTGACCCCAACGCGCAAGAAGCTGTTCGCACTGCTGGATCGTGAAATCCGCAACGCGCTGGCATCCGGTGCCAGCCACCGCATGAACGAGGCGCTGCTGCGCGAGCTGCTGTACATGGTGGCGCTGGCGGACTCCAGTTGTGAGCGCTGCGTTGAAGTCAGCGCTGCCTACAAATTGCCCGATCCGGGATTCACCGAGTACGAACTGAACGAGGCGTTTGCGCGTCTGCATGGGCCGAGTATCGACGTTATGCGCTCGGTGGCCGAAGCGTTGCGTGAAGAGGTCAACGCGATCAAGGATCTGCTCGACCTGCTGGCGCGTAATGCCGGCGATGCCGACCAGTCGCTGGAAAGCCTGTCTTCCGGCCTTGATCGACTGTGGAAGACACTGTCGATGCTGGATCTCAAGGCCGAGTCCGAGGCGATCAAGGCGATTGGTGGTCAGTTGGCTGATTGGCAGCCAGATCGACTGGATATTCTTGAACAGGTTGCCGACGCGGTGCTGCGAGCCGAGACGGCCGTCAACCGACTGGATTCCACCACCATGGGCGCCGACGCCGGCAATGCTGCCGAGGGTGAGTTCGGGGAGCCGCTGGAGCTCAAGGAAGCGCGCATCGTTCTGATTGAAGAGTCGCAGGCTGGCCTGGCGCTGGCCAAGCGTGCGATTACTGCCTACATGGAGTCGGGCAACGACGCCATGCACCTGCTGAACGTGCCTCCCTCGCTGGAGACGGTGCGCGGCGGGCTGGTTTTCCTCGGGATGGGTCGGGCAGCCAGCATTATCAACATGGCGGCCAATTTCATTCGCGAGACCATGCTGGAGCGCAAGCAGGTGCCTGCTGATGCACAGCTTGAGGTGCTGGCCGATGCGTTGACCAGTATCGAGTTTTATCTGGAATCGGCCGAGCGTGCGACCGTGGCGACGGCAGATGTGCTGTCGTTGGCGGAGGAAAGCATGGCAGAGCTGGGATACGCCGTATCGGGGAATACATCCGAATGAGATCCTTCCGTTTGTTTCAACCCGCCGCGCGACTGGATGCTGCCGCGCAGCGCGACGGGCTTGTGGTTGTTTTTCACCAGAACCAGTTTGCAATGTACGACGGCAGCCTGCTGCATGACCCGGATCAGGCGATGTATTTCGGTGATATCGGCCACCGCCTGCCGTTGGGGCTAGTTGACGGGCGTCCCTGTCAACTGATCTACCTGAGCGACAGCCTGGATATGCCCGGACTCAGCTGGCACGGCCTGCGAACGCTGGTCGGTCAGGTCGATGACCGGCTATTTCGGCTGCTGGGTGTCGCCCAGCAGCTGAATGCCTGGTATCAGAGTCATCGCTTCTGCGGTTGCTGCGGCGAGCCAATGCAGGCTCGTGAAGACGAGCGGGCAATGGAGTGTGTGCGCTGCGAGCGGCGCGAGTATCCCAAGCTGGCACCCTGCATCATTGTCTTGATTACGCGCGGCCGTGAAGTGCTGCTGGCGCGTTCACCGCATTTTCCACCGGGCTTCTTTAGCACTCTGGCGGGCTTTATCGAGCCAGGGGAGTCGGTTGAAGAGTGCCTGCACCGTGAGGTGAAGGAAGAGGTCAACCTTGAGGTCTGCAACCTGGAGTACCTGGGTAGTCAGAGTTGGCCGTTCCCCAATTCGCTGATGCTCGGTTTTCATGCCGAGTATGCAGGTGGCGAGATCATTCCCCAGGAGGGCGAAATCGAAGAAGCCTACTGGTGCTCGATTGACGACCTGCCAAAGATTCCGCCGCGCGGCACCATCTCGCGCTGGCTGATCGATTGTTATCTTGCACGTCAGGCGGGTGTAGATCAGCCGCCGGTGCCGGGCTGATTTCGGCGAGGAGCCATTATGCAATTCTTAGGATTGGCCCTGATTGCTGGCGTGGTTGCCGTATTTTTGGTTCTGCTGGCGCTGAGTCAGGGCTGGCGTATGAACTGGTTCGGCGGCTGGCTGCGTGGCAACCTGCTGCTGGCGGTGCTGGCGCTGGCAGCGGTGATCGGTCTGGGGGCGTGGGATGTACAGCACTTCCAGGTGATTGAGAGCAAGACGACTGCGGGCACGCTGACCTTTACGCAGACGGCCCCCCAGCAGTACGACGCGGTGATTACCGGGCCTGACGGCGAACAGCGGGTCGCGTTGGCTGGCGACTTGTGGGAACTTGAAGTGCAGGTGCTGCGCTGGCAGGGTCTGACCTCGGTGATCGGGCTTGAGGACGGCTATCGGCTGCATCGTTTGCTGGGACGCTATCTGGCGCTGGAACAACAGCGTGATGCCAGCAGTGCACTGGCCGCCAACCTCAATCCGACCCCGGCGTGGCGCGATCTCTGGGTTTGGGTAGATCGTCTGAGCGGGCACTCGCTGGTTCAGGCTGATGCCTTTGAAGTGCGCTTCGTGCCGCTGGTCGACGGGGCTCGTTTCTCGCTCGACATCGGCCCAACTGGATTGACGCCGGAACCGCTGAATGCGCAGGCCAAAGCGGCGATGAAGCGCTTTCAGTGATCATGCTGCGGTTATAAAAAAGGCTGCCCTTGGGCAGCCTTTTTTTGTTGGCGCAGAATGCTCAGGCGAGCATGCCGCCGTCAACGTTCAGGGCCGCGCCAGTGGTGTAGCTGGATGCGTCGCTGACCAGATACAGCACGGTGCCGGCCATTTCGGACGGGTCGGCAGCGCGGGCCAGCGGGATACGCTCCAGCGCGGGCTTGAGGATGGCGTCGTTGGTGGTCAGGGCAGAAGCGAACTTGGTGTCGGTCAGGCCCGGCAGCAGTGCGTTGCAGCGGATACCGAACTGGGCAGTTTCCTTGGCGAACACCTTGGTCATGTTGATGACGGCGGCTTTGGTGATGGAATAGATGCCCTGCAGTTGGCCAGGAACCACGCCATTGACCGAGGCGACGTTGAGGATGTTGCCGCCGCCGTTCTCGCGCATCAGCTTGCCGGCTTCAACCGACATGAAGAAGTAGCCGCGGATGTTGACGTCTACCGTCTTCTGGAACGCGCCCAGATCAGTGTCCAGCACGTTGCCGAAGTACGGGTTGGCAGCAGCGTTGTTGACCAGGATGTCCAGCTTGCCGAACTGCTCACGGATGGCGGCAACGGTTGCAACGATCTGATCCATGTCACCAATGTGGCAAGCCAGTGCAGAGGCTTTGCCGCCGGCTGCGACGATGGCGTCGGCAACAGCCTGGCAATCATCGATCTTGCGGCTGGAGATGATGACGTGGGCGCCTTGCTGGGCCAGCAGCTTGGCGATGGCCTCGCCGATGCCGCGGCTTGCGCCGGTTACCAGGGCAACTTTGCCGTCCAGGTCGAACAGTTGGGTCTTTTGCATGATGGATCCTTGTTGTCTTGCTGCCCCGGCTCACGAGGCTGTCAGTGGGTGCCGGTCAGCTGCGTGAGCAAGGCTGCCTTCGACACGGCGTGACCGCCTAATTTAATGCAGTGGCGGAGTGCGAACAAGAAAACGGGGGATGAATCAGGAGTGGTGTTGGCCGGCCATTGTCTTGATCAATGGGGTGGGGGTAACAGGGCTTATCAAGTGCCTTTATGTCACCCGCAACGCCCGTTGGCGGGCCTGTTGCAGCATGTGCAAGGTCACCTTGCGTACTTCAGCCTTGCTGGCTTCGATGTGCTCGAGCAGCAGTCGCTGTGCTTCATGGCGGTTGCCAGTGGTGATCTGCTGCAAGATCAGGGCATGCTCTTCGTAGGTTTTGTCGAGCCGCTCGGCGCGCTCAAAGTCCAGTTTGCGAATAACCCGTATGCGCTCGCAGATGTCGGCATGCAGACGGGTCATCTCGCGGTTGCCTGCGGCCTCCACGAGCAGGCAATGAAAACGCTCATCCAGCAGGAAAACCTTGTTCCCTTCACTGAGGCGCAGCTCGGGCGCAACGGACCAGATGCCATGCAACTCCGTCAGCGCGGTGCTGGCGGCGGTGCTGATCGTACTTGAGCACAGGCGGCGCACAGCCTCCAGCTCCAGCACGATACGCAGCTCGTACAGTTCTTCGAACTGGGTAAAGTCGAAGCTGCGAACCTGCCAGCCGCTGCGAAAGCGTACTTCCAGATAGCCTTCGCGCTCCAGTTGATAGAGCGCTTGACGCACCGGGGTACGGCTTGCCTGCATTCGTTCGGCGACCTCGCCCTCGGAGAACCGGTCACCTGGCAGTAGGCGGAACGAGAGGATGTCCTCCTTCAGCTGCGCGTGAATGCGCTCGGCGAGGTTCTCTCGCCGAGCCTGCACTTTGGTTGGCGTGCTGAGCTGCACGTTGTGGCTCCGTTCAGGCTGCGTTTTGGGCGGCGATGAAGGCGCGCCAGCCGCCAAAGCTGGTGATGTCGCGTGCGCCGGTAAGGGCGGCTGGCTCGCAGATGAAGCCTTTCACCCAGCGGCCGTCGGCCAGTTCCAGGTTGCCGATGCCGAGCGGTGGCGGGATTTCGGCGACGAACTCGCCAAAGCGGGCGAGCGGTATGTCCCACAGCTCAACAATGATCTGGGCGCCATCCTGTGCAACGCGCGCCAGGCCGGGCTTCGGCGGAACAGTGCCGGGCAGGGCGTAGAGACGGTAGTCGGAGCAGGTCAGCGTCTGCTCGACCAGTACCGCATCGCGGGTGGTCAGCTGGAAATTCAACGGCATGCCGGTCAGGTGAGCACCGACAACGGCAACGCGTACACTCCCCGGAGCTTGCCTGCTCAGAGCTGTGTTTGGGCAAGGCTTCTGGGTCGCACCGAGCGGCAGCGCCTGGGCCAGTTGCCAGCGCTTGCCCAGCTCGGCCAGCGCATGATCGTGCCACGCTGGGGCGATCAGCGTGACACCTGCGGGAAGGCCGTCTTCGCGGAAGCCCGCCGGTACCGCCAGAGCGCTGAGATCAGCCAGATTGGTGAAATTGGTGTAGGTGCCGAATTGGCTGTTGTAGAGCACGGGCTCCTCAGCCATTTCTTCAATGCGGCGAATGGTCGGCGAGGTCGGCACCAGCAGAGCGTCGAAGCCCGCAAGGATCAGGTTGATCTGGCGGGACAGGTCTGCTCGCGTGTATTCGGCGGTATAGGCGTCGCAGGCGCTGTATTTGTGACCGCCCTCGACGATGCCGCGGACTACCGGGTCCATCTTGTCCGGGTCCATGTCACCGACAGCCACTGTGCGCTCGGCTACCCACGAGCCTTGATACAGCTGTGCGGCCAAAGCAGCGAAGGGAGCGAAGTCGATCTCGACCAGCTCGGCGCCGAAGGCGCGCCACTTATCGAGTGCAGTCTCATAGGCTGTCTGCATCTGGGTGTCGCCGAAAAACTCGGGGTTTGCCGGAATGGCCAACCTGGGTTTTGCAGGCAAGCCGACGGGCGCGGTGCAGGGGTTGGCGCGGCTGTAGGCGTCGTTGGGGTCAAAGCCACCAGCGACATTGGCGACTGTTTCGGCGTCAGACACCGTCAGCGCAAACACGGAGATACAGTCCAGCGTCTTGCAGGCTGGCACCAGACCGGTATTGGACAGCCACCCGCGGGTTGGCTTGAGGCCGACGATATTGTTGAAACCAGCCGGTACACGGCCGGAACCGGCGGTGTCGGTGCCGAGCGCGAAGGGCACCAGTCCGCGCGCGACCACGCTGGCGGAGCCGGAGCTGGAGCCGCCGCTGACGTAGTCCGGGTTGAAGCTGTTGCTGACCGCGCCGTACGGTGAGCGTGTGCCGACCAGGCCGGTAGCAAACTGATCGAGGTTGGTCTTGCCGATCAGAATGGCGCCCGCGGCGCGCAGGCGAGAAACGACAGTGGCATCGGCGGTGGCTTCGTGGGCGAAGGCCGGGCAGGCGGCCGTGGTGTTCCAGCCTGCGGCGTCGATGTTGTCCTTGATGGCAAAGGGAACGCCGTAAAGCGGCAGTGACTCGAGCTTGCCCTCGGCCTTGGTCAGCAACTCATCCAGCGCTGCGAGTTGAGCGCTCAGCTGGGCTTCGCTGGCCAGGCTTATCCAGGCGTTGTCGTCGCTGGCCAGTGCGTTGCGCAGGTTGCTCAGCAGGGTGGCGGGAGACAGCTTTTCCTGCCGGTATGCGGTTTGCCAGTCTGAGAGGGTGAAGCCGAGGGTGTGTTGCGTCATGTCTGAATACCATCTTGGATACAAGTTGGTATTTTTCAGCAAACGCCATGCCTATTTTGTTTTTATTAATAAAAACAGTCGTTTATGGGATGGCTGGGCGGTTTCTGTGGTCGCTGATGGCGAAAAGTGCCGGGTGCCGGTGCACGCGAGAAGGTGGGTGGAGCGGTGTGGTGCAGGGGAGTGCGGGTTGTCGTGAGACGACAACCCGCAGGGGACGCGGATCAGGCCGGGAACAGTTCGCCCAGTTTCAGGGCCAGCATCATGTCGCCTTCAGCACGCAGCTTGCCGCCCATGAATGCTTGCATGCCGTCGGTTTCACCGGTCATGACGCCAACCAGGGTTTCCTTATCCATGATCAGAGTGACGTTCGGATCAGCCGCTTCGCCCTGAGCCAGAGCGCAGGTGCCGTCCTTGACGGTAACGTTGAAGTTTTCGTCGTCAGTGATGTTGAACTGGAAAACCAGATCCAGACCGGCTGCAGCGGCTGAGTTGAACTTGGATTCCATTTGGCTGGTGATTTCTGCAACGGTAGTCATCGGTGGTTCCTTTGGTGGTTAAGGGCAGCGCGCGGAATGCGCACTGCGAATCATCTGAAGCTGATCCATTCGGGTTGCTGATGGATTTCAAGGTGGGCCTGGCTATTAAAGGACGCCAGACTCAGCTTGTCCGCGCGATATTGCAGTCGGCTTACAGATGTATTCACGATTTGCCAGTTCAGCTCGAACGCGCTGGTAGCTGGCATCTGCGTGATCAGTTGCAGGGCGGCAGTGATGGTGCCCCCTGATGCAAATATGGCGACGTTCTGACCACTACCGCTGTTGGCGCTGATGACTCTGCGCAGGCCGCCGGCGACCTGATCGACGTAGCTTTGCCAGGAGGGGCAGTCATCACGCTCGCTGCTGTCATTGATCCAGAGCGTAACGGCGTGGCTAAACACGCGCTGAAACTCTTTGCGGAACTGACCTGCATTCTTCAGGTAATGCTCCGCTTCGGGAATGGCTTCGAGCACTTGCGGCAGGTAGCTTTCGACGACCTGATCGGAGTGGTACTCATTGAAGGCCGCGTCATTCTGAATCACGAGGTCGGGTTGATCCATCGCGTCGAGCGCGTGACGCCCGGTATCGATCTGGCGTTGCAGGGTGCCTGCGTAGCACGCATCAAACTGCATGCCCAATTGTTTGAAGTGCTGGCCGCATAGCTGTGATTGGCGAACGCCAAGCGGAGATAGGACATCGTAGTTGGCCGCGCCAAGCGATGCTTGCCCGTGTCTGATCAGGTAGATACTGCCCACAATCTGCCGCCTTGTAATGATTTGTATACGGAGGTTAGGGGTAAGCTCGCGAAGCTGTCAACCAAAAATCATACGCTCGTTTGAATTTTCCTCGGACAGCCTGAGCCCCGCTCTTTGCGATCCTGTATGCTTGCTTTCCAGAGCGGTCTATACAGACATTGGAGAGCACTGTGGAATGGTTTGATCAGTATGTCTATTTTCTCGCCAAGGCCCTGACGGTGCTGGTGGTGGTCGGGTTGATCCTGGCGATGATTGCGGCCAGTAAAGGGCGAGGCAAGCGGTCAGAGGGCACCCTGAGTGTGACCCGGTTAAACGATCGGCTGCAGCGTATGCAGGAGCAGCTCAGTCTGATGGTGCTCAGCAAAAGCGCGCGCAAGGCGCAGCAGAAGGCGCTGAAACAGCAGGCCAAGGCCCGTGCAAAGGAAACCGATCAGGATGAGCAGGGCCGGGTCTACGTGCTCAACTTTCATGGCGACATCAAGGCCAGTGCGTTGGAAAACTTGCGTCACGAGGTGACTGCTGTGCTTGAGCTGGCGCGCCCGCAGGATGAGGTTGTGGTTCGGCTGGAAAGCGGTGGCGGCATGGTGCACGCCTACGGCCTGGCCTCATCGCAACTGGTACGGGTTCGCGAGGCTGGTATCCCGTTGACCATTTCCGTTGACAAGGTCGCGGCCAGCGGCGGCTATATGATGGCTTGTATCGCGGACCGCGTTTTGGCTGCGCCCTTTGCAATGCTCGGTTCCATTGGTGTGGTCGCGCAGTTGCCTAACTTCAATCGTCTGCTCAAGAAGCACGACATCGACTTCGAAATGCTGACGGCGGGCGAGTACAAGCGCACACTGACGGTATTCGGCGAGAATAGTGACAAGGCGCGCGAGAAGTTTCAGGATGATCTGGAGAACATCCACGGGTTGTTCAAGCAGTTTGTGGCCCGCTACCGCCCGAGTCTGGACATCGAAGCGGTTGCCACCGGTGAGGTCTGGTTTGGCAGCGAGGCGCTGGAGCGCGGGCTGGCCGACGACATCAAGACAAGTGATCAATACCTGTGTGAGCGGATTAAGCAGGCAGAGGTATTTGAAGTGCAGTTTGAGCAGCGTAAGCGCCTGCAGGACCGATTGTCCGGCGGGCTGGCGCAGGCAGCAGATCGATTGCTGCTGACCTGGGTGTCGCGCTTCAACAACCAACGATTCTGGTAGGAGTAGATATGTCTGAGTTCAAGGCACTGGTGGTATCTGAGCAAGACGGTCGTTATGTCAGCGAGATCAAGCAGCGACACGTTGATGAGTTGCCCGCTGGCGATGTGCTGATTCGGGTACGCTATTCGTCGCTGAACTACAAGGACGCGCTGTCTGCCAGTGGCAATAAGGGCGTTACTCGTAACTTTCCGCATACTCCCGGCATTGATGCGGCCGGTGTGGTTGAGGCCAGCTCAGTGCCAGAGCTGGCAGTTGGTGATGAGGTGATTGTTACTGGCTATGATCTTGGCATGAACACCGCCGGCGGCTTCGGTCAGTACATTCGCGTACCGGCAGGCTGGGTCATTAAGCGCCCGGAAGGGCTGTCGCTGCGTGACAGCATGGTCTTGGGTACTGCGGGTCTGACCGCTGCGCTGTGTATCGACAAGCTGGAACAGGCGGGTCTCACCCCGGGTCAGGGGCCGGTATTGGTTACCGGTGCGACCGGTGGTGTTGGCAGCATCGCGACGGCAATGCTGGCCGGCCTGGGGTACGAAGTTGCGGCGGCAACCGGCAAGGCTGATCAGGCAGATATGCTCAAGGGACTGGGCGCCAGCCACATCATTGATCGCGAAACCCTGGCTGCGGGTGTTGAGAAAATGCTGCTCAAAGAGCAGTGGGCCGGCGCGGTTGATACCGTTGGCGGCGATATCCTGTTCAACGTGGTCAAGTCGCTGCGCTACGGCGCAAGCGTTGCAACCTGTGGTCTGACGGCTGGTGGCGGATTTGCTGCCAGCGTGTTCCCCTTCATTCTGCGTAACGTGAATCTGCTCGGGGTGGATTCGGTGGAACTACCGCTGGTGGTTAAGGCGTCGATGTGGGATCGCCTGTCGCTGCAGTGGAAAACGGACCTGCACAACCTTGAACGCGAAGTGACACTGGATCAGCTGCCTGCCGAGATTGAGCGCATTCTGGCTGGCAAGATGGTCGGCCGAGTGGTCGTCAATCTGGCTTGATCGACGGGTTTTCTGCGGGCAAAAAAAACCGGGGCAATGCCCCGGTTTTTTTATCTGCGTTTCAAGCGCGGCGGCGGAACAGCGGTAATGGCTGATCGGTCGCTGCCTGATAGCAGTTGGAAAAGTCTTTCAGGCTTTCCAGTGCTTCCTCGGCGTTGCGGTCTGCACGCAGGGCGTAGGCGTCAAAGCCGCAGCGCTGCATGAAGAACAGCTGGTCGCGCAGTACGTCGCCGATGGCGCGTACCTCGCCCTGGTACTGGTAACGATCACGCAGCAGGCGGGCGTTGGAGTAATTGCGGCCGTCGCTGAAGACCGGGAAGTTCAGCGCGATGACCTGGAACTGGTCCAGATCGTCGGCGATGCTTTCCACTTCTTCGTCGCTGTCCAGCCATACACCCAGGCCGCCGTCGCGCGCTTTCAGGGCGTGGGCATGTTCCAGCCACAGGGCCAGCGGGACGATGATGCTGTCACTGTTGGGCAGGCCGTCGAGCGTGGCGTCCTTGTCGAGCAGGTGCCAGCTGTCGTTGACTACCTCACCGTTCTTAATTAGCCGCTGCATACACGCGCTCCTTGAAAGGTGCCATGCCGATACGCTTGAAGGTATCGAGGAACTGTTCTTCGGGGGTGCGGTTCTCGATGTAGACATCGATTACCTTGGTCATCACGCTGGGCATGTCTTCGGCGGAGAAGGACGGGCCGAGGATCTGGCCGATGCTGGCGTCGCGACCGCTATTGCCGCCGAGAGAGACCTGGTAGAACTCCTGGCCTTTCTTGTCGACACCCAGTACGCCGATATGGCCAACGTGGTGGTGGCCGCAGGCGTTCATGCAGCCAGAGATGTTCAGGTCCAGATCGCCGATGTCGTGCAGGTAGTCGAGATCATCAAAGGTGCGTTGGATGGCTTCGGCGATCGGAATCGACTTGGCGTTGGCCAGGGCACAGAAGTCGCCGCCGGGGCAGCAGATGATGTCGGTCAGCAGGCCGATGTTCGGGGTCGCGAAGCCGTGCTTGCGGCAGGCTTGCCACAGGTCATACAGGTCGCTCTGGCGCACGTCAGCCAGCACCAGGTTCTGCTGGTGGGTGACGCGCAGTTCGCCGAAGCTGAACTGGTCAGCCAAGTCGGCAATGGCTTCGAGCTGCTTGTCGTCGGCATCGCCAGGGGCAACCGCGGTCGGCTTCAGCGACAGGGTAACGGCAGCATAGCCGGCAACCTTGTGCGCCTGAACGTTGCGCATGGCCCAGTTGTTGAAGCCCTTTTCGGCTTCGCGTTTGGCCAGGTAGCCTGCATCGTCACCGCTGAACTGCTCGTAGGCAGGGGCGGAGAAGTGGCCGGCAACGCGATCCAGCTCCTGCTGGGTCAGGGTGGCCGGGCCATCCTTGGTGTGCGCCCATTCGGCGTTAACCTTCTCGGCGAAGACTTCGGGCGTCAGCGCCTTGACCAGAATCTTGATGCGCGCCTTGTACTTGTTGTCACGACGGCCATAGCGGTTGTACACACGCAGGATGGCATCGAGGTAGGTCAGCAGGTGCTGCCAAGGCAGGAATTCGCAGATCTGCGAGCCGACCATCGGGGTGCGGCCGAGGCCGCCACCAACCAGTACACGGAAGCCGATTTCGCCAGCGGCGTTGCGCACGACGTTCAGGCCGATGTCATGTACGCCAATGGCGGCACGATCCGCCTCGGCGCCGTTGACGGCGATCTTGAACTTGCGCGGCAGGAAGGCAAATTCGGGATGGAAAGTGGACCACTGACGAATGATCTCGCACCACGGACGCGGATCGACCAGCTCATCTGCGGCAACGCCGGCAAATTGGTCGGTGGTGGTGTTGCGGATACAGTTGCCGCTGGTCTGGATGGCGTGCATCTGCACTTCAGCCAGGTGCGCCAGAATCTCTGGCACATCTTCCAGCGCCGGCCAGTTGAACTGGACGTTCTGGCGGGTGCTGAAATGGACGTAACCCTTGTCGTACTCGCGGGCGATAAAGGCCAGCTTGCGAACCTGCTTGGCGGAAATCAGGCCGTAAGGGATGGCGACCCGCAGCATAGGGGCGTAACGCTGAACGTACAGACCGTTCTGCAGGCGCAACGGGAGAAACTCGGTCTCGCTCAATTCACCGGCAAGAAAACGGCGGGTCTGATCGCGGAACTGCCTTACGCGGTCCTCGACGATCTGCTGATCATATTCGTCGTAGATATACATACAGAAACCTGTTCCTGGGGTGCTGTTGACCCCTTCTTTAGTCATGACCCTTCAGGCTTGGGCGGGCAGACAATAGCAGTTTTTGAATATGCACAAAAGGAATGTTTATCTATATCTTTAGATTGAATTTGCACATAAAAAGCGGCCTTGTGAGCCCTTCGGGAATGGTCTTAACTGATGTCTGAGTCCATAACAACAATCAAGGGGCACTCGCCATGGCAGATCAGCAGTTGCAGAACAACGAATCGTCTCTGGACGCGGTCGCCGCGATCGCATTAATCATGATCGTCGTGGTTGCTGCGGTTTTCTGGGTCAGCGGCCAGTAACGCGCGCATCCTCAGACGCCGGCCAGGTGCAGCACCAGCTTCACCACTCCGAGCACAACCAGAACAAATAGCAGCGTGAAGGCAACCCCCAGCACGATGAAGTGGCTGGGCTTACCCTTGGAAAAGTCGCGCTCACGTGCGCGGCTGCTTTGGACGCCCAGCGCCGCGGCGAGCACGCTGTGCAAGGTGTCGCGCAAGCGCATGGGTTGTTCGTTCTGTGGTTTGTCCTGCGAATCGCTCATGCTGCCTCCCGTGCTCCGTCTTCAGCAGCTTAGTCGTCCTCGGGCCGGCGTGCTGTTCAGATGTCAATTCTGGCCCAGTGCCGTCGGCGCCACATGATCGCGAATACCAGCGAGTTGAGGCAGCGGTTGACCGACTGCAGCAGCCATACCGCCAGCAAGCCGCCGCCCATGACCGGGCCGATCAGGTAGGCGCACGGCAAAAATAGCAGCCACTGTGTGCCGAAATTGACGCCCATGACTGTGCGGCTGGCGCCTGCGCCGAGCAAGGCCTGCGTCAACACCAGTGCGGTAGCATCCAGACTCATCCCCAGGCCGGTAATGCGCAGCGGCCATTCGCCCAGCGCAATCAGGTCCGGATCTGAAGTAAACATGCCCAGAATCAGGTGCGGTGCGAGCCAGAAGGGTACGCCGAGCAAGCACAGCGCAACCGCTGCCACGCGCACCACATCCCAGCCCCAGCGATAGGCTTCTTCGCGATCTTCCTGGCCGAGGCTATGACTGACCAGGGTGGTTGCGGCCATGCCGAGACCAACGCCTGGCAGGATGAGAAACAGCGCCAGGTTGATCAGTACATGAGCGATGGCCAGCTCGTCGGTGCCGATCTGCGCGATGATCCAGAACAGGGTGGTGATGCCGGTGGCAAACAGAAACTGTTGCAGCGAGTTGGGCAGGGCCAGGCGCAGCATGGCGCGAATGTCTCGCCAGCGGGGACGGGCGCGCAGGAATCCGTGCTCACGGCCGCTATGCAAGGTGGCTGCAAAGTAGAGTGCCGAGCCGATCAGCATGGCGAGCGCGGTGCCGGCGCCTGAGCCTTCCGCACCCATTTCAGGCAGGCCAAAGCGACCAAAGATCAAGCCGTAGCTGATACCAATATTGGCCAGGTGCATGATGACCAGAATCTGCAAGTAGCGCCCGGCGTTGTGGGTGCCATTCCAGTAGCCGCGAAAGGCGAAGTTGGCCCCGACGGCGGCGATGGCGAGCACGCGCCACTGAAAGTAGTGCGCGCCAACCTCAACAACAGCAGGGTCGTCGGCGAGGAAACGGATGATGGCGTCAGCCTGAGTCCAGCCAAGCAGGGTGAGGGGGATGGCCAGCAGTAACGCGATGAGCAGCCCTTCGTTCAGCGGCGCCGCTATCTCGCTGGTCGCGCCCGCGCCCTTGCGGCGAGCGACCATGGCTTGTACGCCTGCGCCAAGCCCCATAACCAGTGCCACCGCCATGAAGTTGGCGTAGCTGCCGAGACCGACACCTGCCAGCGCTTCGCTGCCCAGGCTGCCAACCATCGCAGCATCAATCAGATTGAGCAGACTCTGGCTGAGCATGCCACCCATGATCGGCAAGCCGAGAGTGGCAATACTCTTGAGCCGGTCGCGCGCCGGCAGCAAGGCCATCAGGTTAGCGGTCGTAATTCAGGTTCGGCGAGAGCCAGCGCTCGACGCCGTCCTGCTCCTGCTGCTTGCGCTGACTGTAGGATTCGACTTGATCACGCCCGATTTTGCCGACCGCGAAGTACTGGCTCTGCGGATGCGAGAAGTACCAGCCGCTGACCGACGCTGCCGGATACATCGCGAAATGCTCGGTCAGCTCAACGCCGCACTGTTGCTTGGGATCAAGCAGGCGGAACAGCGTCGCTTTCTCGGTGTGATCCGGGCAGGCGGGGTAGCCCGGCGCCGGACGAATGCCGCGGTATTGCTCGCGGATCAGATCCTCGTTGGCCAGGTGTTCGTCATCGGCGTAGCCCCAGTAGTCTTTGCGCACCTGCTCGTGCAGCCACTCGGCGCAGGCTTCGGCGAGGCGGTCGGCCAGCGCCTTGACCATGATCGCGTTGTAGTCGTCGCCCTTGGCTTCGTATTCCTTGGCCATTTCTTCGGCACCGATGCCGGCGGTGGTAATGAAACCGCCTACGTAGTCTGTCTTGCCGCTGGTTTCTGGCGCAACGAAGTCGGCGAGTGACAGGTTGGGTTTGCCGTCGGGCTTGATGTTCTGCTGGCGCAGGTGATGCAGGCGAGCGAGCGGTACACCGTTCTCGTCGCGCAGCTGAATGTCGTCGCCGTCGACCTGGCTGGCCGGCCAGAAGCCGAACAGTGCGCGAGCGGTCAGGCGTTTCTCGCTGATGATCTTCTCCAGCAGAGCCTGAGCATCATTGAACAGCGAGGTGGCGGCTTCGCCAACCACTTCGTCCTGCAGGATGCGCGGGTATTTGCCGGCCAGATCCCAGGCGATGAAGAAGGGGGTCCAGTCGATGTACTGCGCCAGGGTGCGCAGGTCGATGTTGTCCAGTAACTGGACGCCCTGTACGCGAGGTGCCGGCGGCGTGTAGTCGCTCCAGTCCAGTTGCAGACGGTTGTCGAGGGCCTGCTGGTAGGTCAGGTATTCGGTGCGGGCCGAGCGGTTGGCTGTGCGCTCGCGTACCACGGCGTAGTCTTCGCGCACCTGCTGTACATAGCCGCTCTTCAATTCCTTGGAGAGCAGCGAGGTGGCAACGCCGACCGCGCGGGACGCATCGGTCACGTAGACCACGGCATCGTTGTGATAGTGCGGCTCGATCTTCACCGCGGTGTGCGCCTTGGATGTGGTGGCGCCACCGATCAGCAGCGGCAGATGGAAGTCGCGGCGCTGCATTTCGCGGGCAACGTGCACCATCTCGTCGAGCGAGGGGGTGATCAGGCCGGACAGGCCAATGATGTCGCACTTCTCGTCAATGGCGGTCTGCAGGATCTTCTCTGCCGGCACCATGACGCCAAGGTCGACGATGTCGTAGCCGTTACAGCCGAGCACCACGCCGACGATGTTCTTGCCGATGTCGTGCACGTCGCCCTTGACCGTGGCCATCAGGATCTTGCCCTTGGCCTCGGGGGTGTCGCCTTTTTCTTCCTCAATGAAGGGAATCAGGTGCGCTACCGCCTGCTTCATCACGCGGGCGGATTTGACTACCTGCGGCAGGAACATCTTGCCGGAGCCAAACAGGTCGCCGACTACGTTCATACCGGCCATCAGTGGCCCTTCGATTACCTCGATCGGCCGCGCGCAGCCCTGGCGGGCCAGCTCGGTATCTTCGACGATCCAGGTGGTGATGCCCTTGACCAGTGCGTGCTCAAGACGCTTTTCAACCGGCCAGCTGCGCCATTCCTCGTTTTCCGCTTCCTTGACGCTGCCGTCGCCCTTGAATTGGTCGGCGATGGCCAGCAGCGCCTCGGTGGCTTCGTCGCTGCGGTTAAGTACCACATCCTCGACGCGTTCACGCAGTTCGGCGGGGATCTCGTCGTAGATCTCCAGCTGGCCAGCGTTGACGATACCCATCGTCAGGCCGTTGCGGATGGCGTAATAGAGGAATACGGAGTGGATCGCCTCGCGCACCGGGTTGTTGCCGCGGAACGAGAAGGACACGTTGGACACGCCGCCCGAGCTCAGGGCGTAGGGCAGGTTGTCGCGGATGTAGGCGCACGCGTTGATGAAGTCGACTGCATAGTTGTTGTGTTCCTCGATGCCGGTGGCGACGGCAAAGATGTTCGGATCGAAGATGATGTCTTCCGGCGGGAAGCCGACTTCGTTGACCAGAATATCGTAGCTGCGCTGGCAGATTTCGTTCTTGCGTGCTTCGGTGTCGGCCTGGCCCTGCTCATCAAAGGCCATGACCACCACGGCGGCACCGTAGCGCTTGCACAGACGGGCATGGTGCTTGAATTGCTCAACGCCTTCCTTCATGGAAATAGAGTTGACAATGCCCTTGCCCTGAATGCACTTGAGACCGGCTTCGATCACTTCCCACTTGGAGGAGTCGATCATGATCGGCACGCGCGAGATGTCCGGCTCGGAGGCGATCAGGTTAAGGAAACGCACCATCGCCGCCTTGGAGTCGAGCATGCCCTCGTCCATGTTGATGTCGATCACCTGCGCGCCGGCCTCGACCTGCTGCAGGGCGACGTCGAGCGCTTCGGCGTAGTTTTCCTCGCGGATCAGACGGGCAAACTTGGCGCTGCCGGTAATGTTGGTACGCTCGCCGACGTTGACGAACAGCGAGTTGCGGTCGATGGTGAACGGCTCGAGACCGGACAGGCGGCAGGCGCGCGGAATGTCTGGAATAGCGCGCGGCGAGTATTTCTTGACGGCTTCAGCAATCGCCTGAATGTGGCCCGGCGTGGTGCCGCAGCAGCCGCCAATGATGTTCAGGAAGCCTGCAGCCGCAAACTCCTCGACCACGACCGCCATCTGTGCCGGGGTCTCGTCGTATTCGCCAAACTCGTTGGGCAGCCCCGCGTTCGGGTGCGCAGAAACGTGCGTACCGGCCTTGTTCGACAGCTCTTCCAGATAGGGGCGCAGCTCTTTGGCACCGAGCGCGCAGTTCAGGCCGACCGAGATCGGGTTGGCGTGGCGCACCGAGTTCCAGAAGGCTTCGGTGGTCTGGCCGGACAGGGTGCGGCCGGAGGCATCGGTGATGGTGCCGGAGATCATGATCGGCAGCTCGACGCCGTCTGCTTCGAACACCTGCTGAACAGCGAAGATAGCTGCCTTGGCGTTCAGGGTATCGAAGATGGTTTCAATCAGGATCAGGTCTGCGCCGCCCTCGATCAGGCCGCGGGTCGCCTCGGTGTAGTTCTCGACCAACTCGTCAAAGGTGACGTTGCGATAACCCGGGTCGTTGACGTCCGGTGAAATGGAACAGGTGCGGCTGGTCGGGCCGAGTACGCCGGCGACAAAGCGCGGGCGATCCGGGGTTTCTGCTGTCTTGGCATCGCAAACCTGGCGGGCAACACGTGCGCCGGCGACGTTCAGTTCGTACGCCAGGTCCTGCATGCCGTAGTCGGCCTGAGAAATCTGGGTGGCGTTGAAGGTATTGGTTTCGATGATGTCGGCGCCTGCGTCCAGATACGCCTTTTCGATCTCGGCAATGACCTCAGGTTTGCTCAGCAGCAACAGGTCATTGTTGCCCTTTACGTCGCTCGGCCAATCGGCGAAGCGCTCGCCGCGATAGTCGGATTCCTCCAGCTTGTAGCTCTGGATCATGGTCCCCATGCCGCCATCAAGGATCAGAATGCGCTGCTGCAGAGCATTGCGCAGGGCGGTCAGGCGGGTGCTACGGTCAGACATGGGGACTCCGAAAAGGCGCGCTGAAAAGCCGGGAAGCATACCACGACGTGCTCTCAGGCTGAATCTCTGCGCGCTCCGGCGAATAACCAAGCAAAAAGGTAGGGCTTTATTCGGGCAGCGGCTTCCCGTACACTTGCACCCTCAGGTCATCGAGTAAGAGGCATTTCATGGCAGGCATTACCTTTACCAAGGCAGCAGAAGAGTATTTGGCTGATCTGTTGTCCAAGCAGGACACCGACGGCGTCGGCATTCGGGTGTTCATCACCCAGCCGGGTACCCCGTACGCCGAGACCTGCATTGCCTACTGCAAACCCGGTGAAGAGAAGCCTGAAGACCGCCTTATGGCACTGGACTCTTTTCGTGTCTTCATCGATGCCGTGAGTGAGCCCTTCCTTGAAGAGGCGCTGGTTGACTTCGCGACCGACCGTATGGGTGGACAGCTGACCATCAAGGCACCAAACGCCAAGGTGCCGATGGTCAACGACGACAGCCCGCTGAACGACCGAATCAACTATCTGCTGCAGACCGAAATCAACCCGGGGCTCGCCAGCCACGGCGGTGACGTCAAGCTGGTCGATGTGGTTGAGGGCGGGATTGCGATTCTGCAGTTCGGTGGCGGCTGTCAGGGCTGCGGCATGGTTGACGTTACCCTCAAGGAAGGAATCGAAAAGACCATGATTGCGCGCATCCCCGAGATTAATGGCGTGCGCGACGTTACCGATCATTCCGTGACGGAAAACGCCTACTACTGATAAGGCCTTGTCTTTACTTGCTCGACTGGCGCTATACTGCCTGAACCGGGCTGGCATCCTGCCAGCCCTTGACTAACCGGTTCGGCGAGGCTTGTCATGGCAGGGGTACTGGATACGGTCGATTCGCGAACTCGTCTGGTGGGTGAGAATCGGCTGGAAATTTTGCTGTTTCAGCTGGCCGGCCCGCAGCTGTTTGCCCTCAACGTTTTCAAAATCCGCGAAGTTCTCACGTTGCCTGCGTTGACGCAGATGCCGCAGCGCCACCCGCATGTCGTTGGTGTGATTCATCTGCGCGGGCAGACCATTCCGGTTATTGACCTCTCGGGTGCTATCGGCCTGCAGCCGCTCAAAGCCGATGCCAACAGCACCATCATCGTTACCGAATATAACCTGTCAGTGCAGGCGTTTTTGGTGCGGGCGGTGGATCGCATTCTCAACCTCAACTGGGATGCCGTGCAGCCGCCGCCGCGCGGGGCCGGACGAGCGCATTACCTCACTGCCATTACGCGCCTTGAAAACATGCGACTGGTCGAGATCATCGACGTCGAGAAGGTACTGGCGGAAATCGTTCCGTTTAATACGCGTGTCAGTGATGCCCTGCTGGAAGATCCGCTGCTGGAGCGCGCCCGTGGGCGTGAGGTGCTGGTGGTTGATGACTCGCCGACCGGGGTCAATCAGGTGCGCGATACGCTGGCTCAGCTCGATCTCAAACTGCATGTGGCAACGGATGGATTAAAGGCGCTACAGATGCTCAAAGGCTGGGTAGACGCCGGTGAGGACATCAATGAGCGGTTGCTGATGGTCATCACTGATGCCGAAATGCCGGAGATGGATGGTTATCGGTTGACCGCGGAGATTCGTCAGGATCCGCGCCTCAAGAATCTCTATGTGGTACTGCACACGTCGTTATCGGGGAGTTTCAACAAGGCCATGGTGGATAAGGTCGGTTGTGATGGCTTCCTGTCGAAGTTTCAGCCGGACCAGTTGGTTGAGACTGTGCGCACGCGCTTGCAGTTGCTCGATAGCTGACGCAGCGTGCCTGCGCGGCAGAAAGCGGCCCTTGCCTTAGTCGGCAAGGGCCGCTTTTTTATGGCTCCAGATAGCGTTCGTGCTGCTCCATGACGGGTTGCTCAATGCCGAGTTTCTGGCCGTAGATCACGGCGTAGCTCAACACGCTCTGCACGTACTTGCGGGTTTCGTCGAAGGGGATTGCTTCAATCCAGACGTCAGCTGGCAGGCTGCCCATGTCGCGCGTCCATTGGCGTACCCGGCCCGGCCCGGCGTTGTAGGCTGCAGATGCGAGTACCCGGTTGCCGCGAAACTGCTGACTCAGACCCGACAGGTAGGCTGCGCCCAGGGCAATGTTGCGCTCGGGGTTCAGGGCGTCCTGATGGCCTGAGTAGGGAATAGCGTAACGCTGGGCGGTTTCGCGGGCGGTGGCAGGCATTAATTGCATCAGGCCCATGGCGCCCGCGTGTGAGCGTGCGTCGGCCATGAAGGCGCTTTCCTGGCGGGTGATCGCGTAGACCCAGGTGGAGTTGATCTGGCGGGTGCGCGCCTGGTTCTGAATCGACTGCTGATATGCCATCGGGAAGCGGATATCCAGGTCATCCCAATACTGTGCCTGGCTGATGCCGCGGATAGCAGGGAAGTACCAGGCCATCTCGTTGGCCAATACCGCCTGTGCGATCAGTTGCTCGCGGTTGAAGCGGTCGCCGGCGTGATACCACTCGCGACGCGCGCTGATGACGTCGTTGCGATTGAGGAACTCGCGGGCGCGGAGGATGCCCGGGTCTTGTTGCACGCTGCGCATGACGCTGTCGCTGACGTTTGCGCGTTGGTGGTTCAAGGCGTAGGGCGTGCGTGCACGCTCGGCGGCCAGAAAACCATAGAAGTCGCGCTCCTGCGCCAGTGACTTGTAGTCGCTGACCAGTTCGCCCGCTGCGCTGGATGAAAGCTGCGTGCTGCGCAGGCGCCAATAGCGCCAGCGGCTCTGTTGGGCCAGTGACGACGGTAGTGCCTGGGTCAACTGATGCGCGGTATCCCATTGGCGGGTACGCAGCGCCAGACGGACGCGCCACTCGCTGATTTCGTCGTCTTTCATCTGCGGGTCGTTGGCGGCCATGAAGGTCAGCGCTGCGGGGTCGATCTTCTTGGCCAGGCGTACGCCGATGTCACGGGTGATGGCCAATCGGTCTTCTTCGCTGAAGGGCAGGTCCTTGTACAGCGGCCACAGGCTGAGCGCGGTGCTGGCGTCGTCGCGGCCGAGGCGGCGCAGCGACACGGTGGCAATATCGGCCATCTGCCTGTTGGGCAGTCCACGATAGCGACTGGCGTCACGCAGCCTGGTTGGCTGGGTCGCGGTATCGACGAACAGGGTGGCCAAGGCCTGATTGTGTTGCATCAGTTTGGTCAGATAACGGGCCAGTGCGTCCTGGCGGTACAGCAGGGCGAGGCGAATGCGTTGCCAGACGATGTCGTCGTTCAGGCCGCCAGCGGCACGCCAGCGGTCAAATAGCGGGTTGCAGGCGTTGGGCTGGGAGCGGCCTACCGTCCAGAGCGTCTGGGCCTGCTGCATCGCGCCGGCGTGATCGCCGAGGTCCCATTGGTGCATGGCGCGCCGACAGTCCTGGCTGGCGTTGTGATCTGCCTCCAGATAGTGCTGGTCGAACAGGTTCCACTTACCCTCGCTGGCCAGTCGAGTGAGCCAGCGGTCTTTCAGGCGTGCGGCGAACGGCAGGTCGCTGTGTTTGTTGACGAAGTCGGCCAGGTCACTGTCGGAGGCGTTAGTGAAGGTCTGGTTCAGGTAGGCCTGACGCACATAGGGGTAAAGAACGTAGTCGCGCAGACTCGGTTCCAGTTGGCGGAACTGATCCCATTGCTGTTTTTCGATGCTGCCAAGGGCGCGGTCGTAGGCCAGGCGCTGGCTCTCGATGCGGCCGCTTGCCTGTGCGAGAGCAGGCAGTAGTAAAACGGCAGCGAGGGTACGGCAAAGTACTGAACGGGTGTGGAAACGCATGATGATCCTGCCGCAAAAGGCGGTGTGACGCGATTGAACGTCAGCTGCTCGTCGCGAACGCGACGGACGACAAAGCTGTCCGCTCAGCTTAGCGGTTTGCCTTTGTGCGGCAAAGGGGGCTTTTGTTAATTGCTGTGTGGCGGTTATCGGACGAGGCTGCAACGGGTAGAATGTCGGGCTTGATAGCCAACAGGTGAATTATGCCGCTGCTCTCGTTTTCCGATGTTTCTCTGGCCTACGGGCTCAATCCGCTGCTCGACAAGGTCGGCTTTCAGCTCGACCGTGGCGAACGGGTCTGCTTGATCGGTCGCAATGGCGCTGGCAAGTCCAGTCTGTTTCGCCTGGTGACCGGTGAGCAGACGCCAGACGAAGGCGAGATCTGGTTCGCGCCGGGATTGAAGATCGGTCAGTTGCCGCAGGAGCTGCCTGCGGCTGATGACAAGACGGTCTACGACGTGGTGGCCTCCGGGCTCGCCGGCGTGGGCGAGTTGCTGGCCGAGTATCACCACCTGATTACCGGTGACATGGGTGATGCCGAATTGGCACGACTGGAAAAGGTGCAGGTGCAGCTGGAGGCCAAAGATGGCTGGCGGCTGGATCAACTGGTCGACACCACTCTGACCCGGCTCGGGTTGCCTGCCGACAAGCAGATGTCCGAGCTGTCCGGTGGCTGGCGCCGCCGCGTGCTGCTGGCGCAGGCGCTGGTGGCTGAGCCCGATGTATTGCTGCTGGACGAGCCTACCAACCACCTGGATATCCACACCATCGCATGGCTGGAAAGCGTGCTGCTGGAGTTTCGTGGTGCGGTGCTGTTTATCACCCACGACCGTTCTTTCCTGCAGGCGCTGGCGACGCGCATTCTCGAGCTGGACCGCGGCCAGTTGATCGACTGGCAGGGCGATTACCGCAGCTTCCTTGAGCACAAGGAGCAGCAGCTGGCGGCAGAGGCGACGGCCAATGCCCTGTTTGACAAGAAGCTCGCGCAGGAAGAGGCCTGGATTCGACAAGGCATCAAAGCGCGCCGCACCCGCAACGAGGGGCGGGTCCGCGCGCTCAAGGCAATGCGCGAAGAGCGCGCGCAGCGCATTGAACGTCAGGGCAAGGCGAGCTTCCAGCTGGAAACGGCGGACGCCTCGGGTAAGCGGGTTATCGAGGCGGAGAACGTCAACTTTGCCTGGCCTGGTCGACCGCCGCTGGTGCGCGATTTGTCGCTGAACGTGATTCGCGGTGACCGCATCGGCCTGATCGGCAACAACGGCTCGGGCAAGAGTACCTTGCTCAAGCTGCTGCTGGGGCAGTTGCAGCCAACAGACGGGCGGATTCACAGCGGTACCCGGCTGGAAGTGGCCTACTTCGATCAGCTGCGTGATCAGCTGGACCCGGAAAAGACGGTCATCGACAACATCTCCGAAGGGCGCGACTTCATCGAAATCAATGGTGATCGCAGGCACATCATCAGTTATCTGGGAGATTTCCTGTTCTCCGCCGAGCGTGCCCGCACCCCGGTCAAAGCGCTATCGGGCGGGGAGCGTGCGCGTCTGCTGCTGGCGCGACTGTTCAGTAAGCCGGCCAACATGCTGGTACTGGATGAGCCAACCAACGACCTCGATGTGGAAACCCTTGAGCTGCTGGAAGAGGTGCTCGCGGGGTTTGATGGCACGGTGCTGATTGTCAGTCACGACCGGGCATTCCTCGACAACGTGGTCACCAGCAGCCTGGTGTTTGAAGGCCAGGGGCGGGTGCGCGAGTATGTTGGCGGCTATGCGGACTGGCTGCGTCAGGGCGGCAGCGTCGACCAGCTGGCGGAGTGGGGCGAAAAGGCGCAGCCGCAGAGCGCGCCGGTTGCCGAACCCGCCCCTGAGCCGGTTGCTGCGGCGCCGGCAGCGGCCGCCAAGCCCAAGCTCAGCTACAAGCTGCAACGTGAGCTGGATGGCTTGCCTGCGGTGCTGGAAAAGCTGGAATCGGAGCTGGAAGCCTTGCAGGTGCAGGTCGGTGATCCTGAGTTCTATCTGCAGTCACATGAGGTCACTGCGCCGGTGCTGGCCGCAGTGGAGGCCAAACAGGCCGAATTGGATGCCGCGATGGAGCGTTGGGCGGAGCTGGAGGATCAGGCGGGCGGCTAGGCCGCCCGGCTAGAGGCTAGAGGCTAGAGGCTAGAGGCTGTAGGGCTGGAAGGTCAGGTTGGTGCTTGAAGGATAACTTAAGCACATGGCTAGGCTTTTCAGCCTTCAGCCTTCAGCCTTCAGCCTTCAGCTGTTAGCCCTTCTTCCCCAGCCGTACTGCTATCACGTCGCAGGGCGCGCCGTGCAATACGTCATTAGCGGTGGAGCCGAGCAGCAGGGCAAGGCCGTGGCGGCCATGACTGCCTACGACGATCAGGTCGCATTCCTGCTCGGTTGCGATGCGGTGGATTTCCTGCCTGGGGTGGCCGAAGGCAATTTGCAGTTGGTCGTCGGCAAGTCCGTAATCCGCAGCGAACAGCTGCATCCTTTCCTTGGCTTGCTCGAATTGCTGTTGCTGCAGCATAGACAAGTCCATCGGCACGTCGCCGCCGTACGCCATCGCCAGTGGCTCTACCACATGAAGTAGTGAGAGTCTGGCATTCAGGGCATTGGCCAGCTGCAATGCGTGGTCGGCGACAGCGCGACACTCTTCAATCAGGTCTACTGCTACCAGCACGTGTTTGTACAGCATTGGCTCTTTCTCCTTTTTTTGCAGCGATACTAGCAGTCTTGCAGAGCTGCGTGCAGCCCGTTTTTCTGCTCTATCCTGCGGGCTTTCAGCCAAGGTCTTGTGAATAAGCATAGCGCTGATCCTGGTATGCCGACAGCTCCCTGTCCTGGCCGATTTGAGTGCTCACCGGTGGTGCGTGCGCTCGTTTAGCGTGCTGTTCCAGGGCGTTTTGTGGATAAAGTTAGCGTTTGGTGTGAGATGCTTCTGTTTTTTATATCTATTTGTTTTTTAAGTTATTTTGTCTGTTTTTTTGTGGTTTCTATGTGAGTTTGTTGGGCCTTGTGCCATGTATCCCAATTGACAATAGAGGCGAATTCACAGAAGGTGTGCGCACCGAATCAAACGGTCGTATGAATTTTTTGATTCAGCGTATCACCCGATTATCGGGATCGTTCATGACACTGGTGGGCTGACGTGTCGGCAAAGGCGCGCAGCTGGCCAGTGTTTCTCATGTGCTTTTCATAGCGTGGAGATCAGTTGATGATTTACGAAGGTAAAGCCATCACGGTTCAAGGCCTTGAAGACGGCATCGTCGAGCTCAGATTTGATCTGCAGGGCGAGTCGGTCAACAAGTTCAATAGCGCCACTCTGTCCGAGTTGCAGGCGGCGGTAGAGGCCATCCAGAACAAGGCCGATGTCACCGGCGTTGTTGTCACCAGCGGCAAGGACGTATTTATCGTCGGCGCCGATATCACCGAATTCGTTGGCACCTTCAAGCTGCCGGAAGAAGATCTGGTTGCTGGTAACCTGGAAGCCAACAAAATCTTCAATGCATTCGAAGATCTGAATGTTCCCACTGTCGCTGCCATCAACGGCATCGCGCTGGGCGGCGGTCTGGAAATGTGTCTGGCTGCTGACTTCCGCATCATGGCTGCAAGCGCCAAGATCGGTCTGCCGGAAGTCAAGCTGGGTATCTACCCGGGCTTCGGCGGTACTGTACGTCTGCCGCGTCTGATCGGTGTTGATAACGCCATCGAATGGATCTGCGGCGGCGCTGAACAGCGTGCTGACAAGGCCCTGAAGATCGGTGCGGTTGACGCTGTCGTTGCTGATGACAAGCTGAAAGCAGCGGCCATTGACGTGATCAAGCGCGCTATCGCTGGTGAGCTGGACTACAAGGCCAAGCGTCAGCCCAAGCTGGAAAAGATCAAGCTGAACACCATCGAGCAAATGATGGCGTTTGAAACCTCCAAGGGTTTCGTCGCTGGTCAGGCTGGTCCGAACTACCCGGCACCGGTTGAAGCGATCAAGACTATCCAGAAGGCCGCTAACCACGGTCGTGAAAAGGCGCTGGAAATTGAAGCTGCCGGTTTTGCCAAGTTGGCTAAAACCTCCGTGGCTGCCAGCCTGGTAGGCTTGTTCCTGAACGATCAGGCGCTCAAGCACAAGGCCAAGAAGTACGACAAGCAAGCGGCCGACGTGAAGCTGGCTGCCGTACTGGGTGCAGGCATCATGGGTGGCGGCATCGCTTACCAGTCTGCGGTCAAGGGCACCCCGATCCTGATGAAGGATATCCGCGAGGAAGGCATTCAGCTGGGTCTGGACGAAGCGTCCAAGCTGCTGGGTAGTCGCGTTGCCAAAGGTCGTATGAAGCCCGATCAGATGGCCAAGGCGCTGAACGCCATCCGTCCGACCATGTCTTACGGTGACTTCAAGGAAGTTGACCTGGTGGTTGAGGCGGTCGTCGAGAACCCGAAGGTCAAGCACGCCGTGCTGGCTGAGGTTGAAGGTCAGGTAGGTGAAGACACCATCCTCACTTCCAACACCTCGACTATCTCCATTACCTATCTGGCCGAGGCGCTCAAGCGTCCGGAAAACTTCTGCGGCATGCACTTCTTCAACCCGGTACACATGATGCCGCTGGTTGAGGTTATTCGTGGTGCGAAGTCCAGCGACAAGGCTGTTGCCACTACCGTTGCTTACGCCAAGAAGATGGGCAAGACCCCGGTTGTCGTTAACGACTGCCCCGGCTTCCTGGTCAACCGTGTGCTGTTCCCGTACTTCGGCGGCTTTGCTCGCCTGATCGGCATGGGCGCGGACTTCCAGCGCGTCGACAAGGTCATGGAAAAGTTTGGCTGGCCGATGGGCCCGGCTTACCTGATGGACGTTGTCGGCATGGACACTGGTCATCACGGCCGTGACGTCATGGCTGAAGGCTACCCGGATCGCATGGCTGACAAGACCCGTACCGCTGTTGACGTCATGTACGACGCTGGCCGCCTGGGTCAGAAGACCGGCAGCGGCTTCTACGCCTACGAGATGGACAAGAAGGGCAAGCCGAAGAAGGTTGTCGACGCCAAGGCTTACGAACTGCTGAAAGAAGTGGTTCTGGAACAGCGTGAGTTCACCGACGAGGAAATCATCGAAATCATGATGGTTCCGCTGTGTCTGGAAACCGTACGCTGCCTGGAAGACGGCATTGTCGAGTCCGCGGCTGACGCAGATATGGGTCTGATCTACGGTATCGGCTTCCCGCCCTTCCGTGGTGGCGCCCTGCGTTACATCGACACCATCGGCGTGGCTGAATTCGTCGCCATCGCTGACAAATACGCCGAATTCGGCGCCATGTACGCACCGACTGAAAAGCTGCGTGAAATGGCGAAGAACGGTCAGAAATTCTTCGGTTAACCGCGGAACGTACAGAGCGAGAGTAAATCTATGAGCCTGAATCCGAGAGACGTCGTAATTGTCGATTTCGGCCGCACCCCGATGGGCCGTTCCAAGGGCGGCATGTATCGCAACGTGCGTGCTGAAACCCTGTCCGCCAACCTGATCACCGGCGTACTGGCACGTAACCCGAAGATCGACCCGGCAGAAGTTGAAGATGTGATCTGGGGCTGTGTAAACCAGACCCTGGAGCAGGGCTGGAACATCGCGCGCATGGCGTCGCTGATGACTCCGATCCCGCACACCAGTGCTGCGCAGACTGTCAGCCGTCTGTGTGGTTCCTCCATGAGCGCGCTGCACACCGCTGCTCAGGCGATCATGACCGGTAACGGTGATGTGTTCGTCGTTGGTGGTGTCGAGCACATGGGCCACGTCAGCATGATGCACGGTGTTGATCCGAACCCGGCCATGTCACTGTACGCCGCCAAGGCGTCCGGCATGATGGGTCTGACTGCTGAAATGCTGGGCAAGATGCACGGCATCACCCGCGAGCAGCAGGATGCCTTTGGTGAGCGTTCTCACCGTCTGGCACACAAGGCCACCGTCGAAGGCAACTTCAAGGATGAAATCATCCCGATGGAAGGCCACGACGAGAACGGCTTCCTGAAAGTGTTCACCACCGACGAAACCATTCGTCCGGAGACCACTCTGGAAAGCCTGGCGGCCCTGCGTCCGGCGTTCAACCCCAAAGGCGGTACCGTGACTGCCGGTACTTCCTCGCAGATCACCGACGGCGCTTCCTGCATGATCGTGATGTCTGCCGAGCGCGCCCAGGCCCTGGGCCTTGAGCCGCTGGCTGTCATCCGTTCCATGGCGGTTGCTGGTGTTGATCCGGCGATCATGGGTTACGGCCCGGTTCCGTCCACCAAGAAGGCGCTGCAGCGCGCTGGCCTGACCATGGATGACGTTGACTTCGTTGAACTGAACGAAGCCTTCGCTGCCCAGGCTCTGCCGGTCCTGAAAGACCTGAAGCTGCTGGACAAGATGGACGAGAAGGTGAACCTGCACGGCGGCGCGATCGCTCTGGGTCACCCGTTCGGCTGCTCCGGTGCACGTATCTCCGGCACCCTGCTGAACGTCATGAAACAGAACAGCGGCACTATCGGTATCTCTACCATGTGTGTTGGTCTGGGTCAGGGTATCACCACGGTCTTCGAGCGCGTCTGAAGATAACGGGTGTTACCGAGAGCCGAGGCCTTGTGCCTCGGCTTTTTTATTGATGCTGCCAGTCGGCAGGGGAGGTTCAGCAATGCGTCCCGGACGCTATCGGCACTATAAAGGAAAGGACTATCAGGTCATCGGTCTGGCGCGGCACTCCGAGACCGAGGAAGAGCTGGTTGTATATCGAACGCTGTATGGCGAGTTTGATCTGTGGGTCAGACCGCTGGCCATGTTCAATGAAGTGGTTGAGGTTGACGGGGAGTCACATCCGCGCTTTACCTTTATCAGCGAAGACGTGTAGGCTCTGGCCCCTCCAGCCCATCCGGCAATTTGCCGTGCGATGTGGCTGAGTCGCCAGTTTCGAGTTCAGTTCGGGTCAGGAAAACAAGTATCCATGGGAAAAGCACTGGTCATTGTGGAGTCGCCAGCCAAGGCCAAGACAATCAACAAGTATCTCGGTAACGAGTATGTGGTGAAGTCGAGTATCGGCCATATTCGCGACCTGCCCACCAGCGGCAGTGGCAAGACCGAAAGCAAACCCAAGGGTGGCCGCAAAGTCGCCGCCAGTGAGCAGGAGAAGCAGCAGAAGGCGCGCGCTCAACTGGTCAAGCGCATGGGTGTTGATCCTGAGAACGACTGGAAGGCTCATTACGAAATCCTGCCCGGCAAGGAGAAGGTTGTCGACGAACTGCGTCGTCTGGCCAAGGATGCTGACACCGTTTATCTCGCGACGGACTTGGACCGCGAAGGGGAGGCCATTGCCTGGCACCTGCGCGAGAGCATCGGTGGCGACGATTCGCGCTACAAGCGCGTGGTATTCAACGAAATCACCAAAAAGGCTATTCAGGAGGCGTTCTCGCAGCCTGGCGAGCTGGATATGAACCGGGTTAACGCCCAGCAGGCGCGTCGTTTTCTTGATCGCGTTGTAGGCTACATGGTCTCGCCGCTTTTGTGGCAGAAAATTGCCCGTGGCCTGTCGGCCGGTCGTGTGCAGTCTGTCGCGGTCAAGCTGATCGTTGATCGCGAGCGGGAAATTCGTGCCTTTGTGCCGGAAGAATTCTGGGAAGTGCATGCCCGTCTGAATACGCCGAAGGCTGAAAGCGTGCGCTTTGAGGTGGTCAAGCAGAACGGCGAGACCTTCCGTCCGACCAATAAGGCGCAAACCGACGCGGCGCTGGCCGTCCTCGACAAGGCGGCTTACAAGGCGGTCAAGCGTGAGGACAAGCCGACCAGCTCGCGTCCGAATGCCCCCTTTATTACCTCCACACTGCAGCAGGCTGCCAGCACGCGCCTGGGTTTCAGTGTGAAGAAAACCATGATGATGGCCCAGCGTCTGTATGAGGCGGGTTACATCACCTATATGCGTACCGACTCGACCAACCTGTCGGCGGATGCCATCGCCATGGCGCGCAGCTACATCGAAAGCAACTTCGGCGCAGCCTATCTGCCGGAGAAGCCAAATCTCTACAGCAGCAAGGAAGGCGCGCAAGAGGCGCACGAAGCGATTCGTCCTTCCGACGTCAAGCTCAAGCAGACCGATCTCAAGGGCATGGAGCGCGATGCCGAGCGGCTGTATGAGCTGATCTGGCGCCAGTTTGTGGCCTGTCAGATGACCCCGGCGAAGTACCTGTCGACCAGCATTCAGGTGGCTGCCGGCGAGTTTGAGTTGCGCGCCAAGGGCCGCATCCTCAAGTTTGACGGCTACACCCGTGTGATGCCGCAGCAGGGCAAGGGCGGTGAGGATGAGGTGCTGCCCGACATCAAGGTTGACGACGTACTGGCGCTGCAGGGGCTGGACCCTAAACAGCACTTCACCAAACCGCCGGCGCGCTACGCCGAGGCGAGTTTGGTAAAGGAGCTGGAGAAGCGCGGTATCGGTCGTCCGTCGACCTACGCGTCGATCATTTCTACCATTCAGGATCGTGGCTACGTCACCCTCAACAACCGCCGATTCTACGCCGAGAAGATGGGCGACATCGTAACCGAGCGCCTGAACGAAAGCTTCCCGAACCTGATGGACTACGGTTTCACCGCCAGCATGGAAGAGTCGCTGGATGATGTCGCCCATGGCGACGTGTTGTGGAAGCAGGTGCTGAACAACTTTTATGCCGATTTCAGCGCCAAGCTGAGCACGGCGTCTGCCTCGGGCGACGACAAGGGCATGCGTGCCAATCAGCCGACGCTGACTGACATTCCCTGTCAGGATTGCGGTCGTCCGATGATGATTCGTACCGCCTCAACCGGCGTGTTCCTCGGCTGTTCAGGTTACGCCCTGCCGCCGAAAGAGCGCTGCAAGGCGACCATCAATCTGGTGCCCGGCAACGAAGTGGCAGCGGATGACGAAGAAGGTGAGTCGCGCGTGCTGCGTGGCAAGCATCGTTGCGCGCTGTGCGGTACCGCGATGGACAGCTATCTGATTGACGAGCGTCGCAAGCTGCATGTTTGTGGTAACAACCCGGACTGCTCGGGTTTTGAAATTGAAGCTGGCCAATTCAAGATCAAGGGTTACGACGGCCCGACGCTTGAGTGCGACAAGTGCGGCAGCGAGATGCAGCTCAAGACTGGCCGTTTCGGCAAGTATTTTGGCTGTACCAACAGTGAGTGCAAGAACACCCGCAAGCTGTTGCGCAACGGCGAGGCAGCGCCACCGAAGGCCGATCCGGTGCCGATGCCGGAGCTCAAGTGCGAGAAGGTCGACGACGTTTACGTGCTGCGTGATGGCGCGTCCGGCTTGTTCCTGGCTGCCAGTCAGTTCCCGAAAAACCGGGAAACCCGTGCACCGTTGGTCAAGGAGCTGATTCCGCACAAGGCGGAGATTGATCCGAAGTATCACTTCCTGCTCGATGCCCCGGTGGCTGATCCGGACGGCAATCCGACGGTTGTGCGCTATAGTCGCAAGACCAAAGAACAGTACGTGCAGACCGAGGTAGAGGGCAAGCCCACGGGATGGCGGGCGTTCCATGATGGCAAGCAGTGGTCGGTGGATGACGGTCGCAGCAAGAAGGCCAAGAAGTAAGGCAGGCAACCATGGCTAACGAAGTCTATACCCGCACCAATCAGGCGCTGTACTTTGCTCGCCGGGCTATTGAGTCCTGGCAGCAGGCGGAGCAGAGCGATGCAATTGACGCGCTGACGCAGGCGCAGTACCACCGTGAGCACGCCGTGTTCCATCTGTATCGTGGCGTATTGGCGCTGATTCATGAGGTTGCTGATCGCTACCGCTGGCCGCTGGTCGATGCGCGTGACGTTGAGGGTGTTCTGATTCCGTCGGTGGTTAGCCGCTTTCCCGGCCCCGAATTGGCTGAGCTGACCGAGCTGGCAGACAATGCTGATACGTGGCTGGCGGGCGTCATCGCTGCCTGGCAGCGCCTGCAGGCGCCACCGCAGCCGGTCGATAATTCGACGAACTCGCTGATTGCTACCAGCGCTACGCCGGTCGCCGAGTGGTCCAGCGCGCAGGCCGAAGAGGCGTTACAGGCGATTTCCCGTCGCGTGCGAGCCTATCGCGACGGTATGCAGGAGTGGTAACGGCGGTGTCGCGGATGCCCTGACTGTGGCGCTGTGTTACACTGCGCGCAGTTCAGACAGGAGATCTCCGCAATGCCTTCACCCTTCCTTGAAATCGTCGAGCTCGCCAATGGCAAGGTTGCGCTGCGCCGTTCTGACGAAGAGGGTGAGCCGCTGGTGGTGATCGAGTTCTCCCGCGATGCGCGTGAATATTTGCAGGAAAGTTATATCGAGGTTGCCAAGGCGATGATCAGCGCTGGCATGCAGGCGGCCGGTCAGATGATGGATGAGGACGATGACGACGAGGTTATTCCCGAAAGTCGTGTCCTGCATTGAGCGATAATAGAAACACCGTAAAGGCCAGCATCTAGCTGGCCTTTTTTGTGCCCGCGATCAGCCGAGGTGAACGTTCAGGCTCTGGCAGCGGCCATCCTGGGCTGCGCGCTCGAGGCGGGGTGCTACACAGCTGTCGCGGTCGAGCCAGCTTACTACGGTATGGCTACCGCCCATCTTGAGCAGATCGCAGCAGAGTGTAAGGCTGTCCATTCCGGCCTTGGAGCGTACGATCATAATGCGCTGCGGGTCGAGATTGGCGCCTCGCAGCCACTGTTGGCTGACGGACGCGGGTGGGTCGATCAGGGTAAGCCAGCGGCGGCAGTCCTTCTGGCTTAGCTCGCGTAACACCGGAGCCAGCCACTGCAGGCACTGGCGGGCGCTGCCTTGAAGTGTCATCTCGCTGTAGCTGCCATCCGATTCATCGTCTTGCGAGCTGATGTGCTCGGGTCGCTCGAAGGCGCGGTGCTTGAGGCGTGTTGCCATCAGAGCGTTATGAAACAGGTCAGTCTGAGTCAGGGTCTGTTGCTCGGTGCGGGCGTACTGCATGATCAGCTCCTCAGCGGCGGATAACTCCGACGCTTAAACCTTCAATGGTAAGTTCCTGTTCTGCGAGGTCGACTTCAATCGGTTTGAAGTCCGGGTTTTCTGCAATCAGTGACACCTTGCGCCCTTGACGCTGAAAGCGCTTGACGGTCACTTCCTCGCCTAAGCGTGCGACGATGACCTGGCCATTGCGCGCTTCGCTGGTGCGGTGCACGGCCAGCAGGTCGCCATCCATGATGCCGATGTCCTTCATGCTTTCCCCCTGTACGCGCAGCAGGTAGTCGGCGCGCGGGGTGAAAAAGTCGGGGGAGATTCGGCAATGATCTTCAATGTTTTCCAGTGCCAGGATTGGCGCGCCGGCAGCGACTCGCCCGATGACCGGCAATTGATCTTCGTTTGCCTCGCTTTCGGACTCCGGCAGGCGGATGCCGCGGGAAGCGCCGGGGATCATCTCAATCGCACCTTTGCGGGCCAGCGCGCGCAGGTGATCTTCGGCGGCGTTGGGCGACTTGAAACCCAGTGTTTTGGCAATGTCGACCCGGGTTGGCGGGTAGCCGTTGCTGTCCATGTATTCCTTGATGAACGCCAGAACCTGCTGTTGTCGAGCGGTAAGTTTCTGCATCGCAAGCTGCCTGTGTTTTTATCCAGTATCTGGGATTATATACAGTTGTTTTGTTCCGGCAACCCCAAATTAGGAGTGCACAGGGTTAAAGGGGCGATTAAACGTGAGGAGGGTGTGAAGGGGTGGCGCAGACGGCAGGTGTGGGGTTGACACTAAATTCGTTTTAAACGTATGTTTGAAACGATTGTTTGTCTCACATGGGGGAGCGCATGGCGCAGTCTGATACGGTCAAGCGAATTCTTGACGCCGCTGAACAGCTTTTTGCCGAAAAAGGTTTTGCTGAAACCTCTCTGCGCCTTATTACCAGCAAGGCTGGTGTTAACCTGGCTGCCGTCAATTATCACTTCGGTTCCAAGAAGGCGCTGATCCAGGCGGTGTTCGTGCGTTTCCTTGATCCGTTTGTCAGCAGTCTCGAGAAAGAGCTGGATCTGCGTGAGTCGCGTGACAAGGGTACTCCGCTGAGTCTTGAAGCTCTGCTGGAGATGCTGGTGCACCAGGCGCTGGCAGTAAAGCCACGCAGTGGTAACGATCTGTCTACCTTTATGCGTTTGCTTGGTTTGGCATTCAATCAGAGCCAGGGCCATCTGCGCAAATACCTCAGCGAAGTGTATGGCAAGGTATTTCAGCGCTATATGCAGTTGCTCGTAAGCGCTGTGCCGGGTATTCCGCCGCAGGAGCTGTTCTGGCGCGTGCATTTCATGCTGGGCAGTGCTGCGTTCACGATGTCCAGCATGAAGGCGCTGCGCGCGATCGCGGAAGCCGAGCTGGGTGAGCCGCGTGCGGTGGACGATGTGTTGCGGCTGATGGTGCCCTTCCTGGCCGCAGGCATGCGCGCTGATAGCGCTGCGCTTGCCAGTCCTGACGCAGTGGCACTCTAAGCTGCATTTACCTCCGTCGCGCTGTCCGCTAAGGTGTGCGCAGCGTTGGAGGTGACATGCAGCTCGATCATATCCATATATCCCTGAACGAACAGACGCTGACCGGCTACCGTGCCGGTGAGCTCGTCTGCTGCTATGCCGTGTCTACTGCGCTTAACGGCCCCGGCGAGCAGGAAGGGTCCGGTTGTACGCCGCGCGGTGCTCATCGCGTGCGCGCGCGGATTGGTGACGGTCTGCCTCTGGGGGCGGTGTTTATTGGTCGCCGGCCTACTGGAGAAGTCTGGTCTCAGGCGCTGGCTGACCAGTTTCCGAAACGGGACTGGATCCTGACTCGCATTCTCTGGCTCTGCGGTGAGCAGATCGGATTCAATCGTGGCGGCCAGGTGGACTCCCAGCGCCGCTATATCTATTTGCATGGTACCGGTGACGATCAGCCGATGGGGGAGCCGTTGTCGCATGGCTGTATCCGTCTGCGTAATACCGACATGCTGGAACTGTTCGAGCGCACACCGGTCGGTTGTAGCGTTCAGATTGACGCGCCCTGATGGGGCGTTACCGTTTTCAGGAGAAGCAATATTGAAACAGGGTGCCTTGATGCTGGATCTGTCTGGCCTGTGGCTGGAAGCAGAGGATCGGCAGTTGTTGCGTCAGCCGGAAGTCGCCGGCTTGATATTGTTCGCGCGCAATACCGAGTCGCCCCGCCAGGTTGCTGAGCTGGTGCGCTCAATCCGCAAGGAGCGCCCGGACATGCTGATCGCAATTGACCAGGAAGGTGGGCGGGTTCAGCGCTTGCGTCGCGACGTATTGCGTTTGCCGGCCCTGGCCGATGTGGCGGCGGTTGATGATGCGCGCGTCGAGTCCGTCGCACAGGCTGCGGCTTGGGTGATGGCAACTGAGATGCTGGCTTGCGGTATTGATATCAGCTTCGCGCCGGTTCTCGATCTGGATTACGGCCGTAGTCAGGTGATCGGCAACCGTTCGCTGGGTGGTGATCCAGAGCGCGTAGCGCGGCTTGCGGGCGCGTACATCGACGGTCTGCATGCGGCCGGCATGGCTGCAACAGGAAAACACTTCCCCGGGCACGGCTGGGCCGAGGCGGATTCTCACTTTGCGCTGCCGGTGGACGAGCGCTCGCTGGACGACATTCGGTGTACCGATCTCGTACCGTTTGCGGCGCTGGCCGGCAAGCTGGACGGCATCATGCCGGCCCACGTGGTGTATTCGCAGGTGGATGCGTTGCCCGCCGGATTCTCGACCCGCTGGCTGCAGGACATCCTGCGGGCGGAGCTGGGTTTTGATGGTGTGATTTTCAGTGATGACCTGACCATGGCAGGCGCGCATGCGGTTGGCGGCATGGCCGAGCGCATTGATGCGGCGCAGGCGGCGGGATGCGACATGCTGCTGATCTGCAATGACCGTGCGGCGGCGGAAGAGGGGTTGGTGCACGCGCAGAAGCAAGGGCTGCAATCTCCGGCCCGCATTGCGCGCATGCTGACCCGTACGCCTGCCGGTGCCGACTACCGCGCGACGCCTGATTGGCGTCAGGCTGTTTCCTTGTTGAGGGAGTTTGATCTGGTTTGAATGATTTCATCGAACAGCTGCCGGCGCAGCTGCAGCTCGAGCAGCTTCCGCTGATTGGCGAGGCCTGGATCTACCACGTCTTTGCAGTCGTGCTGGCATCGCTGGTCAGTGCCTATGTCGCCAAGCGTGTGCTGGACCACATGCAGAAACGGGCAGAGAAGACCCGCAACATCTGGGATGACGCGCTGGTGGGAGCGGCGCGTCGACCGGCCTGGGTACTGATCTGGAGCATGGGCCTGATGTGGGCGGCGCGGATCACTGCGATGCAGATGGATCAGAGCTTGGCGCAGGTGCTGGATCAGGTGCAGCGCGTGCTGCTGATCGTGCTGCTGACCTGGTTTATCCTGCGCATGATGCAGCAGGTCGAGCGGCGTCTGGTGGATCCCTATTACCGGGAAACGCCGGCCGACCAGACCACCGTTAGTGCGATCGGCAAGCTGCTCAGGGCTTCCGTAGTCATTACCGCGGCGCTGGTGGTTCTGCAGTCGTTGGGTTACAGCATTTCCGGGGTGCTGGCATTCGGTGGTATTGGCGGGATTGCGGTTGGCTTTGCTGCCAAGGATCTGCTTGCCAACTTTTTCGGCGGGCTGATGATCTACCTGGATCGTCCGTTCGTGGTTGGCAACTGGATACGCTCGCCGGATCGTAATATCGAGGGCACAGTCGAGGAGATCGGTTGGCGGCTGACCCGCATTCGTACGTTCGACAAGCGCCCGCTGTATATCCCCAACGCAGTGTTCGCCAACATCGTAGTGGAAAACCCCTCGCGTATGACCCATCGACGGATCTACGAGCATATCGGCATCCGTTACGACGACATCCAGCGCATGGAGCCGATTGTGGCTGACGTGCGCAAGATGCTGCAGGCGCATGCCGATATCGATCAGGAGCAGACACTGATGGTGTTCTTTGACCGCTGCGCACCATCGTCAGTCGATTTCTTTATCTACTGTTTCACTACGCCGGTCTGGGCCGAATTCCACCGTGTGAAAGAAGACGTGTTGTTGAAGATCCTGGCCATTATCGAGAAGCACGAAGCGCAGGTGGCGTTTCCGACGTCGACCATTCATTTGCCGGACGCACTTGAGTTGCGTAGTGCTCAGAATGCTGGTGGGCGGCTGCGTGAGTCGGCGCGTGAGCTGCAGGAGAACGACGCATGAGCGGAAGTTGGGGCGTTATCGGAGGTACCGGGCTCAGTGCGCTGGATGGTTTGGACATTGAGGGTCAGGAGATGATGCAGACCCCGTGGGGCGAGCCTTCTGCGCCGATTGTCCGTGGGCGTATTGGCGGGCAGTCGGTGTGCTTTCTCGCGCGTCATGGTCATCCGCACCGCATACCGCCGCATCGGGTGAACTATCGCGCCAACATCTGGGCGCTGCGTGCGGCCGGTGTTGACCGCGTCATTGCGGTTAACGCCGTTGGCGGCATTCATCCTCAGCTGGCGACCGGCGCCTTCTGTGTGCCGGATCAGCTTATTGACTACACGTGGGGGCGGGCGTCCACCTATTTTGAGGATGACCTGGAGGCGGTTACCCACATCGACTTTACCTCGCCGTATGACGAATCGCTGCGTCAGAGTCTGCTCAAGGTATTGCGCTTGCAAGGGCATCAGTGCCTGCCGGGGGGCGTCTATGCGGCGACCCAGGGGCCGCGGCTGGAAACGGCGGCTGAGATTCGTCGGCTCGAGCGTGATGGTGCTGATCTGGTCGGGATGACAGGAATGCCGGAAGCGGCATTGGCTCGCGAGCTGGGGATAGCGTATGCATGTCTGGCGCTGGTGGTGAATCCGGCGGCCGGCAAGGCGACCGAGGTGATCACCATGGAGGCGATTGAAGCGGTTGTTCATGCGGGGATGCAGCAGGTCAAGGCCGTGCTGCAACAGGTGCTGCAGGGATCGCCGCGCGTCTGAGCGCGCGGCGATTTCCGGGTCAGCGGCTGATGGTGATCAGCATGCCCAGGCTCTGGTGATCCAGGTAATGAACTTCGCCCGGGCGCAAGGCGCGGGTTTGATGCAGGAATTCGGAAATCAGCGGCGTGTCGGACTGCAGTTGCAGTTCCGTCGCTGAACGATTGCGCCAGAACGCGACCTTCAGTTCAGTCAGGTTTTCCTGACGCAGATTCACCAGGCCCTGAATGGGGTAAATGCCATTCTCTGCGCTGCCGCGGTGCAGGGCGACGATCAGATCGTTGTCCAGCGGCTGCGACCAGGCTTGATGCAGGTAAATCTGGTAGCCACTTTGCTCCAGCTTGCTGGCCTGGCTGCTCAGGCGGTAGCGGGTCTTGTCGATAGCGCGCACGTCGCTGCGTGCGGTGCCTTCCAGGTCAACGGCTTCGGCGGCCCAATCCAGGTCGGGGCTGGTGCCTTGCACGAGTGGTGCGGAAGGCTGGCCGAAGAACACCACTTCGACCAGATACTCTTCGGCGCTGGCGGACAGCGACACGCTGGCCAGGGTGGACAGCAGGGCGATGGAGAGCAGTTTGCTCAACAGTTTCATGGGCGTTTTCCTTTGCCTTTGGTGGTGTCTTTCGGGGTCTCGGTGAGGCGTTCAAACAGTGCCTCAACGGTGTTCAGGCGCAGCTCGGCGTTGCCCATGGGCGAATTGAAGCGAAATACCGTCGCGCCTTCAAGTCGATAACGCTGTGGACTGTCCTGAATCATGCGTACCAGTACCATTGGGTCGATGCGGGTGTCGGCGGCAAACTCGATACGGCCGTGCTCGGCGCCGACATCGACTTTGGTAATGCCGAGCGGCTCGCAGCGCAGTTTCAGTGCGGTGATACGGAACAGGGTCTTGACTGGTTCCGGCAGCAGGCCGAAGCGGTCAATCATTTCAACCTGCAGGTCTTTCAAGGCATCTTCGTCCGCGGCATTGGCAATGCGTTTGTAGAGGATCAGGCGGGCATGCACGTCCGGCAGATAGTCCTCCGGGATCAGTGCCGGCAGGCGCAGATTGATGTCAGTGCCGCCGCCGAGTGGTTGCTCCAGCTCGGGCTGCTTGCCCTGCTTGATCGCCTTGACTGCGCGCTCAAGCATTTCCATGTACAGGGTAAAACCGACCGCCTGAATCTGACCACTCTGGCCTTCGCCCAGCAGCTCGCCAGCGCCGCGAATTTCCAGGTCGTGGGTGGCGAGGGTGAAGCCGGCGCCCAGATCCTGGGCGCCGGCAATGGCTTCCAGACGCTTCTCTGCATCGCTGGTGATCTTGCGGCCTTCCGGGGTCAGCAGGTAGGCGTATGCCTGGTGGTGGCTACGGCCGACGCGACCGCGCAACTGGTGCAGCTGCGCCAGGCCGAACTTGTCGGCGCGTTCGATGATGATGGTGTTGGCGCTGGGAACGTCGATCCCGGTCTCGATAATGGTGCTGGTGACCAGAATGTTGAAGCGACGGTGATAAAAATCGCGCATAACCTGTTCGAGCGCACGTTCCGGCATCTGGCCGTGGCTGATGCCGATACGGGCCTCGGGAACCAGCTCAGCCAGGTCGGCGGCGCACTTCTCGATAGTTTCCACGTCGTTGTGCAGATAATAAACCTGACCGCCGCGCAGCAGTTCACGCAGGATCGCCTCTTTGACCACTGGCTTCTGCTGCACCATGACGAAGGTTTTGACCGACAGTCGCCGTGCAGGCGGTGTGGCAATAATCGACAGGTCGCGCATGCCTGAGAACGACATGTTCAGGGTGCGCGGGATCGGCGTTGCCGTGAGGGTCAGCACGTCGACTTCGCTGCGCAGTGCTTTTAGCGCTTCTTTCTGACGGACACCGAAGCGGTGTTCTTCGTCGATAATGACCAGGCCCAGGTCCTGGAACTGAACGTCGCCCTGCAGCAGTTTGTGGGTGCCGATCATGATATCGACCTTGCCCTCCGCCAGTTCGGCGGCAGCCGCTTTGACTTCTTTGGCAGACTTGAAGCGGGACATCACTTCAACGCGCACCGGCCAGTTGGCAAAGCGGTCCTTGAAGCTGTTGTAGTGCTGTTGGGCGAGCAGGGTGGTCGGTACCAGCACGGCGACTTGTTTGCCGCTGTGTACCGCGAGGAAGGCGGCGCGCATGGCGACTTCGGTCTTGCCGAAGCCGACGTCGCCGCAGACCAGACGGTCCATCGGCTGCGAGCTGGTCATGTCCTTGAATACCGCTTCGATGGCAGCGAGCTGGTCGGCCGTTTCCTCGAACGGGAAATCGTCGGCGAAGCTCTGATAATCCTGTTCGGGGTCGGCGAAGCTGAAGCCCTGTCGTGCGGCGCGGCGGGCGTACACGTCGAGCAGTTCTGCGGCGACGTCGCGAACCTTCTCGGCGGCCTTGCGACGCGCCTTCTGCCATTGGTCAGAACCTAGCCGGTGCAGCGGGGCGCTGTCGTCGTCGCTGCCGGAGTAGCGGGCAATCAGGTGCAGGTTGGCAACCGGCACGTACAGCGTCGCCTCGTCCGCGTATTCCAGCACCAGAAACTCGGCTTGTTGGTCCTCAACGGTCAGGTTAGTCAGGCCGCGATAGCGACCGACGCCATGATCGATATGCACGACCGGCGCGCCCTCGCGCAGCTCGGTCAGGTTGCGGATCACCGCGTCGCCCAGGTCGGTTGCCTTGCCGCGGCGGCGGCGTTGCATGACGCGTTGCCCAAACAGCTGGCTTTCAGCGATCAGGGCGACGGCGGCGCTGTTGATCAGCATGCCCTGATCCAGCGGCGCGATGGTAATGGCAACGGGGCTGCTGCTGGAGTTGAACTCGGGCCAGCTGTCCACCAGTTGCGGTTTGATTTGGATGCGTGCCAGCAGTTCGGTCAGTGCTTCACGTCGACCTGCGGTCTCGGCAACGAACAGCGTTTTACCTGGATGCTGCTGAAGGAAGCGCTGCAGGGCCGCCAGCGGATTTTCCAGCTTGTTGTCGATCGCCAGTTCCGGTGGTGTTGGGCAGTCGAACACGCTGGCTTGCGATTCGTCCGGGCGATCCTGATGGCAGACGACGCGCGGATGCCGCTTGAGCAGGGCAAAGGCCTCTTCGACCGGCAAAAACAGTTCGCTGGGCGGCAGCAGTGGGCGAGTCGGATCCACGCCCTGTTCGGTGTGACGGGTGCGTACGTCCTGCCAGAAATGCTCGGCGTTCTGCTCGATGCCGGGCAGGGTAAATAGCCGGGTGTTGTCCGGCAGGTAGTCGAACAGGTTGGCCAGTTCATCGAAGAACAGCGGCAGGTAGTATTCAATGCCGGGCGGAATCAGGCCTTCGCTCAGATCCATGTACAGCGGACAGCGCCGGTGATCGACCTCGAAGCGCTCACGAAAGCGCGCGCGAAAGCCCGTCAGTGCGGACTTGTCGAGCGGGAACTCCTTGGCTGGCAGTAGGTGGATGCGATCTACCTTGTCAATCGAGCGCTGGGTCTCGGGGTCGAAGGTACGCAGCGTTTCGATCTCGTCGTCCAGCAGGTCGATGCGGTAGGGCAGAGCGCTGCCCATCGGGAACAGGTCAAGCAGGGCGCCTCGTACGGCGTAGTCACCGTGCTCGTAGACAGTGTCGACGCAGCGATAGCCGGCGGCATCCAGGTTGATGCGCATCTGGTCGATATCGAGCTGCTGGCCGATTTCCAGCAGTAGAACCGAGCCGCCGAGAAAGTCGCGCGGCGGCAGGCGGTGCAGCACGGTCGTCATCGGCACCACGAGAATGCCCTGACTGATACGCGGTAGCTGGAACAGGGTCTTCAGGCGCTGCGAGATGATGTCCTGGTGTGGCGAAAAGCGGTCGTACGGCAAGGTTTCCCAATCAGGAAAGCTGATGACCGGGAGTTGCGGGGCAAAAAAATGCAACTCTTGCTCCAGGCTGTCGGCGGAAGCGGTATCCGGCGTAATCACCAGGCTGAGACCGTTATGTTGCTGCGCGCCCTCGGCGATGGCCAGGGCGCGGGCGGCGCCTTGCAGTCCAGTCCAGTACAGGCGGTTACCGGTGGGGGCCGTCAAGGGAGGGGATAGCAGCGGCTTGGGTGCAGGCATGCGATGGCTCTTGAGGTCGGTTCGGATTCGCGCTGGCCGGTGGCCGGCCGACAAAGGCAGGCAGTTTAACGCGCTCGTTGCGTTTGTGCCCGTGCTGGCTGGATTTTGTGTGGATGATTGCCTATGCGACGCGCTGAAAGCATAATATGCGCCCTTTGGTTATCAAGACTTGGAAGGTAAAGCCGTGACTCAAGCCCAATTTGACCAGTGTCTGGAAAACTGGACGGACCGTGAAGCAACCGCTGAGGCGATGATTCCGCTGATTGGTCGTCTGTACCGCGAACATAACGTGGTTACCTCGATCTACGGCCGTGGTCTGGTCAATCGTTCTGTCATCAGCCTGTTGAAATCTCACCGTTTCGCTCGCCAGATCGACGACAACGAGCTGTCTGTTCACGACACCTTCCCGGTTCTGAAAGAGCTGCTGGATCTGAATCTGGGTCCGGCCTCCATTGACCTGGCCCGCCTGGTCAACAAGTTCCGCGCCTCTGGTGGTGATGATCTGAACGCGTTCCTGCGTGAAGAGCTGGCCAGCGTAATCGGCAAGAACGGCGAGCGTCGTCAGGGTCGCGACGTTGTGCTGTACGGTTTTGGTCGTATCGGTCGCCTGCTGGCGCGCATTCTGATCGAGAAGGCCGGTGCTGGTGATGGCCTGCGCCTGCGCGCCATCGTCGTGCGCAAGGGTGCTACCAATGATCTGGCCAAGCGTGCAAGTCTGCTGCGTCGCGACTCGGTCCATGGTTCCTTCCAGGGCACCATCACCATGGACGAAGAGAACAACACCATCACGGCCAACGGCAACCTGATCCAGGTTATCTACGCCAGTGATCCGACCAGCATCGATTACACCAGCTATGGCATCGAAGACGCCATCGTTGTTGATAACACCGGTGTATGGCGTGATGAGGCTGGCCTGTCTCAGCACCTGCAGTGCAAGGGCGCCTCTCAGGTTGTGCTGACCGCGCCGGGCAAGGGTGACCTGAAGAACATCGTTCACGGCATCAATCACGCGGCCATCTCTCCGGAAGACAAGATTATCTCTGCTGCTTCCTGCACCACCAACGCCATCGTGCCGGTGCTGAAGGCGATCAATGACAAGTTTGGTATCGTCAACGGTCACGTTGAGACGGTTCACTCGTACACCAACGACCAGAACCTGATTGATAACTTCCACAAGGGCGATCGTCGTGGTCGTAGTGCTGCGCTGAACATGGTTATCACTGAGACTGGTGCTGCCAAGGCGGTTGCCAAGGCGCTGCCGGAACTGGCTGGCAAGCTGAGTGGTAATGCTATTCGTGTTCCGACGCCGAACGTCTCCATGGCGATTCTGAACCTGAACCTGGAAAAGTCGACCAACCGCGATGAAGTGAACGATTACCTGCGTCATATGGCGCTGCACTCCGAACTGCACAAGCAAATCGACTTCACCAACTCGCAGGAAGTGGTTTCCACCGACTTCGTTGGTTCTCGCCACGCTGGCGTGGTGGATGCAGAGGCGACTATCTGCAACGACAATCGCGTCATCCTGTACGTGTGGTACGACAATGAGTTCGGCTACAGCTGCCAGGTTGTTCGTATTCTGGAAGACATGGCTCACGTGAATCCGCCGTCGTTCCCGGCCTGATTCATCAGTTGGTCAGCAAAAAAAAGGCGCTTCGGCGCCTTTTTTGTTTGCTGTGGTGCCTACGGTCAGCGAAGTAGGGCGTTGCGCAGATTGTCAGACAGGCCGTTTTGGCCGAGCCAGATGCCGAGATAGATGTCGGCCAGTCCCGGGGTGTTGCTGCTGAAGCTGAGTGTGTTGTTGTAGTGCAGTTGCAGCTCTCCGTCGGCGGTGCGTGTGAGGCTATAGCTATCCCCATCGGTGACGTCGGTGAAGTGGCTGTGCAGGCGGTCGATGTCGGCTTGCAGTGGCGCCAGTCTGGATGCCGGGTGCTGGCGTTCCAGGGTAATGCGGGCAGCTTTGATCATATCCTCACGGTCGATCGGGCGGTGGTATCGCAGTGACAGACGGATCGGCTGCTGGCTGTCGAGCACCCCGCTCAGGTTGCTGTCGCTGCGGGCGTACAGGGTGGCGGTGTAAATGTCCATGAACAGGTAGCGAAACAGGTGCTGGTTTCGGGTTGTCAGGGTTGCATCGGCGGTAGCTGCTACGGTGGTCGAGGCAAGCAGCAAAAAAACGGTCAGGAGTGTGCTTGGCAGTGTCATGCGTGGCTCCTTGGCTGGTTGTTTTGTGCTCAGTTTATGCTGTTGTGGTGGCGTGTGGGAGGCGGCTGTTTCTGTTGGCTGGATACAGTGTTTCCGCGTGTTTCAGGATCTCGCTGCAAGGCCCGCAGGCGTTATCGATTTCATCAATGGCAGCGATTAAAAAACCGAAAAATCCAAGGGGCTCGGTAGCATTGAGTAGTCATGCTCTTTATACTTGGCGGGATTTTTTATGGGGGTTTGAGGCAGCCCCGGTTGATGTCCGCAAGTGCGGTCAACGCCGGAGCAACAGCGCATATGAGCTTGTTTTGGCAGCCCGCCCGTGAAGATTTCAAACAGTGATTAGGCTATTCGTATGATAAAAATCAAACGGGGCTTGGATCTGCCAATCACCGGTTCTCCCGAACAGCGCATTGAAGACGCTCGTGCGGTGCGTAGCGTTGCCGTTGTCGGCTTCGACTACCACGGCATGAAGCCGACCATGGAAGTGCGCGAGGGAGATCGGGTCAAACTTGGACAGGTTCTGTTCAGCGACAAGAAAACTCCGGGCGTTGTCTTTACTGCGCCTGCCGCTGGTGTCGTCAGCGCAATCAATCGTGGTGAAAAGCGTGTTCTGCAGTCGGTCGTCATCGACGTCGACGGCGATGACGCCGTAGCCTTTCCTGCCCATGACGCCAAAGCCCTTGAGGGTCTGGCGCCGCAACAGATTCGTGAGCAACTGATCAGCTCTGGTCTGTGGACTGCGCTGCGTACCCGTCCGTTCAGCAAGACCCCGGCCGTTGATGCTGAGCCCAGTTCGATTTTTGTCACTGCGATGGACTCCAATCCGTTGGCAGCCGATCCGGCTGTCATCGTCAAGGAGCATGCGGCTGACTTCGAGAACGGTCTGAAGGTGCTGGCGCGTCTGGCCAAGGTATGGCTGTGCAAGGCTGATGGTGTCAGCCTGCCGGGTGAAGGCGTAAGCGGTGTCAGTACCGAGAGCTTCGCCGGTCCGCACCCTGCCGGTCTGCCGGGCACCCACATTCACTACCTGGATCCGGTCAGCGAGAGCAAGAGCGTATGGCAGATCAACTATCAGGACGTGATTGCATTCGGTGTGCTGTTCACCCAGGGCAGGATCTGGACCGATCGTTATGTCGCTCTGGCTGGTCCGCAGGTTGAGAAACCGCGTCTGCTGAAAACCCGTCTGGGTGCCAACCTTGACGAGCTGACTGCGGGCGAGCTGAAGAGTGGCTCCAATCGGGTCATTACCGGCTCTGTCTTCGGCGGTCGTGCTGCCCGTGGTCCGGTGGCCTATCTGGGTCGCTTCCACTCGCAGGTTTCGGTCTTGAAGGAAGGCACCGAACGTCAGATGCTGCACTACCTGCGTGCTGGCGTTAAGAAGCACTCGGTACTGAATATCTTCATTTCCAAGCTGAATCCTTCCCGTCTGTTCGACTTTGACACCAGCACCAACGGCAGTCCGCGTGCCATGGTTCCGGTGGGCAACTACGAGATGATCATGCCGCTGGACATCCTGCCGACTCAACTGCTGCGTTACCTGGTTGTCGGCGATACCGACATGGCGCAGAAGCTGGGTGCCCTGGAGCTGGATGAAGAAGATCTGGCGCTGTGCAGCTATGTCTGCGCCGGCAAGTACGAGTACGGCCCGATTCTTCGGGATAACCTGACTCGCATCGAGAAGGAGGGCTGATATGGGCCTGCGTTCATTCCTCGACAAGATCGAGCACAACTTCGAGAAGGGCGGTAAGCACGAGAAGTGGTATGCCCTCTACGAAGCGGTTGATACCTTCTTCTATCGCCCGGGTAGCGTCACCAAGACCACTGCCCACGTGCGTGACGGTCTCGACCTCAAGCGCATGATGATTACCGTTTGGCTGTGCACCTTCCCGGTGATTTTCTACGGGATGTACAACATCGGTTTTCAGGCGAACACCATTTATGCAGGCAACCCGGATCTGCTGGCTGCCCAGGACAACTGGCGTCTGGCGCTGATCGCCATGTTTGCCGGGTTTGATCCGGCAAGCCTCTGGGATAACCTGATTCACGGTGCAGCCTACTTCCTCCCTGTTTATGCCGTGACCTTTGTGGTCGGTGGCTTCTGGGAAGTGGTATTCGCTTCCATCCGCAAGCACGAAGTGAACGAAGGTTTCTTCGTTACCTCTATTCTGTTTGCCCTGATCGTGCCGCCGAGCATTCCGCTGTGGCAGGTTGCTCTGGGTATCAGCTTTGGTGTCGTGATCGGCAAGGAAGTGTTCGGCGGTACCGGTAAGAACTTCCTCAACCCGGCGCTGACCGGCCGTGCGTTCCTGTTCTTTGCCTACCCGGCGCAGATGTCCGGTGATGCAGTCTGGACGGCGGTTGACGGCTTTGCCGGCGCGACTGCGCTGAGCATGGCTGCTTCCGGTGGTATCGAGCAGGTAGTTGGTAGCGGCCTGACCTGGCTGAACGCCTTCTACGGCAACATGCAGGGTTCCATGGGTGAAGTGTCCACACTGGCCATCTTCATCGGTGGTGCGGTGCTGCTGATGACCAAGATCGCCAACTGGCGCATCGTCGCCGGCGTGATGATCGGCATGATCGCAACCAGCCTGCTGTTCAACAGCATTGGTTCCGAGACAAACCCCATGTTTGCTGTGCCGTGGTATTGGCACATGGTGATCGGTGGTTTCGCCTTCGGCATGATCTTTATGGCGACTGACCCCGTGTCAGCGTCGATGACCAATACCGGCAAGTGGATCTTCGGAGCTCTGATCGGTCTGATGGTCATCATGATTCGTGTCGTCAACCCGGCGTTCCCCGAGGGCATGATGCTGGCGATCCTGTTCGCCAACCTGTTTGCTCCGCTCATCGACCACTTCGTGGTTCAGGCCAACATCAAACGGAGGCTTGCACGTAATGTCCAGTAAGAAAGAATCCGTTGCCCGCACGCTCACGGTAGCGCTGCTGGTCTGTCTGGTCTGCTCTGTTGTGGTATCTGCCGCAGCTGTTGCACTCAAGCCGGTTCAGGCCACCAACAAGCTGCAGGACAAACAGCGCAACATCCTGCAGATCGCCGGTCTGTTCCAGCCTGGCGTCAGCGTTCAGGAGCAGTTCGAGCAGATCACTCCGCGTCTGGTCGACCTGCGCACTGGCCAGTTCAGTGACGCTCTTGATCCGCTGACGTTCGATCAGCAGAAAGCGTCCAAAGATCCGTCCATGTCTGAACAGCTTAACGGCGAGCAGGACATTGCCAGTATCCGTCGTCGCGCTGACTATTCGACCGTATATGTGGTTGAAAACCCGGACGGCAGCATCAAGACCCTGATTCTGCCGATCCATGGCTACGGCCTGTGGTCCACCCTCTACGGATTCCTGGCGCTGGAAAACGACCTGAAGACCGTCGTCGGTATGGGCTTTTACCAGCATGCCGAGACCCCTGGTCTGGGTGGCGAGGTTGATAACCCTAACTGGAAGGCACAGTGGCCGGGTAAGGTTGTCTTTGACGAGTCTGGTGCACCAGCACTGAGCGTTGTCAAAGGCGGCGTTGACCCGAGCAATCCGAACGCCGAACACCAGGTTGATGCGCTGGCTGGTGCCACGCTCACCAGCCGTGGTGTCGAGAACCTGGTGCGCTTCTGGCTGGGTAAAGACGGCTTCGGTCCGCTACTCGAACATCTTCGTGCAGGGGAGGCATAATCATGGCTAAAGCCACTGCGAAACAGGTTCTGTTCGAACCCATTTTCAGCAACAACCCGATCGCCCTGCAGATCCTCGGGATCTGTTCGGCGCTGGCGGTGACCACCAGTCTGAACGTGACTCTGGTCATGTGTATCGCGCTGACCTCGGTGACTGCGCTGTCCAACTTCTTCATCTCCATCGTGCGTAACCAGATCCCTGGTTCCATTCGCATGATCGTGCAGATGGTGATCATTGCCTCGCTGGTAATCGTGGTTGACCAGGTGCTCAAGGCTTATGCTTACAGCATCAGCAAGCAACTGTCGGTGTTTGTCGGCCTGATCATCACCAACTGTATCGTGATGGGTCGCGCTGAAGCCTTTGCGATGCAGAACCCTCCGCACATGAGCTTCCTGGATGGTATCGGTAACGGCCTGGGATACAGCTTTATCCTGATCTGCGTTGCAGTCATCCGCGAGCTGTTCGGTGCTGGCAAGCTGTTCGGTATTGAAATCCTGCCGCTGGTTAGTGCTGGCGGCTGGTATCAGCCGAATGGCCTGCTGCTGCTGCCGCCGTCTGCATTCTTCATTATCGGTCTGATCATCTGGGCACTGCGTTCCTGGAAGAAGGATCAGGTTGAAGCTGCAGAGTTCAAGATGGCTCCCCAGAGCCGCGCCATGAAGGAGGCGATGTAAGCCATGATTGAACATTACATCAGCCTGCTGGTGCGGGCGATCTTCGTTGAAAACATGGCGCTGGCCTTCTTCCTGGGGATGTGTACGTTTATCGCCATCTCCAAGAAGGTGCAGACCGCCATCGGTCTGGGCGTTGCGGTCGTGGTGGTTCAGGCCATCACCGTACCGGCTAACAACCTGATCTACACCTACCTGCTCAAGGACGGCGCGCTGGCCTGGGCCGGGATGCCGAACGTCGATCTGAGCTTCCTCGGTCTGCTCAGCTACATCGGCGTGATCGCCGCGATCGTGCAGATTCTCGAGATGCTGCTCGACAAGTACGTTCCTGCGCTCTACAACGCGCTTGGCGTGTTCCTGCCGCTGATCACCGTGAACTGCGCCATCATGGGTGCCTCTCTGTTCATGGTCGAGCGTGACTACGCGTTCGGCGAGAGCGTGGTGTACGGTGTGGGTGCCGGTATCGGCTGGGCGCTGGCGATCGTTGCGCTGGCAGGTATCCGCGAAAAGCTCAAGTACAGCGATGTACCGGACGGCCTGCGTGGTCTGGGCATCACCTTCATTACCGTTGGTCTGATGTCGCTGGGCTTCATGTCCTTCTCCGGCGTGCAACTGTAAGAGGAGCTGTAACTGATGAACATGGAAATCTATCTGGGCGTTGGGATGTTCACCGCGATCGTACTGTCGCTGGTGGTAATCATCCTTATCGCTCGCTCCAAGCTGGTCAGCAGCGGCGATGTCACCATCGACATCAACGGTGAGCGCAAGGTCACTGTTGCCGCAGGCTCCAAGCTGCTCAATACACTGGCTACCAACGGCGTATTCCTGTCGTCTGCCTGTGGCGGCGGCGGTACCTGTGCTCAGTGCAAGTGCATCGTCAAGAGCGGTGGCGGCGAGATGCTGCCGACCGAAGAGTCGCACTTCACCAAGCGCGAGGCCAAAGAAGGTTGGCGCCTGTCCTGCCAGACTCCGGTCAAGCAGGATATGGAAATCGAGGTTCCTGAAGAAGTCTTCGGCGTGAAGAAGTGGGAGTGCACCGTCGCTTCCAACCCGAACGTTGCGACTTTCATCAAGGAGCTGACCCTGAAACTGCCGGAAGGCGAGAACGTCGATTTCCGCGCTGGTGGTTACGTGCAGCTGGAGTGTCCGCCGCACACTGTCAACTACAAGGATTTCGACATTCAGCCGGAATTCCGTGGTGACTGGGACAAGTTCAATCTCTGGAAGTATGTTTCCAAGGTTGAAGAGACCACCATCCGTGCTTATTCGATGGCGAACTACCCGGAAGAGAAAGGTCTGGTGAAATTCAACATCCGTGTGGCTTCGCCGCCGCCGGGTCGTGATGATCTGCCGCCGGGCAAGATGTCTTCCTGGGTCTTCTCGCTCAAGCCGGGTGACAAGGTTACCGTGTACGGTCCGTTTGGTGAGTTCTTCGCCAAGGATACCGAAGCGGAGATGGTCTTCATCGGTGGTGGTGCCGGCATGGCGCCGATGCGTTCGCATATCTTCGACCAGCTCAAGCGTCTGAACTCCAAGCGCAAGATGAGCTTCTGGTACGGTGCACGTTCGCTGCGCGAAGCCTTCTACGTTGAAGAGTACGATCAGCTGGCGGCCGAGAACGACAACTTCAAGTGGCATCTGGCGCTGTCTGATCCGCTGCCGGAAGACAACTGGGAAGGCCCCACCGGCTTCATCCACAACGTGTTGTTCGAGAACTATCTGAAGGACCATCCGGCTCCTGAAGATTGCGAGTTCTACATGTGTGGACCGCCGATGATGAACGCATCCGTGATCAAGATGCTGCAGGACCTTGGTGTTGAACCCGAGAATATCCTGCTCGACGACTTCGGCGGCTAGTACATGCGTCTAAGCGTTATCCGGCCCGTTATTGCTGTTGCTCTGGCAACAGCCCTAACGGGCTGTTTCAATTCTGTGGACCCGGTTTCGGAAATTTACGGCGCCACCATGGGCAGCACCTACTCGATCAAGTGGGTACCTGCGGATGATGCTCCTGATGCGGAAACGCTGCAGGCTGACATTGACGACATGCTGGCTCGCTTCGACCAAGAGGTTTCCACCTGGCGCTCGGACTCCGACCTGGCGCGTTTTAATGCCGCACCTGCGGGCACCTGCATGGAGATGCCCGCATCGGCCCGTGAACTCGTCACATTGTCGGAACAGCTGAATCGTGACAGTGCTGGCGCGTTTGATGTCACCATTGGCCCACTTTTGAAGTTGTGGGGCTTCCATGGTGACCCGCAACTGCAGACGGTTCCGGATGCGGCCCAACTGGCCGCTACCATGCAGACGGTAGGGCAGCAGCATCTGCATATTCGTGGCTCCCAGTTGTGCAAGGACGTTGCCCTGACGGTTGAACTCAGCAGCGTTGGCGCCGGCTATATGGTTGATCGGGTTGCTGAACGTCTTGAACACTATGGCATCAAAAACTATATGGTTGAGATGACAGGTGAACTCAAGGCGGTCGGGCGTAAGCCGGGTGATCGGCCGTGGCGGATTGCTATCGAGGAGCCCCGCGACGACAACCGCGTAGCGCAGATGATCCTGTCGCTGGACGGAGAAGGGGTGTCAACCTCAGGCGATTACCGCAACTATTTCGAGCTGGATGGTCAGCGCTTTTCGCATACCTTCGACGCCCGCACCGGTCAGCCTGTGATGCATCGCTTGGCTGCGGTGACGGTGCTTGATCCCTCTGCGGCGAGGGCGGACGGCCTTTCGACGTTGCTCATGATCATGGGCGAAGAGGCTGGCTGGGATTATGCTGTTCAGCATGATCTTGCCGCATTTTTTGTTGTTCGCGACGGAGAGAACTTTGTGTCCAAGGTGACTCCGCGCTTTGATGCCCTTACCCCGGGCAAGGAGTAAAACATGGTTTGGCTAATGGCCTTTGTCGTCATGCTGCTGTGCGTAGCCGGCATGGCGGTGGGTGTAATGATGGGGCGCAAGCCGATCGCAGGATCCTGCGGTGGTATCGGTGCTGTTGGTGTCGATAAGGCTTGCGGGATTTGCGGTGGTGATACCACCAAGTGCGAGGAAGCCAGTGCCAAGGCGGGTGTTCCACAGCGTGCATTGAACGCTGATCTGGCTCGTGACGCGACCAAGGTCGACTAGTTAGCCACGCGCGGCACGTGGCACCCTCTTTTTCCGTGATACAAGGAACAGACTGAATGGCCGTATATAACTACGACGTGGTGGTGCTGGGCTCAGGCCCGGCTGGCGAAGGTGCGGCGATGAACGCTGCCAAGCACGGTCGCAAGGTGGCCGTGATTGAAGAGCGCAGGGAAGTGGGCGGCAACTGCACTCACCTGGGTACCATCCCGTCCAAGGCGTTGCGTTATTCGGTCAAGCAGATCATCCAGTTCAACACCAATCCGATGTTTCGTCAGATCGGCGATCCGCGCTGGTTCTCATTTCCGGACGTGCTGCGCAGCGCGGAAAAGGTGATGAACAAGCAGGTGGCTTCGCGCACCAGCTATTATGCCCGCAACCGGGTTGATGTGTTTTTTGGCAAGGGCAGCTTTGCCGATGAGCATACGATTGAGGTGGTCGATGGCTCTGGCGCGGTCGAGAAGCTGATCGCCAAGGAAGTCATTATTGCGACGGGGTCGCGCCCGTACCGCCCGGCTGACGTCAACTTCAGCCACCCGCGGATCTATGACAGTGACACCATTCTCAAGCTCAACCACACGCCGCGCTCGCTGATCATCTACGGTGCGGGCGTCATCGGGTGTGAGTACGCTTCGATTTTCTGCGGTCTGGGGGTGAAGGTTGACCTTATCGATACCCGTGATCGGCTGCTGAGTTTTCTCGATGACGAGATTTCCGATGCGTTGAGTTACCACTTGCGCAACAGCAGCGTGCTGATTCGTCATAACGAAGAGTACGAGAAGATCGAAGGGCTGGATAACCGCGGCGTCATCCTTCAGCTCAAGTCAGGTAAGCGTCTCAAAGCGGATGCCCTGCTCTGGTGTAATGGTCGTACCGGCAACACCGACGGTCTGGGATTGGAAAATGTAGGTCTGCACCCCAATGGGCGCGGTCAGCTGGAAGTCGATGAAAACTACCGCACCAGCTTGCCGAACATTTATGCCGTGGGCGATGTGATCGGTTGGCCAAGTCTGGCGAGTGCTGCATTCGATCAGGGCCGTTCCGCGGCAGGCAATATTGTCAGCAACGACGGCTGGCGGTTTGTTGATGACGTTCCGACCGGCATCTACACCATTCCGGAGATCAGCTCACTCGGCAAAACCGAGCGCGAGTTGACCGATGCCTGCGTGCCTTACGAGATTGGTCAGGCGTTCTTCAAAACCATCGCGCGTGCTCAGATCAGTGGCGAGCCGGTGGGCTTGCTGAAGATTCTATTCCATCGTGAAACGCTGGAAGTGCTCGGGATTCACTGCTTTGGCGACCAGGCCGCAGAGATCGTGCACATTGGTCAGGCCATCATGAACCAGAAGGATGGGGCCAACACCATCAATTATTTCGTGAACACCACCTTCAATTACCCCACCATGGCGGAAGCCTATCGGGTAGCGGCGCTTGATGGACTGAATCGGTTGTTCTGAGGCCTGGGGCGCGCGTCACGCGCGCCCTAGCACGTCCACCGCCAGTGCCGGCTTGTCGGTAATAAGACTGTCCACTCCCATGTCGGCCAGTCGACGCATCAACTCGGGATCATTTACCGTCCACACCGATACATGCAGGCCGGCAGCCTGGGCCGCGCGCAGACGTTGTTGACTGCACAGTTTCCAGTTCAGGATCAGGTAATCGCAGCCGTAGCGGCGAGCGCTCTTTACCGGGTCGAGCAGGCCGTACTCTTCCACCAGTCCGGTGGGTAACAGGAACTCGCTGCGCCTGGCGTAACGCAGCAGCGTACGGCTGGAGGAGGTGACAATGGCCTTGTCATGCAGCTTGTACCTGTCGGTCAGTGCGGCCACTGCGTCAAGCACGATACGCGATTGGCGTTCCGAGCCGCTTTTTACTTCCAGCTGATAGTGCTCAATCTCCGGGCATTGCTGCAGCAGGTCTTCCAGTGTCGGTATCGGGCAGTGTGTCTGCCAGCCGGGGAGGCCGAGGCGGGCGTCAATACGGCCCAACTCCGCAGCGGTGTGCTGCGCGACTTTACCTCTCAGGCCGGTTGTGCGTTTCAGTGTCGGGTCATGTATTACCACCAGCTGCTGGTCGGCTGACAGGTGCAGATCGAGTTCGACGCGTGTGACGCCAGCATCCAGCGCCTTGCGAAAGCTGGGCAGGGTGTTTTCCGGTGCTTCTGCGCGCGCACCGCGGTGTCCGTAAATCAGGGTCATTTCAGATCAGGGTGCCTTGGGTGTGTGCTGACGTACGCTGTCGATGACCTTGTTGTATTCGAAATACACACTGAAGTCGGGGTAGTCCCAGCGGGTGATCGGTGGCTGGCCAACTGCAGCGTGGCGTTTGACCGGCTCGCCCCAGCGCGCGCTGACGCTGTCAAAGCTGGCACCGCGTTGCGGAAGCGGGGTTTGCTGGCTGCCGGCTTGTTCGCCGACGGGAATACGGAGGGTGTCCGCCTGCGCAGCGCCGGCTGCTGTCAGGTAGGCGCAAAGTATCAGCGAATAGGTGGCTTTCATCTCGGAGTTCCTTTCAGGTTGATTTGGCGGCGCGGATGTCCTGCGCCTGTTTCTGCAGAATGTGTCGTGCCAGCAACTGGCGTTGGGCGTCATTGATCAGGTCGAAGCTCAACGCGATGTGCCAGCGCTCCGGGAGACCGGTGGGTTCGCAACGTACAACCTGGGCAGGGATAGCGAGCCCAAGAGGTGCCGGCAGCAAAACCAGCCGCGCGGCCACCCAGCTGTTCACCGGATAGGCTGTGCTGCTCTGGAAGTCGACGCCCCCTTCACTGAGGGTGACATTCTGTGGCTCGCCCAGGTCGTCGCCCAGCTCCAGGGCCAGCGTCTTGCCTAGCAGGTCGATGCGCTTGTTGATGATTTTCAGGTACTGGGCCATGGCCCGGTCGCGTTCGCTGATCTGGCGCAACAGGTGCTGCGACTCGTAATCGAGCATGTGCAGGTCGGCAAGCAAGTTGAACAGTGCGCTCTGGCGTGACTCCAAATCCTCGTCTGGGCCAGCTATCGGCTTGCAGTCCAGGTGAATTTGATCCTGAATGCGGAAGAACTCGCGGCTATCTTCATGGTCTGTGTGCATGGCGATTCTCTTTTCGCGCCGCTGGCAGGCGCTGACCAGGCTGTGATGTTCAGTGTAACATGTCGCTCAAAATTCACCGGCTGCGGCCGGAGCATAAGGTAACCCGCTTTTCATGTTCAGACCTTTACCCTTTTTTATTGGCCTGCGCTACACCCGCGCCAAGCGGCGCAACCACTTCATTTCCTTCATCTCGCTGATCTCCATGCTGGGGCTCACGCTCGGGGTCATGGTGATGATCATCGTGCTCTCGGTGATGAACGGCTTTGACCGGGAACTGCGCACACGGATTCTCGGCATGGTGCCGCATGCGACCATCAACGGCTATCAGCCGATCAGCGACTGGCGTACCTTGGCCGAGCGCTTTGAGCAGAACCCAAAAGTGATTGGCACGGCGCCGTTTATTCAGCTGCAGGGCATGCTGACGCATAACGGCAGTGTTGCGCCGGTACTGGTTAACGGTATTGAGCCGCAGGCCGAGAAACGTGTCTCGATTCTGGACAATCACATGCAGTCCGGTTCGCTGGATAACCTGGCTGCCGGTGAGTTTGGCATTGTGATTGGCGAGCTTATCGCCAAGCGCTTCAATGTCGCGGTGGGTGACAAGTTGACCTTTGTATTGCCTGAGGCCTCGGTTACGCCTGCCGGCGTGTTTCCGCGGCTCAAGCGCTTTACCGTGATCGGAGTCTTCAAGGTGGGCGCTGAGCTGGATGCGTCACTGGCGATGATTCACGTTGACGATGCTGCGCGTTTAAGCCGTTGGGAGCCAGGCCAGGTCCAGGGCGTACGGCTGAAGCTGACCAACCTGTTTGAGGCACCGCAGGTGGCTTGGGATCTGGTGCGCGAGCTGCCGGGTGATTACTACGCGCAGGACTGGACGCGTACCCACGGTAACCTGTTTGCTGCAATCAAGATGGAAAAGACCATGGTTGGCCTGCTGTTGATGCTGATCGTGGCGGTGGCGGCCTTTAATATCATTTCCACGCTGATCATGGTGGTGACGGATAAGAAGGCCGATATCGCGATCCTGCGCACCCTGGGCGCGACTCCCGGTTCGATTATGGGGATTTTTATGGTGCAGGGTTCGCTGATCGGGGTTGTTGGAACCGTCAGTGGTTGCATCCTGGGGGTGCTGACGGCTCTCAACGTGTCCGAAATGGTGGCCTGGCTAGAGCGGGTGCTGGGCATCCAGTTCTTGAGCTCCGATGTCTACTTTATCAGCTACCTGCCATCGGAGCTGATCTGGACTGATGTGGTGACCATCTGCGTTACCGCGCTCAGTCTGAGTTTCCTTGCCACGCTGTATCCTGCCTGGCGGGCTTCACGAACCGAACCTGCGGAGGCGCTGCGCTATGACTGATCTTGTTCTTGAATGCCGTAGCCTGTGCAAGGACTACGCGGTCGGGCCGCAGAACCTGCGCGTGCTGAACAATGTCGAGCTGCATCTGCAGCGCGGTGAGCGGGTAGCCATTGTTGGCAGCTCCGGGTCGGGTAAGACGACCTTGCTGAACATGCTCGGCGGGTTGGATACGCCGACCTCCGGGGAGGTGCGACTGGCCGGACGTCAGTTGTCGGCGTTGAAGGAAGTGGAGCGTGGTCGGCTGCGCAACGAGGAGTTGGGCTTCGTCTATCAGTTTCACCATCTGCTGCCAGAGTTCAGCGCGTTGGAAAACGTTTGCATGCCGTTGCTTATTGGTCGTACTCCGATCGCTGAAGCGCGCGAACGGGCCGTCGCAATGTTGGAACGCGTGGGCTTGGGCAAGCGAATCGGTCACAAGCCGGCGGAACTGTCCGGTGGTGAGCGGCAGCGGGTGGCCATTGCCCGTGCGCTGATCAATCAGCCGGCTTGCGTGCTGCTCGACGAGCCGACGGGTAACCTGGATCAGGATACCGCCGAGAGTGTTCAGCAACTTATGCTGGAGTTGAGCCAAACCCTGAAGACCGCGTTTTTGGTCGTTACCCACGATCTCGCACTGGCGGCCCAGATGGACCGCACACTCACCCTGCGTCAGGGGCAGTTGCTGTCCAGCTGACGTTTCACTCCTGCGACTGGCGATGGCGTCGCAATTTGCGTCGTTGCCAGTTGCGTGACACCCACATCCGCCAATACAAGAGCGTCAGCACATAGCCGAGCGCTGCGACTATCGTGCCTACCACCAGTGACCCCAGCAGCAGGGGTTGCCAGATATGGTGCAGCTCTGCCATCAGCCAACTGACTGACAGCTCCATCGGCATGCTGCGCTCTGACGTGCCAAGCAGCAGCACGCCCACCTGATACTGGGCGAAGAAAATCGGCGGCATGGTCACGGGATTGGTCAGCCAGACGAGGCTGACGGAAATCGGCAGATTGGAACGGGCCATAATTGCGATTGCAGCGGCTACCGCCATCTGCAGTGGTATCGGCATCAGGGCAACGAACAAGCCGACGGCCATGGCGCGCGAGACGCTATGTCGATTGAGATGCCATAGATTCGGGTCATGCAGCAGGTTGCCCAGGAATTGCAGGGATTTGCTGCCCTTGATCCGATCTGGATGGGGCATCATGCGTTTGAGTAAGCGGCGCGGCATCGCTGGGTTCGGTTTAGCTGGCGTGCGCCAATTATGCATGGAATGTCGGGCGTGCACTACTGCCTGACAGTTAAAGGAAAACAGGATGTTTCCGTGAATGATCTGCGCCTGCTGCTGATCTGTCTGATGGCGGGGCTGCTCTGTCCGCTGGTGTTTGAGGTGCTGCCGCCCTGGTGGGCGTTTGCTGCCGGCGGCGCAGCACTTGGCGCGCTGTATTACCTCCGTTCGCTGTCGTCCCTGCGGGCGCTGCTGCTATTTAGTTGGGCCATGACCTGGTCGCTCTACTGGCATCAGTGCGCCCTTGATGCTCGCCTGCCGCAAGCGCTGGACAACCAGCGGGTAGCGATCGTTGGCCGGGTCGACGCGTTGCCGATGCAGACAGAGACCGGTTGGCGCTTTGTGCTGCGCGATGTGCGTGATGAGCAGGCGCGGCCGTTGCCGGACATGCGACTGCACTGGTGGGGTGGCGAGCCGGTAGCAGCGGGCGAGGTCTGGGTATTTGAAGCACGGTTGCGGCGTCCCAGAGGCATGCGCAACCCCGGCACCTTCGACTACGAGTCTTGGCTCTATGCACAGGGAATTGGTGCGACAGGTAGTGTGGAGGCGGGGACGCGGCTAGCAACTGCGCCCGCGTTCGGGCAGTGGCGTGATCGATTGCAGGCGAAGCTGGCCGAACCGCTGGCAAAGGTTTCCGGGGGCACTCGGCTGCTGGCGTTGTTGATCGGTGATCGCCAGGCACTGAGTCGCGATGACTGGGATCTGCTGCAGGCAACGGGAACGACTCATCTGCTGGTTATATCCGGGCTGCATATTGGCATGCTGGCCGCCGCGGTCTTTGCCCTCACCGGCCTGGTGCTTCGCTGGTTACCCGTAGCGTGGTCGCGACCGCAGCTATGGCTGAGTGCACCGGTTGCGCTGCTTGCTGCCGCCGGCTATGCCGGGCTTGCCGGAATGGGGGTGCCGGTTCAGCGTGCGTTGCTGATGTGCTTGCTGGTGCTGCTACTCAAGCTGTGGCGGCGCCGTTTGCCTGCAATAGAGCTGTGGCTGCTGGCGATGGTGATGGTCACGGCGATCAACCCTGCAGCACCGCTGCGTGCCGGGTATTGGCTGTCGTTCATGGCAGTGGGGTTGCTGTTGCTGGGTATGGGCGGGCGGCTGCACGTGCGCGGTTTGTGGTGGCGTTGGGGGCGGGCGCAGTGGGTTGCGTTTGTCGGTTTGTGGCCCTTTCTGTTGTTGTGGGGCCTGCCGACCAGTGGTGTCGCCATGCTGGTCAACCTCCTGGCGATTCCCTGGGTAAGCCTGTTTGTGGTTCCTGCGGGGCTCATTGGCGCGGGTATCGAGCTGCTGTTCGGGGTGGATCAGATTCTGCTGCTGGCGGCTCACCTGCTGAACCTCCTGCTGCGCGGTCTTGGCTGGGTGGCAGGGTGGGCGGGCCTTTTACGGCTGCCATTTCCGGGCTGGGTTGCCTGGCTTGTCGCACTGGCCGGGGTGCTGGTCTGGCTGTTGCCTGTTGCTGTGTTTCGCCCGCTGGCACTGCTCTGTCTGTTGCCGTTGTTGCTGCCGGAACAACAGCGACCGGAACCGGGCGAGGCGCGTGTAGTCGTCCTGGATGTTGGTCAGGGTCTGTCGGTTCTGGTGCAGACCGCCACTCACGATCTGCTCTACGATGCGGGGGCCCGCTTGCGCAGCGGATTTGATTTGGGCGAGGCGGTGGTGGCGCCTGCGCTGACCGGTTTCGGTGTGCGCAAGCTGGATATGCTACTGCTTAGTCACGCCGATTCCGATCACGCCGGTGGCGCCCTCGCGGTGGTGCGGCAGGTGCCGGCGATGCGTGTTGTCAGTGGCGAAGCTGAACAGCTGCCTGTTGCCTTGTCTGCCGAGGCCTGTCGCACTGCTGAAGCGTGGTCATGGGATGGTGTGCGTTTTCGGTTGCTGCAAGCGCAAGACAGCGGCGACGATGGCAACGCGCGTTCCTGCGTGTTGCAGGTTTGGGCAGGGCAGCGCTCGGTTTTGCTGCCGGGCGATATCGCCAAGGCTGACGAGGCGGTTCTGCTTGGGCTGCTGGCGCCGGCCGACCTGCTTCTGGCGCCTCACCATGGCAGCCGTGGCTCGTCCAGTTATGCTTTTATTCGGCGCTTGAATCCCGACTGGGTGGTATTCAGCGCGGCCCATCACAACCCCTTTGGACACCCCCATCCGCAGGTTGTGGAGCGGTACCGCGAATTGGGCAGCGAAGCGATTTATACTGGCGGCGCCGGGGCGGTCAGCTTTATCCTGAGCCCCGTCCGGCCGGTTTTTCCGGAATGGCGCTGGCGAGATGCAGCACGGCGCTTCTGGCATGAATAACAAGCAGCAGTGCACTGGTTTTGCGGGTCTTGAAGCCGGCACGCTGTGCTAGAGTAGGCAACGTTTTTGGGGGAGGGATCGCTTGTGTGGGAATTGATCAGTTCTGGCGGATGGTTGATGTTGCCCATCATCCTGTCGTCAGTCATCGCCGTGGCCATTGTCATTGAGCGTCTGTGGGCGCTGCGCAGTGGCAGGGTGGCTCCTGCCAACCTGCTTGGCCAAGTCTGGCGGTGGGTCAAGGATGGTCAACTGGATGCGGCAAAGCTGAAGACATTGCGCGGCGACTCGCCGCTTGGCGAGATCCTGGCTGCAGGCCTGGCCAATTCGCGCCACGGCCGCGAGATCATGAAAGAGTGTATCCAGGAGGCTGCCGGTAAGGTGGTCCACGAGCTGGAGCGCTATCTTAATACCCTCGGCACCATCGCCGCGATTACGCCGTTACTGGGTCTTCTGGGGACGGTGATCGGCATGATTGATGTGTTCAGCGCAATCATGATCCAGGGCACCGGTAATACCGGCGTGCTGGCCGGCGGTATCTCCAAGGCGCTGATAACCACTGCGGCCGGTTTGACTGTCGCTATTCCCGCGGTGTTCTTCCATCGATTCTTCGTCCGCCGTGTCGATGAGCTGGTTGTCACTATGGAGCAGGAAGCGACCAAGCTGGTTGAGGTGATGCAGGGCAATCGTGAGGTCGACTTTAACGGCAACGGCAACGGCAACGGCAACGGCAACGGCAACGGCAACGGCAACGGCAACGGTCGCAAGGCTGCAGCCGGCGGCAAGGGGGCCTGAGCGTGAACTTTCGTCGGCAGAAGATAGAAGAGGTCAGTGTCAACCTGACCCCGCTGATCGACGTGGTGTTTCTGCTGCTGATTTTTTTCATGGTGTCGACCACTTTTACCCGTGAAACCCAGCTCAAGCTGGATCTGCCTGAGGCGGTATCCGGGGAGCGGGTAGAGGATCGCACCGTCAGTCAGCTGGAACTGACCATAAACGCGTCAGGTGAGATGGCATTGAATGAGCGCACGTTGATCTCATCCGATCTCAAGACGCTTATGGCTGCGTTGCAGAAAGAGTCCGGCGGCGATAATCAGCTGCCGCTGGTAATCACCGCCGATGGCCAGACGCCCCATCAGTTCGTGATTACCGCAATGGATGCGGCCGGTCAGCTTGGCTTCAGCCGGTTGCGACTGACAACCAGCGAAATTGAGGCGGACGCGGATAAGTGAGCGGTCAGTCGCTTGAGCAGCGGCTGCTGCGTGCCTGGTACGGGAAGGCGACCTGGCTTCGGCTGCTGCGTCCTTTGTCCGCCTTGTACTGTGAGGTAGCCGATCGGCGTCGCCGGGCTTATCTCGATGGTGAACGCACCCAGTGGCAGCCGCCGGTCCCGCTGATTGTCGTGGGCAATATCACCGTTGGCGGCACCGGCAAGACACCGATGGTGGTCTGGTTGATCGCGTTTCTGCGAGCGCAGGGCTACCGTGTCGGCGTCATCAGTCGCGGCTACGGGGCCAAGCCGCCGAGCTTCCCCTGGATGGTCTCCGCGAGCGATGATCCTGCTGTTTGCGGCGATGAGCCCTCTCTGCTGGTGCGTCGCTGCGGTGTTCCGCTTGTGATTGATCCTGATCGCCCTGCCGCGGCACAGCATCTGCTCCGTACGGCTGATGTCGACCTGATCATCAGTGATGATGGTCTGCAGCACTATGCACTAGGTCGAACGGTTGAGCTGGTGATGCTGGACCACGAGCGTGGTCTCGGCAACGCCCGTTGCTTGCCAGAGGGGCCGCTGCGTGAACCGGCAGAGCGGCTGGATGCGGTTGATCTGGTGGTCAGAAATGGTGCCGCCGCCGACTCACCTGATGGCTTCGCCATGCAGCTGCTGCCGCAAACCCTGATTAACCTAGTGAGCGGCGAGCGTATTGCGGCGGAGAGTTGGCCAGGATCGCGCCAGGTGACGGCGATGGCCGGTATTGGTAATCCGCAGCGGTTCTTTCGTACCCTCGAAACCCTCGCCTTCAAATTTGATACCCGCATTTTTCCGGATCATGCGCACTACGATGCGTCCATACTGGAGTCGTTGCCGGTCGACCGGCCAGTGCTGATGACCGAGAAGGATGCGGTGAAGTGTGCGCCGCTGGCGCAGGATAACTGGTGGTACCTCAGCGTTGAGGCGCACCTGAGTGAGACTTTTGAGACGGCGCTGCTGGAATTGTTAGCGTCGTCTCGTCCCGAAAAAATAGATCAGGAGTAACTGATGGATCCGAAATTGCTGGATGTGCTTGCCTGTCCCCTGTGCAAGGGGCCGCTGGTGCTCAGTAGCGACAAGCAGGAGCTGTGGTGCCGCGCTGATGGCCTGGCGTTCCCGGTGCGGGACGGTATTCCGGTAATGCTGGAAACCGAAGCCCGCGCCCTTGATGCTGACGAAAAGCTGGGTGAGTGAGCATGTTTCACGTCATCATTCCCGCTCGTTATGCCTCCACCCGTCTGCCAGGCAAGCCGCTGCAGCTGATCGACGGCAAGCCGATGGTGCAGCATGTGTGGCAACAGGCCTGCAAGAGCGGCGCTGCGTCGGTCATCGTGGCGACTGACGATCAGCGCATCATGGACGCCTGCGCCGCGTTCGGTGCGAAGGCGATCATGACCCGTTCGGATCACCCGACTGGCACTGATCGCCTGCAGGAAGTGGTAAGTCAGCTGGGTTTGCCGGACGATGCCTGTGTGGTGAACGTCCAGGGTGACGAGCCGATGATCCCGCCGGCGGTGATTGATCAGGTGGCCGCTAACCTGATCGCGGCAAAGGACGCCGGCATCGCCACTCTGGCAGAGCCGATTCACGACAGCGAGACCCTGTTCAACCCCAATGCGGTGAAAGTGGTTTGTGATCATCAGGGTTACGCACTGTACTTCAGTCGTGCTCCCATGCCCTGGTGTCGTGATCAGTTCGCGAACGGTCCGGCCGCATTGCCGGAGGGGATTCCGTTTCGCCGTCACGTCGGTATCTATGCCTACAAGGTCGCCTTCCTGCACGCCTACGTCGGCTGGCCAGCCAGTCCGCTGGAAACTGCAGAGTCTCTGGAGCAGCTGCGGGCGCTCTGGTTTGGCACCCGTATCCATGTTGCCGACGCCTGTGAAACGCTGCCTGCGGGCGTCGATACTGCAGAAGACCTTGAGCGCGTGCGGGCACTGCTGGGGCAGGCATGAAGCGGGTTCTTTTTGTCTGCCTTGGCAATATCTGCCGCTCACCTACGGCGCAGGGCGTATTTGAGGCAATGCTCGCAGAGCGTGGGTTGCAGGCGCAGTTTGCCGTCGACTCTGCCGGCACCGGCGGTTACCACGCAGGGGAGACGCCAGATCGGCGCGCGCAGGCGGCAGCTCGTCGCCGTGGCTATGATCTCAGCGCGCAACGTGCTCGCGCGGTACGCTCGGCAGACTTTCAAGAGTTCGACCTGATCCTGGCGATGGATCGAAGCAATCTCGAGAACCTGCTGCGCGTGGCGCCGGCCCATTGCGCGGCGCAGATTCGGTTATTCATGAGTTATGCGCCGAGCTGGCCGGCGGAAGTGCCAGATCCGTATTTCGGTGGTGATCAGGGGTTTGAGCGGGTGCTCGACATGCTCGAGGCTGCATCTGCGGCGCTGCTGGACGAGGTGGCAAGTTGACGCTGGTGCTGGAGTTTGACGCTGACCTGCAGCCGTTCAACAGTATGGCTATCAGCGAGCGCGCAGAGCGTCTGGTGCGAGTCGAGTCTGACGCTGAGCTGCGCGAGGCGCTGGCGCTGGCTGATGATCATGGCTGGCCGGTTACCCTGTTGGGCGGCGGCAGCAACGTCGTGCTGGCGGGCCCGGTAGCCGGGCTGGTGATCCTGATGGGCAGCCGTGGTCGTCGGGTGCTGGCACGTGATGCTGATACGGTGCTGATCGAGGCGCAGGCAGGTGAAAATTGGCATCGGCTGGTCTGCTGGTCGCTGGATCTGGGCTTGAGTGGGTTGGAGAACCTGGCGCTGATTCCGGGTACCGTGGGTGCTGCGCCGGTACAAAACATCGGCGCTTATGGTGTCGAGGTGCGGGACCTGTTTGACAGCCTGGATGCGTTGGACCGGAATACCGGAGAGATTCGTCGTTTCTCGCGAGATCAGTGTGCCTTTGCCTACCGTGACAGCGTGTTCAAGCGCTCTGGCGGGCGCTATGTGATTTTGCGTGTCCGGCTTCGCTTACAGACTAGGCCGCAGCTGCAGGTTGAGTATGCGCCGTTGGCAAGTGCTTGGGCGGCGACTGGGCTGGCACGAGCGGATGCGCGCGTAGTGGCGGAACTGGTGATGGCGATTCGTCGCAGTAAGTTGCCGGACCCTGCAGCGATTCCCAATGCCGGCAGCTTTTTCAAAAACCCCTTGGTGTCGGCTCGGCAGGCAAGCGCGTTGGCTACACAATTTCCTGCCATGCCCCGGTATGTGCAGGCCGATGGTCAGGTCAAGCTGGCAGCGGGTTGGCTGATTGATCAGGCGGGATGGAAGGGCTTCAGGGAAGGGCCTGTGGGGGTTCATAGCGAGCAGGCGTTGGTGCTGGTCAATCCGGGTGGCGGCAGTGGTGCGCAGGTACTCGGTCTGGCGGAGCGGATCAGGCAGGATGTATCGCAACGCTATGGTGTGGTGTTGGAGCAGGAGCCGCCGGTGGTTGGTGGCTAGGGATAACCAACATCAAGGCATAAAAAAAGGTTCATCACGGATTACCGGGAAAGTCATTCTTGATCTTCATGAAAAA
>JAYNRF010000008.1:0-135693 GCA_038114645.1 Pseudomonadaceae bacterium | reverse complement strand
ACACGATGAGCAAGAAACTACATCCCATCACCGACGAGCTGCTGGATCAGCTCTTGGCCAACTATCAAAAACCTGAAGACCTGATTGGTGCCGAAGGCATCCTCAAGCAGCTGACCAAAAAGCTGGTTGAGCGTGCGCTGGATGCCGAGTTGACTCACCATCTGGGGCACGACAAGCATCAGCCGGTCGGTAACTCGTCTGGCAATACCCGCAACGGCTTTAGCCGCAAGAAGCTCAAGGGCGAGTTCGGCGAGCTGCCCATTGAGATACCGCGTGATCGGCATGGCACCTTCGAACCGCAGATCGTCGAGAAGCACCAGACCCGCTGGGTGGGGTTCGACGACAAGATTCTTTCGCTGTACGCACGGGGCATGACCGTGCGCGAGATTCAGGCACACCTACAGGAGATGTATGGCGCCGAGGTATCGCCCAGTCTGATCTCCTCGGTGACCGATGCCGTAACCGATGAGGTGAAGGCCTGGCAGTCACGGCCGCTCGACGCGGTCTATCCCATCGTCTACCTCGACTGCATCCACACCAAGGTGCGTGAGGGTGCCGTGCGGGTGAAGGCGGTTTACCTGGCGCTGGGCATCAACCTGGCCGGGGAGAAGGAAATCCTCGGGCTATGGATCGCCCAGAGCGAGGGTGCCAAGTTCTGGTTGCAGGTGGTGACCGAGTTGCGCAACCGTGGCGTGCAGGACATCTTCATCGCCTGCGTGGATGGCCTGAAGGGCTTCCCCGAGGCCATCGAGGCGGTCTTCCCGCACACCAGCGTGCAACTGTGCATCGTGCATATGGTCAGGCACAGCCTGAACTACGTCTCTTGGAAACGGCGCGCCGAGGTAGCGGCTGACCTGAAGCGGATTTACCAGTCCAGCACGGCGGACGAGGCTGAGCTGCGCCTTGGCGAGTTCGAAACCAAATGGGATGACGACTACCTGCCAATTGGTCAGTCCTGGCGGCGCAACTGGGCTCGGATCACGCCGTTCTTCGACTTCCCACCGGAGATCCGCAAAGTGATCTATACCACCAACGCCATTGAGTCGGTGAACATGAGTTTGCGCAAGATAACCAAGAACCGCGGCTCGTTCCCCAGCGACGAGGCGCTGCTGAAACTGTTCTATCTGGCGCTACGCAACATCAGCAAGAAATGGACGATGCCGATCCGTGACTGGAAAGCGGCACTGACACGCTTTACGATCAGCTACGAAGGCAGGCTGCCACAGTAGTAACCCCATCCCCGGTTACACAGAATTCTGCACACCCTCACTGGTAGCGCGGCGACGTACATACATCGGACAGGTTGTCCAGGTTGCCTGCATACGTCAGACGGTCAACATTAAGAATCTCGTCGGCGCTGTCATTGATGAGCTGGCGAATGACTGCCGACCCGATGAAACCAGCTCCGCCGGTTATCAAGAATTTCATGCAGTCTCCCTGCTCGGCTGTTTTCTTAGTACCTGGAGGCGGCCTTCCAGACCGCCAAGCGGACGCAAGGTTGTCATAATGTATTGCCTGCTTCAACTTGCCATGTCGCGGAATGTGCGCTCTGCGACGAAGCGTTTGCATATTCCTTCGAATTGTCTTGTCAGACGTTGGCGCCTGTCTAAGGTCGTCAGTTTAGCTTCTAATCTTGTAGTATTGCCGGCTCGTACCTACTGCTTTCAAGAGGCAAGCCTGTGGCACTGACTATTCTTGGGCTCTCCGGCGCCCTTAGCCATGATCCCTCCGCTGCGTTGTACATTGACGGTAAGCTGATTGCCGCAGTCGAGGAAGAACGCTTCGTGCGCGACAAACACGCCAAGAACCGTATGCCCTACGAGTCGGCCAAGTTCTGTCTGGAACAGGCGGGGATCACGCCGGCAGACGTTGATGTCGTTTGTATTCCATTTGCCCCCATCAGTTTGTTCGGCAGCAAGGCGCGCTGGCACTACGCCAAGCGTTACTGGTATGCGCCAGACCGCTCTCTTGATGCCCTGCTGACGGGGAATCGTCGCTTCAAGCGTTACCGCAAGAAAATTCTCTGGTGCCTGGAGCAGCTGGGGTTCGATGCCAAGAAAGTGCGTCTGGAGCCGGTTGAGCATCACTTGGCGCACGCTTCCAGTGCTTATCACTGCTCAGGTTTCAGCGAGAAAACGGCGATTCTGGGAATCGACGGCAAGGGGGAGTACGCCACCACCTTTTTTGGGTGGGGCGAGAACGGCAAGATCCACAAGATCAAGGAGTTCTATGACCCCGACTCGCTCGGTGGCCTCTACGGCGCGATCACCGAGTACCTCGGCTTCGAGATGCTTGATGGCGAGTTCAAGGTCATGGGCATGGCGCCCTACGGTGACGCCGCCAAGTACGATTTCTCTCGCCTGGCCAAGTTCGAGAATGGCGAGCTGATCATCAATACCGACTATGCCAACGTCATTGGCTTCCGCCGTTACAAGGAGAAGGGCAAGGGTTACTACTTCTCGCCCAAACTGATCGAATGGCTGGGCCCCAAGCGCGAAGGCGATATTGCCGACGACCCTTACATCCATTACGCGGCGGCCATGCAGGCACTGTTCGAGAAGCTCGCGCTGGAGATGATTGACTACTATCTCGGCGACATTCTCAAGGAAACCGGCCGACTTGCCTTTGCTGGCGGCTGTGCGCTGAACGTGAAGCTCAACCAGCGCATCATCGCCCGCCCCGACGTGAAGGAGCTGTTTGTTCAGCCTGCTTCCGGTGATGCCGGCACCGCCGTGGGCGCTGCTGCCTTTATTTCGGTCAAGAATGGTGTGCCGGTCGAGAAGATGGAACACGTCTATCTGGGCCCCTCGTACAGCAATGAAGACATCATTGCCGCGTGCGCACGTCACCCGAACAAGCCTCAATGGGAAAAGATCGACGACGTTCCACAGGAAATCGCCAAGGTGCTGGTTGAGGGGAATCCGGTCGCCTGGTTCCAGGGGCGTATTGAGTTTGGCCCGCGCGCGCTGGGCGGTCGTTCGATTATCGGCTGCCCGAGTGTCGACGGCGTAGCCGATCGTATCAACGAGCAGATCAAGTTCCGTGAGCGCTGGCGCCCGTTCTGCCCGTCGATGCTTGATACCGTCGCTCCGCAGATGCTGAGTGTGGATCACCCGTCACCGTTCATGACGTTTACGTTCGACGTCAAGGAAGGTTGGGCCGAGCGTGTGCCTGAGGTCGTGCATGAAGACGGTACCGCGCGTGCCCAAGTGCTTAAGCGCGAGTACAACCCGCGCTACTACGATCTTATGAAGGAGCTGGAGGCTATGACGGGCAATGGTGTGGTGCTTAATACCTCATTGAACCGCCGCGGTGAGCCGATGGTTTGCTCGCCGACTGATGCGTTGAACATGTTCTTTGGTTCGGACCTGCAGTTCCTGATCATGGAAGACATTCTGGTCATTAAGAAGTAGTGAGCGTGCCCGCGGCCGTCTCTGGCCGCGGGCGTTTTGCCGCACTGCCTTTTCGCCCTCTGTGTTGGGCGGCGATCAGGGCAATTGCATTAACTGCGCCGTTGGTAGCAGCAGTGCTGACGTGCACGCCATCAGAAGGTACGATGTCGGGCATTCGCATGCAGGGATAATCAATGAATTCAAACATCGTCTGGCACCAGTCCAAGGTGACCAAAAACGAGCGTTCCGAGCAGAAACGCCAGCAACCATGCATTCTCTGGTTTACCGGCCTTAGTGGTTCGGGCAAGTCGACGCTGGCTAATGCGTTGGAAAAAAAGTTGTTCGATCTTAACCATCACACCTACCTGCTTGATGGCGATAATGTGCGGCACGGCCTGAACAAGGACCTCGGCTTCAGCAACGAGGACCGGGTCGAGAACATCCGGCGTATTGGCGAGCTGTCAGCGCTGTTTGTCGATTCAGGTCTGCTGGTGCTCGCAGCGTTCATTTCCCCGTTCCGTGCTGAGCGCCGACTGGTTCGTGATCTTGTGCAGCCGGACGAATTTATCGAAGTGCATGTGGCGACGCCGCTGACCACCTGCGAGCAGCGTGATCCCAAAGGCTTGTACCGCAAGGCCCGAGCTGGCGAGATTCGCAACTTTACCGGTATCGATTCGGATTACGAAGTGCCACTGAATCCTGAGGTCGTTATTGATACATCGGTGATGTCGGTTGAAGAGTCGGTGGCCAAAATTATCGACTATCTCCGTCAGCGCCATGTCTTGAAGGATGCCTGAGATGCAGCGCTACGACGTGTTCAACGGCGATGCTGACGGCATCTGCGCACTTATCCAGCTGCGGCAGGCCTTCCCCTGCGACACTCAGCTGATTACCGGAGTCAAGCGAGATATCGCGTTATTGCAGCAGGTTCCCACGGGTGAGCCAGCAGAAGTGGTGGTGCTGGATATCAGCCTTGATCGCAACCGTGAGGCACTCGACCGGCTGCTGGCGAGTGGAAGCAAGGTTTTTTATTGCGATCATCATTTTGCTGGCGACGAGTTACCGGTGCATGACGGTTTTACCCCTCTCATTGATACGGCGCCAACGGTCTGCACCAGCCTGCTGATCGATCAGCATTTGGACGGACGGTTCAGAGAGTGGGCCGTTGCTGCCGCGTTTGGCGACAACCTCAATGCCGTTGCGGCTGAGCTGGCCAGTGCCTCGGGCTTGTCTGCCGAACAGGCCGAAGCGCTGCGCCAGCTGGGTGTTTGCATCAACTACAACGGCTATGGCGAGAGTCTGGACGACCTGCACTTTCATCCTGCCGACCTGTACCGGGCGTTCAGTGTTTATGCATCTCCCTTGCAGTTGCTGGCCGACAACGTCCCTGCCTGGCAGAAGCTCAGTCAGGGTTACGCTGAGGATATGGAGCAAGGGCTATCCTGCGCTCCCGCGCATCAGTGTGAGTCGGCGCTGGTCGTCATATTGCCTGATGCGCCCTGGGCACGGAGGGTCAGCGGTGTGCTGGGTAATGAGCTGGCCAACCGTAACCCGGAGCGCGCCTGCGCGGTGGTGACCGAGGCGGGTGAGGAGCACTATCTGATCAGCATCCGGGCACCGCTGAGCAATCGGACCGGCGCTGATGAGCTGGCCAGGCGCTTCCCTACTGGTGGTGGGCGCAAGGCCGCAGCGGGTATCAACAAACTGCCGAAACAGCAGCTGGGCGAATTTGTCGCGGCGATGACTGCGCACTGGCGATGACGCGCGACTGACAGCGGAGAAGGATTTGGAGCTGCAGGCAATTGTAGTGATAGCGGTGGTCGTCTGCGTCCTGCTGACCCTGGTCGCCACCAGCGTCGCGGCTGACGTGGTCTTGATGGCGGCGGTGACCGTGTTGTTGGTGGGCGGCATACTGTCTCCGCAGCAGGCTCTCGGCGGTTTTGCCAATACTGGAGTGATGACTATTGCTACGCTCTACGTCGTCGCCGGTGGCCTCAAGGAGACCGGAGCCTTGCAGTGGGTGGCTTCCCGGCTGCTCGGCCAGCCGAGGTCGCTGCGCCGAACCCAGCTGCGCATGCTGGCGCCGGTTGGCGTACTCAGCGCCTTCATGAATAACACTGCAGTCGTTGCCATGTTCATTCCGGTTGTGCAGGAATGGGCGCGGCGCCTGCGCTTGTCTCCCTCCAAACTGCTGCTACCGCTGAGTTACGCCAGCATTCTGGGCGGCACCTGTACGCTGATCGGCACCAGTACCAACCTTGTTGTGGACGGCTTGCTGCAAGCTCATACCGGGCAGCAGCTTGGGTTATTTGATCTCGCCTGGGTGGGTATCCCGCTGTTGCTGGTGGGGGTCTGCTATCTGGTGCTGTTTGGTGACCGTCTTTTGCCTGATCACGGGGGCGTGCAGGAACAGCTCGAGCAGGTGCGCGAATACGGAGTAGAGGTAGAGGTTATCGCTGGCGGACCATTGGTTGGCAAGACCATCGCCCAGGCCGGCTTGCGCCATCTGAGCTTCGGATACCTCGCTGAGATTGAACGCCAGGGGCGGTTGATCACCGTGGTGGACCCAGAGCGCACTCTCCAGGCTGATGACCGTTTGCATTTTATCGGCGCGCCGGAGTGCGCCAGTGAGCTGCGACGTGTGCAGGGGCTGCGCCCGGCCAGTGGCGGGGTACACAAAATGGACGTCGCCAATCATCAGCGCTGTCTTGTCGAGGTGGTATTGGGGGCTGAGTTCCCGGCGCTGGGGAAGTCGGTGCGCGAGTCGCAGTTTCGCAGTCGCTTCAATGCGGTGGTGTTGTCGGTGTCGCGTCAGGGTAAGCGGATTCCAGGCAAGCTCGGCGATATTCGCCTTCGCACCGGCGATACCCTGCTTCTGGAGGCCAGCAACCAGTTTGTCGAGCAATATCGGTTTCGGCGCGACTTTCTGCTGGTCAGTGCCCTTAACGACTCCACGCCGCCCGATTTCAGTCGAGCACCTACTGCATTGGCCATACTGCTTGGCATGATTGGCCTCAGTGCGTCGGGCTTGCTGAGTATTCTCGAGGCGTCGCTGCTGGCCTGTGGTGCGATGCTGGTCAGCGGATGCATTACTGCCAGCAAGGCGCGTCGCTACGTTGATCTGCCGGTATTGGTGGTTATCGCCGCTTCCTTTGCGCTCGGTACCGCGATGACGGTATCTGGTGCTGCTGCGCACATTGCAGGTTTGTTGATGCTCAGTCCGACTATGGAGCCCTGGCTAGCGGTGGCGTTGCTCTATTTGGCGACCGTGTTCTTCACGGAGCTGATTACCAACAATGCAGCGGCGGTATTGATGTTCCCAATTGCGGTTGCACTGTCAGAGCAACTTGGGGTGTCCAGTCTGCCGCTGGTGGTCGCTGTCATGTTCGCTGCGTCGGCCAGCTTCATGACGCCTCTTGGCTACCAGACGAACCTGATGGTCTACGGTCCCGGACGCTATCGCTTTCAGGATTACCTGCGCATTGGTTTGCCGATGTCGGTGCTAGCGGCGGTTGTGGTAGTCGGACTGGTGCCGCTGGTCTGGAAGTTTTGATGTGAGCTGACCCGCAGAATGGGTATGTGGGCAGTTGTCTCACCGTGCGTCATATTGATGCGTGCTAGACTCCGCCTCCCACCGCCTGGAGCATTGCTAGGCGGCAAGGGGCAAGGCGGCGTGCTGGCGAATCGCTATTGCTAGCTTGATTTATAAACAATTTATTCTGGTTGGCTTGGTGCCAGTGCAGTTGTCGGTACAGGTTGCGCAAGGTCGCGGTCAGCCGACTTAAGGAGAACGGGCAATGTCGCTCAAAGAGTTGCTGGTGGATGCGCGCAAGCGCTACAAAATTCGGCGAGAGCAGCCCCAGTTGTGGCATTTCGAACAGCAGGGTTTTGGCTATATACAGATCCCCAAGGTGGCGACGCGATCCATTCGTAAGGCATTGCACGTGTCATCTGGTGCTACGACAGAATTGAACGATTTCACCGCATTTGAGTCCGACAACAGCGCTCACGTCTCCAAGAAGCATATTCGTCGTCAGGTTGATCAGGGATTGTTCGTGTTTGCTTTCGTGCGAGATCCGCTGGCTCGTCTCCACTCCGCTTGGGTGAACAAGATTGTGGATGGCGAGAAATTCGGACGCAGGAACATTCTGCGCTGCCATGGCATGCATTACGGCATGAGCTTTGCCGACTTTGTACGCCGGGTGAGTGAGCTGAAGGATAACCAGGTAGACCGGCATATTCGCTCTCAGGCCTGGTTTTTGGCCGATGAAAAAGGCTTGCTGCCGCAGTTTGTGGGCCAGCTTGAGCGCTTTGGTGATGATTGGCAGCGCCTGCAGGCGCAGTTGCCTACACTGGGGAATGTCGATCACATGAACAAGGCCGCGTTCAATATGGATCATCTGGCGGCCTACGATGATCGGACACTTGAGCTTGCGGTAGAACGATTTGCTAAGGATTTCGAGTTGTTTGGATATTCGGTGCCTGAGTTGAAAAAGGGAGACGCGCCATGACCGGCCCTTGCAAGGTGGTCTTTATTCTCTCGACCAACTACGCAGGCTCTCACCTTCTGACCCAGTTGTTGGGGGCTCATCCCCGTTGTCGCTCGATTGGTGAGCTGCATAACTATCGTAAGTATCAGGATCGCCCTGATGAGCGGCACAGCGTCGTCAATGACTTTGCTGTTAACCCCTGGTTCGCTGGCCTTGACTCTTTGAATCAGACGCAATGGCACCAGCAGGTTTTGCAAACCATTCAGGCGGAGCAAGGGGAGGTCACCTGTCTGGTCGACAACTCCAAGAAGCCGGACTGGGCAGCCCGGTTTGCCAACCACCCTGGTATTGACGCGCGTTTTGTTCATTTGATTCGTGACCCTCGCGCGTTGGTGCGCCGCTGGGAGCGAACCTACGAAACCGAGGAGGCAAAACGCAGCCAGCGGCGCCGGTTGGTGCGCTCCAGTCCGCGTTACTTGCTCAAGGCGTTTACCGCGACAGAGCAGGAGATATACCTCTACAAGTGGCTGCGTTCGAATCAGGAAATTTCCGCATTTCTGGCCCGCACAGGGCAGACGGAAAACGTGGTGACCTATCGAGATCTGGCGGTTGATACCGATAAAGCTCTGCGGCGCCTGATGCCTCAGCTCGGTCTGGAGTTTGCGGAGGCCCAGCTGGCTTTTGGAGAGGTCGAGCACAAGGGAACATTGAAGAAGGAGTATCTGGAGCAGTCCAGGCGCTCCGAGATCAGTCTGGACTTGCGCTGGCAAGCCGAGCTGCCGCACGCGCAGCAGCAGATGATTGAAAGCAATAAGGACGTTGCCCGTTACCTGGCCCAGCTGGGCCTGAAGCTTATGGCTGACGGGTTGGCAAGGGGTGAGTGATGTGTCTGTAAAGGACGTGTGGATTGTCCAGATATGTCATGGCTACGAAAGCCCGTTCATGGATTGTGCGCGCCAGTATGCGAGTCTGTTCAAGGGGCCCCGGTTCAAGGTAGCTACGGTCTACCTGACCGGCAAGGCCAGTGATGCCGTGGTTGACGGGACGGATTGCGACGAAGTCCATTTTCTGGAGTTCGACAGCGCCGATCTTTATGGTCTTAAGTTGAAAGCAATTGCGGCAGTGCGACGTCTGGTATCGCAACGGCCCTATCAGCTGTGCGTGGCCCATCGATACAAGTCAATTTACGTTGCGTTGCTGGCCAGTCGTCTGCCTGTGTTGGCGGTCAACCATGCCTTTGGCGTATATGCCAAACGGGCTCGCCGCTTGTTTATGCGGATGTTCCGGCACCGCCTGTTACTGGTGGGGGTTTCTCAGGCGATTCGCGATGACATCAGACGCTGTTTTCCCCGTTGGCCGCAGCAACAAATTGAGACGGTCTACAACCGTATTGATGTGGATGCTTACCTGGCGGGGCAGTTTGGGCGCAATGAGGCTCGTGCTCAGTTGGGCGTCAATCCTGAGGCCTGGGTTGTCGCCAGCGTTGGCCGTGTGCACCCCAAAAAAGATCCACTGACGCTCATCAGAGCCTTTGCTGCGGCACTTCCGGATTTGCCCGAGAACGCTCTACTGCTGTTTCTGGGCGACGGCGAGCTGATGGACGATGCACGTACTCTAGCGGCGTTGCTTGGCGTTGCCGATCGGATGCTGATGCCGGGCTATGTGTCTCAGGCATGGCGCTATTTCAAGGCCTTCGATTTGTTTGTGCTGGCCACGCGTCGTGAGCCGTTCGGGATGGTTCTGCTGGAGGCAATGACCGCCGGTGTGCCTGTCCTCTGCACTGACTGTGGTGGTGCGCGTGAGGTAGTTGAGGGCGTCGGTACGCTGTTTCGTCACCGCGACGTTCAGGGGCTTGCGGGGTTGCTGGTCGAGCACGCCCGCTCTGATGTCGAAACAGCCGATGAGATGCTCGCCAGGGTCCGATCCTGTTTCAGTGATGATGCCATACGCAACGCGTTCTGGGGCTTGCCCTGGATGCAGCAGTTTGCAGGGCGCAGTCGCTGACAACTGGCATCTTTCGTCTCAGACTATCTGCATCCCTGAGTGGTTGCATGCGTCCTGTGGTATGCGGTCCTGTCGTGATGGAAACCCTGGCCCGCGGCATTCTGCCTGTTAATCATCTGGTGTACGGCTTTACCGTTCCTGACATCTGGAAGTCATTGCATCATGCTCAAGGCAGTCCTGCTGAGCGATACCTCGTATGACGACCACCATGGTTGTCAGATTGTGGTTAGCCAGATGCACCGGTTTGCCGCGGCAGTCGGGATCCGTATCATCTGGTCGTCGCCCGTACGCAATGATTGGTGCAACGACCATGGCCTGTTGCGCTCCACCCGCAGGTGCATGTTGAAAGCGTCGCTTTGAATGTGGACGTTGTTGGCATCCAGCCTGATGGTGACCTTGAGTGGCGTCACTGGTGCTGTTCCTTGCGGTTTTGGTTGTGGTGACGAGTCTGTGCTCGGACATGGCATCCAATGCCTGTGAGCGTCAAGAGATATGGCGGTTTTGCGTCGTTTGTACCGGGGGTTATTTCAATAGCTGAAAGCTCTGCATGGCCTTGCGCATCGCGTTGCCTGTGCTGGCCTCGTCGTAGCCCAGGGTCAGCTGTTCAAGTGCTGCTGGCGCGAGGTTGCGCCAGTCTTCGTCGTAGCGCAGTAGATGCTTGAGATTGCGCTGGCGCTGCCAGCGTGACAGCGCGGCCTTCTGTCCGGAAAGGTCGGATATGTCGATCAGGCCGAACTGCTGATCTGGCGTGCGGATAATGTTGCCAAGGTGCAGCGAACGAAAATAGACGCCCTGGTCGTGCAGTCTTGCAATGAAGGCCCCGATTGCCTGCATCAGCTCGGTGGTGGCGTTCTCAGGCTGGCGCAGAATCTGTCGCAGGGTATCGCCGGCCAGCGGCGAGTAGTGCACGAGAGAGCGACTTGGCTCCGTCAGTCGATAGGTTGCGATGACCTCGGGGCAAGGAATACCGAGGGCCTGCAGCAGCGTGGCATTGCGGCTGAAGCGTTTTGCCGGTGAGATCAGCCGGTTTTTACTCAGCAGTCTTTTGTAGCGAAAAAGCTTGAGGAAGCTGCCGTCCTGCAGGCGCAAAACCTTGACGCCATGCCGATCTTTCTCGATGACCTCGGCATTGTCCAACCAGCTCTTAAACTGTTCTGGCGCGAGTTGCTGCATGGCGTCCGTCCGCAAAAAAGGGCCTAGTATACGAGATCGGGGCAGGGCAGGCATCTGCGGCGCTGTCGGTGTCGTTATCCTCCTGTGTTAGACTCCAGCCTTCGTTTTCTGCCCCCGGGATGTCCATGGCCAACTCTCGCCCTGAAAGCTTCATGCGTTCCAGCGTGCGTATTTACGCCCGCCTGCTCGGTTACGTGAAGCCTTACTGGAAGTCGTTTTCGATCAGTATCATCGGCTTTGCGATCTTTGCCTCTGCCCAGCCCGCAATGGCGTGGATGCTCAAGTACTTCGTTGATGGACTGCAGAGTGGCGCCAATGCCATGTTCCTCGGGGTTCCGCTGATCTGGGGGTTCCCGGCATTTATCATCGCGGTCGCGTTCTATCAGGGCGTCGGCTCGTATCTCGGGAATTACTTCATTGCCAAGGTGTCGCTTGGTGTGGTGCATGACTTGCGCACGGCTCTGTTCGACAACCTGCTGACGTTACCCAATCGCTATTTTGATCAGAACAACTCGGGGCATCTTGTTTCGCGGGTTACCTTCAATGTCACCATGGTGACTGGTGCGGCAACTGACGCGATCAAGGTGGTTTTCCGCGAGGGCATGACAGTCACCTTCCTGTTTGCCTACCTGCTTTGGATGAACTGGATGTTGACGCTGGTTCTGGTCGCGATCCTCCCGGTGATTGGTCTGATGGTTACCAGTGCCAGCAAGAAGTTTCGCAAGCAGAGCAAGAAGATTCAGACCGCCATGGGCGACGTGACTCATGTTACCTCCGAGACCATTTCCGGTTTTCGGGTGGTGCGCAGTTTTGGTGGTGAGCGCTACGAGTCTGAGCGTTTTCACACTGCCAGCAGTGTCAATCGCCAGCGTGGCCTGAAGATGGTGCGCCTTGGCGCAGTGTTTACGCCGTCGTTGCAGCTGGTTACCTACAGTGCGATGGCTGCAGTCATGTTCCTTGTTCTGTTTCTGCGTGGTGATGCAACCGCAGGTGACCTGGTTGCGTACATCACTGCAGCAGGCCTGTTGCCGAAGCCGATCCGTCAGTTGTCGGAGGTGAGTGCCAATATTCAGAAGGGTATTGCCGCTGCCGAGAGCATTTTCGAGCAGTTGGATGAAGACCCTGAAGTCGATACCGGCAGCAAGGACATCGGCCGCGCTCAGGGACGGCTTGAGGTACGCAACCTGTCCTTCGCCTATCCGGGCACCGACAAGAAGGTGCTCAACGACATCAGCTTCGGCGTCGAGCCGGGTCAGATGGTCGCGCTGGTGGGGCGTTCGGGTAGCGGCAAGTCGACGCTGGCGAACCTGATTCCGCGCTTCTATCACCACACCGAAGGCGACATTCTGCTCGATGGCCAGCCGATTCAGGAGCTGACCCTGCGCAGCCTGCGCCGGCAGATTGCACTGGTCAGTCAGAACGTCACCCTGTTCAACGATACGGTGGCCAACAATATCGCCTATGGTGATCTGGCTGGCGCACCGCGTGAAGATGTTGAAGCGGCTGCTGAAGCGGCCTATGCCAAGGAATTTATCGATGTGATGCCGCGGGGATTCGACACGCTGGTAGGCGAAAACGGTGTCTTGCTCTCCGGCGGTCAGCGTCAGCGCCTGGCGATTGCGCGCGCGTTGCTCAAGGATGCGCCGTTGCTGATTCTCGATGAAGCAACCTCGGCCCTGGATACCGAGTCCGAGCGGCACATCCAGGGCGCGCTTGATCGCGTGATGCAGGGGCGTACTACGCTGGTGATTGCGCACCGTCTGTCGACCATCGAGAAGGCCGACGTCATCATGGTCATGGATCAGGGCCAGATCGTCGAGCGCGGCACCCACAGTGAGTTGCTGGCCCTCAACGGTTACTACGCTCGACTGCACAGCATGCAGTTTGAGGAAGAGAGTGAGCAACAACCCTAATTTTTGCGCGCGCTCCTGCGCGCGTTGCTGAAACAGGTAGGCGAGAGAATGAAACTGAGTATGCCCCGCTTTGATGCCGCGCCGGTTCTGGTGGTTGGGGATGTCATGCTGGATCGTTACTGGCATGGGCCGACCAACCGGATTTCGCCGGAAGCGCCGGTGCCGGTGGTCAAGGTTGACCAGATCGAGGACCGCCCCGGCGGCGCGGGTAACGTGGCGCTGAATATTGCCGCGCTGGGGGCGCCGGCCTGGCTGGTTGGCGTAACCGGCAAGGACGAAGCGGCGCACAGCCTGCAACAACGTCTCAACGCGGCTGGCGTCTACTGCGATTTTCAGCAGCACGAGTCGCAGCCGACCATCACCAAGCTGCGGGTCATGAGCCGTCACCAGCAGCTGATTCGCCTGGATTTTGAAGAGCGCTTCGAGACTGACGCCGAGGCACTGCTGGCGTCGGTTCGCGGCCTGCTGGGCAAGGTCAAGGTGATGATCTTGTCTGACTACGGCAAAGGCGCACTGGTCAATCATCAGGCCCTGATTGCCGCGGCCCGTGAGCAGGGCGTGCCGGTGCTGGCTGATCCGAAGGGCAGTGACTTTTCCATTTACCGCGGCGCCAGCCTGATTACCCCGAATCTGTCTGAGTTTGAGGCGGTAGTGGGGCACTGTGCCAGTGAGCAGGAGCTGGTCGAGAAGGGGTTGGCGCTGATCGACGAGCTGGAGCTGGAAGCGCTGCTGGTCACCCGCAGTGAGCAGGGTATGACGCTGCTGCGCAAGGGCGAGGGTGCGCTGCATCTGCCAGCGCGCGCCCGTGAGGTGTTTGACGTGACCGGCGCGGGTGACACTGTGATTTCCACGCTGGCTGCAGGGCTTGCTGCGGGTGAGGAACTGCCGCTGGCGGTGGCGCTGGCCAATCTGGCTGCGAGCATTGTGGTCGGTAAGCTGGGGACCGCGGCGATCAGTGCGCCGGAGCTGCGCCGCGCGGTGCAGCAGGAACAGGGCAGTGGCCGTGGCGTGCTTGGCGTTGAGCAGCTGCTGCAGGCGCTTGATGATGCCCGTGCCCACGGCGAGAAGGTGGTCTTTACCAACGGCTGCTTCGATATCATCCACGCCGGGCATGTCGGCTATCTGGAAGAGGCGCGAGCGCTGGGTGACCGGTTGATCGTGGCGATTAACGATGATGCCTCTGTCACCCGCCTCAAAGGGCCGGGCCGGCCGATCAACAGTGTCGAGCGTCGGATGGCGGTGTTGGCGGGGCTCGGTGCAGTCGACTGGGTCATCAGCTTCAGTGAAGATACCCCCGAGCGCCTGCTGGAGCAGGTCAAGCCGGATATTCTGGTCAAGGGCGGTGACTACAGCGTTGATCAGGTGGTCGGTGGGCCGATCGTGCAGGCGTACGGTGGCGAAGTGAAGGTGCTCAACTTTGTTGAAAGCTGCTCGACCACTGCCATCGTCGAGAAAATCCGCGAACGCGGCGACGACTGAACGTTAGATGGGGTATGTGCGCTCAGCGCTGCCCCAGTCCCTGTTGCAGTGCGCAGTTGGGGGCGGCAACCAGCCAACCCTGCTGCGGTGCAAAGGCTTCACTGAGCAGCAGCCCGGCGCCGGGTTGGGCGATCAGTTCACCACGCTGCAGCTGATACAGCTCGCCGGTTGCTTCTCCCTCCCGATATTCCGCTAGAAACAGCTCCGGATGTTGCTGATCAATCCTGGCAATCAGCTCGCCACTGTCCTGATCGAGAAACTCGTCTGCGTGCAGCAGTGATGGGGCTTCGATATCGTCTGGCAGCGTCAGCTGCATCTGGTAGACCAGCTGCAGCGAGCTGGTTGGCAGGTGCACGTAGGCACGTGGACGCTCCAGCAGATTCAGCTCGCGGCACAGCACCGGGTAGGCGTCGCCAGCGTGGGTGTTCAGGCTAAAGTGGTGCTCGTCCGCGTAGATCAGACTGTCGGCGTAGGGTGTGGGCAGCCAGGTATCCTGATAGCGGCCTTGCAGCCAGCCGGAACTGCCTTCAATCAACAACTCTTCGGCAATCTCGGTCATTACGGTCAGTAGCGGAACGCGCAGCTCGTGTGAGGGTACATAGCCTGACAGCAGCTTTAGCACCTGATCACCATGATCCGGCCGGTTCTGGCGCACCAGCAGGCGAAAATCCCGTTGCTGCCAGTGCAGGTGCAGGTCGACCGATACGCCGAGGTTGGCCAGCGTAGCCTGAAATGTATGCGGGTCATCCAGCTGCAGCGGCTTACGCAATTGCTGCATCTGGGCAAAACTCAGGGGGCTGCCGACCGGTTCGTAGCGCAGGACCTCGGGGCTGGCGGAAACCGCGATGGCCTGGGTCTTGAATGCGACGGGATTCTTCCGAGCGACGATCTGAGTCATGCCTTACTCCATGCTGGACAGTACCGACAGTGCTGCGTTGACATTCTGCGCCAGGTGCTTTGGTGTAATGGTGCCGATGATGGCGCTGGTCACGCCGTGGTGGCCGAGCACCAGCTCCAGACTCTTGCGCACCGGGTCTTCGCCGTCCAGGGCGAGATGCCCGCTGGCCAGCGCCTTTTTGATCAGAATGCCCTTGTTGTGTTGCAGAGCGAAGTCCAGCACCGTGCGCTCGGCCTGCTCGCGCAGGTTGTAGGTGACCATGGCGCAGTCGCCGTGCTCAAGCGCACGCAGGCCGCCCTCGACGGTCTTGCCGGAGAATCCGTAGGCGCGAATCAGACCTTCCTGCTTTAGTTGGGCAAGCGTCGGGTAGACGTCCTGATCCAGCACGTCCAGATCGTTGCCGTCGGAGTGCACCAGTACCAGTTCCAGCCGGTCGGTGCCGAGACGGCGCAGCGAGCGTTCGACGGATTGGCGGGTGTGGCTTGCCGAGAAGTCGAAGCGCGATGCGCCGTTTTCAAACTCCTCGCCCACCTTGCTGCAGATGATCCAGTTGTCGCGTTGTCCTTTCAGCAGCGGGCCCAGGCGTTCTTCACTGGTGCCATAGGCGGGCGCGGTGTCGAGCAAATTGATACCCAGATCCTGCGCCTGTGCGAGCAAATCGCGTACGGCGGCATCATCCGGCAGATCGAAGCCGCTGGGGTATTTGACCCCCTGATTGCGGCCGATCTTGACGGTGCCCAGCCCCAGCGGAGAGAGTCTCAGGCCGGTGTCACCAAGGGTACGGTAGTAGGCTTGCAGGTTGCTCATCGGAAGCAGGCGTCCCACAACGGTTCGGCGACCCGCGGACGCGGCAGGTCAGTTGGCGCGGCTTGCGATGTGTTCGGTGCCACCTGTTGGCGCTCCAGTTCCTGAAGCACCAGGTCACTCAGGTTGGGGGCCAGCGCCAATTTGGTCGGCCAGCTGACCAGCGCGTTGCGTGCTGCCTGAACGTAGGCATTGTCAGGGCGAACCAGGCCGCTCTGCGCTGGTTCTGCGCGGTTAACCGGCAGAGTGGTCCACTGGCACTGGCTCAGATCGATCCACGGCAGCAGTTCGTTCAGCTCGCGACGCGCCTGTTCGATCAGCGCGTCTGGTGTCTGGTTGACGCCCTGTTCGGCCAGCTCGCCGCCCAGATACCAGCACCATTGGCCGTCTTCGCACGGGTGGGTGGTGACGGTCAGACGGGGTTTCGGGCTGGCCCCCAGGCAATGAGCAAACAGTGGCGGCAGCGCCGGGCCCTTGACCAGTACCATCTGCAGCGGACGGCGCTGCATGGCTGGTTCGCTGACACCCCAGTCCTGCAGCAGTGCTTCGGTGCCCTCGCCAGCGGTAAAGACGTAGCGCTGGGCCTTGATCTGACTGCTGGCGAGCTGCACGCCGGCAATGTCGCCCGAGTCGTCACGAACAATATGCGGATTGTTGTCGCTGATCAGGCTGTCGCCTGCCAGGTCTGCCAGTCGTCGGACTACGTCGGGCACATCCAGCACCAGCTCGCCGAGCTGGTAGACCTTGCCCTTGAACCCGGGATCGTTGAATACGGTTGGCAGTGCCTTGCCCTTGATCTGGTCAACTCGCCCACGCAGTGCCTTGCTGGCAAAAAAACCGGCCAGATTGCTGATCAGGCTGCCAGGAGACCACAGGTAATGGTGCTGGGACAGGACCCGCACACCGGTCAGATCCAGCTCGCCGTTGCCGGCCAGGCAGTCGCGCCAGCGGGTAGGCATGTCGGCGATGGCCTCGGTCGCGGCGTTGAGCTTGCCGCCCAGCGCGTACTTGATGCCGCCATGGATGATGCCCTGGGATTTGACACTCTGGCCGCCGCCGAGGGCGCCGCGCTCTACCAGCAAAGTGGAGTAGCCGGCCTTGCGCAGGCGGGCGTTGAGCCACAGCCCGGCGATGCCGCCGCCAATGATGCAGATGTCGGTGTCCAGGGTTGTACTCATGTGCTCCCGCAGCTCAGGTCAAAAAGGGCCTCTAGTATAGTCACTGGCGGCGCTGCCGGTCACATCTGTTACGCTAGACGCCTTGCTGATACAGGACGCTCTCATGGCTCGCCGTCTCTATACGCTGTTTTTCTTCCTTTGCCTGCCACTGATTTTGCTCCGGCTGCTCTACCGTGCGGTCAAGGCGCCGGCTTACGCGCGCCGATGGGCCGAGCGCTTTGCGCTGGGCGGCGATGTACGCAGTGGCGGTATCTGGGTGCATGCGGTATCGGTCGGCGAAAGCATTGCGGCAGCGCCCATGGTGCGGGAGCTGCTCAAGCGCTACCCGGAGCTGCCGGTCACCATCACCTGCATGACGCCAACCGGTTCGGAGCAGATCCGCAAGCTGTTCGGCGGTCAGGTCGGACATGCCTATCTACCGTACGACCTGCCGTGGCTGCAGCGCAGGTTGCTGCGCCGCCTGCAACCCAAGGTCGGCATCATTATGGAAACCGAGCTGTGGCCGAATCTGGTCGCCGAGGCTGCCCGCGCCAAGGTGCCGCTGGTTCTCGCCAATGCGCGCTTGTCGGCCCGTTCGGCGCGTGGTTATCAGCGAGTCGGTGCACTGGTACGACCTATGTTTGCCGCGCTGGATTGGGTGGCGGTGCAAAGTCAGGCAGAAGCCCTGCGCTTTATCGAGCTGGGTGTGCGCCGCGAGCAGATGCAAGTGACCGGCAGTATCAAGTTTGACTTCCGCCCGGACCCGCAGTTGGTGCAGCAGGCTCAGGATCTGCGGGCGCGCTGGGGCAGCGATCGCCCGGTCTGGATTGCCGCCAGCACCCACGCGGGCGAGGACGAGCAGGTGTTGCGAGCGCACCGTAAGGTGCTGCAAGCGTTGCCTGACGCGTTGCTGATTCTGGTGCCGCGGCATCCGGAGCGTTTTGACTCGGTGGCCAGGCAGGTCGGCGATGCCGGTTTTGGCATGGTCCGGCGTAGCAGCGGTGCGCTACCAGCGGCGGATCAGCAGGTGCTGGTTGGCGACACTATGGGCGAACTGGTGTTTCTCTATGCCTGCGCCGATCTGGCCTTCGTCGGCGGCTCGCTGGTGCCTAATGGCGGCCATAACTACCTGGAGCCGGCCGCGTTGGGGTTGCCGGTGCTGTCCGGGCCGCATCGCTTCAACTTTACCGAGATTAGTGAGTTGCTTGAGGGTGCTGGCGCGTTGCAGGTGGTGGCTGACGAGGCGGCGCTGGCCGTCGCGGTGCAGCAGTGGCTGCAGGATGACAGTGCCTGCCAGCGTGCTGGGCAGGCAGGGCAGGCGGTGGTGGCGGATAACCAGGGGGCGCTGGAGCGGCTGCTGAGCGGGATTGCCCGCTTGCTCAATTGAACGAGCTGCCGCAAACAAAAACAGCGCCCTTAGGCGCTGTTTTTGTTTGGCTCTGAGAATCAGAAGGTGCTGCTGCCCTGGTTGGCCGGCGCGGTCGTCGTTGGCACCTGACCGCCCATCGACATCTGCTTGGCTTCCTCTTCGGTCGCCTGCGGGATGAAGTCACGATCCGGATCGTAGTTCGGGTTCAGCCACTGGGACAGATCCTGCAAGTCCTGCGGGCTGAGGGTGCCGGCCGCCTGCTTCAGGCTCAGGTTGTTGATGATGTAGTTGTAGCGCACGGTGTTGTAGTCGCGCACGGTGCGGAACAGGTTGCGCTGGGCTTCCAGCACGTCAACGACGTTACGGGTACCGACCTCGTAACCGGTCTGGGTCGCATCGAGTGCGGCCTTGGCGGAAACGATAGCCTGACGCCGCGCCGCGACTTCTTCGACGCTAGAGGTGACGGTGCGATACAGGTTGCGCGTGCTTTCCACGACACGGCGGCGCTGTGACTCGCTGCCCTGCTCGGCCTGGGTCAGGCGGTAGGTCGATTCACGAACCCTGGAGGTCGTCAGACCGCCGGTGAACAGCGGCATACTCAGTTCGACACCAAAGCTGGTCAGTTCGGTGTCGACGCTGGCCTGGCCGGCTGAGGCAATCGAGGCACCGCCATTGTCATTGCTGTAGCGCACGAAGGCATCTACCACAGGCGCGTAACCGGCCTTGCTGCTGCGCAGGCTGTCTTCGGCGCTGTCGATGGCGTAGCGGCTGGCCTGCAGGGTCAGGTTTTGCTCTGCAGCGGTCTCGACCCACTGCTGCATGCTGGCCGGCATCGGCGGCAGGATCGGCAGCTCGTGGCTGATGCCGAACAGGCTGTCGTAGTCCTGATTGGTCAGCCGGGTCAGCGCCTGATAGCTCACATCCAGATTGGTCTCGGCGGTCAGTCGTGCAGCTCGGGCGCTGTCGTAGCCGGCCTGGGCTTCCAGCACGTCGGTGCGCGCCGAGAGGCCCACATCAAAGCGCTCACGAGCCTGCTCCAGCTGGCGCGAAAAGGCTTTTTCCTCGGCCTTGGCAGTCGCCAGATTGTCAGACGCACGCAGGACGTTGAAGTAGGCCTGGGACACTTCAAGGATCAGGTTCTGCTGGGTCGCGGAGAACTCCAGTTGTGCCTGCTGGCTGACGGACTTGGCAGCCTGATAATTGAACCAGCGGTCTGCGCGGAACAGCGGCTGGGTCAGGCTGGCCTGATAATAGTGATTGGAGTATTCGTCACCACCAACGTTGTCGATATCCAGATCCTGACGCGACGCACCGGCGGCCACACCGATGTTGGGCAGCAGCTGGGAGCGGGCCTGCGGCAGGGCTTCCTGACGGGCCATGGCATCGGCTTCAGCAGCGGCCAGGTCGGCGCTGTTCAGCACAGCCTGCTGGTAGATGGTCATCAAATCGGTATTGGCTGCAGCCTGGGCAGACACACCAGCCAGCAGCAGAGCAACGGTAAGCGGGCGCAACATGCAGAAATCCTTCGCATGAGAGGAGGTCAGGCAAGGCTAAAAGGCTCGGGACCCGCGGTCAAGCGGCGCGGGGGACACAATTGGGAACAATCTGTTGTCGCGACTTTTGCTGACATTTTCGCGGATTTTGTCAGCCGCCATGTGCGGCTTTGTGTTGCGGCGGACGAGCCGCCCTGTCTCGGGGTTGAGGCAGCCGCCGCATGCCTCTAGACTGTGCGCGCATCTTGACGGGGTGCTGCCTGCTTGCAGGGGGCTGAGATGATACCCGTTGAACCTGAACCGGTTAGTACCGGCGTAGGAATCGAGATAGACCGCACGCGGCTGCCCGTCAGGGTGGGCGCTGCCGTGGTCGTTCGGTTCCCTGCGCGCCTCAACGCAGTGGAGCATGAAATGAACAGCAAGTTGCCTGATACCGCCATCGCCACCTCGGGTGCCGACAGCGCCGCCACCCAGCCTTTCCCCAATTCTCGCAAGGTCTATTTGACCGGCTCGCGCCCGGACATCCGCGTACCGATGCGGGAAATCAGTCTGGCCGATACCCCGACCGACTTCGGCGGCGAGTCCAACGCGCCGGTGCTGGTGTATGACACCTCTGGCCCCTATACCGACCCTGACGCCAGCATTGATCTGCGCGCCGGGCTGGCTGACGTGCGCGGCAGCTGGATCGACGAGCGTGGCGATACCGAGGTGTTGCCGGGGCTGACCTCCGAATTTGGTGCGGCGCGGCTGGCCGATGCATCCCTTGACCATATGCGGTTTGCGCATGTGCGCACCCCGCGCCGGGCAAAGGCAGGCTGCAATGTCACGCAGATGCACTACGCACGGCGCGGCATCATCACGCCGGAGATGGAGTACGTCGCGATCCGCGAGAACATGAAGCTGCAGCAGGCGCGCGAGGCGGGTCTGCTCAAGGAACAGCACCCGGGCCACAGCTTCGGCGCAAGCATTCCCAAGGAAATCACCCCCGAGTTCGTGCGCGAAGAGATCGCCCGCGGGCGGGCCATTATCCCGGCCAACATCAACCACCCGGAGCTGGAGCCGATGATCATCGGCCGTAACTTCCTGGTGAAGATCAACGGCAATATCGGCAATTCGGCGCTCGGTTCCTCTATCGAGGAAGAAGTCGAGAAAATGACATGGGGAATTCGCTGGGGCTCCGACACGGTCATGGATCTGTCGACCGGCAAGAATATTCACGAAACCCGTGAGTGGATCATCCGCAACTCGCCGGTGCCGATCGGTACCGTACCGATCTACCAGGCGCTGGAGAAAGTGGGTGGTGTTGCCGAGGACCTGACATGGGAAATCTTCCGCGACACCCTGATCGAGCAGGCCGAGCAGGGCGTGGATTACTTCACCATTCACGCTGGCGTGCTGCTGCGCTATGTGCCGATGACCGCCAAGAGGGTCACCGGCATCGTGTCGCGCGGCGGCTCGATCATGGCCAAGTGGTGCCTGGCGCACCATCAGGAGAATTTCCTCTACACCCACTTCGAGGAAATCTGCGAAATCATGAAGGCTTACGACGTCAGCTTCTCGTTGGGCGATGGCCTGCGTCCCGGCTCAATCGCCGACGCCAACGACGAAGCTCAGTTCGGTGAGCTGGAGACGCTGGGCGAGCTGACCAAGATTGCCTGGAAGCACGACGTGCAGGTCATGATCGAAGGCCCGGGCCACGTGCCGATGCAACTGATCAAGGAAAACATGGACAAGCAGCTGGAGTGCTGCGACGAAGCGCCGTTCTATACCCTTGGCCCGTTGACTACCGATATCGCCCCCGGTTACGACCACATTACCAGCGGTATTGGTGCGGCCATGATCGGCTGGTTTGGCTGCGCGATGCTCTGCTACGTCACGCCCAAGGAGCACCTGGGCTTGCCGAACCGGGATGACGTCAAGACCGGCATCATTACCTACAAGATCGCTGCTCATGCCGCTGATCTGGCCAAGGGACATCCGGGCGCGCAGATTCGCGACAATGCCTTGAGCAAGGCGCGTTTCGAATTCCGCTGGGAAGATCAGTTCAACCTCGGCCTCGACCCGGATACCGCGCGTGCCTATCACGACGAGACGTTGCCTAAGGAGTCCGCCAAGGTGGCGCACTTCTGCTCCATGTGCGGCCCCAAGTTCTGCTCGATGAAGATCACTCAGGAAGTCCGTGAATATGCTGCCCAGCAGCGCATCGAGGCGGTCGATCTGGCGGTTGAAGAGGGCATGAAGGCCAAGTCGGCGGAGTTTCGCACCACTGGCTCTCAGCTCTACCACAAGGTTTAGTTTGCAACCGTGGCAAGGGTTTCGGTAGGCAGGAACCCTTGCCGTTGCCCCGAAAGATATGCGAGCTTAGACGCTCGGTAGCAGCGTTGTCCTGACTTTAGGGCCGCGCTTGCTGCAATCGTGTCTTTTTGGGGGTGTTGATTTGTCCTTTACCCGCGCCGATGTGGAAATCATCAGTCGTGAAGACGGCTTTCGTGGTTTCTATCGTCTGGATGTCCTGCAGCTGCGCCACCGCCTGTTCGAAGGCGGCTGGGGCCCGGTGTTGCGTCGCGAACTGTTTGTACGCCACGACGCGGTCTGCGTGCTGCCCTACGACCCCTGGCTCGACCAACTGGTGCTGATCGAGCAAGTGCGTATTGGTGCGCTGGAAAAGAGTGACAACCCCTGGATGCTGGAGCTGGTCGCCGGCCTGATCGATACCGATGAGGCGCCGGAGCAGGTGGCCCATCGCGAGGCGCAGGAAGAGGCCGGTTTGACGCTGCTGTCCCTGCACCCGATTACCCGTTACTACCCTTCCCCCGGCGGCAGCGACGAACGTGTCTATCTGTATTGCGCGCTGGTCGACAGTCGCGGCGTGGGCGGTATTCACGGTCTGGCCGAGGAGGGGGAAGATATCCGCGTCAGCCTGTGGCCGCGCGCCGAAGCCGTCGCTGCGGTTGAGGATGGCCGCATCGACAATGCTGCCAGCATCATCGCCATGCAGTGGCTGCAGCTGCATGCTGATCGCTTGCGGGTGCAAGCAGGGCCGCAGCCATGATGACGCTGCGCAAACCGCGTTATCACGTTGATCTGATCGGCTTGCAGGCGCTCTGTGAGAGTAACTACTGGAAGCTGCTGAAACTGATGCCGGCCATGCACGAGGAGGACGATCGCCGGATCATCGTCGATGCGGGTGACGGGACGGTTCAGGCGCTGGTGATGCGGGTGCTCGAGCGCTGTCCGTACACGTCGACGCTACAGCTCTCGCACGAACGTCAGCATGAGTGGGTGACGCCACCGAGCATGGAGGTTCGTTTGTATCACGATGCCGGCCTTGCCGAGGTAGTCGCAGCCTATAATAGTCGGCGTTTTCGCGGGGTTTACCCCTATCCGAACGAGCAGATGCTGCAACCGGATGAGAAGTTTCAGCTGAACCAGTTCCTCGGAGAGTGGCTGGGCTACTGTCAGCGCCATGGACAAAGCGCGCAGCCGTTGTCATTTGCAGGTCAGGGTCTGTGACCGAATCGCTGGATTCCTGCCGCGGCAACGGCCAAGATTACATCTGAATTAGGGAGCGAGGAGTGGGGGCACGATGTCGTTAGGGTCGGATTTCGTCTGCGTGGTTCAGTTGACGGACAGTCACCTGTTTGCCGAGGTGGGCGGGGATCTGCTCGGACTGGACACCCAGGCCAGCCTGGATGCCGTTATTGACATGGTGCTCGAGCAGACGCCGGAGATGGATGTGGTGCTGGCCACCGGCGATATTACCCAGGATGCCAGCGAGGCGGCCTATCGGCGCTTTATCGCTGCCAGCCAGCGCCTTGCGGCTCCCTGCTACTGGATTCCCGGTAATCATGACGACGCGGCGCTGATGGCTGAAATCGGCGATCCGCTCGGTTTGAACAAGCCTTGGGTGGATCTGGGCAACTGGCGCATCGTGATGCTGGATACCAGTATTCTGGGCGCCGTACCGGGGCGTCTGGAATCGTCTCAACTGGCTGTCGTTGACGAGGCGCTGGCCTCGGTCGGCGAACGTCATGTCATGGTTTGTCTGCACCACCAGCCGGTCAGCATCGGCAGTGACTGGATGGAGCCAATCGGTCTGCTCAATCCGCAGGACCTGCTTAGCCGTATTCAGGACCGCCTCGAGGTGAAAGTGGTGCTTTGGGGCCACATCCATCAACACTTTGATCAGCAGCTTGGCCATCTGCGGTTGCTGGCTACGCCCTCTACCTGTGTGCAGTTTGCGGCCGGCAGCAGTGATTTCGCGGCCGACACCCTGGCTCCCGGGTACCGCTGGTTGCGCCTGTATGATGACGGTCACATTGAAACCGCGGTGTCCCGTCTGCCCGAAGGGCTGTTTCTTCCCGATCCGGGGGCGGTTGGCTATTGAGTTGTTGCCGCGCAGACGGTGGCAGGCTGGCAGCCCGCCGGATACTATGTGACCCCATGCAAGCTCACTCCGATGGCCGGCGCCAGTCAGCCAGGCAGGCGGCTGAGTGTTGAAGAAATTCAAGAAGGATACCTGCTCACACCATGTCTGATTCGACCTATAACGCGGATGCGCTCGAAGTACTCAGCGGCCTTGACCCGGTGCGCCGCCGCCCGGGCATGTACACCGATACCGCGCGTCCCAACCATCTGGCGCAGGAAGTCATCGATAACAGCGTCGACGAAGCGCTCGCCGGGCATGCGCGCACTATCAGTGTGGTGCTGCATCAGGATAATGCCCTTGAGGTCAGCGATGACGGCCGCGGCATGCCGGTGGATATTCATCCGGAAGAGGGGGTTTCCGGCGTCGAGCTAATCCTTACCAGGCTGCACGCCGGCGGCAAGTTCTCCAACAAGAACTACCAGTTCTCCGGTGGTTTGCACGGGGTGGGTATCTCGGTGGTCAACGCGCTTTCGCTGCGCGTCGAGGTGCGGGTCAAGCGCGATGGTCAGGAGTACGCCATGGCCTTCGAGAACGGCGACAAGGTCCGCGAGCTGGAGGTGACCGGCACCGTCGGCAAGCGCAACACCGGGACCTCTGTCATATTCTGGCCGGACGCCAAGTATTTCGATTCCCCCAAATTCAGTGTCAGCCGCCTCAAGCACTTGCTCAAGGCCAAGGCGGTGCTATGTCCGGGGCTGAAGGTTGATTTTGATGATCGTCAATCCGGTGAAAAGATCAGCTGGCACTACGAAGACGGTCTGCGTGACTACCTCGTGGATGCCTGCGCCGAGTGGCCGAAGCTGCCGGAAGAGCCTTTCTCAGGCAGCTTTGCCGCCAAGCAGGAAGCCGTTGACTGGGCGGTGTTCTGGCTGCCCGAAGGTGGCGAACTGGTACAGGAAAGCTACGTCAACCTGATTCCGACCGCGCAGGGCGGTACCCACGTCAACGGTCTGCGTGCCGGTCTGCTGGAAGCCATTCGCGAGTTCTGCGAGTTCCGTAATCTGCTGCCGCGCGGTCTGAAGCTGGCTCCGGAAGATATCTGGGAGCGCGTCAGCTATGTGCTGTCGCTGAAGATGGCTGAGGCACAGTTCTCCGGTCAGACCAAGGAGCGGCTGTCGTCCCGTGAGTCGGCTGCGTTTGTGTCCGGTGTGGTCAAGGATGCCTTCAGTCTGTGGCTCAATCAGCACGCCGACATCGGTCAGTTGATCGCGGAAATGGCAATCAGTCACGCGGGTCGCCGTCTCAAGGCGGGTAAGAAGATTGAGCGCAAGCGGATTACCCAGGGGCCGGCTCTGCCGGGCAAGTTGGCGGATTGCGTCGGCCAGGACAGCAAGCGCTCCGAGCTGTTTCTGGTTGAGGGTGACTCGGCCGGTGGCAGTGCCAAGCAGGCCCGTGACAAGGAGTTTCAGGCGATCATGCCGCTGCGCGGCAAGATTCTGAACACTTGGGAAGTAGAGTCCAGTGAAGTGCTGGGCTCGCAGGAAGTGCATGATATCGCGGTCGCCATCGGCGTCGATCCGGGCGCCGCCAGTCTGGAACAGCTGCGTTACGGCAAGATCTGCATTCTGGCCGATGCCGACTCGGACGGCCTGCACATCGCTACCTTGCTGTGCGCCCTGTTTGTGCGTCATTTCCGTCCGCTGGTTGAGGCCGGTCATGTGTTTGTGGCGATGCCGCCGCTGTACCGGATCGATATCGGCAAGGACGTTTATTACGCGCTGGATGATGCCGAGAAACAGGGCATCCTCGATCGCATCGAGGCCGAGGGCAAGCGCGGCAAGATTCAGGTTACGCGCTTCAAGGGGCTGGGTGAGATGAACCCGCTGCAGCTGCGCGAAACTACCATGGCGCCGGAAACCCGCCGACTGGTGCAGCTGACCGTCGATGAGACGCAGGACACCGAGCAACTGATGGACATGCTGTTGGCCAAGAAGCGCTCCTCCGATCGTAAGGTCTGGCTCGAGAGCAAGGGCAATCTGGCCGAGGTGCTGCTTTGATGAGTGGCTCCCGCATGCGCCTGCTGGGCGCATTTCTGCTCGCAGTCAGTGGTGCTGCCGCGGCATTTGAGCGAGCCCCGGAGTTGCAGTTGGAGTCTGCTGCGCCGCTGGATGGCATGCCGCGCGGCAATCTGTCTGCATTGCAGCGTTGTGATGGACGCCTGCTGGCGGTCTCGGATCGCGAAGACACCAGTTTGTTCGTCTTGCAGCGTACCGAAGAGCACTATCAGGCTGAGGTTGAATCCTTTGTACTGCCGGCGGAGACGCCCTCGATGCTACCGGTGCAGTTGCTGGCCGGGGCCTGGTTGCGCGGCTTGAGTGGTCCTGCGCTGGATTTCGAAGGTCTTGCCTGTGACGGCGAGGGTAATCGCTATCTGGTGAGCGAAAGTCAGTTGGGTGTGTTGCGTTTGCCGCCGCCAGCCGATCAGCCGGTTGCGGGTGAGTGGCTCAAGCTGGACCCTGCCCTGTATACCGAAGGCGAGGCGCGTGGCCTGTGGCAGCAGATCAACGCATTGGCCGAAGGCATTGCCATCGACTCGGAGGCCGGCACCCTGTGGCTGGCGGCAGAGCGTCAGGCGCGTGGCTTGCTGAAACTGCAGCGCCAGGAGGACGAGTGGAAGTGCCCGCTGGCTGGTTGCGTGCTGCTGGCGGAACGGCGGTTTTTGCCAACCGAGCCGTTTGGGCCGGGCATCCTCAATCGTGAAGTGATGCCGGTGGACTTTTCGGACCTGGTCTATTGGCAGGGGCGGCTGTGGACGCTGGAGCGCAACGCGCATCAGGTATGTCGCCGCAATCCCTTGTCTGGCAAGCGCGAGCGCTGCTGGTCGTTCGCGCAAAGCGTCCTGGTCGAACCCTATTTTTACCCGGATGCCCCCTTTGGTCTGGCCGAGGCGCTGATGATCGATGAGGACGGTATTGTCATTGGTCTGGACAACAACGGCCGCGCCCGTCCGGATGGCGATGTACGTCCATGGCTTTTTCACTTTGCCCTGCCTGATGACTGGCGTGAGGGCTATCAGCAATGAACGAACCCCTGCCGCCGTCGCAGCGCAAGCTGGGAACCGGGATGATGATCCTGGCCTGGGTGGCAGGGCTGCTGCTGGCTGCCTACTGGTTCAGTGGGGTGGAAGAACGTCAGCGCAATCCCAACCAGCGACCGGAGTCGAGTCAACTGGGCAGTGCGGTTGAGGTGCGGTTGGAGCCGAATCGGCAGGGGCATTACCTGTTGCGTGGCGAAATCAATCGCACGGCGGTAACCCTGCTGGTGGATACCGGCGCCAGTTTTGTCGCGGTGCCTGCTGCCCTTGCCGATGAGCTGGGCCTCGCCCGTGGTCGGCAGTTTATGGTCGACACCGCCAACGGCACTGCCGAAGGCTATGCCACTCGTTTGCAGACGTTACAACTCGGCGACATCCTGCTCCACGACGTTGAAGCGGGTATCGTGCCGGGCATGGCGGGTGATGAAGTGCTGCTGGGCATGAGTGCTCTGAGGCAGCTGGATTTTCGGTCGCAGGGCGGCGATTTGCTGCTGCGACAGTACCAATGAGTTATCCGGCGGGCTGTGCATGGCGCGCAGCCGCCTGAGTGGAGAAGAAGCATGAGTGATGGACTGGACCTGAGCCTCGATGGCGTTGAGCGGCGTACGCTGGCGTCCTTTACCGAGGAGGCCTATCTCAACTATTCCATGTACGTCATCATGGATCGGGCGTTGCCGCATATCGGCGACGGCCTCAAGCCGGTACAACGCCGCATCGTGTATGCGATGAGCGAGCTGGGCCTGTCGGCCAGCTCCAAGCACAAGAAGTCGGCGCGCACCGTCGGTGACGTGCTGGGTAAGTATCACCCCCATGGCGACTCGGCCTGTTACGAGGCCATGGTGCTGATGGCGCAGCCCTTCTCCTACCGCTACCCACTAGTGGACGGGCAAGGTAACTGGGGTGCGCCGGACGATCCAAAGTCGTTCGCGGCCATGCGTTATACCGAGGCCCGTCTGGCGCGTTACAGCGAGGTGTTGCTGTCGGAGCTGGGGCAGGGCACTGTCGATTGGCAGCCGAACTTTGACGGCACCATGGACGAGCCTATGGTGCTGCCCGCCCGATTGCCCAACCTGCTGCTGAACGGCACCACCGGCATTGCCGTCGGTATGGCAACGGATATTCCGCCGCATAACCTGAAAGAGGTCGCTGCAGCCTGCATTCGCCTGCTGGACGATCCGGGAGCGGGGCTGGATGAAATCCTGGAGCATATTCAGGGGCCGGACTTTCCGACCGAGGCAGAAATCATCACCCCGCGCCACGAACTGCTGAAGATGTACGCCAGCGGCCGCGGCTCGGTGCGTTGCCGCGCAGTGTGGAGCAAGGAAGACGGTGAGGTAGTGATCACGGCGTTGCCGCATCAGGTGTCCGGCGCCAAGGTGCTGGAGCAGATTGCGGCGCAGATGCAGAACAAGAAGCTGCCGATGGTGGCTGACCTGCGTGATGAGTCCGACCACGAAAACCCGACGCGTATTGTCATCGTCCCGCGCTCCAATCGGATTGATCTGGATGATCTGATGCAGCACCTGTTTGCGACGACAGATCTGGAGCACAGCTATCGGGTCAACATGAATGTTATCGGCACCGACGGCAAGCCGGCGGTGAAAGACCTGTGGGGCATGCTGAGCGAATGGCTGGGCTTCCGGGTTGCTACGGTACGCCGTCGTCTGCAGTACCGTCTGGACAAGGTGCTGGCACGACTGCACCTGTTGGACGGTTTGCTGGTGGCCTTCCTCAATCTGGACGAAGTGATTCATATCATTCGTACCGAGGAGCATCCGAAGGCAGAGCTGATCGCGCGTTTCGATCTCAGCGAACTGCAGGCGGACTACATTCTGGACACCCGTCTGCGTCAGTTGGCGCGGCTGGAAGAAATGAAGATCCGCGCCGAGCAGGATGCGCTGCGCGAAGAGCGTGACGAACTGCAGAGTATTCTTGGCGACGAGCGCAAGCTGCGTACCCTGGTGCGTGATGAGCTGGCTGCGGATGCTGAAACCTATGGCGACGAGCGTCGCTCACCGCTGGTTGAGCGCAAGGAAGCGCGCGCCCTGTCGGAAACCGAACTGGTGCCGTCCGAGCCGGTGACTGTCGTGATGTCCGAGAAGGGCTGGGTACGTTGTGCCAAGGGGCATGATGTTGATGGCACCGGGCTGAGTTACAAGGCAGGGGATGGCTATCTGGCGCAGGCCAGCGGCCGGTCGAATCAGCAGGCGGTGTTTATCGATAGCACCGGACGCAGCTACTCGCTGTCTGCGCATACCCTGCCGTCGGCACGGGGGCAGGGAGAACCATTGACCGGACGCTTCAGTCCGCCGGTGGGAGCAGGCTTTGATGCGGTGTTGATGCCTGACGAGCAAGGCTTGTACCTGTTGGCGTCGGATGCCGGTTACGGCTTCCTGGTCAAGGGGGAAGACATGCTGGCCAAGAACAAGAACGGCAAGGCGCTGCTGAACATTCCTGACGGCGGGCGAATCATGTCGCCACAGCCGGTCCGTTATCCGCAGAGCAGCCATCTGGCCGCGGTGTCCAATGAAGGGCGTCTGCTGGTATTCCCGCTCAAGGATTTGCCGCAGCTGGCCAAGGGCAAGGGTAACAAGATCATTTCTCTGCCGTCGGCTCGAGTGAAGTCGCGAGAGGAGTTTGTGGCTGGGCTTGCCGTGTTGCCGCCTGGCGCGCAACTGGTGTTGACCGCCGGTAAGCGTACCTTGACGTTGAAAGCGGCCGATCTAGAGCACTACAGCGGTGAGCGCGGCAGACGCGGCAACAAGCTGCCCCGCGGATTCCAGAAAGTTGACTCAGTAGCTGTTGAGCTTGCTTCTGCGGCCAGTAGCGAGCCTGCTGCAGAGTAAGGGAGGTGGCGCCGGTCTCAGGACTGGCGCTGGTTGTAGAGCGAGCTGAGCTGGCGCTCCAGCAGGGATTGGTAGGGCTCGAGCAGGCGCTCGATGCAGAAGGTGCCGGGCTGGCTTGCCAGTCGACGTGCCGAGGCGCAGTGAGTCAGGTAGTCACTGGCTGCGAGCTCTGCGTCCACCAGCAGCAGGTTGCGGCTGTGCTGCAGTTGCTCAATCACTTTTTTGCAGGCGTCGTGCTCGCCAAGCGCCAGGTCATCCAGCCGGTCCAAACCGCTGGCGTGGCCCAGAGCCAGCTGCAGGTGCAGTGCGATGCCGGTATCGGCAATTTCGATCTGCAGGTCGTGGCCCAGGACGCGCAACAATTCACCGCAACACAGCCCATGTTTAAGCTCGGAGCCGTCACCGGTGCTGTCTTTGAAGAGCACGATGCTGGTTCCATCATGCAGGGTGTGCTGTTCGCCGCCGTATAGCTGACAGGCCTGCTGCACCTGCTGTCGGTAGCGCTCCAGCAGGGTCATGAGGCGCTCGCGCGGCAGACGTTTGAGTGCTTCCTGGTTACCGAGGCGCACGGCAAGCATCGCCTGTTTCTGCGTCGAGGCTTCCGGGGCGTCGCCCCCTGCTGCTATCTCTTCTTCAGCTGCAACGGTTTCGTCGCGTTGTTCGTCATCAGCATCTTCAGGCCTCATCGTCGCCGCGGACGCCGGGTCATCTTCTATGGTGGGAGTTGCAGCGTCTAACTGCTGCTCGGGCTGCAGTACCGGGATTGTTATTTCATCCTGCTCTGGCGACGCGGCTACGCGCATGGCATCTGGAGCTGACGCCGCTTCGAATGCTGTTTCAGGTTCAGGCTCAGGCTCAGGTGCCGGCATCAGGCCGCGATTTTGCAGCAGCGCCCGTGACAGTTCGCCTAGTTCATCGTTGCGGGTGCACGCCGGGGCCGGGAAGCCCGGGTTGGCGTCCCAATCCGTAAGCGCTCGCAGTTGATTGGCCAGGTCGCGGCCGCGATGCCATGCCAGCAGGCCAGCGATGCAGCCAATCAGCAGCAGGCCCCAGATCAGTCGCTCCAGCAGCAGGTTTGCTGGTTGCATGAACGGGCCGGCGGCCAGTGTCAGCTGAACCTGGCCAGTGAGTTGATCTTGCAGGTGAACCGCCGCGAGATAGTTGCCCTGACCCGGAGCACGTTGCTGGCGCGCCGGCTCGCTGCCGGCTTCAGCGATCAAGCGGTTGCCCGGTGAGTACAGGCTGACATGGGCGATCATCGGGTTCTGGTTCCATTGAGCCAGCAGGATATTCAGGCTCAAGCGGTCTTCGGCCGCCAGGGGTTCAGCTGCGCTTGCCGCGATCTGGCGCGCCAGCGCACTGCCGACCCGATCCGCTTGCTGGGCAACGTCCTGCTGTAGCTGCACCTTGCCGAGCCAGAGCGCCAGCACGAGCATCAGCAGCAGCGGTGTGGCCACCAGTAACGGCATCGCGCCCGCGAGGGTTAGCGAATGACGGCGCACGTTGGCATAGCAGCGCAGGAAAAGATTGTCTTGGTTTGGTGTTTTGCGGCTCAAATCGGGACTCGATGGTTGCGGAGGCAGACGCCTCGGAGGAGTCGGTAGCTAACCGGTTTGGCGAGTATAGCTATTCCCCATAAGCGGAAAAAGGCTGATCTGTGAGCTGATGGGCAAATGCAGGTAGAATGGGCGCCCTCACTTTTAACTGGGAGCGAGTGTCTTGAAGGAAATCGTTCTGATCAACATCACCGGACCTGATCGCCCGGGCCTGACCGCGGCTATTACGGGCCTGCTCGCGAGAGCACGAGTCAACATTCTTGATATTGGTCAGGCGGTCATTCATGACACGCTGTCCTTCGGTATTCTGGTCGAGATGCCGGCCGATCAGGGTAGCTCTGACGTGCTGAAGGAAGTCCTGTTTCGCGGTTATGAGCTGGACCAGCAGGTCCGGTTTACGCCGGTCAGCGCGGAGGAGTACAGCCGCTGGGTAACGGGGCAGGGTAAGGCGCGCCATATCGTGACACTGCTCGCGCGCCGGGTAACCGCTGAGCACATCGCTCGGGTCAGCGAGATTACTGCCCGTTATGGCCTCAATATTGATCATATTGACCGCCTGTCAGGGCGTATCCCGGAGGGGCTGCCGGAGGATCAGGGCAAGGGTTGCATCGAATTTTCCGTGCGTGGCGAGCCAGAGGATCCGGCGGCGTTACGGGCGGAGTTCCTGGCGATTGCTCAGGAGTTGAACGTCGATATCGCATTCCAGCAGGACAGTATCTTCCGGCGCAACCGTCGTCTGGTGGTGTTCGATATGGATTCCACGCTGATTGACGCCGAAGTGATTGATGAGCTGGCCAAGGCCGCTGGTGTTGGCGATGCAGTCGCTGAAATCACCGAGCGTGCGATGCGCGGCGAGCTGGATTTTCGGGCCAGTTTCCGGGAGCGGATGGCGTTGCTCAAGGGCTTGCCGATTTCCACTCTCGATAGCATCGCCGATTCGTTGCGTCTGACCGAGGGCGCCGAGACGCTGATCGCTCAGTTGCGTCGACTGGGCTACAAGACCGCCATTCTGTCCGGTGGCTTTACCTATTTCGCGGAGCGTTTGCAGCGACGCCTGGGCATCGATTACGTCTATGCCAATTCGCTGCCTGTAGAGAACGGTCTGGTTACCGGCGAGGTGCAGGAGCCGATCGTTGATGGCCAGCGCAAGGCTGAGCTGTTGCGTCAGCTGGCCAGCCAGGAAGGTATCAGCCTGGAGCAGACGATTGCGGTAGGGGATGGCGCGAATGACCTGCCCATGCTGTCCATTGCCGGTCTGGGCGTCGCTTTCCGCGCCAAGCCGCTGGTCAAACAGTCCGCCAAGCAGGCGATCTCGACCCTGGGGTTGGATGGCATTCTCTATCTGCTCGGCTTTCGCGATCGCGAGGGACAGTAAGCAGGGTGGGCGCTGCGATTCTCGCAGCGCCAGCCCGGTCGTGCCGTTTAGTCGGCAGAGAAGTCGTAGTTCATGCTGTCGCTGGGCGCTTGCAGATAATGCCCCTGAATGTAGTTGGCGCCGGCTTGCCAGAGGGTTGGCATCATCGCCGCGCTATCCACGTATGGCACGATCGTCAGCTTGCCCTGGCTGTGCAGCGAGCTGATGATCTCCTTGAGCGTGTCGACCGCACTCGGGTCGGACAGGTCACGAGTAAATGAACCATCAATCTTGATGTAGTCGGCGTGCACGTGTTTGAGCGCTGCGTACGGGTTGAGGGCGCCGCCAAAATGGCTGATCGATACCCGGCAGTGCATCTGATGCAGGGCTTCGGTGTGCATCTTGGCCTGCTTCAGGTAGGTGTTCACGTCGGCGTCGTGGAACTGAAAGATGATGGCGTCGGCAGGTAACCTGGCTTCTTGCAGTTTGCCTGCGATCCACTCGACCATGTCTGGTGCCTGCAGGCTCGCAGCGCTGAGGTTGAGTAGCAGATGCGTGTCTGCGCCGCGTCCACGGTGGTTGCTCAGCAGTTTCACCGCCTGGGTGATGACCCAGCGGTCAATCTCCAGCGCCAGACCGACTTCCTGCGCGGCTGGCAGGAAGTCTGCTGCCGGTACTTCCTCGCCTTCATGGTTCAGCAGGCGCAGGAAGGTTTCGTAATTCTCTGCTTCATCACCACGCAGGCTGATAATGGGCTGGAACAGCAGGCGGAACCCGTTGGTTTCCAGTGTGTGCCTGATCAGTGCGATCAGGTTGCCCCGATTGGCCTGCAGTGCCAGCTCTTCCAGCGGATTGAATACTTTGATGCCATTGCCGCCGGCGTTGCTCAACTGGTCTGCCAGACGATGGGCGCGATCAATTGCCTCGACCGGATCGGCGTTGGTTTCGTTGATGGACGCTACGCCCATGCTGACGGTAATACGCACGGTGCGACTGTTGGTCTCGAACAGGTGCGCCTCGATTCTGGCCCGCAGTTCCTCAAGCTGGTCGTGCGCAGCCACCGGTTCCAGCCCTTCCAGCAGGATGCTGCAGGCGTCGTCCGCGAAGCGCGCCATCAGGGTGTCTTCGCTGAAGTGTGCGCGCAGCATCTGGGCGAGATCGGTCAGCAGCAGGTCCGCCGCGCCGATGCCGATATCGGCCTGCAGGCTGCTGAAACCATCGATGCTCAGATAGACCAGTGTGCTGGGTTGACCTTGTCGTACGGCCTGGTCGCGAATGGCGTCCAGCTGATCCTGAAAGTAGGCACGATTGAACATGCCGGTTACCAGATCGCGGCTAGCCATGACCTTGAGCTTTTCTTCGAACTCACTGCTGGCCGTCTCGGCGCGGATGACAACTTGCGTGCAGGGCTCACCGTCATAGCTGGCGGGGGAAAAACTCATCAGCATAGGGAACCGCTTGCCGTCGCTATCGACACCCTTGCAGCGCATTTCGTTCTGGCCGCCCTGGTTGCTGTAGTTGCGCAGGAAGTCCTTGAACTTGCCTTGGTCGTCGGCGTCGATCAGGCCCACCATGGGTTCGGCAGCCAAGTCATCGGGATCGTCATAGCCAAAGAGTTCGCCGTAGGCACGATTGGTATAGATGTGCATGCCGTCGTGTACATAGGCGATGGCATCGACTGAGCTGTCGAGCAGCAACTGGCAGCGTTTTTCTGCTTCGCGCAGGGTCTGTTCGACGATGCGCCGCTGGCGGCGGGCGTCGAGGTTGGCCAGCTCTCTGCCAACGATCAGCGTCATCAGCGCATCAGCATCCTGAGGTAACGCGTCGGCCATGCCGGAACGCAGGGCCTCGACACGCATCTCCAGGTCGATCTCAGGCTTGAGCAGAATGAACGGGATGTCGCGCGCCTGACGCTTGATCAGCGTGATCGCGTCTTCGGCACTGAGGTAGCTGGTTTCGGCTTGTGCGAGGCAGATATCCCAGGTTTGCTGGAGGCATTCCTGCAGGTCTTCAAGGGAAGTGACGCGATGCGCGCGCGTGGCGTGGCCGGCGTTACGCAGCAGGCTGACCATGCGCTCGGCGTTATTTTGCGAGTCGTCGAGGATCAGTAGCTTGATGGCTTGTTTTTCGGTGGCCATGTTTTTCCGAGAGGCGTGGGGGCCGCCCGAAAGGCAGCCCCGTACAGATCAGGATTTTGAATCTACAGAGACTTCCATAGGGAGTCAAAGTCATCCTCTGGGCCGCTGGTCAGAGATGCGCTGTTCGTCTCAGAATGCGCCTTTTCCTGTGCGGGCTGGTCAATCAGTTGGTACTCGAACTGACTGAAGCTACCCGTTGCCGCGACCCTGTTGTTCAGATTGGCTCGCTCTGTCGTGCCTCCGTGCAACAGGTTGATTTTGCTGTTGACCTGAAACGGCAGGCGCGGCGTGATGATGGTGGCCGGGCGATCAATCGCGGTCACCGCGGGCAACAGCAGGGCGCGTAGATACTGACTAGGCTCTCCGGTCTTGCGAATCAGCTTGGCCGCACACGGGGTGCAATGGGGGGCGATCAGTTCGATGCCCATTTGCGTTCCGCCGCCGCGAACCTGGCGGATCCAGCGGACTACAGCGAGGCTCCAATCCTGCTCGTTGGCTTCCTGAATACCCAGCAATTCCCCGGCCTGCAGTTGCTTGGGCACTTCCTTGGGCCAGGTCAAACAGAACCCGCCGGGGCTGTGATTGACGATTGGCAGGCTGTGAATCGGGTATTGTTCATCCCCTTCGTCGTCCTGCTCATCCATGCTGCTGCCGTAGTCGATCTGCTCAATGCCGGAGGCGTGCCACTCGACTGACTCTGCGCCATCGAACGCGCCGGTCCAGCCGCCTTGCTTGGCTTTTTGGGCCGCGTCCGAGAAGGGGTTCAGTTCGGCGTCGCTGGCATCAATCATCCGCGCGAAGCTCTTGCCGGAAATGCGGTAGTGGGTGGCGCTCATGCCGATGCTGACGCGCAGGTGTCCCTGGCTTGGAATGCGGTTGAAGGTGCGCTCGGCGAGGTCTCCCCAGGACTGACTGACGTGCTGCAGCAGTTCGATACCCAACACATTCGGGACATGCAGCGGACCGCGGTAGGCGCTACCGGCGGTCATGAATTCCTTGATGGCATTAACCAGACGGCGGGTGTCGAGACCGAGGCTGTGCTCCAGGCTTTCGCCGCGAATCAGTGACTTGTATCGCGGCGGGCAGTCCATGTCGGGGTTGATGATGAACAGCGCCTTGCTGTCATCCGGTGACACCAGGCTGGTATGACGGCTCCAGTCTTCAAGGGTGGCAAACAGCTTGCCCATGGCGCTTTGGCGCATCTGGTTCGGCCGCGCAGCACCCATGAGCAGGGCGACGATATAGCACTGCTCGATGCTCAGCGCCTGACGGTCGGCGCTTTCGCTGTCGGCTACGGGTGTTTGGTGCAGGCCGCGCTTGCGCGCCAGCTGATACAGCTGATGCAGTTCCAGCCAGACGCCGTCGGCAACCGGACAATAAAGTTGAAACGCGCGCAGCAGCGGGCCACACAGGCCGCGGATCGAGCGCTGCACTGCCAGGGTCATCAGGTTGGCGTGGTCGCGCGACTTGATGCTGCGCTCCTGCGCGACGATGATCTTGTAGCCGTTGGCGAGGTGGTTCTGCAGGGACTGGGACAGATTGGCGACTTTGCGGGGCTTGTCCTCAAGGACGATTGACTGGCCGAGGTAGTACCTGGAAAGCGCTGTGCAGACGTAGTGTACTTCCGGGCGAATGCGCTCAAGCATGGCCATGCGCCTGTCGGCGGGCACGTTGTACTGGTTCAGCTCAATCAGGCCCTGGTACAGCTGGCGGGCCGTTTCCCCAATGTTTGCTTTTGGCAGGTTGGCCAGCCACTGGGCGATACCCTTTTCGGACCCTTCGGCAAAGCTCAGGTTGCTGAGCGTTTGCTGCGGAATCCTCAGGTGCGTTTTTTGCGTTGTGCTATCCATAAATTCGTGTCCAGTACAAGCGTCGATGGCCTGGTGCGGCATACTGCTCGCGCCGGTCTTCCTTGGCTCAGTGGGGGATGCTGCCGTTAATGAGAATACTCTAGCAGTTTAGCCAGTAACTGGCTAAGTCCGCATCCTTGATCAGGACCGGTCGCCGGGAAAAACGCCGCGTTTATCGATTGTTGTGTCCTGTATCAGCTCAACGCTGACCGGAACCTTGCCGGGTTCGCCGGCGACTTCGCGCACCAGTCTGGGTACCAGGTAGCCGGGTAACCGGGTGAGCATGGTGCCTACCAATGAGCGAGCGTCATCGTCGGTGACCAGAAAGTGACTCGCGCCTCGCACCCGATCAAGCAGGTGAAGATAATAGGGCAATATGCCAGCATCGCCTAGCGCTTCGCTCAGGTCCAGTTGTGCTTCGAGGCTGTCGTTGACGCCACGCAGCAGGACAGCCTGGTTGAGCAGCGTGACGCCAGCCTGGCGCAGTCGGTTGGCTGCGGCGCGGGTCTGGTCGTCCAGTTCTGCGGCGTGGTTGCAGTGCCAGACCATGGTCACCGGCAAACGGGTTCCGCAGAGCGCTTCAATCAGCTCGGGTGTTATTCGCTGGGGAATCACGATAGGCAGGCGGGTGTGGATACGCAACCGGCGAACGTGCGAAATCGCTGCGATTTCCCGGGTCAGCCAGGCCAGTCGGCGATCATTGGCTGCCAGCGGGTCGCCGCCACTGTAGATGACCTCGCGAATGCTGTCGTCATTGCGAATGTAGTCGAGGGCTTCATCCCATTCTGCGGTGCTCAGATTGTTTTCGTCATAGGGGAAGTGGCGGCGAAAACAGTAGCGACAGTTGATCGCGCAACCGCTGCTGACGACCAGCAGAAGCCGGCCATGGTACTTGTGAATGATGCCGGGGCGGGCGTTGCTGTTCTGCTCGCCCAGCGGGTCCAGCACGAAGCCGGGCTGGTCTTGCAGCTCGTCGCCAATGGGGAGTACCTGACGCAGCAACGGGTCGTTGATGTCGCCCGCGCGCATGCGCTTGAGGTACGGCTCCGGAACCCGCAGCGAAAAGGTTTGCGCGGCGGCCAGCGCCTGGGGCAACAGGCGGCTGTCGAGTTGCAGTCGATCCAGCAGTTCCGCCGGATTTGTAATGCTGTTGGCGAGGATATTTTGCCAGCTGGCAGACTCAACACGAACTGCAGAACCATGTATCATTGGCGTTTTTCCGCGCATGGGTGTCAGGGTGTCCGACTGACTGCCTCGCACACTGGTGGTGTAGCGCGAGTCGGATCATCCATTCAATTTGAAAGTGGGAACTTGTATGGCCAACTATTCTACCAACGAATTCAAACCGGGTCTTAAGGTGATGCTGGACGGTGATCCGTGCTCGATCCTCGAGAACGAATACGTCAAGCCGGGCAAAGGCCAGGCGTTTAACCGCGTCAAGGTCCGTAACCTGAAAACCGGTCGCGTCAACGAGCGTACCTTCAAGTCCGGCGACAGCCTGGAAGGCGCGGACGTGATGGATCGCGAAATGGAATACCTGTACACCGACGGTGAGTTCTGGCACTTCATGGCGACGGACGGCTCCTTCGAGCAGTACGGCGCAGACGAGAAGGCTGTTGGCGACTGCATGAACTGGATGAAAGAGCAGGTTATTTACACTGTAACCCTGTTCAATGGCGCACCGATTGCCGTTACTCCGCCGAACTTCGTTGAGCTGGAAGTGGTCGAGACCGACCCGGGCGTTCGCGGTGACACCTCTGGCGGCGGCAACAAGCCGGCCAAGCTGGTGACTGGTGCCGTGGTCAAGGTGCCGCTGTTCATCAACACTGGTGACGTGCTGAAAGTCGATACCCGTTCCAGCGAGTACGTTGGTCGCGCTTAACGGCTTTGGTGGTTGAAGAAACCGGGGCTTGTCCCCGGTTTTTTGTGTCCGTAATTCGAGGTAAGCAACATGAGTCGACAGTGGCAACCCAGCGCAACCATCGACGCCCTGCGTCGGCGTGCAGGCATCATCAACCGCATTCGTCAGTTCTTTGCTGAGCGAGGTGTGCTGGAGGTTGATACGCCGAGCCTGTCGCATGCCGCGGTCAGTGATCCGTTTCTGCACCCCTTTGCCACCGAGTATGTCCCGGAGGGCGGCGGCCAGGCGGCGATGCTGTATCTGCACACCTCACCGGAATATCCGATGAAACGTCTGCTGGCGGCAGGCAGTGGGGCGATCTGGCAACTGTGCAAGGTCTATCGCAACGGCGAGATCGGCAGGCGCCACAACCCGGAATTCAGCATGCTGGAGTGGTATCGCCCCGGGTTTGATCATCATCAGCTGATGGATGAAGTCGATGCGCTGGTGCGCGACGTGCTGGCCTGCGCTGCCGCGCGGCGCGTCAGCTACGCAGCGGTGTTTGCCGAACACACCGGCCTGGATATCCATCAGTGCGCTGACGCCGAGTTGCGGGCGCTGGCCGCTGAGCGCTGCGGCTTTCAGGGTGAGCTGTCACGCGATGGCTATCTGAATCTGCTGTTCTCGGAGTGTGTCGAGCCCCAGTTGCAGGCGCCGACCATGGTCTATGCCTTTCCTGCTTCGCAGGCTGCGTTGGCGCAGGTTGTAGACGGTGACGATGTCGTCCCCAGTGCCGCGCGCTTCGAGATGTTTGTGCAGGGAATGGAGTTGGCAAACGGCTACTTCGAGCTGACCGATGCGGGTGAGCAGCTGCGTCGGTTTGAGGCTGATCAGCGGCACCGTGAGTCGCTGGGGCTGCCTGCCTTGCCGATTGATATGCCATTGGTGGCGGCGTTACAGGCTGGAATGCCGTCCTGCGCGGGTGTGGCGCTCGGGGTTGATCGGCTGGTGATGCTGGCGCTGGGCGCCAGCACTATCGCGGAGGTGATCGCGTTCGATACCGAGCGCGCCTGAGGGTCAGGCAACGCTTCCCATCAATTGCCCCATCTGCACGCTGTCGCCTGCCTTGAGTGACTCGCTCCAGCGGGCGGCATCGGGGCCAAACAGGACGATGGCTGTTGAGCCCAGCTTGAAACGGCCCATCTCGTCACCTTTCTCCAGGCTGGGTGCGGCTTGGCCGTAGGTGGTGCTGCGCAGCTCGCGGCTGGGTGGGGCAACCAGTCCGGCCCACACGGTTTCAACCGAGGCTACGATCATGGCGCCGACCAGAACCAGCGCCATCGGGCCAGCTTCGGTATCGAACAGGCAGACCACGCGCTCATTGCGGGCGAACAGCTCCGGTACATTTTCCGCGGTCGTCTGGTTTACCGAGAACAGTTTGCCCGGCACGTAGATCATTTCTTTCAGGGTGCCACCCAGTGGCATGTGCACGCGGTGGTAGTCACGCGGTGACAGGTAGACGGTAGCGAACTCGCCACCCTGGAACGGCGCTGCCAGCGAGGCATTGCCGCCCAGCAACTCCTGCACGCTGAAGCTGTGTCCTTTGGCCTGGAAGATGCGGCCGTGCTCGATTTTTCCAAGCTGGCTGATCGCGCCATCGGCAGGGCACAAAATAGCACCCTCGGTCTGATTCAGTGGGCGTGCATTGGGCTTGAGGGCGCGAGTGAAGAAGTCGTTGAAGCTGCTGTAAGCGGTTGGGTTCTCTTCCAGTGCCTGGCTCATGTCGACCTGGTAGCGTTTGACAAACCAGCTAATGAAGGGGTTTTTGACCCAGCCCCAGGTGCAGTTGGCAAGGCAGCCAGCCAGGCGCGACAGCAGATGGTGCGGCAGCAGGTACTGAAACAGGATGAAAAGGCGGTCGGGCATGGTGCTTCCTTAAAGTTCTACTGCGGTGTCTGGATGGTTGCCCCACTCGGACCAGGAGCCGGCATAGGCTTTGACACGAGGGTAGCCCAGCAGCTTGGCTGCCAGATAGGTAAAGCCGGAGCGGTGGTGCGTCTGGCAGTGGGTGACAATTTCCTTGTCTGGCGTGATGCCCAGTTGGTGCAGTTGCTCGGCCATGTCTGAGCGCATGCGCAGGCCGCGCTCCGGGTCCATCCCGGCGGTCCATTCAAAGTTGACTGCGCCGGGGATGTGGCCACCCTTTGCAGCAACCACTTTTTCACCACGATATTCCTGCGGCGAACGCGCATCCCAGATGACCCGGTCGGGGTTGTGCAGGTCTGCCATCAGTTCAGTCAACGTGACGGTGTGATCGGTGTTTGGCGTGATTGTCGGGGCGCTGGGGGTAGCCTGCTGAGGCGCACTCTCCAGGGGCAGCCCGTCTGCAATCCATGCCTTAAGCCCGCCGTTGATGTAGCTGTAGCGTGTGTGGCCAATACAGTCGAGCATCCAGATGAAACGCCCGGCCCAGCCGCCACCTTCATCGTCATAGACAATGTAGTGAAGGTCGTCCCGATGCCCCAGTTCGGCAAAAATAGCCTGCAACTCGGGCAAGCCGGGCAGTGGTCCCGGGCGTGGTGCTGGCGAGGCGGTGCGCGATGGGGCGAGATGTACTGCACCCGGAATATGCCCGGCTTGATATTGTGCGGTGCTGCAGAGGTCGACGAGGCGAAGGTGCTCGGCGTCCAGCGGCAGCGACAGGTCGGCGGGCTCGATCAGTAGTGGCAGCTGGGAGGGCGCCATGGGCTAGGTCTCCTGGGTCGGAACGCGCAGGCGATCCGTCTAGAAAAGGTCAATGCTTGGGACTGCTTGCGGCTTATGGTGCCCGCGCTGCCGGCTATTCTGGCTTAGCGCAGGGCGCGAGTCACGAGGTTTGGTTGTTAGCGGGCCCTGTTGCTAGTTGCGTTGCTTGAAGTGCAGCAGGGCTTTGTGCAGGCATTGAGCGGTCTTAACCAGTGCCTGCCGGTGTTTCGGCGAGAGCAACTGGGCGCTGCCGGTGCTGACAAAAATCAGGCCGATCAACTGCTGATTGTGTGCCAGTGGCGTCAGGTGGAACGCGTTGCCTGCACTGAGTTGCAGTACCTTCTCTGGCACTGTACCGGCGTGCATCGCCAGTTGACGCTGGTCCAGATCATGGCAATTGGCGCTGAGCAGCCAGCTCGGCCAGGCACCTTCGCGGCTGCTGCCAACGGCGGCTCCAGCGACGCGCTGTTCGCTGGTGAAGCCACTGGCGAGCGCAATCACCAGTTGATGGGTGCGGGCGCTAGACAGGGCAATCCAGCTGGCTGGCAGGCCGAGCCCGTTGGTCAGCGCGTGTTGGGCGCACTCCAATAGTTGCGTCAGGTTGCTGAACGAGTCGGGTTGCTGGCTAAGTTTGAGGCATAGCGTGCGCCACAGCTCCGGGTTTTCTGGCTGGCGCTGGCTGCTGCTCGCAGCTGAGGTGCCGGTATTTTTCGGGGTGGCTGTCTTTGCTGCCTGGCGGGCGTCAGCACTCAGTGGTGCAGGGTGCAGCAGACGAGTTGCAGGGAGAAAGAGGTCTTTAGCGTCGTCTGCGAACTGCTCGTGTGCGCTGTTGACGGCATTCTCATGGGTTAGTCGCTGCGCGTCAGCGACGTCGATATTCAGATACAGCGCCGTCAGCTTCTGCCAGCGCGAGGTATGGCGGTTGTACCAGCTGTCGTGGCTGCCCAGGGCGATACCGTTGGCAATCAGTACGCTGTTGGCGGGTTGGGTCAGCCAGCGATAGAGCTCGCGATCGTCGTCCAGTTGGGCCTGTTGCTCCTGCGGATGAGCGCTGTCGCGTGCAACGTGCAGTGCCTTGACCATGGTTCTGCGGTGGTCGTTTAGCGAGCGGTAACCCTGCAGCACCCATGGCGGCAGCCACCAATCCTGGGCAACCAGCTGAACGAGCCTGAAGCCGTCTGCAGTCGTGTCCGCAATCTGGCGGCGGCTCACGCCGTCAGGCAGTGCGCCGGCGTTCAGTCGCTCCCAGTGCTCGAACAGGTGCGGTTTGAGGTATGCCAGCGTCCACAGTGGAGAGAGAAACAGCAGCGTTGCCAGCGACATTTCGTGCCACAGCCTGGCGATGCGGTGGGCGAACAATCCCTGCGCCTGACTGACGGCGTGCTCGCTGATGCTAAGCAATTGGCGGTAGGCCCAGGGCAGCTGCTCTGGCTCGACCGTTGGAATGTCCTTGAGCAGCAGCGCGATGCGTTGAGTGCCGAGCAGGGAGCAGGCTTGCTCAAGGGTCAGTACGTCAACATCGCGTTTGCGTGCTGCCTCGCCCGCCGCGCGACAGATGTGCAGCGCAGCAACCGGCACGCGCATGATTTCCTGCGTCAGCTCGTTGATGCTGAGCAGGTCGCTTTCCAGGTACTCGACCAGCGAGTTTTGTTTAGCGGGGCTGATTGGCAGCACACAGTCGTTCAGCTTCTGCCGCAACTCGCCGATAACCTCTGGACTGCTGTTGTTGGGGTGTGTGCTCATGCGCCTCACAGCTTTATACTAGTCGTCTGCACGACTATAACCTGAAAGGCAGCACTTTGCTGCCCCGCGTGGTAACGCGCTCTGGCTCGCTCGGGATACCTCGAATCTATGTTGAAAATTGGTGGTTTTGTAGTAGTTATCGGCAGTGTGCTGGGGGGGTTCCTGCTGTCCGGGGGGCACATCGCAGCACTCTGGCATCCGTTTGAGATTTTGATTATCTGCGGTGCGGCGTTTGGTGCCTTTATGGTCGCCAACAGCAGCGCGGTAGTGAAAAAGTGTCTGGGTGCGGCTCCTGCGATTATTTTTGGCCATCGTTTTTCCAAGGCGTTTTATCTTGATGTGCTGGGCCTTCTGTATGAAGTGCTCAACAAAAGTCGGCGCGAAGGCATGATGGCTATCGAGCAGGATATCGAAGAGCCGGGCGAAAGCCCTATCTTCAGCAAGTACCCGGCAATTCTCAATGATCGGATGATGACCGAGTTCATCTGCGACTACCTGCGGATCATGTCCAGCGGCAACATGGCGCCGCATGAGCTGGAGGCACTGTTTGATGTCGAGATTTCTGCCGTTACCGAGGAGCTGCTCGAGCCGTCGCATGCGGTGACCAGGGTCGCCGATGCGCTGCCGGGGTTCGGTATTGTCGCGGCCGTATTGGGTATCGTGATTACCATGAGTATTCTCGGTGATGCAGATAAGGCTGAAATCGGTGAGAAGGTCGCCACCGCACTGGTAGGCACCTTCCTCGGGATCCTGGCGGCCTATGGGTTTGTCGGCCCCTTTGCCAGTGCAATGGGGCACACTGCGCACGAAGAGGCCAATACCTACGAAGCGATCAAGATGACGCTGGTGGCCAGTGCTCAGGGGCTGCCACCGGCGCTGGCTGTCGAGTTTGGCCGCAAGTCGCTGCTGCCGGAGCATCGGCCCAGCTTCACCGAGCTGGAAGACTCGGTGAAGGGACGCTAAGCGGTGGATAACAATCAGCCGATTATCGTCAAGCGGGTTACCCGTAAGGACGCCGGTCATCATGGCGGGTCGTGGAAGATTGCCTTCGCCGATTTTGCTGTCGCGATGATGGCTTTCTTTCTTGTCATGTGGCTGGTGACGGTGGCGACGCCTGAGCAGCTGCGCAATATTTCCGGTTACTTTAATGATCCGGTGGGGTTCAGCGAAGGTGGCAGTCCGTTTGCCATTGACCTGGGTGGCTCTCCGGAAGTTGCGCCGGAGCGCACGCTGAACAAGACAGAGGATCCTGAAGATCAGCAATTGATCGACGAGGATTCCGCCAAGCAACTGGCAGATCAGGTCGAGCGCCGCGACATGGAGCAATTGCTTCAGGAGTTGCAGAATCAGATCGACAGCGAGCCGGTGTTGCAGCGATTCAAGGATCAGATTCTGATCGAGATCACCCAGGATGGCCTGCGCATTCAGATTGTGGATGCGGAGAACCGGCCGATGTTCGCCAGTGGCAGTGCGCAGCTGCAGTCATACTTTGAAGACATTCTGCTGTCGCTTAGTGACACCATTGCTCAGGTCAACAAGAAAATCAGCATCAGTGGGCACACTGACGCGCAGCCTTTCGTGGGGCGCAGCGGCTATGGCAACTGGGAGCTGTCGAGCGACCGGGCCAACGCGGCGCGCCGTACATTGCTGGCCGCAGGTTACCCGGAGCAGCAGGTGGCGCGGGTGGTTGGTTATGCGGACTCGGCGTTGTTCGATCGTGAGGATCCTCTGAGTCCGACCAATCGGCGCATTGATATCGTGGTCCTTAATAAGCACGCAGAGGAGCAGATGCTGGACGGCGCTGACGCGGCTGAAACGCCAGTATCACCCCCTTCAGTGTCCGCGTCGGCGGAGCCTGAAGTGCTTCCCGAGGCGGTTGAGGCGCCACCTGAAACTCCCGCGTCGCAGGACAGCGAACCGGCTGCTGAACCGGCGGCGGTGGAGCCTGTGAGCGAGCGGCGATTGAACCTGTTCGACAATGCGGAGCCCATGAGAAGGCTGCAAGAGTAGGTGGGTCAACCGCTCAGGCTGGAGAGGATATGGCGATAGCTGCTCATGCGAATCGCTGAAATGTCTCCGGCTTCGACCGCCTGCAGCAGGGCACAACCCGGTTCATGCAGGTGTTGGCAGTCACGGAAACGACAGTGGCCGAGGAACGGGCGGAACTCGATAAACCCCTCCAGCAATTCGTCGTGCGAGATGTGCGTCAGGCCAAATTCGCGAATGCCGGGTGAGTCGATCAGATCGCCGCCGGCCGGGAAATGGAATAGCTTGGCAGTGGTGGTGGTGTGAGTACCCTTGCCGGTGCTCTCAGACAGCGCTCCTACCCGCAGGTCCTGGCCGGGCAGCAGAGCGTTGATCAGGGAGGACTTCCCTACCCCGGACTGGCCGACGAAGACGCTGGTATGGTCTTTCAGCTCGGCTCGCAGGTTATCCAGACCGTCGCCTTCCCCGGCAGACAGCAGCAGCGTGCGGTATCCGAGGCGTCCGTAGTCGTCCAGCCATTGCAGCAGTTCCGGATCGGGGTTGGCTTTCAGCAGATCCGACTTGTTCATCACCAGCAAGGGCTCTATTTCAGCCTGCTCGGCGGCGACCAGGTAGCGGTCAATCAGGTTGGTGTAGGGGGTTGGCAGCGGCGCGAAGACGATAATCAGCCGGTCAACGTTGGCGGCGACTGGCTTCAGCTGGCCGCGTTGATCCGGCCGGCACAGTTCGGTCTGGCGTTCCTGCTGGGCGACGATCACGCCGCTGTTCTGGTTGTCCGGCCGCCAGACGACGCGGTCTCCGGTGACCAGTGCGGGCAGGTTGGCGCGGCGGTAGCAGCGTCTGATCTGTCCTGCCAGCTCTCCGCTGGTGGCCTCTACGTCCACCTGTACGCCGAAGTGGGCGATGACCAGCCCCGGCTGTTCCGGGCCGAGGTCGCCACCAATCAGGCTTTCTTCTGCGCGTTCGGCGCGACGGTCTGCGCGCGCGGCGCGCTCGTCCTGGATTTTCTGGATGCGCCAGTTTTGGCGGCGGGTAAGGTTGCGTTTGGCCATGGACTCGGAGTCTTGATAATCGGCGGCAGTTTAGCACGCTGCGGTTATACTGCAGCCATTGCGCGTTGAGCGCGTTTCATGCCCTGCAGGAGCTCCCATGCAACACCCTGACAACCTGATCTGGATCGATCTGGAAATGACCGGACTTGACCCGGATAGCGATGTGATCATTGAAATCGCCACCATTGTGACTGACTCCGAGCTGAACGTGCTGGCTGAAGGGCCGTCGTTGGCGATCAAGCAGCCGGACGCGTTGCTTGATGGTATGGATGAGTGGAATACCCGTCAGCACGGCCAGTCTGGCCTGACTCAGCGTGTGCGCGATAGCAAGATCAGCCTGGCTGATGCCGAGCAGCAGACGATCGACTTTCTTTCAAAATGGGTGCCGGCCGGCAAGTCGCCGATGTGTGGCAACAGCATTTGTCAGGACCGCCGCTTCCTGTATCGCGGCATGCCGGAGTTGGAGAAATTCTTTCACTATCGCAATCTGGATGTGTCGACCTTGAAGGAACTTGCGGCACGCTGGGCGCCTGAGGTGAAAAACGGCTTCAAGAAGCAGAGCAGCCATCTGGCCATGGATGATATTCGTGACTCGATAGCCGAGCTGCAGCATTACCGCGAGCACTTCATCAAGTTTTGAGTGCTCAGGCTTCAGCTATGCCGTGACGGGCCAATGCCCAGGCGACGTGTTCACGCACCAGTGCGGACGGGTCGTCACGGCGTCGCTTGAGGGCCTCGATTACCGGAATGCTGCTGGTAGCGTTGCCGAGGCCTACGGCCAGGTTGCGTAGCCAGCGCTCGTGACCGATGCGGCGAATCGGCGAGCCCTCGGTGCGCTGCAGGAAGGTGGCCTCATCCCAGCTGAACAGCTCGACCAGATCGGCCTGATCCAGCTGGTGGCGCGGGCTGAAATCGGGCTCGGTGGTTGCCTTGGCAAAGCGGTTCCAGGGGCAGACCAACTGGCAGTCATCACAACCAAACACGCGGTTGCCCATCGGCGCGCGCAGCTCCTCGGGGATGGCGGCTTTTAACTCGATGGTCAGGTAGGAGATGCAGCGCCTGGCGTCCAGTACATGGGGGCCGGCAAAGGCGTCGGTGGGGCAGCGCTCCAGGCAGGCGGTACATTTGCCGCAGTGTTCGGTTTGCTGGGGGGCGTCCAGTGGCAGCGGCAGGTCGGTGTACAGCTCGCCAAGAAAGAAGTAACTGCCGGCCTTGCGGTTGATCAGCATGGTGTTTTTGCCGATCCAGCCCAGGCCTGATCTGCTGGCCAGCGCCCGCTCCATCACCGGTGCGCTGTCGACGAAGGCGCGGTAGCCAAACGGACCAACCAGGTCCTGGATACGATCGGCTAGTTGCTGTAATCGACGGCGAATCAATTTGTGGTAATCACGGCCCAGCGCGTAGCGCGAAATGTATGCGCTGTCCGGGCTGGCCAGGCGCTTGGCCATGGCCGCGTCCGCCGGTAGATAGTCCATGCGAACGGATATGACCCGCCGGGTGCCAGGGACCAGCTCTTGCGGTTGGGTGCGTTTGCTACCGTGGCTGGCCATCCACTCCATTTCCCCGTGGTAGCCCGCATCCAGCCAGCGTTGCAGCCATTGCTCGTGCTCACCAATATCGGGTGCACTGATACCAATCTGCTGGAAGCCCAATTCGTGCGCCAGCTGGCGAATCTGGCTTGCTAGGGCGTCGTAGTCGGGTTGTTCGTGCATGCGGTGATGGGGTTGGCTGAGAGGAGTCTCGTATAATTGTGCCAGACAATCGCCGCAGGAGCCTATTGATGCAGCATCCAACGCCAGACAGAGTGTATTCGCGTGAGCAGACGCGGCAGCTGGATGCCGCGCTTATCAGTTCCGGCATTGCGGGCATTGAGCTGATGCAGCGAGCGGCCGATGCAGTCTGGCAGGCGCTGCTGGCGCGCTGGCCTGATCAGCGCAAGGTGACGGTGCTGTGCGGTGGTGGCAATAACGCAGGTGATGGCTATCTGGTCGCCCGGCTGGCGCGTTTGGCTGGCTGGGAGGTTCAGGTCTGGAGCGTGTCCGCGCCTGAGCGACTGCAGGGTGACGCTGCTGCTGCGTGGCACCAGGCATTGCAGGTCGGGGTCGCGGTTGCGCCGTGGCGCCTTGATGGGGCGTTGGATGGGGTGCTGGTCGATGCGTTGTTGGGTACCGGTTTGTCAGGGCCAGTGCGTGACGATTACGCGCAGGTCATCAATGCCGTCAACCAATCGGGTTGCCCGGTTCTGGCGATCGACATTCCGAGCGGTCTGGATGCAGATCGTGGTGTCCCTTTGGGAGTGTCGGTTTGCGCAGATCTTACGGTGACGTTTATCGCGTTGAAACTGGGGCTGCTGACGGCTGACGGGCCTGACCTGTGCGGCGAGCTGATCTATGCGTCGCTGGCAGACTCGTTGCCAACTGAGGTGCCGGCTGAGCTGGAGCTTCTGCAGTTGCCGCACTTGCGCACCTGCCTGCCTGCGCGCAAGCGCTCCGCGCACAAGGGCAGCTTCGGGCATCTGCTGTTGGTCGGCGGTGGGCCGGGCATGGGCGGGGCGATCATGCTTGCGGCGCAAACGGCACTTTGCAGTGGCGCCGGCAAGGTTACCGTAGCGACCTGTGGCGAACACGTTGCCCCTTTGTTGGCGCGGTGCCCCGAGGCGATGGTGCGTGAGGTGCGGCACGACAGTGACTTGCGAGCGCTGCTCGCCAGTGCTGATGCATTGGTTGTCGGTCCCGGTCTTGGGCGAACGGACTGGGCGCGTAAGATGCTGGCTGTGTGTCTCGAAGCGGGAATACCCAGGGTTCTTGATGCGGATGCGCTGAACCTGTTGGCACAGTCTGCCGGAGGGTCAACGCTTGGGGCTGCCAGCGTCATTACACCGCATCCGGCTGAGGCGGCGAGATTGTTGGCGGGTGCCACGGCGCAGGTACAGGGCGACCGTTTGCATGCGGTGCGGCAATTGGCCGAACAATTTGATTGTCACGTTATTCTAAAGGGCGTCGGCTCGCTGATTGCCTGCCCCTCAAGCAGCGGCGACTTACCCGCCGTTTGCGGTGCCGGCAATCCCGGCATGGCGGTAGGCGGGATGGGGGACGTGCTCTCAGGCCTTATCGGGGCATTGCTCGCGCAGCGCGTTCCCGCGGCGCAGGCGGCGCGGTATGCTGTGCTGGTTCATGCGTCGGCAGGCGATCTGTTGGCTATGGAGTTGGGTGAGATCGGCATCCGGGCCGGAGAGATGGTTCCTGCCATTCGCAGGGTTTTGAATCAGCGGGGAGTGGAATGAAGCTGGAGCTGCACGCAGTTGGTGAAGAGGCCATGACGGCGCTGGGGGGCGACATCGCCAGGGCGCTGCAAGGGCATGGCATTGTGTATCTCGATGGCAATCTCGGCATGGGCAAGACCACCCTGAGTCGCGGAATTATTCGCTCATTAGGGCAGCAGGGGCCAGTGAAGAGTCCGACCTACACGCTGGTGGAACCCTACGAGCTTGGCCTCGTCAGTGTTTACCACTTCGACCTGTACCGCCTTGCCAGCCCTGAAGAACTGGAGTTTCTTGGGGTTCGTGACTATTTTGATGGGGAAAATCTCTGCCTGATCGAGTGGCCGGAAAAGGGGCGGGGAGTTTTGCCAAGACCGGACCTGACGATTACCATTGACGCCGTGGGTGACGGGCGGCGTCTGACACTGACCGGTGAGACTTCGCACGGTGAGCTGGCGTGTCAACGGATTCAACAGATGCGGAGTGAAGGCTAGCGTGATACGCACAAGCGTTAGGATGGGGCGTTGTATTGGGCTGGGCGCGTTGGCGCTGCTCCTCGGGTTGCTGTCGCCCTTTATACACGCAGCGGATGTGAAGAGTGTTCGCCTGTGGCGTGCGCCTGACAACACGCGGTTGGTGTTTGATCTCAGCGGGCCCGCTGAGCACACCCTTTTCACGCTTTCCAACCCTGAGCGCATTGTTATTGATATCAGTAATGCGCGCCTGGTTGCTGATACCAGTGGCTTGCCGCTGGAAAATACACCGCTGCGCGGTCTGCGGGCGGCGCCTCGTGACGGTGAAGGCCTGCGGGTCGTGCTCGATCTGTCCGCGCAGGTCAATCCGAAAAGCTTTGTTTTGCCTCCCAACCAGCAGTATGGCGACCGTCTGGTCATTGATCTGTACGATCAGGCCGGCTCGACTGCTTCATTGCCGCCGCCGGTGGCGCCGAGCGCGACCCCGCTGCCGCAAACCCCAACACGCTCGGCCGCCGAGGCGGGTAGTCGCGATATCATTGTCGCGATTGATGCCGGTCACGGCGGTGAAGACCCGGGCGCAATTGGCTACGGCGGCGCCCGTGAGAAAGAGGTCGTGCTGGCGATTGCCCGCGATCTGAAACGCTTGATCGACGCCGAGCCGGGCTTCCGGGGTGAGCTGGTACGAACGGGGGATTACTTTATTCCGCTGCGTCGTCGTACCGAAATTGCCCGCCAGCACAATGCGGATCTGTTTGTCTCGATCCATGCCGACGCCTTTACCCGGGCCAGTGCCAACGGAGCGTCTGTGTTTGCCCTGTCTGATCGTGGCGCAACGTCAGAAACGGCGCGCCTGCTGGCTGACCGGGAAAACCGTTCCGACCTGATTGGCGGGGTAGGGGGCGTGAGTCTCGACAACAAGGATCAGGTATTGGCCAGTGTGCTGCTTGATCTGTCGATGACCGCGACGCTGTCCGCCAGCCTGGACGTGGGCCAGCAAGTCCTGTCGTCCGTCGGGCAGGTAAATCGTTTGCACAAGCCGCGCGTCGAGCAGGCCGGGTTTATGGTGCTGAAGTCGCCGGATATTCCCTCCATCCTGGTGGAGACGGGCTTCATCTCAAACCCGGGTGAGGCGCGCAAGCTGGTGACGCGCAGTCATCAGCAGGCCTTGGCCCGTTCTATCTTCACGGGCCTGAAGGGCTACTTCCATCGCAATCCGCCGCCCGGTACCAGAGTGGCGGCGCTGAAAGCAAGCGGGCAACTTGCACAGGGGCCGCGGGAGCACACGGTGCGCCGGGGCGACAGCTTGTCGATGATCGCCAACATCTATCAGGTCTCGCTTGCCAGTCTGCGTGCGGCCAATGACCTTTCGACCGATCAGATCCGGGTTGGCCAGGTACTCAAGGTGCCGGCCAGCAGCATGCTGGTCCAGAACGAACGCTAATATGTCCCGAATTCAATTGTTGAGCCCGCGTCTGGCTAACCAGATCGCGGCTGGTGAGGTTGTCGAACGTCCTGCTTCGGTGATCAAGGAGTTGCTTGAAAATAGCCTTGATGCTGGTGCCAAACGCGTTGATATCGACGTTGAGCAGGCGGGCGTCAAGTTGTTGCGGGTCCGCGATGATGGCTCCGGTATTGAACAGGATGATCTGCCGCTGGCGCTGTCTCGCCATGCGACCAGTAAGATCCGCGACCTTGATGATCTGGAGAAGGTGGCCACGCTGGGCTTTCGTGGGGAGGCTCTGGCGTCGGTCAGTTCCGTGTCCCGGTTGACGCTGACGTCGTGCCCTGCCGGTGCTGACCAGGCGTGGCAGGTTGAAACGGAAGGCCGCGACATGGCGCCGAATGTGCGGCCGGCGGCGCACCCCCAGGGCACGACTGTCGAAGTACGCGATCTGTTTTTCAACACGCCTGCTCGGCGTAAATTCCTGCGCACCGAAAAGACCGAGTTTTCCCATCTTGAAGAGGTGGTAAAACGGCTCGCATTGTCGCGCTTCGATGTGGGTTTCAATCTTCGTCATAACGGTCGCCCGGTGTTCAGCTTGCCGCCTGCGCGCACGGAGCAGGAAGCGCGGCGCCGAGTGGCTACGGTGTGCGGGCCGGCGTTTGTCGAGCAGTCGCGGTTCATTGACCAGGAGCGCAGTGGTTTGCGGCTGTGGGGCTGGGTCGGGTTGCCGACGTTTTCGCGCAGTCAGGCTGATCTGCAGTACTTCTTCGTCAACGGCCGCATGATTCGCGACAAGCTCGTGGTGCATGCGGTGCGCCAGGCGTACCGCGATGTGCTGTTCAACGGACGGCATCCGACCTTTGTGCTGTTCATGGAGCTGGATCCGGCCGTGGTGGACGTCAACGTGCACCCTACCAAGCACGAAGTGCGCTTTCGCGATGGGCGGATGGTGCACGACTTCCTCTTCAGTACGCTGTATCGCGCGCTGGCAGACCAGCGCCCGGGTGATCAGGCGGCGGGTGAGAGTGGTGAGGTGGCGGCGCCCGCGCTGAACCCGGTACAGGCGCAGCCCGCTGCAACGGGTATCGATGCTGGCGTGTTTTCCGGTCAGCAGCGGATGGTGCTGAACGAACCGCCGGCTCAGTGGAATGCTGGCGCCATGCCGGTGTCGCCTCAGCTGCAATCGCGTCCGCCGGCGGGTACTGGTGCGGCCTATGCTGGTTTGTATGGCTCAGGGGCGCCGGCGTCGGCCCTTCCGGAGGCCGGCAAGGATGAAGAGATTCCGCCGCTAGGGTATGCGGTCGCACAACTGCACGGGGTGTATATTCTCTCGGAGAATGCGGCTGGCCTGGTCGTGGTCGATATGCATGCGGCCCATGAACGTATCACCTATGAGCGCTTAAAACTGGCAATGGATCAGGAGGGGCTGCGTAGTCAGCCGCTGCTGGTGCCGGAGACCCTTGCAGTCAGCCAGCGTGAAGCGGATTGTGCGGATGAACATGCGGAGTGGTTTTCCCGTTTGGGGATGTCCCTGCAGCGCATGGGGCCTGAATCGCTGGCCATTCGTGAGATTCCAGCGCTGTTGCGTCAGGCCGATGCCGAGCAACTGGTGCGCGATGTGCTGAGTGACTTGCTGGAATACGGCACCAGTGATCGCATTCAGGCCCACTTGAACGAGCTGCTGGCGACCATGGCGTGTCATGGGGCGGTGCGCGCCAATCGGCGTCTGACCCTGGCCGAGATGAATGGTCTGTTGCGGGATATGGAGCAGACTGAGCGCAGCGGTCAGTGTAACCATGGTCGACCGACCTGGACGCAGCTGAGTATGGCTGAGCTCGACAAGCTGTTTCTGCGGGGGCGCTGAGGATGAGTCAGCAGGATGGCTCGGCGACGGCTGAGCGCCCGCCGGTGATTTGCCTTATGGGCCCCACGGCGTCTGGCAAGACGGATCTGGCGATGCATCTGTATGACCGCTTCCCCTGCGAGCTGGTCAGCGTCGATTCGGTACTGGTCTATCGCGGCATGAATATCGGCGCCGCCAAGCCCGATGCCGATACCTTGCAGCGTTATCCACACCATCTGATTGATATTCTGGACCCGGCGGAGCCTTACTCCGCTGCGCGTTTTCGCGACGACGCGCTGGCATTGATGGGGGATATTACCGCCCGAGGCAAGGTGCCGTTGCTGGTGGGTGGCACCATGCTGTACTTCAAGGCGCTGACCGATGGGTTGGCTGCCATGCCGTCAGCGGACCATGCCGTCCGTGAACGCATCGAGCAGATGGCTCAGGAGCAAGGCTGGGAGGCGGTGCATGCGGCGATGGCCGCCGCGGATCCAGAGGCGGGTGCGCGTATTCACCCCAACGATCCGCAGCGTATTCAGCGGGCGTATGAGGTATTTCTCAGCAGCGGTATTACACTGAGTCAATGGCACCAGCGTCAGCACGCAGAAAAAGCCGCAGGACTGGCGCCGGAGAGCGGTGTTTTACCTTATACTGTGCGCTATCTGGCGGTCGCGCCGCAGGAGCGTTCGGTTTTGCACCAAAGAATTGCCGAGCGTTTTTCGCTGATGTTGCAACAAGGACTGATTTCCGAGGTCGAAGCGTTGCATGCGAGAGGGGATCTGGATGTCAGTATGCCCTCCATTCGTGCGGTCGGTTACCGGCAGGTCTGGGATTATCTCGACGGCCGGCTTGATTTCGAGCAAATGCGTGAGCGCGGGATTATTGCGACGCGCCAGCTGGCCAAGCGGCAGTTCACCTGGTTGCGTGGCTGGCATGCGCCGATCGAGTGGCTCGACAGTCTTGATCCGAAAAGGTTTGAGCGGGCCTTGAAAGTGCTGGATGCGGTCGCAATATAGTTTTGACGCTTCCGCCAGCCCTTGTCTGTGCGCAGTACAAGCCTGCTCGTCTTTCGGATAATGGACAGGCCGGCCAAATTGCATTGTTATGATGCGTAAAAATTATACGGTTTCCATGAAAGGAGTGAGGCAATGTCAAAAGGGCATTCTCTACAAGACCCTTACCTGAACGTTCTGCGCAAGGAACGTGTTCCGGTATCCATCTATCTGGTCAACGGCATTAAGCTGCAGGGACAGATCGAATCTTTCGACCAGTTCGTTATTCTGCTGAAGAACACTGTCAGCCAGATGGTCTACAAACATGCAATTTCTACTGTCGTTCCGGGTCGTCCGGTACGTCTGCCGACCCAGCCTGGTGCTGATGAAGCTGAGGCCGGCAATTCCTGATGATGCAGGGGGCCTGATTGTTTTTTGAGCGTCACGAAGGGGGTGAGCGCGCCATCCTCGTTCACCTTGAAGGTGTTGATGAACAGCGCCGTGAAGATCCGCACGAATTTATTGAGCTGGTGCGATCTGCTGGAGCTGAGAACGCAGGTTTCCTCACTGTCACGCGTCACAAGCCCACGCCGCGATTCCTTATCGGCCCCGGAAAGGTCGAGGAGTTGCGGGCGCTGGTCAAGGCCTGCGAAGGGGATCTGGTTATCTTCAATCACATCCTGACACCCAGTCAGGAGCGCAACCTTGAGCGTGAGCTTGAGTGCCGGGTGATTGATCGTACCGGTCTGATTCTCGATATCTTTGCGCAACGCGCCCGTACCCACGAAGGCAAGCTTCAGGTCGAGCTGGCTCAGCTGGATCATTTGAGCACGCGGCTGGTTCGCGGCTGGACGCACCTTGAGCGTCAGAAAGGGGGTATCGGTCTGCGTGGTCCGGGTGAAACCCAGCTGGAGACCGACCGTCGACTGCTGAGGGTTCGCATCAAGCAGATCACCAAGCGCCTGGAGAAGGTTCGCAGTCAGCGGGACCAGGCGCGTCGTTCCCGTCGCCGCGCTGAAATTCCTGTGGTGTCCCTGGTTGGCTATACCAACGCAGGCAAATCTACCTTGTTCAACACTCTGACTACGTCAGAGGTATACGCGGCAGACCAGCTGTTCGCAACCCTTGATCCGACGCTGCGGCGCATCGAGCTTGACGATGTGGGGCCTGTCATTCTGGCTGACACCGTGGGCTTTATTCGCCATCTGCCGCACAAGCTGGTAGAGGCGTTTCGCGCCACCCTTGAAGAATCCAGTCAGGCTGACCTTTTGCTGCACGTCATCGATGCGGCAGACGAGGAGCGTGAAGCCAATATGGAACAGGTCCACGTCGTGCTGGGCGAGATCGGCGCACTGGAGCTGCCCACGCTAGAGGTCTACAACAAGATCGATTTGCTCGAGGGCTTCGAGCCACAGATTCAGCGTAACGAAGACGGTGTCGCGGTGCGCGTCTGGATCTCTGCCCAGAAAGGGTTGGGTCTGGACTTGCTGCGCCAGGCCATTGCCGAGCGTGTCGGCGATGATGTGGTACACGAACAGATTGTGCTGGGATATGCCGAGGCGCGGCTGCGTGCGCAGTTCTATGCTGTGGGTGCAGTGCTGAGTGAGTCGGTATGCGAGGATGGGCGTCCGCAGTTGGATGTGCGCTTGCAACGCAGCGATTTTAATCGGCTGCTCAAGCGTGAGGGGTGGCTGCCCGAACAGTTCCTTCAGCAACATACTTTGCAATGAAAGTGCGGGGGCGTGGTTCGCGCCCGTCGTGTGGTTTACGGTAGGATGGCTCCCGGCTTCGGGGTGGCCCGAGCCTTGAACGGTTACAGACAACGGAGAACGCTATGGCCTGGAATGAGCCTGGTGGCGGCAACAATTCAAACGACCAGGACCCTTGGGGTGGTGGCGGCAATCGCGGCGGCAAGCAAGGCCCGCCGGATCTGGACGAGGCGCTGCGCAAACTGCAGGACAGCCTGAACAACCTGTTCGGCTCCGGCAAGCGAAGCGGTAATGGCGGTGCTGGCCGTGATGGCGGCAGTGGTTCCGGCATTCCTGGCTGGTTCTGGGGGTTGGCGCTGGTTGTTGTGCTGGGTTTCTGGGCATTCAAAGCGGTGTACATGGTCAACGAGCAAGAGCAAGCCGTGATTCTGCGCTTTGGTGAATATCACCGCACCGTTGGTCCCGGCCTGCACCTGTATTTCCCGCCGGTAGAGCAGAAGTTCCAGCGCAACGTGACTCAGGTGCGCTCTTACCGCCAGCAGGGCCAGATGCTGACCGAGGATGAGAACATCGTTGAGGTGCCGGTTGCGATCCAGTATCGCATCTCCAACCTGGAGAACTTTGTTCTCAAGGTGGAAGATCCGGAAACCAGTCTGCGTCATGCGACTGAAAGTGCAGTTCGTCACGTGGTTGGCTCTACGCCGATGCACCAGGTGTTGACTGAGGGACGTGAGCAGATGGCGGTAGAAGTTACCGAACGCCTGCAGCGCTATCTTGATGCCTACAACACGGGTATCGCGGTCACTCAGGTGAACATTGAGAACGCTCAGGCGCCGGCCGAGGTGCAGGACGCGTTCGATGACGTGATTCGTGCGAAGGAAGATGAGGTGCGTGCCCGCAACCAGGCTGAAGCCTACGCCAACGGTGTGATTCCCGAGGCTCGCGGTCGCGCCCAGCGCATGCTGGAAGAGGCCAATGGTTATCGCGATGAGGTTGTTGCTCGCGCCGAGGGTGAAGCCAAGCGCTTTGATCTTCTGGTTGAGCAATATCAGGCTGCACCGGGTGTGCTGCGCGAGCGTCTCTATCTGGATGCGATGCAGGATGTGCTGAGTAACTCCAGCAAGGTGCTGGTGTCCGGTGGAGAGGGGAGTAACAATCTCCTGTATCTGCCGCTGGACAAGATGATCGGCCAGGGCGGTGTTTCGCCTTCATCCGGTGCTTCGTCGGGTATGCCGTCGGTGTCTCAGGGTGACTCGGCTACTCGCTCCACTACATCGCAGCAGCGCGATCTGCGTTCCAGGGAGTCTCGCTGATGAGTAACAAATCGCTGATGGGTTTGATTGTGCTGTTGGCCGCTGTCATTGTTGGCTGGAACAGCTTCTTTGTGGTCAGCCAGACCGAGCGCGCCATCGTGCTGCAGTTCGGTAAGGTGGTGCAGAGCGATGTCGCACCGGGTTTGCACTTCAAACTGCCGTTTGTGCAGGAGGCGCAGACGTTTGATGGTCGCCTGCTGACGCTGGATACCGCTACACAGCGTTACCTGACGCTGGAGAAAAAGGCGCTGATGGTTGACTCCTATGCCAAGTGGCGGATCGCTGATGTGCAGCGTTTTTATACGGCGACCTCCGGTTTGCGTGCCATTGCCGAAGAGCGGCTGTCGCGTCAGCTGGAGTCCGGTCTGCGCAATGAGGTTGCGCGTCGTACCCTGCACGAGGTGGTTTCCGGTGAGCGCGATCAGCTGATGGCTGACATCACGGCAACGTTGGATGAGAACGCGCGCCGCGAGCTCGGTATCGAGGTGGTTGATGTGCGGGTTAAGGCCATTGATCTGCCGGCCGAGGTGAATCGTAGTGTGTTTGATCGCATGAGCACCGAGCGTGAGCGTGAAGCTCGCGAGCATCGAGCTAAAGGTGCCGAGCTTGCCGAGGGTATTCGGGCGGATGCTGATCGCCAGCAGCGTGTTCTGCTTGCTGAGGCTTTCCGGGAGTCCGAGAAGATTCGCGGTGATGGCGACGCCAAGGCTGCTGCCATCTATGCCGATGCATATAGCAAGGACCCGGAGTTCTACTCCTTTACTCGCAGTCTGCAGGCGTATCGCGAGAGCTTTGCCGAGCGCTCGGATATGCTGGTGTTGGATCCGGAAAGTGAGTTCTTCAAGTATATGCAGGCTAACCCGGTCAAACCTTGATCGGGGTGCTGTAGCCAAGCGTAACGGGTCGCCCATTGGGTGGCCCGTTTTTCTGTCGGCGACCTGCTTAATTGGAGCTAATGCCCGGGTGTCTGTCGTGGAAAACGTGTTACACTTGCGCAGCCGGGAAATCCCGGCTTTTTTGTGACCGCTCGACGCCTTGCGGCAGGCGGGTCGGCGCTGAAGAGGGCGGTATGTGGCAGGAAATTTTGACAGCGCTGTGTCTGGTGCTGGTGCTTGAGGGCATATTGCCCTTCCTGATGCCCGAGCGTTGGCAACGAATGATGAGTGGTATCGGCGCCCTGACTGCACGTCAGGTTCGTCTGGCGGGTCTTGCCGGTATGTTGCTCGGTACCCTGTGTCTGTATCTGGTTCGCCAGGTGGTGTAATCGGAGTGAGGCGGCGGTCTCCTCCATTGCCACCCTGTATGAAAGGTTCTGAAAATGCCCACTGTAGATCGCTGGTTGCTGCCTGATGGCATCGACGAGGTGCTGCCCCGCGAGGCGGTACGTATTGAGGCAGCCCGTCGGCAGTTGCTGGATCTGTTCTCCCGCTGGGGGTATGACCTGGTCATCACCCCGCATATCGAATATCTCGAATCTCTTCTGACGGGCGCCGGTCACGATCTTGAGCTGCAGACGTTCAAGATGACCGACCAGATGTCCGGTCGCATGCTCGGCTTGCGTGCGGACATCACGCCGCAGGTTGCGCGTATCGATGCGCATACCCTCGGCGCCGAGGGTCCATCCCGTCTCTGCTACTGCGGTAGTGTGCTGCACACCTTGCCGCGACCGCTTTCCACGTCGCGTAGCCTGATTCAGCTGGGTGCTGAGTTGTACGGTGATGCCTCCAGTGCGAGCGATATTGAAGTAATTTCTCTGATGCTCGAAACGCTGAGCGTATGCCAGGTTGAAGGTGTGCATCTGGATATCGGTCATGTCGGTATTTATCGCGGTCTGGTGCAGGCGGCGAACCTGGACGAGGCGACCGAGAGCGCTTTGTTTGACGCGTTGCAGCGCAAGGCGCCTGAAGAGGTGGCCGAGTTGGTCGGTGACTTGCCGCAGGCTTCGCTGGGTGCAATGTTGTGCAGCCTGGTCGAGTTGTCGGGTGGTGTTGAGGTGCTTGATCGCGCCCATGCGCTGCTGGATGGTGCGCCGGAGTCGGTGATGGCTGCGCTGGATGATCTGGCTGAGGTGGCTCAGGTGCTGGCGCGCCGCTATCCCGATGTGCCGCTGTATTTCGACCTGGGTGAGTTGCGTGGCTATCATTACCACACTGGTGTGGTGTTTGCGGCCTTTGTGCCGGGTATTGGTCAGAGCGTTGCGCAGGGTGGTCGATACGACGATATCGGCCGTGACTTCGGACGTGCGCGCCCGGCAACCGGTTTTTCCACCGATCTGCGTTTTCTGGTTCAGCGTGGCGAGATTGAAGATGCTGCGATTCCCTCAGGGATCTGGGCGCCGCACAGTGCTGAAGTTGGCCTGCAGGATGCGGTAGCCGAATTGCGTGCTCAGGGTGAGCGCGTCATCGTGGCGCTGCCGGGGCAGAGTGATTCCGATGTGGCGCAGCACGGCTGTGGTCGGCGGCTGGTGTTTTCGGCTGGTAGCTGGCAAGTAGTCGAACTGAATTCGTGATTAGACGGCCGCAAGGCCATTTTATTTCTAGTGAGGCATGGGCTGAACATGGGTAAGAATGTTGTCATCCTGGGGACCCAGTGGGGCGATGAAGGTAAGGGCAAGATCGTCGACCTGCTGACTGATCAGGTCGCTGCGGTCGTTCGTTATCAGGGCGGTCATAACGCCGGCCACACGCTGGTGATTGACGGCGAGAAGACGGTGCTGCACCTGATTCCCTCCGGGATTCTGCGTGACAACGTCCAGTGCTTTATTGGTAACGGCGTGGTGCTGTCACCTGAAGCGCTGCTGAAAGAGCTCACCGAGCTGGAAGCCAAGGGCGTGCCGGTTCGCGAGCGTCTGCGCATCAGTCCGGCCTGTCCGTTGATTCTGCCGTATCACGTTGCGCTGGATCAGGCGCGTGAAAAGGCGCGTGGCGAAGCCAAGATTGGTACCACCGGTCGTGGTATCGGCCCTGCCTACGAAGATAAGGTGTCGCGTCGCGGTCTGCGCGTTGCCGACCTGTTCCATCGTGAGCGTTTCGCCGCCAAGCTGGGTGAGGTACTGGATTACCACAACTTCGCCCTGCAGCACTATTACAAGGTTGAGCCCATCGATTTCCAGAAAACCCTGGACGAGGCGATGGAGTACGCTGAGTGGCTGGCTCCGTTGATGACTGATGTCACCGCGCGTCTGCATGAACTGCGCCGCGAAGGTGCGAACATCATGTTTGAGGGTGCGCAGGGTTCGCTGCTGGATATCGACCACGGTACCTATCCGTTTGTAACCAGCTCCAATACCACTGCGGGTGGTACTGCAACCGGTTCGGGCTTCGGTCCGCTGTATCTGGACTATGTGCTGGGTATTACCAAGGCCTACACCACCCGTGTTGGTTCCGGCCCGTTCCCGACTGAGCTGTTTGATGAGGTGGGTAGCCGTCTGGCCGAGCGCGGCCATGAGTTTGGTTCCACTACGGGGCGTGCACGCCGTTGTGGCTGGTTCGATGCGGTCATTCTGCGTCGCGCTATCGAGATCAACAGTATCAGTGGTCTGTGCCTGACCAAGCTGGACGTGCTTGATGGTCTGGATGTCATTCGCATTTGTGTTGGTTATCGCAATGCTGCGGGTGATGTTGTTGATGCGCCGACTGATGCCGACAGCTACATCGGTCTGGAGCCGGTTTACGAAGATATGCCGGGCTGGCACGAGTCTACTCTGGGTATCAAGACCGTTGAGGGTTTGCCGGCGGCAGCGCGCGCTTACATCGCGCGGATCGAGGAGCTGGTCGGTGCGCCGATCGACATCATCTCGACCGGTCCGGACCGCAACGAAACCGTGATTCTGCGTCAGATTTTCTGAGGCGGCTGGCGGTTGTGAAAAAGGCGCCCTGCGGGGTGCTTTTTTTGTACCTGGTGTCGCCGCGTTTTGTCGGTAGCGGGGCGGGGCAAATAGCAGGCATAAAAAAACCGAGCACATGGCTCGGTTCTTTTATGCAATTGGTGCCCAGGAGAAGACTCGAACTTCCACGGCCGTGAGGCCACTAGCACCTGAAGCTAGCGTGTCTACCAATTTCACCACCTGGGCAAATTTTACTGCTGAAGGAAGCGGGCAAGCTTGTTGCGCGATTCATTCTGAATTGGTGCCCAGGAGAAGACTCGAACTTCCACGGCCGTGAGGCCACTAGCACCTGAAGCTAGCGTGTCTACCAATTTCACCACCTGGGCTTGTCGTGCGAAGCTGCTATGCTGAACCGAGGTTCGTTGCGCTAGCTGTTTCGTGTTGACGGCGCGAATCTTAGATAGTCCCAGCGCACTTGTAAACCCCTGAGGCAGAAAAATTATTTTTTTAAACAGGTGCATGCAGGCTTCATTTTCGGTTCAATAGGGCCCTATGACGAAAAAGACGAAATCCCCCGGTTCGACCTCTCGGTCGGCCACCTCAAGCGCTTCCAGTGACATCGACCTGACCAAGGATTGGAGTCACCTCGACCCGGAAGCTCGGCGTGAAGCCGAAAAGTACGACAACCCCATTCCCAGTCGTGAGCTGATCCTGCATCTGCTGGAGTCGCGTGGTGCTCCGGCGACGCGTGCACAGCTGCAGCAGGAATTCGGCTTGTCCGACGAAGAGAGCATTGAAGCCCTGCGTCGTCGCCTGCGGGCGATGGAGCGCGACGGGCAGGTGATCTATACCCGCCGCGGCGCCTACGCACCGGTCGACAAGCTGGATCTGATCGCTGGGCGCGTCCAGGGTCATCGTGACGGCTTTGGCTTTTTGATTCCCGACGACAACAGCGGCGACATCTTCCTGGGCCCCTCGCAGATGCGCCTGGTGTTCGATGGGGATCGTGCGCTGGCCCGCATCACCGGTGTTGATCGCCGTGGCCGCAATGAAGGTGCGGTGGTTGAGGTCATCTCGCGTGCGCACGATATTCTGGTCGGTCGTTATTACGAAGAGAACGGCATCGGCTTCGTGGTCGCTGACAATGCCCGGATCAATCAGGATGTATTGATTGCCCCGTCGGCCAAGGGCGGTGTGAAGCATGGCCAATATGCCGAGGTACGCATCACCCAGTGGCCGACCATGAGCCGTCAGGCGCAGGGTGAGGTTATTGAAGTGGTTGGTGACTATATGGCGCCGGGGATGGAAATCGAGGTTGCGCTGCGCAGCTACGATATCCCGAGCGAGTGGCCTGAAGCTGTGCTGAAAGAAGCCGCGCGCCTGAAAGACCATGTGGTGGAGAAAGACAAGCTCAAGCGTGTCGATCTGCGCCATCTGCCGTTGGTTACTATCGATGGCGAAGATGCGCGGGATTTTGACGACGCTATTTTCTGTGAACCCCACAAGGCCAGTGGCTGGCGTTTGTTCTCGGGTGGCTGGAAGCTGTATGTCGCCATTGCGGACGTGTCCCACTATGTGCCGCTGGGGTCGGCTCTGGATGAAGAGGCCGAGCTGCGTGGCACCTCGGTCTATTTTCCGAGCCAGGTGATTCCGATGTTGCCTGAGGCGCTCTCCAACGGCCTTTGTTCCTTGAATCCGCACGTCGATCGCCTGGCGATGGTGTGTGAAATGACGGTGTCTAAAAGTGGCGAGTTGACCGACTTCGAGTTTTACGAAGCGGTAATTCACTCCCACGCGCGGCTGACCTATAACAAGGTCTCCAGCATGCTTGAGCACCCGCGCAGTCGCGAGGGCAAGGCGCTTCGTGAGCAGTATGCTGAAGTGCTGCCGCATCTGGAGCATTTGTACGAGCTCTACAAGGCGCTGGCGAAGGCGCGCCAAGGGCGCGGCGCTATCGATTTTGAAACCACCGAAACCCGTATGGTATTCGGTGACGATCGCAAGATTGTCGAAATCAAGCCGACCACGCGTAACGATGCCCACAAGATCGTTGAGGAGTGCATGCTCTGCGCCAACGTGGCGACTGCGCGCTTCCTGCAGGAGCTTGAGCTGCCTGGCTTGTATCGGGTGCATGACAGTCCGCAGGCGGAAAAGATCGAGCGCCTGCGCGAGTTCCTCAATTCGCTGGGTCTGAGTCTCACCCGCAAAAAGGGTGATCCGACGCCTGAAGATTACGCTGCGGTGCTCTCCCGGGTGCAGGGGCGTCCGGATGCCCAGCTGATTCAAACGGTGATGCTGCGCTCGCTGAGTCAGGCGGTCTATAGCCCGGACAATGCTGGGCACTTCGGCCTGAACTACGAGGCGTACACGCATTTCACCTCGCCGATTCGCCGTTATCCGGATCTGCTGGTGCATCGCGCCATTCGTAGCGTCATCCGCTCGCGTCGTAATACGGATCGGGTGCGGCGGGCCGGTGCCGGGGTGATGCCCAAGGCCAAGATTTATCCTTACGACCACCAGCGCCTTACCGAGCTGGGTGAGCAGTGCTCGCAGAATGAGCGGCGCGCCGATGAGGCGACCCGTGATGTGGTCAGCTGGCTCAAGTGTGAGTTCATGCAGGATCGCGTGGGTGAGAGTTTTGATGGCCTGGTGACGGCTGTCACGGGTTTTGGTCTGTTTATCGAGTTGACCGACATCTACGTAGAAGGGCTGCTGCACGTTACGGCGTTGCCGGCCGATTACTACGAGTTTGATGCGGTCCATCATTCATTGATCGGTGAGCGCTCTGGTCGCCGTTTCCGCCTGGGTGATCCCGTGCGAGTCCAGGTGGCGCGGGTCGATCTGGATGATCGCAAGATTGATTTCGAGATGGCTCAGGATGCGCCGCAGAAGACGGCAGAGCGTCAGGTGTCGGCGAGCCGCGCCATGCGCGAAAAGTTGCTGGCCGATGCGCGTCGCGCTGCTGGCGAGAGCGACTCGCATGGCAAGTCGGGTCGCAAGGGTCGCTCTGAGGCGCCCTCTGGAAAATCGTCTGGCGCCTCGCGAGATAAGCCGTCCAAGCAGGGAAAGGCCTCGGGTGGTGGGAAAAACAGTAGCAAAAAATCGGCGCCGGCTAACGCTAATTCCAGTCGTGGCCCGCGCAAGCGCAAGGCGCGATAGGGTGAGTGCAGCACATGAGTGATCTGGAAAGGGTGTTTGGTGTTCACGCCGTGCAGGCCCTGATCGAGCGCCACCCAAAGCGCGTCAAGCGGTTGCTGGTGCAGAGTGGGCGGTTGAATGAGCGGCAGCAGGCGCTGCTGACCCAGGCGGAACAGGCGGGTGTGGCGGTTGCACGGGTGCCTGCTGATGATCTGGATGCGCAGTCTGATGGTGTGCATCAGGGCGTGGTCGCTGAAGTGACGCCGAGTCAGCTCTGGTCTGAGGAGATGCTAGGTCATCTGCTGGATCGCCTGGATGAGCCGGCGCTGTTGCTGGTGCTTGATGGTGTGACCGATCCGCACAACCTGGGTGCCTGCCTGCGTAGCGCGGATGCGGCCGGGGCGCATGCGGTGATTGTGCCGCGCGATCGATCTGCCAGTCTGAATCCGACGGTACGCAAGGTGGCGTGCGGAGCGGCAGAAACGGTGCCGCTGGTGGCGGTGACTAACCTGAGTCGTACGTTGAAACAGCTGCAGCAGCGTGGGTTGTGGGTAGTGGGCACGGCGGGTGAAGCGTCGCAGCTTATCTACGACGTGGATTTCAAGGTCCCGTCGGTCATCGTCATGGGCGCGGAGGGTGCGGGCATGCGCCGTCTGACTCGTGAGTACTGCGACTATCTGGCCAAGCTGCCGATGGCAGGTAGTGTCAGCAGTCTCAATGTCTCGGTAGCAACCGGCATTTGCCTGTTTGAAGCGGTACGCCAGCGCGGAGCAGCGAGCTGATCTGGATGCCGACGGTACCGAGGGCGCCGTCGGCGTAACTCAACCCTTGCAGGGTAACTAGCCCCTCACCCACGCTATTGGCTTCCAGCTTCCAGCTTCCAGCTTCCAGCTTCCAGCTTCCAGCTTCCAGCTTCCAGCCAGAAATTGCGTCTTGCTGGCATTTCCCTTGCAAGCGGCGCAGCCGTTCACTAGAATGGCCGCCCCAAACCCTATGTTCCACTCCTTGCCAGACTGTTTTGGGCGGCTGGCTATAACCGTAAGGAGCTTATATGCGTCATTACGAAATCGTATTCCTGGTTCACCCGGACCAGAGCGAGCAGGTTAACGCGATGGTTGAGCGTTACACCAAGCTGATCGAAGAAGACGGCGGCAAAGTGCACCGCCTGGAAGATTGGGGTCGCCGTCAACTGGCTTACCCGATCGACAAGATTCACAAAGCGCACTACATCATGATCAATGTTGAGTGCAGCGCCAAAGCACTGGAAGAGCTGACTGAAAACTTCCGCTACAACGATGCCGTTATTCGTAACATGGTCATCCGTCGTGACGAAGCTGTCACCGAACAGTCCGACATGCTCAAGGCTGAAGAGAGTGGTCGTGGTGAGCGTCGCGAGCGTCGCGAGCGCAACGACGACAATGACTCTGGCGACAACGCCGACAGCAACGACGCCGACGACAACGGCGACGACGAGTAAGTTTTTTCAGTTCACATTCCAGAATTAAGGAGACGCTGCCATGGCACGTTTTTTCCGTCGCAGAAAGTTCTGCCGTTTTACCGCTGAAGGCGTAAAAGAGATCGATTACAAGGATCTCAACACTCTGAAGGCCTACGTTACCGAGACCGGCAAGATTGTCCCGAGCCGTATTACCGGTACCAAGGCTAAGTACCAGCGTCAGCTGGCTGTCGCTATCAAGCGCGCCCGCTACCTGGCTCTGCTGCCTTACACCGACGGCCACGGTCGTTAATTGGTAGCCAAAAGTAATTGATCAGGAAGCCGAATCGGCATGCAGGGGCTGGCTGAGTTCATCTTGCGCGGTCGCAGACAAGCCACGTTGGTGGTGGGCCTGTCGATCGCAGTTCCCATGCTGTTCTGGTTCGGTGCGGTGGCAATGGCCTTGGTGCTGTTGCGCCGAGGGTGGTCGGAAGGCCTCCCGGTGCTGGTTTGGGGTGCTTTACCCGCGGTCGCTTGGGCGCTGCTGGGTGACCCGACACCGTTGATGGTGTTGTTAGGCTGTTCGGCGCTGGCGCTTCTGTTGCGTCAGCGTGGCGAGTGGTCGCTGGTGACATTGGCGACTGCGCCGCTTGGTCTGGTGTTTGCTGTGGTGCTGCTGGTAACCCTGCAAGGCCCGTTGCAAGACGTGGCAGAGCAGATTCGATCTGCACTGCCTGGCATGTTGACCGAGTTGAGCGCGGATGTGGATGAGGTCGCATTGGCCCGCCTTGAAGCACTGATGGTGCCTCTGCTGGCGGGCTTGATGGGCGCAACCCACGCAGCCATGACGCTGGTGTGCCTGATTCTCGCCCGTGCCTGGCAAGCTCGACTGTTCAACCCGGGCGGGTTTCGCAGCGAGTTTCACCGTCTTCGACTGGCGCCGTGGATGAGTATCGCTCTGGTGGTGCTGGCATTTGTCGCCCCCCAGGTCGACTCGCTGGCGATGTTGGCTCCGATTGCTACAGTGCCGTTGCTATTCGCTGGCCTTGCGCTGGTTCATGGTGTTGTCGGCATCAAGCGGCTCGGTATCGGTCCGCTGGTAGTGCTGTACGTATTGCTGATATTTGTCTGGCAATTGCTGTACCCCCTGATCATGTTTTTGGCGTTTATTGATAGTCTGTTTGATTTCCGTTCCCGCCTGCAGCCGGTTTCCGGCCCCGGTGGAAACGATGACTCAAACGGTCAAGGTTGAATTAAAGAGGTCATCGCAATGGAAGTTATCCTGCTCGAAAAGATCGCGAACCTGGGTAACCTGGGCGACAAGGTCGCTGTAAAAGCTGGTTACGCTCGCAATTTCCTGCTGCCGTTCGGCAAGGCTACTCCGGCTACCGCTGAAAACGTTGCTGCGTTCGAAGCTCGCCGCGCCGAACTGGAAAAACTGGCTGCAGAGAAGAAGGCCGAGGCTGACGCCCGCGCCGCTCAGCTGGCTGAACTGACTGTTACCATCGCTGCTAACGCTGGCGAAGAAGGCAAGCTGTTCGGTTCCATCGGTACTCGTGACATCGCCGACGCAGTGACTGCTGCTGGCGTTGCTATCGAGAAGAGCGAAGTTCGTCTGCCTGACGGCGCTCTGCGTACCGTAGGTGAGTTCGACGTAGTTGTGCAGCTGCACACCGACGTTGAAACCACCGTCAAGCTGGTTGTTGTAGCCGGCTGATAACGATCTGCCTCTGCACTGCTCGCCTTGGGCGGGTGATTTGCCGAGGCATTATCGTTAGACTTGTCACACGGCGCCTGTCTCCGGACAGGCGCCGTGTTGCATTTCTGTACCAGCCGTTTCGAGCACCTGTTCATGACTGAATCACTCTATACCGAACACCCAGAGCTTGACCTGCAGACCGCCGCATTGAAGGTTCCGCCACATTCGATTGAGGCCGAACAGGCCGTGCTCGGTGGGGTGATGCTGGATAACATGGCCTGGGAGCGCGTCGCTGAGCTGCTCAGCGAAGGTGATTTTTATCGCCATGACCACCGGATGATCTTCAAGGCGCTGGTGCGGCTTGCTTCGCGGAACCAGCCGTTTGACGTGGTGACGCTGGCAGAAGACCTCGACAAGGAAGGTTTGATTGATCAGGTAGGCGGGCTCGCCTATCTCGGCCAGCTGGCCAAGAATACCCCCTCGGTTGCCAACATCAGCGCCTATGCGCAGATCATTCGCGAGCGTTCTACGCTGCGGCAACTGATCAGTGTCAGCACCGAAATTGCTGACACCGCCTTCAATCCCAAGGGGATGCAGGCCACCGAAGTGCTCGACGACGCCGAGCGCAAGATTTTCTCGATTGCCGAAAGCCGCCCGAAGACCGGCGGGCCAGAGGGCGTCAATACCCTGTTGACCAAGGCAATCGATCGTATTGATACGTTGTTCAACAGCGAAGGGTCGATTACCGGTCTTTCAACCGGCTTTACCGAGCTGGACAACATGACGTCCGGTTTGCAGCCGGCGGACTTGATCATCGTCGCGGGTCGACCGTCGATGGGTAAAACGACCTTCGCGATGAACCTGGTCGAGAACGCAGTGATGCGCAGCGACAAGGCGGTGCTGGTGTTCTCCCTCGAGATGCCAGGTGAGTCGCTGATCATGCGTATGCTGTCATCGCTTGGCCGGATCGATCAGACCAAGGTGCGTTCGGGGCGTCTGGATGACGAGGATTGGCCCCGGCTGACCTCTGCAGTCAACATGCTGAACGACCGCAAATTGTTCATCGATGATACTGCCGGCCTGTCGCCGATGGAAATGCGCACCCGCGCCCGGCGTATTGTGCGCGAACACGGCGATCTGGCGTTGATCATGATCGACTACCTGCAGTTGATGCGTATCGGTGGCGCGGCCTCCGAGAACCGGACCAACGAAATTTCCGAGATCTCCCGCTCGCTCAAGGCGCTGGCGAAGGAGTTCAACGTGCCGGTGATCGCGCTGTCGCAGCTTAACCGTTCTCTGGAACAGCGCCCAAACAAGCGTCCGATCAACTCCGATTTGCGTGAATCCGGTGCGATCGAGCAGGACGCCGACGTCATCATGTTCGTCTATCGTGATGAGGTATATCACCCCGATACCCAGGACAAGGGTATGGCTGAACTGATTATTGGTAAGCAGCGTAACGGCCCCATCGGCACGGCACGGATGGCGTTTTTGGGCAAATACACCCGTTTTGAAAACCTCGCACCCGGTTCCTATTCCGGCTACGGGGAGGAGTAAGCATGGCGGTCAGCATCCCGGTTGCGAAGCAGCAACTGTTCGACTATCCGCGTTACTGGGCGGAGTGCTTTGGCCCGGCCCCCTTCCTGCCCATGAGCAGGGAAGAGATGGATCTGCTCGGCTGGGATAGCTGTGACGTGATCATCGTGACCGGCGACGCTTACGTCGACCATCCCTCATTCGGCATGGCGATCATCGGCCGCCTGCTTGAGGCGCAGGGCTACCGTGTCGGCATCATCAGTCAGCCGGACTGGCACAGCAAAGATGACTTCATGAAGCTGGGCAAGCCAAACCTGTTCTTTGGCGTCGCGGCCGGCAACATGGACTCGATGATCAACCGCTACACGGCTGATCGCAAGGTGCGCTCGGACGATGCATACACGCCCGGCGGTGGTGGCGGCCGTCGGCCTGATCGTGCCAGCCTGGTGTACAGCCAGCGCTGCCGTGAGGCGTTCAAGGACGTGCCTGTGGTGCTCGGCGGTATCGAGGCGTCGCTGCGCCGGATTGCGCATTACGATTACTGGCAGGATAAGGTTCGCCACTCGCTGCTGATTGATGCCAAGGCGGATATTCTGCTCTACGGCAATGCTGAGCGTGCCATCGTCGAGGTTGCGCACCGGCTCAGTCGGGGTGAGTCCATCCAGGCTATTACCGATATTCGCGGCACGGCATTTGTGCGCCGTGATACGCCCGAGGGCTGGTTTGAGCTGGATTCAACGCGTATCGACCGCCCGGGTAAGATCGACAAGATCATCAATCCCTACGTCAACACCCAGGACACCAGCGCCTGCGCCGTAGAGCAGGCTAAAGGTCCTGATCTGGGTGACGAGGATGACGTTCAGGTCGTTGAGCTTTTGCATCACCCGCGCCTGGAGCGCGATCGCACGGTTATCCGGCTGCCGGCTTTCGACAAGGTCAAGGGTGACCCGGTACTGTACGCCCACGCCAACCGGGTGCTGCATCTGGAAACCAATCCGGGTAACGCGCGCGCGCTGGTGCAGCGTCACGGTGACCGTGATGTCTGGTTCAATCCGCCGCCAATCCCTTTGTCCACCGAAGAAATGGACTACGTATTCGGCTTGCCATACGCCCGCGTCCCGCATCCGGCTTATGGGGATCAGCGTATTCCGGCGTATGAAATGATCCGGTTCTCGGTGAATATCATGCGTGGCTGCTTTGGCGGCTGCACCTTCTGCTCGATCACCGAGCACGAGGGGCGAATCATTCAGAATCGCTCGCACGACTCGATCATTCGTGAAATCGAGGAAATTCGTGACCGCGTACCCGGTTTTACCGGGGTGATTTCGGATCTTGGCGGGCCGACCGCCAACATGTACCGCATCGCCTGCAAGAGCCCGGAAATCGAGGCGGCGTGTCGCAAGCCCTCCTGCGTGTTCCCCGGCATCTGCGACAACCTCAATACGGATCATTCCTCATTGATCTCGCTTTACCGCAAGGCGCGTGATCTGCCCGGGGTGAAAAAAATCCTGATTGCCTCGGGATTGCGCTATGACCTGGCGGTAGAGTCGCCTGAGTACGTCAAGGAGCTGGTGACACATCACGTCGGCGGTTACTTGAAAATCGCGCCGGAGCACACCGAGGAAGGCCCGCTCACCAAAATGATGAAGCCGGGTATCGGCTCCTACGATCGCTTCAAGCAGATGTTCGAGAAGTTCTCGAAAGAGGCGGGCAAGGAGCAGTATCTGATTCCGTATTTCATCGCGGCCCATCCAGGCACGACCGATGAAGACATGATGAATCTGGCGCTGTGGCTCAAGCGTAACGGATTCCGTGCGGATCAGGTGCAGGCCTTCTACCCGTCGCCGATGGCGACGGCCACGGCGATGTACCACTCCGGCAAGAACCCGCTGCGCAAGGTGACCTACAAGAGTGACGGCGTCAGCATTGTGAAGGGTGAGCGGCAGCGTCGGCTGCACAAGGCGTTCCTGCGCTACCACGACCCGAACAACTGGCCCCTGCTGCGCGAAGCGCTGACCAATATGGGGCGTGCGGATCTGATCGGTAACGGTAAGCATCAGCTGATTCCGGCATTTCAGCCGGCAACTGCGGGCTACCAGAGTGCGCGGCGCAAGAACTCGACACCGATGGGCAGCAAGAAGGCAGGTCGAGTGCTGACTCAGCACACGGGACTACCGCCGCGCGAGACCGGTGCCGGCAAGGGCGCAGGTCGTTCTGCTGGCGGCAAGCGTAAACCCGCACGTCGAGGCTGACGCCCGTTGCCTCTATCGCGTCAATAGCCGCTTTCGAATGGCTGTTGGCGCTTTCTCCGCCTAAAGTGAATGACAGGGGCTGCCGCAACGGGCAGCGCCTGGACACGGAGGGCACTACCATGCTGAGTGAAATGTGGATGCGCTGGTGGGCGGATTATGCCGCGGCGAGCGGTGCGCTCGGTTTGTGCGAGGCGCGCTTCAAAGCAGACTGACGTCGCTCTCCGCCTTGTGCTCGCGCCAGTGCTGCAGTTGTTCACGTAGCTGGCTGAGCTCTACCGGCTTGGCCATGTGGCCGTTCATGCCCGCCTTGCGCGCTCGCTCGCGGTGCTCGGGAAGGATGTGAGCGGTCAGGGCGATGATCGGAATCGGCTGGCTGCCGGTGCGTTGCTCCCACTGGCGAATTCGCTCGGCAGCGGTAAAACCGTCCATTTCCGGCATTTCGCAGTCCATCAGCACCAGGTCAAACGGTTGTTGTTGAACCGCTTCCAGTGCCTTGGCTCCATTTTCAACGGCGGTTGCCGCGACCTGCAACTTGGTCAGCATGCCGAGAATGACCTTGGTGGATATTGCGTTGTCCTCAGCGATCAATACCCGGAAATTATCACTCTCCAGCTCGTTGTTCGGTTGGTCGCGATCACTGCTGTCCAGCGCTGGGGTCCGGCGCTGGGCCCATTCGTCTATCAGCGTGGTGCGCAGTGTGTAACCGGCGACGGGCTTGCTGAGGATACGTCGGATACCGGCGTTGCGGGCAATGACCCGGCTCGGTACCTGATTGATGCCGGTCAGCATGATGATCAGCAGATCATTGTTGATGGTCGGGTCATCCTTGATGCGTGCGGCCAGCTCTACGCCGCTCATGCCTGGCATCGACTGGTCCAGCAGAATGATCTCGAATGGATTGCCCAGATTGGCCTGACTGCGTAGCAGCGCCAGCGCCTCCCGGCCGCTTGAGGCGCATTGGGCGCGCATGCCCCAGGCGGCGGTCTGCTGCTGCAGCACCTTGCGACAGGTCGCGTTGTCATCAACGATCAGAACGTTGCGATCAGACAGGCTGTTGCCGTTGGTGTAGTGGTCGGCGTTCGCTTCCAGACTGGTCGCCGGCAGATTGAACCAGACCGTTGTGCCTTGCTCGCTCCCGGATTTGATACCGAGCTGGCCTTTCATCATGTTGATCAGCTGTCGGGTGATTACCAGCGGCAGCTTGCCATCGGTATCGGACTGATCGAGAAAGCGGGTGACCTTAAAATCGCTGTTGAGCAGGCTGTTGCGGGCCTCGTCCGGCATCCCCGTGCCGGTATCCTGAATGGCGAATCGCAGGACTTTGCTGCCGTCTTTCTGATCCAGGCCGACAACCAGCAGTACTTCGCCCTCTTCGGTGTAGTGCAGTGCGTTGGCCAGTAGATTCATCAGTACCTGACGCAGGCGAGTGGGGTCGCCTTGCATGGTGCGGGGGACGTCCGGATGAACGAAGCCGATCAGCTCGATGCCCTGGCCCTCAGCGCGAGCACGGTAGATGTCGAGGCAGTCGTTGACCAGAGCGTGCAGGTCGAACTGGACGCGCTCCAGCGTCAGCTGGCCGGATTCCAGCCGAGACATATCGAGAATTTCGTTGATCAGGTTGAGCAGGTCGTTGCCCGAGCCGTGAATGGTTTGCACGTAGTCGCGTTGTTTGGCGGACAGAGCGGTATCGAGCAACAGCTCGCTCATGCCGAGCACACCGTTCATTGGCGTGCGAATTTCGTGGCTGATTCGGGCCAGGAATTCTGCCTTGGCACGCTGCTCGGCGCGTGCGGTGGCACTATCCTGGCGATCTCTCACACGACGCGTGATGATGCCTTGCAGTCGTCGGTAAAGGCTCCAGCTGTAGCCGACCAGAGCACTCCAAAGCAGTAGCTCGGTGATGTACGCCTCGGGCAGTTGTTCTTCCACAAAAGCTTCCATCAAGCCATTGCTCAGCAGCAGGCAGGTGGCGATGGTGAAAGCGATGTCGCTACGCTGCCAGCGTACTCCAAGCCAGCCGATGAGCAGCAAGGTGGCCAGTGGTACGCCGAGATGAATGGTATGGGCGAGGGGGCGAAACAGCGTCGGGAATGCGGCGCAGCTCGCGGTCAGGAGTGCCGCAGCGATGGCAGTGGCGTAGATGGCATTGCGGCCGTTGTTTTGCGCGGATCCGCTCAGCAGGGAACAGCTCAGAAGTGCCAGTAATGGGTAGGCGCTAAGGTGGAGAAGCTCCAAGGGGTCGCTCTGCAAGCGCGGGAAGGTGTCAGCCACCCAGCTCAAGCTGCTCAGGCTGCTCACCGACGTCAGCAGGCTGGCGCTGGCCAGCAGCAGGTGCATCGGGTCGCGTCCGAGGACGCCGTGCAGAATGCAATGCAGCACCAAAGCCAGCATCAGGCCGACCAGGATCCCTTGCAGGGTCTGGTGCATGCTGTGGCGCGCCGAGGCTTCTTTAACATCCAGCAGTGCGATGCGGGTACTCAGCGGGTAGTCATTTTGCAGGCGCAGAATCAAGGTGTCACCTGCGCTGGTGCTGTCTTCCAGCGGAAAGGCAAAGCCATTAAAGGGCAGTGGCTTGGTCGTCGCCGGCAGACGGCTGCCAGTGCGGTAGAGGTGTCTGACCTCTCCGTTTTGCTGACGATAGACTTCGATAAGGCCAATGGCCGGGTTTTCCAGCGTCAGTAGCTTGTTTTCGACGCTGTCCAGGTTGATCTCGACCCACAGGGCGCCATTGTCCCCTGGCAGGCTCAGGGGGGCCTCAGGGGCGGGAATAAAGCGGTTGGCGTAACGGTTGGAGAGGATGTCCTGCAGCAGCAGGTCGCCGCTGGCATCGAGGTAGGTGCGGTAAGCGGGTGTGCCGCTTTCCACCGTGTCGATCCAGGTGGTAAACGTGAAAGCAATACCCAGAATCAGGGCGAGCATCAACGAGCCGATATGCTTCACGAGTGAGTCCTGTCCTTGGTTTTGATGTCCGGTTGATACAACGCGATGGCCAGTATAGCGCAGCCATCGGGCTGCAGAAATGCAACGGCCGGACAGTCTCCTGTCCGGCCGTGCCTTGCTCAGCTTTCCCGGGCGATGGCGCGGTAGCCGATGTCGCTGCGGAAGAAGCTTCCGTTCCAGCTAATCTGTCGGGCGAGCTCATAAGCACCCTGCTGGGCAGCGCTGACGGTTTCACCCAGGGCGGTGGCGCACAGCACCCGGCCACCACTGGTGGTGACCTGGCCGTCCTTCAATGCTGTGCCGGCGTGGAACACCTTGCCGCTGTCACTGACGGCCTGGTCCAGGCCGCTGATCACGTCGCCCTTGGCGTAGTCGGCTGGGTAGCCGCCGGCAGCCAGGACCACACCCAGGCTGCAGCGCGGGTCCCACTTGGCGTCGACTTTATCCAGGGTGCCGGCGTTTGCGGCTTCAATCAGCTCAACCAGGCTGGACTGCAGGCGCAGCATGATCGGCTGGGTCTCCGGGTCGCCAAAGCGGCAGTTGAACTCGATGACCTTGGGGTTGCCCGCCGCGTCGATCATCAGGCCGGCGTAAAGGAAGCCGGTGTAGACGTTACCTTCGGCCGCCATGCCGCGCACGGTCGGCCAGATGACCTGGTCCATCACGCGCTGATGCACTTCGCTGGTGACGACCGGAGCAGGGGAGTAGGCGCCCATGCCGCCGGTGTTGGGGCCGGTGTCGCCGTCGCCGACGCGCTTGTGATCCTGACTTGTAGCCATCGGCAGCACGTGCTCACCGTCGACCATGACGATGAAGCTGGCTTCTTCGCCATCGAGGAATTCTTCAATGACGACACGTGAACCGGCTTCGCCAAAGGCGTTGCCCGCCAGCATGTCGCGCACGGCGTCCTCGGCTTCCTGCAGCGTCATGGCGACGATGACGCCCTTGCCAGCGGCCAGACCGTCGGCCTTGATGACGATGGGGGCACCCTTTTCGCGCAGGTAGGCCAGCGCGGGCTCGATCTCGGTGAAGTTCTGATACTCGGCAGTCGGAATCTGGTGACGGGCGAGGAAGTCTTTGGTGAAAGCCTTGGAGCCTTCCAGTTGCGCGGCACCGGCGGTCGGGCCGAAGCAGGGCAGGCCGTGCGCGCGGAAGCGATCAACAACACCAGCAACCAGCGGGGCCTCGGGGCCGACGATGGTCAGACTGACATTGTCCTTGGCGAAGGCGACCAGCTTGTCGAGTTCAAGAACGTCAATGGCGACGTTCTCGCACTTGGCTTCGATGGCGGTGCCGGCGTTGCCCGGCGCTACGAATACTTTCTCGACGCGCTCGTCCTGAGCGACTTTCCACGCCAGCGCGTGCTCACGACCGCCACTGCCGATAATGAGTACATTCATTGTGCATTCTTCTCTATTTAGAAGTCTTTAGGCTGAACGCCGAAGGCTAAAGGCTGGAAGGTCTGGTTACGCGCGAGTGGCCGAGGTCAGTGCTCCGCCCGGCCGCTTTGCGCGTCATTGGCCTTCCAGCCTTTAGCCTTAAGCTTTCAGCGGCTTTTAATGCCTAAAGTGGCGCATGCCGGTGAAGACCATGGCCATGCCCGCTTCGTCGGCTGCGTCGATCACTTCCTGGTCGCGCATGGAGCCGCCCGGCTGGATGACGGCGCTGATGCCGACCTTGGCAGCGTTATCAATGCCGTCGCGGAACGGGAAGAAGGCGTCGGAGGCCATTACCGCGCCGGCCACCTGCAGGCCGGCGTGCTCGGCCTTGATGGCAGCGATACGGGCGGAGTTGACGCGGCTCATCTGGCCGGCGCCGACGCCGATGGTCTGGCGGCCCTTGGCATAGACGATGGCGTTGGACTTGACGAACTTGGCCACTTTCCAGGCGAACACCAGATCGTGGATTTCCTGTTCGGTCGGGGCGCGCTTGGTCACGACTTTCAGGTCGTCCGCGGTAATCATGCCGACGTCACGGCTCTGCACCAGCAGGCCGCCGTTGACGCGCTTGTAGTCCCAGTCGGCGCTGCGCTCGCCGCCCCATTCGCCGCACTCGAGCAGGCGAACGTTGGCTTTGGCAGCGACGGCGGCGCGGGCTTCGGCGCTGATGCGCGGGGCGATGATGACTTCAACGAACTGACGTTCGACGATAGCGGCGGCGGTGGCGCCGTCCAGCTCGCGGTTGAAAGCAATGATGCCGCCGAAGGCAGATTCGCTGTCAGTTGCCCAGGCCAGATCGTAGGCCTTGCGGATGCCGCCTTCGTCTTCCGGTACCACGGCTACACCGCAGGGATTGGCGTGCTTGACGATGACGCAGGCCGGCTTGGTGAAGCTCTTGACGCATTCCAGCGCGGCGTCGGTGTCGGCGACATTGTTGTAGGACAGTTCCTTGCCTTGCAGCTGGGTAGCGGTGGCGATGCTGGCTTCGGCCGGAGCGGCTTCCTTATAGAACGCGGCGGCCTGGTGCGGGTTCTCGCCGTAGCGCATGTCCTGCACCTTGATGAACTGGCTGTTGAAGGTGCGCGGGAAGGCGGCGCGGTCTTCGGTGCTCAGGGTGTCGCGGGTCTGCTCGATGGTGCCGAGGTAGTTGGCGATCATGCCGTCGTAGGCAGCAGTATGCTCGAATGCCTTCAGGGCCAGGTCGAAGCGCTGGGCGTAGGTCAGACCGCCACTCTTCAGTGCCTCGAGAATGCTGTCGTAGTCGCTGGCGTTGACGACAATGGCAACATCCTTGTGGTTCTTGGCAGCGCTGCGCACCATGGTCGGGCCGCCGATATCGATGTTCTCGATCGCGTCTGGCAGGGTGCAGCCAGGCTTGGCGACGGTGGCGGCGAACGGGTACAGGTTGACCACAACCATGTCGATGGGCTGGATGCCGTGCTGGGCCATGACGTCACCGTCTAGGTCGCGGCGGCCGAGAATGCCACCGTGGATCTTCGGATGCAGGGTCTTGACCCGGCCGTCCATCATTTCCGGGAAGCCGGTGTAGTCGGCTACTTCAACAGCCTTGATGCCCTGCTCGCAGAGCAGCTTGTAGGTGCCGCCGGTAGAGAGGATTTCAACGCCCTGAGCGCTCAGCTCACGGGCAAAGTCGACGATGCCAGTCTTGTCGGAAACGCTGATCAGTGCGCGGCGTACCGGCAGGCGGGTGGTTTGGTCGGTCATCTTGGGTCCAGAGTAGGTTGCAGTGAAAATCAGCTTCAAGCGTGCGGCGGCGGACTGGCGACGACCGGCGCGAGCGGTCGTCGCTGGTCAGTCGGCGCTTACAGGAGTCCGTACTGTTTCAGTTTCTTGCGCAGCGTGCCGCGGTTCAGGCCCAGCACCTCGGAGGCGCGTGTCTGGTTGCCCTTGACGTAGTTCATAACGCTTTCAAGCAAGGGGGCTTCAACTTCTGACAGAACCATGTTGTAGACGTCGGTCACGTCCTGGCCTTCAAGGTGCTGAAAGTAGTTGTGCAGGGCCTCTTCGACGCTGTCGCGCAGCGTTCTTGGGGTGCGGTTGTCATCAATCCCGGTTGCCGGGAGGATGGATTGACTGCTGTCACTCACGGTGTGGCTTCCATCAGATAGGGTGGTGTCGTAAATCATGCTGCCAGATCTCCTTCCAGCAGACGGGCGAAGTAATGCGCGATGGCGATGTGTTGCTGTTGCGCATCGTTGATGCGGTTGAATTCGCGGCGAAACTCGGTGGCACCCGGCAGCGTCTGCAGATACCAGCCGACGTGCTTGCGCGCGATGCGGGCGCCATGCTCGTCGCCGTAAAATGCATGCAGTGCCTGCAAGTGGCCGGTCAGTATCTGCTGTTGCTCCGGCAGTGCGGGTGCTGGCAGCTGGTCGCCAGTGCGCAGGAAATGATCAATCTCACGGAAGATCCAGGGTCGGCCCTGGGCTGCCCGGCCGATCATGACGGCGTCGGCTCCGGTGTGCTCCAGGACCTGTCTGGCTTTCTCGGCGCTGGTGATGTCGCCATTGGCGAATACGGGAATGCGAATACTCTGCTTGACCGCAGCGATGGTGTCGTATTCGGCGTGGCCGGTGTACCGCTCCGAGCGGGTGCGACCGTGCACGGCCAGCGCCTGGATACCGCTGTCCTCGGCGATGCGGGCTACGCGCAGGGCATTGCGGTTGTCCGGGTCCCAGCCGGTGCGGATCTTCAGCGTGACCGGGATGTTGACGGCCTGCACGACCGCTTCGCAGATGGCCGCGACCAGTGGCTCGTCACGCAGCAGGGCAGAGCCGGCGGCCTTGTTGCAGACCTTCTTTGCCGGGCAGCCCATGTTGATGTCGATGATCTGGGCGCCAAGCTCGGCGTTCATGCGCGCGGCTTCCGCCATCATCTCTGGGTCGCCGCCGGCGATCTGTACCGAGCGGGGTTCGGGTTCGCCGTCGTGGATCAGTCGCAAGCGTGATTTTCGGCTGTTCCACAGGCGGGTATCGCTGGTCACCATCTCGGACACCACCAAGCCTGCACCCAGGCGCCGGCAAAGCTGCCGGAAGGGTTGGTCGGTTACGCCGGCCATAGGGGCCAGAATCACGCGATTGGCGAGTTGGTAGGGTCCGATACTGATCACTGCTGGTCCATCCCTGTACTGTCGGTTGCTGCGCAGCGCTGCCGCGCCCCGTCCGCTCTGGGCTCAGGGTTATGATGGCGAAAAGGGCGCACATGATACCCGCAAAGCATGACCGGTTAAAGACTGTTCTGAGTACTTTTTGTACAGCTGGTCAGCGAGTGTAGGTCAATTAAAAGCGTCGCGCGATACGCAGCGACGCTGGCCGACGAAAGGTGTCGGCGCAGTGCCCGCTGGCATGGTTAAACGGGCGCGTGCGTTAGCAGTGGCTGCATCAGGGGGCGACGAAATCCAGCTGATAGCTGGTCGCTTGCTGGGTCGGGGCGACCATGCTCAGAGCAATGTGGATTGGCGTCTGCGAGGGCATCAGCGTGCGCCCGGCCAGCTCGCCAGCGAGGTACTCGGCGGGGCGGAAGTCGCGGCTGGCTACGCTGCGGCCGCGGCTGTCGCTGAAGGACATGCGGATTACCGGGAACGGCTGGTCGTAATCGGCGCGGTTGTAGATGATCAAATTGATATCCAGCGTGTTCGGGAACTCCGGGTGGGGGCGAACCAGCAGGTTGCTGCTGCGAATCTGGGCAACGTCGACCCGGGCGGGTAACTCGCAGCCAGCGACCAGGCACAGACTCTCCAGCGCCGGTCTCAGGCGGTTGTCCCGCGACCAGGCGTCGAGGTTGTATAGCGCCGCTTGGGCTGCCAGCCCTGCCACTGCGACCACGCAGAGCATGCCCCACAGCCAGTTGTGCCGCGCGCGGCGACGGCTCAGCGGTTGCTCGAAGTGCAGGGGTTCGTCTTCCAGCTCAGGCAGGTACAGGGCTTCGGCGAAGCTGGGTTCGATGTCCTCAGCTGTGTCGTGCTCCCCGATGGTAGCGGTCGGCGCGCCCAGATCCGGTTCGCGGCGCCGGTCACGCTGCATCAGCGGGTGATCTACGTCGTCGTCCTGCAGCGGCAGCAGCCGTGCGTGTGGGGCGAATGGTGCCGGTTGCGGTTCCGGTTGTGCGGCTTCCTGTGCCGGTGCGATAGGCTCGCTGGGGCGCTCGGCAGGGGGCTCCGTTTGTTGGTGCCCATGTGCTGCCGGGGTGGCTCGGAAGGACTCGTCGAGATCCAGCTCGTCGTCCAGCGCGCTCAGCCCCTGCTCTGCGAACAGCTCGGTGTTGACGGTTTCGGCCAGCGAGGTCGGTGCGTCGTCTGTGGCCGGCTCATCGTCGGGCGCGGGAAGCGGATTGCCCTGCGGGCGCGGGTTGATTTCATCGAGTATCGACTCATCAAGCCCCAGTGCCTCCAGGTCCAGGTCATCCAGCTCCAGGTCATCGTGGATCAGCAGGCTGTCCTGATCCACCGGTGCGCGCTTGGGCGGAGCTGGCTGCTCCGGTTTGGCTGCCGCAGCAGTCTCTGGTAAGGCATTGAAGACCTTGAGACATGCGCCGCAGCGAACGTTGCCGGCAGCGGCGTGCAGCTGCTCATGAGTTAGGCGGAAGTGCGTCTTGCAGAAGGGGCACTGGGTGACCTGCAGTTCACTCATGGATGACCGGCTGTCCTGTTGCGGTGGGTTGTTGTGCGACTTGGTATTCTGCCCGGATCAGGGGTGGGCTGTCACCGGCGGCGACCGCTGACGCGGATCCAGCCGTCCAGGTTGGCAACCGGGTCGAGCTCGAAGTCGTCCTTGTAGGCGTCGAGAATCTCGTCAGTCTGCTCGGCCAGAATGCCGGATAACGCCAACAGGCCGCCGGGTTTGACCAGACTGGTCAGGCGCGGTGCCAGGCTGACGAGCGGGCCAGCCAGGATGTTAGCCACCAGCACATCAGCCGGAGTGTCTGGCATCCTCTCGGGCAGATAGAGGTCAAACTGGCTGTCGGCAATCTGGTTGCGCTGGGCGTTGTCGCGAGAGGCCTCGAGCGCCTGAATGTCGATGTCGGTGCCGACGGCATGCTTTGCGCCCAGCAGCAGACCTGCGATGGCGAGAATGCCGGAGCCACAGCCGAAGTCGATCAGGGTTTTGCCCTCTAGTGCCTGTGCGTCGAGCCACTGCAGACAGAGCGAGGTTGTCGGGTGGGTGCCGGTACCAAAGGCCAGGCCCGGGTCGAGCAGCAGGTTGACGGCGTCCGGTTCCGGTGCGGCGTGCCAGCTGGGGACGATCCACAGACGCTCACCGAAACGCATGGGGTGGAAGTTGTCCATCCAGCTGCGCTCCCAGTCCTGATCTTCGATCTGTTCCAGTTCATGTGGCGGCAGCTCGGCCTGATACAGCAGACGCAGATGCTGCAGTAATGCTTCCGGATCAGTGTCGGCCTCAAACAGGGCCAGCAGGTGGGTATTCGACCACAACGGCGTGGTGCCAAGATCCGGCTCGAAAATGGGCTGGTCTTCGGCATCCATGAAGGTGACTGATACCGCGCCAAGGTCAAGCAACTGGTCTTCCAGTGCGGGGGCCTGTTCAGGGGTGATGGCAAGACGCAATTGCAGCCAGGACATGATTAACCTCAAAAAGCTGGAAGCTTATAGCTTGAAGCTGAAAGAAAAAACCGGGATGCGACAATTCGCATCCCGGTATGGGTAGCATCGCTAGCTTCTAGCTTCTAGCTTCTAGCTTCTAGCTTCTAGCTTCTAGCTTCTAGCTGGGAGTTACTTCCCTGCCAGCTTGTGCTCCAGATAGTGAATATTGACGCCACCCTTGCAGAAGCCGGGGTCGCGCACCAATTCACGGTGCAGCTCGGTATTGGTCTTGATGCCGTCTACCACCAGCTCGTCGATAGCGTTGCGCATGCGGGCCAGCGCTTCGTCGCGGCTGGCGCCGTAGGCAATCAGCTTGCCGACCAGCGAGTCGTAGTTCGGCGGAACCTTGTAGCCACTGTACAGGTGCGAGTCGACACGAATGCCGTTGCCGCCCGGAGCGTGGAAGAAGGTGACCGTGCCTGGGCTGGGCATGAAGGTCTTCGGGTCTTCAGCGTTGATTCGGCACTCGATGGCGTGGCCACGAATGACAACATCTTCCTGGCGAATGCTCAGCGGCTGGCCCGATGCGACAAGGATCTGCTCCTTGACGATGTCGATACCGGTGACCATTTCCGAAACCGGATGCTCAACCTGTACACGGGTGTTCATTTCGATGAAATAGAACTCGCCGTTTTCATACAGGAACTCGAAGGTACCCGCACCGCGGTAACCCAGATCGATACAGGCCTGAACGCAGCGCGCCTGAACTTCTGCACGTGCCTTCTCGTCAATGCCCGGTGCAGGGGCTTCTTCGATGATCTTCTGGTGGCGGCGCTGCAGCGAACAGTCGCGGTCACCCAGATGAATCGCGTTACCCTGACCGTCTGACAGTACCTGCACTTCCACGTGACGGGGGTTGGTCAGGAACTTCTCCAGATAAACCATCGGGTTGCCGAACGCGGCGCCCGCTTCAACCTGGGTCAGCTTGATCGACTTGATCAGCTCGGCTTCGTCATGCACAACGCGCATGCCGCGCCCACCGCCACCACCGGCGGCCTTGATGATGACCGGGTAGCCGACGCGCTGGGCAATCTTCAGGCACTCTGCTTCGTCTTCCGGCAGCGGGCCATCGGAGCCGGGTACGGTCGGTACGCCGGTTTCCTTCATGGCGGCAATCGCGGAGACCTTGTCACCCATCAGGCGGATCACGCTGGCGCTCGGGCCGATGAAGGTGAAGCCGGAGTTCTCGACCTGCTCGGCAAAGTCCGCACGCTCGGCCAGGAAGCCGTAGCCGGGGTGGATGCCGTCAGCGCCGGTCACTTCTGCAGCGCTGATGATCGCAGGAATGTTCAGGTAGGAGTCGGTCGCCGGTGCCGGGCCGATGCAGACGGTTTCGTCTGCCATGGCCAGGTGCATCAGCTCGCGGTCGGCGGTGGAGTGCACCGCAACGGTTTTTAGACCGAGTTCCTTGCACGCGCGAATGACACGCAGCGCAATCTCACCTCGGTTGGCAACTAGTACTTTTTGCATCTAAGCCTCCGGCCCGGGCTCAGGCGATGCTGAACAGCGGTTGATCGAATTCGACCGGCTGGCCGTTCTCTACCAGAATCGCCTGGACCACGCCGCTCTTGTCGGCTTCGATGTGGTTCATCATCTTCATCGCTTCGACAATGCACAGCACGTCGCCGGCTTTGACGGTCTGGCCAACTTCAACGAACATGGCAGCGGTCGGCGACGGTGAGCGGTAGAAGGTACCAACCATCGGCGAGCGAACCAGATGACCGCTCGGCTCTGCCGGGGCTGCAGGTGCGGCAGCCGGCGCGGCGGCCGGGGCAGGCGCTGCTGCAACAGGGGCCGGAGCCGGGGCTACCTGATACTGCGGTACCGGTGCGTGCTGGCTGTGACGGCTGATGCGAACCGACTCCTCGCCCTCATGTATTTCCAGTTCGTCGATGCCGGACTCTTCCAGAAGTTCGATGAGTTTTTTGACTTTGCGAATATCCATTGATGCGTGCACTCCAGAGCAGGTTTGCGTAATCAGTTTTGTTCGATCTTGTGTATCGCGGCTTGCAGGGCCAGCTCGTAGCCCTTGGCTCCCAGACCGCAGATCACTCCCTCGGCTACGTCCGAAAAGTAGGAGTGATGACGGAAGGGTTCGCGCTTATACACGTTGGATAAGTGAACTTCGATGAATGGGATGCTCACTGCGAGCAATGCGTCACGTATTGCGACGCTGGTATGGGTAAAAGCGGCCGGATTGATGATGATGAAGTCGATGGCTTCGTCACCCGCGGCATGAATGCGTTCGATCAGTTCGTGCTCGGCGTTGCTTTGCAGGCTGAGCAGATGGTGCCCCTGCTGGCTGGCCAGTTCACGCAGGTGCTGGTTGATCTGATCCAGTGTTGTCGCACCGTAGACGCCGGGCTCGCGGCTGCCGAGACGGTTCAGGTTGGGTCCGTGCAGGACCAGGATACTGGCCATTGTGCGTGTATTCCGTTGCAGGACAGGTAACCCTTTTGAGGTGACCCGTCAGTCGAGATTTTTCCGGCAGTTTGCCGCAATCAGATCAGCCTGTCCATAAGTGGAATGTTGACATCAGATGTCAGCATGATGGCTGCATTATGGCGCAATCTTTTCCTGTCTGGATTGACTGGCCAGGCTGCTGAATTCTTCCAGTGAGACTTCGCCTTGAATGCGCAGGTCACGCTGTTCCTGCCCGTTGCGAGCAAAAAACAGGTAGGCGGGGGGGCCGAACAGCTCACGCTCGGTCAGCCAGGCCCGTTGGGCGGGGCTGTTGTCGGTCAGATCGAGCTTGATGCGCAGGTGGTCGGCCAGCAGCGCCTGTACCTCTGGTTGGCTCAGAATAGTGCGCTCCATGATCTTGCAACTGATGCACCAGTCCGCATAGACATCGACGATGGCGGGCTGGCGGCGTTCGGCGGCCAGTGTCAGCTGGCGTTCGAGTTCGGCTGGTTCCTTGATCAGCGTGAAGGCGGCTGAGGCGGGCAGGGCGGTGTTACTACCGGTTAACGGCTGTAGCGGGCGGAGGGGGTCTTCGCCTCCGGCAAGGGCGCCGAACAGTGCCGCCGCCGCGTACAGGCCGAACAGCATGGCAATGGTCTGACGCAGGTAGTTGCCGCCTTGCGTCAGACCCAAACGAACAGCCAGACCGGCGCTCAATGCGGCCCACAAAGCGAGGCTTACCGGGCCCGGCAGGACGCGTTCCAGCAGCCAGATGGCGACCGCCAGCAAGCCAAAGCCAAACAGATGCTTGACCGTCTCCATCCAGGGGCCGGAGCCGGGCAGCAGGCTCTTGCCGAACAGGGTGACCAGAATCAGCGGCACACCCATGCCCAGGCCCAGCGCGAACAGGTTGAGGCCGCCACCGAGGGTGTCACCGGTGCTGCTGATGATGACCAGTGCGCCAGCCAGCGGCGCGGAGATGCAGGGCGATACCACCAGCGTCGACAGCGCACCCATGGCGGTTGCCCCGGGCAGTGAGCCGCCGTGCGCGCGACGATTCAGGCGTTCCAGAGGTTCACGCAAAAATTCGGGCAGGCGCATGTCGAACAGGCCGAACATGGCGAGTGCAAACAGTACGAAGAACACCGCGAAGGTGCCCAGGATCCAGGGCGACTGCAGGCGCGCCTGCAGGTTGAGGGCTGCACCGAAACTGCCGATCAGGGCGCCAACAATGGCCAGCGTCACGGCCATGCCCAGCACATAGCCAAGCGCCAGCGACAGCGCGCGGCCACGGCTGATGTGGCTGCGGCCCAGTACCATGCTGGAGAGAATCGGCAGCATCGGCAGCACACAGGGTGTGAAGGTCAGGCCGATGCCCCCAAGCAGGAACAGCAGCCAGGTTGCCAGCCGGCCGTGCTCCAGCTCGGTGGACGCCGGGATCGCTGCCGGTGCCGGGATGGTCTTGCTGCCAGCAACGGGCGCTGGCAGATCCAGCATGACGGTTTCCGGCGGATAGCATAGCCCGGCGTCGGCGCAGCCCTGGAAGCCGACGCGCAGTTGGGTCTGTCCTGCGCCAAGCTGGCTGGCATCGAGGTGAATCTGCAGTTGGTCGTAATAGACCTCGACGTCGCCAAAGTACTCGTCGGTCTTGTGCTTGCCTTCCGGCAGGCTGATCTGCAGGTCCTGGTCTGCGGTGCCGGGGTTGCTCAGGTGCAGGCGGTGGCGATAGAGGTAGTAGCCGGGCGCGATTTCGAAGATGACAGTGAGCTGCTGTTCGTCTGCATCGAGAATGCCTGGTTGAAACGCCTGATGCACCGGCAGGAAGTTGGCCTGGCTGCTGCCGCTCTGGATCAGCCCGGTCAGGGAACTGCTGCCAGAGAACTGGGCGTGGGCGCTGGCGCTTAACAGCACGAGCAGGATCAGGCAAAAACGAAACGCGCGCATGGGATAACCGACCGAAAAGTGGACGGTCATCATAAAGGCTGATGTGGGCGGGCGAAAGGCACTGGCCCTGAGGCGCAGTGCCGCAATTGTTGCTGAATGGCTCGGCGGGTCAGATACGGAAGGCGGAAACCGCCGACAGCAGAGCTCGGCTGCGTTGGCTGATCTGCTGAGTGTGCTGGCGCGTATGCGCCACCATGCCCAGATTGGCCTCGCTCAGATGGTGAATCTGCTGGCTGTTTTCGCGAATGGTGCGCACCCGGTCTGATTGGGCGTCGGTATGGGTGGCGATGTGTTCTGCCAGCTCGGTGATACGTTCGATGGCATTGACGATACGGCCCAGCGCTGCGTCGGCCAGCTGGCCCTGTTCGGCGGTATTGCGTGCGTGTTTGACCTGCTCTTCCATCTGGCCGGCAGACTGGCGAGCGACTTGCTGCAACCGTTCGATCAGCTGGCGGATTTCCTGGGTGGAGCCGGCCGTGCGCTGCGCCAGGCCGCGAACCTCATCGGCCACCACGGCAAAGCCGCGGCCCGCTTCGCCCGCGCGGGCGGCTTCGATGGCGGCGTTGAGGGCCAGCAGGTTGGTTTGCTCGGCAATGCCCTGAATAACCTCCAGTACGCTGCCGATGGTGTTGGATTCGACCACCATCTGGTCAATGGTGCGCGCACTGTTTTGCACCTCCACGACCAGTTGCTGCATCTGCGCGATGGTGCCGCCGATGACCTGCTGGCCGTCGCGTACCTCGCGGTTGGCGACGCGGGCCAGCTCGGCGCTTTCCCCGGCGTTGGTCGCTACCAGGCGGATAGCTTCGTCCATGCCGCCAATATCCTGATTGATTGACTGGGTATCGCGCTGTTGCTGGGCGGCGCGGTCGTGGGTGTCGGCGGACAGTCGTTCGAGATCGTCGCTGGTGCCGCTGAGTGCTTCCGCCTGCTGATTGATGGTGGCGACCAGCTCGATCAGGTATTGACGCAGCTGGTTGGCTGAATGCTCCAGCTGCTTTAGCTCTTGCACGCGGCTGCGGGTGGTGACCGGCTGGGTGAAATCGCCGCTGGCGTAGGTCGACAGTACGGGGGCGAACTGGCTGATACCGTTGGCCAGCGAACGCTGCATGCGTTCGATCAGCACGGCAATCAGAATGATCATGGCGATGATGGCCAGCTGTACGTTGCGCACCTGTGCGGTGACGTTGTCACGCGCTGCGGTCAGGGCCGGGCGCATCTGCTCGGTACCATCCAGCAAGCTGGCGATGCGTTCGCTGGTAATCTGTTGCAGCTTGGCCCGTTCGGCGATCAGCGCGCTGGTGCGCTCCAGCTCGGCCGGGTAGCGGCTCAGCAGCGATTGCAGGGTGCGCTTGTAGTCGGCGCCGGGATCGCTTGCGGCGGTCTTGTTGCTGGTGTTGACGCCTAGTAGCGAGGCGAACGGGTCGTTGCTGCTGGTCTTCTCTTCAACGACGCCAAGCAGTGGTTGGGCGTCCAGTTCTCCGGCAGTGGCCTGTGAGGTCTTGATCAGTCGTTGCAGGTTCTCCAGCAGCGCCGGATCGTTCTGGCTGAACAGGCGCGCGCGGGCGATGCTGACGCGGAACAGGTTGGCTTGCAGATCGTCAATCAGGCGCACGTAGTTGGCGGCTGCGGCCTTGCCTTGGCTTTGGCCGTCGCGGGCATAGCTTGCGAGATGGTTCAGTTCCGCGAGTATTTCGCGTTCGGCCTGAATCAGCAGGGCCTGAGGATCGCCTGCCAGTTTGCCGACCGCCAGCAGGTCGGTTTGCATGAATTGGGCGAAGGTGGTCAATGGGGCTTCCAGCGGCTGACGGATGTCCGCGGGAAATTGCTGCAGGCTTTCCTGCAGTGCGTTTGCGGCGTGCTGGGCTTCCTGCAGGCGCAGTGCGTCGCCGTGCAGACGGTAGGCTTCCGTGTTCTGCTGCAGAGACTGGGTCTGCCCGACAATGTTGAGGTAGGCATCCATCATGGTGTAAGGCGCCTTCAGTGCCTGTTGCGACCACCACAGGCTGGCACCCAGCGCGACGCCGGCGGCAGCCAGCAGCAAGGTGTTGATCAGGGTGAGAGATTTCAAACGCATGGCAGTGCCCCAAGGTGAAAGTGGACTGCCCGGATAATAATGTCAGTTCTGTGACAGCTTGATGAACGATGGCCAAGTGCCGGTTACTTTGCCGTGTTCGCGTTTTCGGCAATCGGGGCGGCACATTCAGGCAGCCGTGATATGCTGAGCCGCAGAACAGCCACAGGAGTCAGAATATGAAATTTGGCACGCGGACCGCCGGTGCGGATGGGGATGGAAACAGCTCGCTGATCAGCCGAGTGGTTCTCGCCGTAGTCGTGATTTGGCTATTTATCTGTCTTCTGGTCGGCTGGTATTGGAGTAATGAGCCCGATTTGGAACCGGTCGCTGGCCCGCCGACTGCGGAAATGGTCAGTGGTGAGTACACCGCCCGGACCCTGCGCGGCATCGTTGAAACCCTGCTGGAAAAGCCCGGTGGATACCTCAGCAATGACATCCTGCCGCCCGGCCTGTGGCTGGATAACATGCCGCGCTGGGAGTATGGCGTGCTGGTTCAGGCGCGTGACATGACCCGTGCGCTGCGTCGCGATATGGCGCGCTCACAGTCGCAGTCGACCGAGGATCGCGATTTGGTGAAGGCCGAACCGCGCCTGCATTTCGACAACAACAGCTGGGCCATGCCGGCCAGCGAGAGTGAGTACCGTGATGGTATGCGTGCGCTGGACAGCTACATCGCCAGGTTGCAGACCGGCGACGCGGACTTCTACTCTCGCGCAGACAATCTCTCCAGCTGGGTGGGTGATGTCAGTACCCGCCTGGGCTCGCTGTCCCAGCGTCTGTCTGCCAGTGTCGGGCGGGCTCCGTTGACTGCCGGCGGCAAGGTAGGTGAAACCACGCCCTGGCTGGAAATCGACAACGTTTTTTACGAAGCGCGCGGCACCTCCTGGGCGCTGGTTCAATTACTCCGCGCCGTCGAGCACGACTTTGGTGACGTGCTGGAGAAAAAGAACGCACTGGTCAGTCTTCAGCAGATTATCCGCGAGCTGGAGGCCACGCAGCAGACGCTCTGGAGCCCGATGATCCTGAACGGCGACGGATTCGGCATGCTCGCCAACCACTCCCTGGTGATGGCTAACTACCTGTCGCGCGCCAATGCCGGCATGATCGAGCTGCGCCGTTTGCTGGAGCAGGGCTGATTCGTGGATGAGCAACAAGTCGAGGCCTACCTGCAGGCCTCGGGTGACGAGCAGGTCATCCACGTTGATGAGCAGGACCGCGAGCTGGGTATTGTGTCGCGCGCCGATGCCCAGTCCCGTGGCCTGATTACCCGTTGTACCTTCATTTTTGTCTTCAATTCCCGCGGTGAGCTGTGCGTGCATCAACGCACGGCGCACAAACGTCTGTACCCGTCGTTCTGGGATGTCGCGGCAGGGGGCGTGGTCGCTGCCGGGGAGAGCTATCTGCAGGGCGCCGAGCGCGAGCTGGCAGAGGAGCTTGGGGTGTCGGGTGTCGCGCTGACCGAGCACTTTCGATTTTTCTTCAACTCCGCGGACAGTCGGCTCTGGGCCGGGGTGTTCAGCTGCTGCTGGGATGGCCCGCTGACGCTGCAGCCGGAGGAGGTGCAGGCGGTGCGTTGGGTCGATCCGCGCGCAGACTGGCAGCGCGACGGAGAGCAGTATGCACCTGACTCGCAGGATGCGCTGGCGCGCCTGCTGCAACAATCGTCATTGGAATTTCGTGCATGAAAAAGACCGGTTTGCAGGCTTTGGGTGGCCTGGTGTATTCGACCGATGCCGGGCGTCTGTGCCCGGGGTGTGAGCAGCCAGTGGCGCAATGCCGCTGTGCTGAACAGGTTGTTCCCGAGGGTGATGGGATTGCCCGGGTGCGCCGTGAAACCAAGGGGCGTGGTGGTAAGACGGTCACCACGGTGACCGGGGTGCTGCTGAAAGCAGATGATCTGAAGGCGCTGGCCAAACGGCTGAAGAACCGTTGCGGCTGCGGTGGTGCGGTCAAGGATGGCGTAATCGAAATCCAGGGCGACAAGGCCGATCAGGTTTGCGAGCTGCTGGTCTCCGAAGGTTTCAAGGTGAAGCGCTCGGGAGGCTAGGTGGTGGATCTGCGTCAGCGGGTGCTGGCTCACTGGCGTGATCGGCAGGCGCAACGCCGGGTTTGGCACATTGCGTTGCCGCTTATTCTCTCCAATATCAGCGTGCCGCTGGTGGGGCTGGTCGACACGGCGGTGATCGGCCACCTCGATGCGGCCTACCATCTGGGTGCGGTTGCGGTCGGCAGCACCCTGTTTACCTTTGTGCTCTGGGCCACCGGCTTTCTGCGTATGGGCACCACCGGCTTCACTGCTCAGGCTTGCGGCAATGGTGACGGTCATGAGTTGCGGCGCATCCTGCTACAGTCGATCTGGCTGGCGGTACTGATCAGTCTGCTGGTCTGGCTGCTGCGCACGCCGCTGCTGAACGTTGGCCTGCATTATCTGCAAAGCAGCGAGGCGTTATTGGAGCAGGCCCGAGCCTACTTTCAGATACGCCTGTTCAGCTTGCCCGCGGCGCTGGCCAACTTCGTGTTGATTGGCTGGTTTATCGGCGCACAGAACAGCCGCGTGCCGTTTGCCATGCTGCTCACGGTCAATCTGACCAACATGCTGCTCGATCTGCTGCTGGTGGTTGGGCTGGATATGGGTGTTGAGGGGGCGGCCTGGGCCAGCGTCTGTGGCGATCTGCTCGGGCTGTTGCTCGGCCTCGCGCTGCTGCGGCCGACGCTGCGGCAATATCCGGGGGCGTTTGACTGGGTGCGAGCCCTGCGGCTCAAGGGCGCAGCTCCGCTGCTGCGGGTCAATCGGGATATCCTGATTCGCACGCTGGCGCTGCAGTCGGTGTTTTATCTGCTGGTGGTACAGGGCGCACGGCTGGGCGACGAGGTGGTGGCGGCCAATGCGGTGCTGCTCAACTTTTTGTTGATTGTTTCCCACGGGCTTGACGGGTTTGCGCATGCCCTGGAGGCGTTGGGTGGACATGCCCTGGGCCGGCGCGACCGGCGTGCGCTAAGTCAGGTGCTGGTGATAACCACTGGTTGGTCGCTGCTGTTCAGCCTGCTGTTTGCGCTGGTTTTTCTGGGATTGGGCGATAGGCTTATTTTGCTGCTCACGGATCTTCCCGGCGTACGGGCATTAGCGCAGGACTATCTGCCCTGGATGGCGGTGATGCCGCTGGTAACGGTCTGGAGCTATCTGCTTGACGGTTTGTTTATTGGCGCCTCCCGGGCGCTGGCAATGCGAAACGCAATGCTACTGGCGCTTGCCTGCTACCTGCCGCTGGCCTGGGCCTTGCAGGGGCAGAGTAATCATCTGGTATGGGCCGGATTTCTGACGTTCATGGCCTTGCGCTCGGTGTTTCTCGGTGGCTGGTTTGTCTGGCTCTGGCGTAACGATCACTGGATGCGTCAGGTCTAGGGTCTGTCAGTCCGCGTTAATCTCGATGTTAGGGGGGAGTTTGGATGATCGAGGCAGCAATCCCGGCGGATGAACAGCAGCGTCTGGCTGCGTTGCAGTCTATGCAATTGCTGGATACGCCGCCGGACCCGCATATCGATGCGTTGCTGCGTATTGCCCAGCGACTGTTTGGTGTGAGCAGCACGCTGGTTACGCTGATAGACGCAGACCGCCAGTGGTTCAAGGGCCGTATTGGGGCGACCAATCTTGAGGGGCCCCGCAACGTGTCTTTCTGTGGGCATACCATTCTGTCTGAAGACATTCTTTATGTGCAGGATGCCTACGCTGACGAACGTTTCTTTGATAACCCGGCGGTAACCGGTTACCCCTTTGTGCGGTTTTACGCCGGTATCGCGCTGCATGCCCCCAACGGCAGCAGGATTGGCTCATTCTGCGTGCACGATACCGCGCCGCGGGATTTGACTGACGCCGAGCGCGAGGCGATGGATGATTTTCGCCAGCTATTCGAGGCCTTGTTTGTCGCGCATCAGCTGCGCATGGACGCGGCCTGGCTGCAGGAGGCGCTTGGCGCGGCCGAGCGACGGGCATTGATCGATCCGTTGACCCAGCTGTGGAACCGCCAGGCGCTGCGTACCATGTTGCCCGCGCTGGTCAGTCGTGCTGAACGAGAGGCGCTGAAGGTCGGCTTCATCTATGGCGATCTGGATCACTTCAAACGAATCAATGACGCGCACGGACATGCTGGCGGCGATCAGGTACTGATTCAGGCCGGGCAGCGCATGGTGTCTGCCATTCGCCCGCATGATCTGGCGTTGCGACTCGGCGGGGAGGAGTTGGCGGTCCTGGCGCTGGTTCAGACAGCGGAGGAGCTTGAGATGATTGCCGAGCGTTTGCGCGAGAGTTTCTGTCGGCATCCGTTCGAGCTGGAGGATGGGGCGCTGAATGTGACCATCAGTCTGGGCACCTCGCTGGCCGACGCGGAGACGGTTGAGTCTGGAGGTCGGAACCTGATTGAGCGTGCTGACGCTGCACTTTACACGGCCAAGCGGGAGGGTCGTAATCGGGTCGTACGCGGTTAGTCGCGGTTGGCTGGCCGCAGCCACCAATGCAGATAGCGGCCCAGGTGCTGATATGCGGGGTGCTGGCTGTAGCGCAGCTCAAACTCGATCAGGTCTTCAAGACTGCTGTCGCTGCAGAACGGCTCAGGCATGTAGTCGTAGAACACCCGAACGCCACTGGTACCGACGCAATCGAGGTCTGCAGCCTGAGTCCAGAGCTGGACGTCCCGTGGGTCCAGTGGCTGCTGCGGCGTCAAGCCGCTCTTGCCTTGCCCTGAAAGGGGTTTCTTGCGCAACTTCTTGAACTGCCCTTTCACCAGATTTTTGTAGATCAGCGCGTCCCGGTTGTAGAACGCCAGCGACAGGGCGCCGTGTGGCAGCAATAGTGAGGCCAGCTGTTGCAGGGCTGCTGCGGGTTCGGCCAGCCATTCCAGTACCGCATGGAAAACAACGAGATCGTACTGTTCGCCCTGTGTCGCCAGTTCCTGCAGTGGTGCGAGCAGGTAGCGCACCGGTAGCCGCGGATGGCTTGCGTCGATGCGTTCGCGGGCTGCGTTCAGCATCACGTCCGACGGCTCTGCGACAGTCAACTGGTGCCCCAGTCCCGCTAGCCAGCAGCTGATCTGGCCCAGGCCTGCGCCGATATCGAGGATGCGCAGCGGTTTGTCAGCGTGCAGGAGTGCTGGCAGCCAGTGTTCCATGTCCCGTTGCAACACGGCAAGGCGAATGGCGCCCTTGGGGCTGTCATAGATGCGCTGGGCGAAACGGGCGCCCAGATGGTCGAAGTAGCGATCGGTCATGACCAGACTCTGCCGTGCAGGCATAAAAAAAGCCAGCTTGTGGCCGGCTTTTTAGCGGGGCGAAACGCTTATTTTTGGTAAGCGTTTACAGCCTTGACGATTTCCGCACGGGCTTCTTCAGCGCCGCCCCAGCGGTCGATCTTGACCCACTTGCCGGCTTCGAGATCCTTGTAGTTCTCGAAGAAGTGCTGGATTTGCTGGATCAGCAGTTCCGGCAGGTCGGTGTATTCCTTAATGTCGCGGTACAGCACGCTCAGCTTGTCGTGCGGAACGGCGATCAGTTTGGCATCTCCGCCGCCATCGTCAGTCATGTGCAGCACGCCAACCGGACGTGAACGAATGACCGAGCCCGGAGCAACCGGGTGCGGGGTAACAACCAGCACGTCCAGCGGGTCGCCGTCATCTGCCAGGGTGTTCGGGATGTAGCCGTAGTTGGCCGGGTAGAACATCGGGGTCGCCATGAAGCGGTCAACAAACAGCGTGCTGCTGTCCTTGTCGATCTCGTACTTGATCGGCGCATGGTTGGCTGGGATTTCGATGGCGACGTAGATGTCGTTGGGAATGTCTTTGCCGGCGGGGATCTTGTCGTAGCTCATGGGTTACCTGAGGGGCCATAGTTGAAAACTGGGGCGCATTATAGGCGCATCGCCGCCTGATACCAAGCAAAAACGGGGTGAACCTTGGTCGTATATCGGGAGTGCTGTCGTCGGGGCCGGGCGAGTGGGATGTGTGTAGCGCGCCGGTTGTCCGGCGGGTTGCGCGAGCGCCCTGTACGCCGGCTTCCCGGACGTACAGGACTGCAACTGATCAGAGCTTGAGCGCGAAGTACATAAAATCGTGGTCGTTGGAGAAGCCCAGCGAGCGATACAGGCTTTGCGCAGCCACGTTTTCCTCACCGGTCATTACGGTCATGCGCTTGACGCCAGCCTCGCGGGCCATGGTCTTGGCGTGGTTGATCAGCTTGTCGGCGACCAGTTGGCGGCGTGCATCTTCGGTCACGTAGATGCCCTTGAGCGCCCAGCTGGCAGCCAGCGTCATTGCGGAGAAACTTGGAATGAATTGACAGAAGCCGAGCGCCTTGCCGCTGTCGTCCTCTGCTACCAAGATGATTGCCTGTTCGTGCACCAGGCGCGCCTCCAGGAAGCGGCGTGAGGCCTCTGGCAGCGGCGGTTGGCCGTAGAACTCCCGGTACTTGATGAACAGTGGCGTCACCTCATCAAGATGATCAATGTCGGCCTGAACTATGCGCATACGATTACCCCAATCATGGTCATGAAATGGCTGGCAGGTTTTGGGTGGTCACTACCTGCATCCTGCACCAGCGCCTTTGAATCTGCAATCGCGTGGTCAAAAAAACCATCTGGCGGCAGTCTGGAACGGCTTTTTACGTTCAGTATGGGCGCGAGATGTTAAATGGCGGGTGTTTTTCGCAACCGTTTGTCGCGACGGGGCTGATGCTGCGGCGGCACCTTGGGGCACGACGCTGGGGGTAGCGTAGTGATTGCGCAATACGGCAGGCGTTGACGTTGCGAACTCCTGCCAAAAGGCGTGATCGAAGTGGACCTCGGTCGCGCGCTGGTCGCACAGATTTTCGGCAGAATCCGCAGCTGAATGGTGCAGGCATGTCAGCTGAGCGCGCACTGTCTGCCTGGTCGTCTCGGTACCTGCCGGGCGTGCTAGTATCGGCGCTTGCGTGGCGCGAGCCAGCCTGCTTGCGCGCCGACCTGATCAGATTGCCTGCCACTTTGGTGGGCTATACCTCTATGAGTGGCACAAAGGACCCGACATGCACCTCCACATTCTTGGCATCTGCGGTACGTTTATGGGCTCGCTGGCGCTGCTGGCGCGTGAGCTGGGCCATCAGGTCAGCGGTTCAGATGCCAACGTCTATCCGCCCATGAGCACCCAGCTGAGCGAGCAGGGCATTGCCTTGCAGGAGGGCTACCATCCTGAGCACCTGCAGCCGGCACCGGACCTGGTGATCGTCGGTAACGCCATGGCGCGTGGTAACCCTGCGGTGGAATACATGCTCGATCAGGGCATGCCCTACATGTCCGGCCCGGAGTGGCTGGCGCGGCATGTGCTGCAGGATCGCTGGGTGTTGGCGGTAGCGGGTACGCACGGCAAAACGTCCACCTCCAGCCTGCTGGCCTGGCTGCTGGAAGACGCGGGCATGTCACCCGGGTTTTTGATCGGCGGGGTGCCGCAGAACTTTGGCATTTCCGCCCGCCTCGGTGGCACGCCGTTCTTTGTGGTTGAGGCCGATGAGTACGACAGTGCCTTCTTCGACAAGCGTTCCAAATTTGTTCATTACCGCCCGCGTACCGCCGTGCTGAACAACCTTGAGTTTGATCACGCGGATATCTTCCCGGACCTGGCTGCCATCGAGCGGCAGTTTCACCATCTGGTGCGTACGGTTCCGGCTACCGGCTTGATCATTCATCCGGCCCAGGATGAGGCGCTGCAGCGCGTGATCAAGATGGGCTGCTGGACGCCGTGCCAGACCACGGGCGAGGGCGGCAACTGGCAGGCCCGGCTGCTCAGCGATGACGGTTCGCGCTTTGAGGTCTGGCTGGATGGTGCATTGCAGGGCGTCGCTGAATGGCAGCAGACCGGCCAGCACAACGTGGCCAACGCGCTGTCGGCGCTGGCCGCCGCACGTCATGTTGGCGTGACGCCCGCGCAGGGGATCGCCTCACTGGGCGGATTCCGCAATGCCAAACGGCGTATGGAGAAGCTGGCCGAGATTAACGGCATCAGCGTGTATGACGACTTTGCCCATCACCCGACAGCGATTGCGACCACGCTCGCCGGCCTTCGCGCCCAGATCGGCGATGCGCCGCTGATTGCGGTGATTGAGCCGCGCTCCAACACCATGCGTCTGGGCAGTCATATGGCGGCATTGCCGGCCAGTGTGGCTGATGCATCTCGGGTGTTCTGGTACCAGCCAGCGGGGCTGGACTGGTCGCTGGATGGGGTGGTGGCAGACAGTCCGGTCCCTGCGCAGGTAGCCAGTGATCTGGATGCGATTGTCGAGCAGGTGGTCGCCGTGGCGACACCGCAAACGCGGGTGGTGGTGATGAGTAATGGCGGCTTTGGTGGTATCCATCAGCGTCTGATTCAGGCGCTGGAGGCGCGTCATGGCTGAGCGAGTCACGCTGGCGGTGACCGGTGCGTCCGGGGTCCAGTACGCCATGCGCCTGCTTGGCTGTCTGGTCGAGGCTGGGGTCGAGGTCTCGTTCCTGATTTCGCAGGCGGCCCAGCTGGTTGTGGCGACCGAAACCGAATGGCAGCTGCCGCCCAAGCCGCAGGCGCTGGAGCAGTACCTGACCGAGCAGTTCAAGGCGGCCGAAGGGCAAATTCGGGTCTACGGCAAACAGGACTGGATGGCGCCGGTGGCGTCAGGCAGTGGCGCGCCTGCCGCTATGGTGGTCTGCCCCTGTTCGACCGGCACGTTGTCGGCGATTGCGACCGGGGCCAGCAATAACCTGATCGAGCGGGCAGCGGATGTGGCCCTGAAGGAGCGACGCAAGCTGATTCTGGTGCCGCGCGAGACGCCATTTTCCAGTATTCATCTGGAAAACATGCTCAAGCTGAGTCAAATGGGCGCGGTCATTTTGCCGGCCAGCCCGGGCTTTTATCACAAGCCGCAGTCAGTCGATGATCTGGTGGACTTTGTGGTGGCGCGGATTCTGGGGCAGTTGGGGATGGAGCAGGCGCTTATTCCACGCTGGGGAGAGTGATCAGCGACCCACGACCAGCGCACTGCTGGTCGTGAACCTCTGTGATCGGATTACCGATAACTCAGACGAAATACAGCGACAGGCCTTCGGAGATGAACGCGGGCTTGTCTACGCCTTCGATTTCCAGGGTGTTGCGCGCTTTCATCAGCCACTGCCCCGGATTCTTTTCAGTGATATCCACAATGGTAGTGTGCAGGCGAACGCGGGAGCCAACGCGAACCGGCTGGATAAAGCGCAGGCTGTCCATGCCGTAGTTGACGGCCATTTTCAGACCTTCCGGACGCGGCATCAGACCTTCGGACAGCGCCGGCAGCAGTGACAGCGACAGGAAGCCGTGGGCGATGGTGCCGCCGAACGGGGTCAGCTTGGCCTTCTCTTCATCGATGTGGATGAACTGGTGGTCACCAGTACACTCGGCGAACTGGTTGACGCGCTCCTGGTCGATCTGCAGCCAGTCGGAATGGCCCATGTCCTTGCCGATCAGGGAAGTAAGTTCAGAAACGGGAATGGCTTTCATCATGCTCTCCGTGACTCTTATTGTGAGGGTGTTCGTGCTCGCCCCGGGCATTGTTGCTACCCTGCCGCAGGTAAGTTTGTGTGCAGGCATGGTTACAAGGGGGGCGGCAGTGGTCAATGCAAGCCTTGCTTCCATAGGTTTGCTGAATGATTCGACCACCTGTCTGCAGGCTATGTTGCGCCGCAGTGAATGACAAGGGGATTTCAGTGAGCGAGCAGATCGCACTTTTTCCACTCAAGACTGTATTGATGCCGGGTTGCCATCTGGATCTGCAGATCTTCGAGGCGCGTTATCTGGATATGGTCAGTCGCTGCTTTCGTCAGCAGCAGGGCTTTGTTGTTGTCGGCCTGGAGGAGGGCTCGGAGGTGGGTTCGAGCAATCTGCGTTTCAGTGCCATCGGCTGCGAAGCGCGCATCATCGATTGGCAGCAGCGGGAAAACGGGCTGCTGGGAATTCGGGTCGAGGGGCATCGACGGGCCCGGCTGGGGGATGTGGAGGTGGCTGCAGACGGGCTGGTAACGGCCGAAGCACAGTGGCTGCCAGAGGCCCTGGATGCGCCGTTGGACGCCGAGCACGATGAGTTGCTGGCGCTGCACGCCGCGCTGCAGGAACATCCCTTGGTGAGCAATCTGCAGTTGCCGCCAGTGGACGGCAGTCAGCAGGTGCTGGCCTGGCAGTTGGCCTATCTGCTGCCGCTGAGTCTGGAGCAGAAAGCGACCTTGCTGGCGATGACGCCGCCGTTGGAGCGGCTGGATCGGATTGGCGACTGGCTCGCCCAGATGCAGGCCTGAATTCAGGCTGTCAGCAGCAACCAGCCAGCGATCAGGTAGGGCCAGAGGGCAATCAGCAGGCGCGCAAGCGGGGGGAGTGCTTTCAATGGGCCGCCGCGCTGCACTAGCCAGCTGGCCAGGAGCACCGCGCTGCTGGCGCAGAGCAGGCTGCTGAGCATCGCCATAGGGGTGGCAATCTGCTGCAGCAGCAGATTGCTGTCCAGCAGGGTCAGCAGCGGCAGGGGGTAGAGTAGCCAGCTGGTCCGCCCCCAGAATGCCTGACCTCGGTTGCACAAGATGATCGTGGTTCCGAGCGCTGCCGTGATCAGGGCGCCGATCGTGCTGACTCTGGGTAGCTCCGCCAACCAGCTCAAACCTAAGGTCAGCGGCAGCGCCAGGGCAAACAAGGCGGTTGCGCCCCAGCGTCTGGTCAGCAACAGGCTCAGTGGCACCGGCAGTAGCAGCAGCAAAAGCTCGGGTTGGGGATGTGTCAGTGCCGGCAGGCCCGGTAGCTGCAAGTAGGCGCGGCTGTCGATCAGTGTGCTGCTGAACACCGCAAGCGTGTGCTGGTGCAGCGTCAGTACCAGCAGTGCCAGCAGACACAAGCCGGCTGCCGCCAGCGGGCTCCAGCGTTGCTGCCAGCGCAAGAGGTAAAGACTGCCCGCCAGTACTATTGCTGCACCCGCTGCCAAATTCAGCGCCTGGCCCCAGAACAGGGGGGGCACTTCCCAGTGCGCGGCATGCCCGGCGGTGTAGCCCGGGATCAGATAGGCTGGTGCCCAGGCCAATGCGGACAGCACGTTGATCAGGACAAAGCGCCAGGCGGGCATGTCGAACATGCCGGCAATCATTGGGATGATCGGACGGATCGGGCCGATAAAGCGGCCCAGTACGACACTCAGCCAACCGTAGCGACGAAAGAAGCGCTCGCCGCGATCAATCCACTGCGGGTTGCGCTGAAACAGCGGAATGCGGCGGATATCCTGATGGAACCAGCGGCCCAGGGCGAAGCTGAGCAGGTCACCGATTACCGCGCCGGCAAAGGCCCAGAGAATGGCCTCGGTCAGCGACACGCCCGCGCCGGCTGCCAGCGCGGAAATGGCAAACAGCAGAAATACGCCGGGTACCACCAGGCCAGCAACGGCCAGTGACTCGGTGAGCGCAACCAGAAAGATTGCGATCCCAAGCCATTGCTGGTGAGTGGCCAGCCAGTCGGTCAGCCCTGCGAGCATGGATCGTCTCCGCGGATAGCCGAGCGCAGCGCCGTAGCGCGCTCAAGCAGTTGATAATCCTGCCCCGCCTGGCGGCTGCGGCCAAGCGGGTTGCGGGTGCAATACGCGCAATAGTCGGCATCTACCCAGCGGTAGAACAGGTGTTCGTCGCGGCCGCTGGGGATGCCAAGGCGGGCGGCGCGTACGATCTGGGCAGGTCGGTAGCCGTCATCCTCGATCAGCAGCGCGCTTGCGTCGAACTGTTGTGCGTTCCAGTCCGGTACCCGGATGTCCAGCGAGCGGCACAGCAGCGTTTGCCCAGCGCACAGACGCTCAGGGGTGCGGGGCTGGCCGTTGCGTTGCGGGTTGAGCTGTTGCATGCGAACGAGGCTGCTCGGCGGGCTGATGGTGTCGACCACCGGGTGGCCTGACTTGAGCAGCACGCCGCAGCCCTCGCCTTGGGCGCTGCAGTTCATCGAATCGCCGCCGCGCGCGTAGTACATGTAGATAGTGCCTGGGTCCATGAACAGGGCACGCCTGGCCTGGGTGAAGCCGAGCGAGGCGTGGCTGCCGCGTTCTTCCAGCAGATAGGCCTCGGTCTCGATAATGCGTGCTGCCAGCCATTGGCCGTCGACCTGACGGCGAATCACCTTGCCCAGCAGGGCGACCGCCAGTTCACGGGCGTCGCGCTGGAAGAAATGCTCTGGCAACGGGGTCGGGGCAGGGGTGCAGGTATCGGGCATGGGCTCATGGTAGCAGGCGTTGGATGACACATTGAATTGCAAGGCGACCGCAGGCGGCGCTGTCAAGCCAATGGCGAGCCCGCTATAATGCCGCATTTGGTCAAACAGGTGGCAGGTGACAGCATGAGTGTTGAACAGGTAGCGGTATACATGACCGAGCTGGGGCAGAAGGCCCGTAAGGCGTCGCGCGTGATTGCCCGCACCCCAACCGCCGTCAAGAATGCTGCCCTGCTGGCGACGGCCGAGGCGATTGAGGCTGCGGCCGAGCGCTTGGTCGCGGCTAATGAACTGGACCTGCAAGCGGGTCGTGATAACGGTCTGGATGAGGCGATGCTGGATCGTCTGGCACTGACCCCGGCGCGCCTGGCCAGCATGGTTGAAGGTCTGCGTCAGGTTGCTGCGCTGCCTGATCCGGTTGGCGCCATTCAGGATATGAAGTTCCTGCCGTCGGGTATTCAGGTCGGCAAGATGCGGGTGCCGCTGGGCGTCATCGGCATCATCTACGAGTCGCGTCCGAACGTCACCGTTGAGGCCGCCAGCCTCTGTCTGAAATCTGGCAACGCCTGCATCCTGCGTGGCGGCTCCGAGTCCATTCACTCCAATCGCGCGATTGCCGAGTGTCTGCGCGAGGGTCTGGCAGCGGCCGGGCTGCCGAACGAGGTGGTGCAGGTGGTGGAAACCACCGACCGCGCTGCCGTGGGTGCGCTGATCACCATGCCTGATTACGTCGACGTGATCGTGCCGCGCGGCGGCAAGGGCCTGATTGAGCGCATCAGTCGTGACGCACGGGTGCCGGTGATCAAACATCTGGACGGCATCTGTCACGTCTACGTCGATGATCGCGCTGATTTCGACAAGGCCGAGGCGATCGTCATCAATGCCAAAACCCACCGTTATGGCGTCTGCAATGCGATGGAAACGCTGCTGGTCAACGCGGCCGTTGCCGAGCACTTCCTCAAGCGGGTTGCGCCGCTGTACGCCGCCAAGGGTGTAGAGCTGCGCGGCTGCCCGGCCACCTGTGCGTTGCTGCCGGAGGCCGTTGCTGCCACCGAGGAAGACTGGTCTACCGAGTATCTGGCGCCCATTCTGTCGATCCGCATCGTTGCCGATATGGACGCCGCGATCGAGCACATCAACACCTACAGCTCGCAGCACACCGACGCCATGGTTTCCGAGGACTACACGCGCGCGCGCCGCTTCCTGGCTGAGGTGGATTCCAGCTCGGTGATGATCAACGCCTCGACCCGCTTCGCCGATGGTTTCGAGTACGGCCTGGGGGCAGAGATCGGGATTTCCACCGACAAGATTCATGCCCGTGGTCCGGTCGGTCTGGAAGGGCTGACCAGCGAGAAATACGTGGTGTTCGGTGACGGCCATATCCGTCAGTGAGAGGCCGCTGATGCGCCGCGTTGGTCTGCTCGGCGGCACCTTTGACCCGGTGCACTTCGGGCATTTGCGCAGCGCGGTTGAAGTGTGCGAGCAGTTGCAGCTGGATGAGCTGAGGCTCATCCCCAGTGCACGTCCGCCACACCGAGACGTGCCGGGAGCGACCGCCGCGCAGCGGCTGCGGATGGTCGAACTGGCTGCCGGGCAAGGCAGTGGCTTGTCGGTTGATGATCGTGAGCTGCAGCGCGAGCGGCCGTCTTACACGGTGGAAACACTTGAATCGCTGCGCCAGGAACTGGGGGCGGATGTCGCCCTGTTCATGGTGCTGGGCTGGGATGCCTTCTGCGGACTGCCGAGTTGGCACCGCTGGGAGTCGTTGCTGGAGTTGGCCAATCTGGTCGTCCTGCAGCGCCCCGATTACGACCTGGAAGTGCCGGAAGTGCTCAAGGACCTGCTGGCCGCGCGTAGCGTAGACCAGCCAGAGCGCAGCCACGGGCAGATTATCTGCCTGTCGCAGACTCCGCTGGCAATCTCGGCTACCCATATTCGCACGCTGGTAGGCAATGGCGCGTCGCCGCGCTTTCTGTTGCCGGATGCGGTGCTTGACTATATTGAAAACGAAGGGCTGTATCGGCCCTCTATTGAGGATTGAAAATCTACATGCAGATTGAAGAACTGGTTCAGTTGGTAGTCGACGCGCTCGAAGAGCTGAAGGCTAAAGACATCGTAAAAATCGATGTGCGCGAACACACCAGCGTTACCGACTACATGATCATCGCCAGCGGTAGCTCCAACCGTCAGGTCAAGGCGCTGGCCGATAACGTGGTCGAAAAATCCAAGGATGCCGGCCGTCAGCCGATGGGCGTGGAAGGTAAGGAGTCCGGTGAGTGGGTGCTGGTCGACCTGGCCGATGTAGTCGTTCACATCATGCAGCCGGCCACCCGTGAGTTCTACGACCTGGAACGCCTCTGGCAGAGCGCCGAGTCACGTCGAGCCCAGCACCAGCCGACGGAGTAAGCGACCTTGCGCATTCGCCTGATCAGCGTGGCGTCACGCATGCCGCGCTGGGTCGAGGACGGCTATCAGGAGTACGCCAAGCGCATGCCGCCGGACTTGCCGCTGGAGCTTGTTGAGATCCCGCTGGCGACCCGCGGCAAGAACGCCGATGTGGCGCGCCTGATGCGCCGTGAGGGTGAGCAGATGCTGGCTGCTGTGCAACCGGGGGAACGTATCGTGACTCTGGAGGTCAATGGTCGCGCCTGGTCTACCGAGACGCTGGCGGAGCAGCTCGAAAGCTGGCGGCTGGATGCGCGCAATGTGAACCTCATGGTGGGTGGCCCCGAAGGGCTGGCTGAAGAGGTTGCCGCACGCAGTGATCAGCGCTGGTCGCTGTCACCGCTGACGCTGCCGCACCCGCTGGTGCGCATTCTGCTGGCTGAACAGTTGTATCGGGCCTGGACCATTCTCAATCGTCATCCTTACCACAAGTGATTCATGGCCAAGCCGATTCACCTGAAAGACCACAATAATGATGCCCGTATCGTCCAGCGTCGGCTGATTCTGGCTGCGGTGTTCATTCTGGGTCTGGTGGGCGCGCTGATCGCGCGCATGTACTACCTGCAGGTGACCCAGTACGAGTATCACTCGACCCTGTCGGAAAACAATCGGGTTCACGTCCAGCCGATTCCGCCTACCCGTGGCCGTATTTATGACCGCAATGGCGTGGTGCTGGCAGAGAACCGACCGAGCTTCAGCCTGACCATTACCCGTGACAGGGTAGAAGACCTGCCGGCCACCTTCGAGTTGCTCAAGTCCCTGCTTGAACTCAGCGACGAAGACGCGGCGCAGGCCGAGCGTCGTCTATCGCAGGCGCGCCGTCCGTTCGAGTCAGTGCCGGTGATGTTCGAGCTGACTCAGGAGCAGATTGCCCGCATTGCCATCAACCAGTTTCGGCTGCCCGGGGTAGAGGTGCAGGCGACCTTTGTTCGCTATTACCCCTTTGCCGACCATTTTGCCCATGCCCTCGGTTATGTCGGTCGTATCAACGAGCAGGAGCTCAAGTCGATTGACCCGGTGGCCTACGCCGGCACCCATTACATCGGCAAGACTGGGATCGAGCGTTATTACGAGCAGTTGCTGCATGGCACGGTGGGCTATGAAGAGGTGGAAACCAATGCCCGTGGTCGGGTGTTGCGGGTGCTCGACCGCACTGACCCGATTCCCGGCAGCGACCTGACCCTGGAGCTGGACGTCAAGCTCCAGCAGGTTGCCGAGGAGGCGCTGGGTGAGCGCCGTGGCGCGGTTGTCGCGATCGATCCGCACACCGGCGGGGTGCTGGCCTTTGTCAGTAAGCCCGGCTTTGACCCCAACCTGTTTGTGACCGGAATCAGCTATGCCGATTACGGCGCGCTGCGCGATTCGCTCGATCAGCCGCTGTTCAACCGCGTCCTGCGCGGTCAGTATCCCCCGGGCTCGACCATCAAGCCGATCGTCGCGCTGGCCGGTCTGGATGCCGGTGTGGTGACCCGTACCAGCCGCGTCTACGATCCCGGCTTCTATCAACTGCCCAACGTCAGCCACAAGTACCGTAACTGGAACCGTTCCGGCGACGGCTGGGTGAATATGTCGTACGCGGTGGCGCGCTCCAACGATACCTACTTCTATGACTTGGCTAACAAGCTGGGCATCGATCGGCTACACGACTTTATGAGCCAGTTCGGCATTGGTCAGCGGGTGTCGATCGACATGTACGAAGAGGCGGCGGGTCTGATGCCGTCCAGCGACTGGAAGCGCACCAAGTATCGTCAGCCCTGGTACCCGGGCGAAACGCTGATTGCCGGTATTGGTCAAGGTTACATGCTGGCGACGCCGCTGCAGCTGGCCCAGGCTACTGCGCTGATCGCCAGTCGCGGCGTATGGCATCGCCCGCGCTTGCTCAAGGAGGCAGAAGGGGTTTTGCCGGATGAATCCAGCACGCCGCCGAATATTCAGTTGCGTAATCCAGCTGACTGGGACTTCATTACCCAGGCGATGCAGGATGTGATGCAGTCGCCCCATGGCACCGCCCGGGCGGCTGCGGCTGGAGCAACCTACAACATGGCAGGCAAGAGTGGTACCGCGCAGGTGGTTGCCATTGCCCAGGGCGAGCGCTACGACTCGGCAGCGTTGCGTGAGCGACACCGGGATCACGCACTGTTTGTCGGCTTTGCGCCAACCGAGAATCCGATGATTGCGGTGGCGGCGCTGGTCGAAAACGGTGAGGGTGGTGGCCGGGTGGCGGGCCCGGTGGTGCGTGCGGTATTCGATGCCTGGGTAGTGCCGCGCCTTGAAGCGCAGCAGCAGGCCGAGCAGGCAGTATCGCAGGAGAGTGCGCAATGAAGTCGATCCCGGTATCCAGCAACGGGCTGCGTCGACGCGAATCGATCTGGATGCGCCTTCACATCGACCCCTGGCTGCTGCTGCTCATCCTTGCGCTGGCGACGGTTGACGCTTTTGTTCTCTATTCCGCCAGCGGCAAGAGCATGGCGATGGTCGTACGCCAGATGGCGTACTTCGCCGTAGGTATCTCGGCGATGATCGTGGTGGCGCAGTTTCAGCCTCGTTTTATGCAGCGTTGGGTGCCGGTCGCTTATATTGGCGGCAGCCTGCTGTTGCTCGCCGTGCTGCTGGTGGGCACTGAGGCAAAGGGCGCGCAACGCTGGCTGACGATCCCCGGGGTGACCCGTTTCCAGCCGTCGGAGATCATGAAGCTGGTGATGCCGATGAGTGTCGCCTGGTACCTTGGGCGGCGTAATCTGCCGCCGAGCTTCAAATATGTGGTGGTCACCCTGGCGATCATCTTTGTGCCGACCCTGCTGATCCTGAAACAGCCCGATCTTGGCACCTCTCTGCTTATCGCGGCATCCGGTATTTTTGCGCTGCTGCTGGCCGGCCTGCGCTGGCGCTACATCATTGGCGCATTGCTGGCGCTGGCGCCGGCCGCGGCGGGGATGTGGTACTTCGTCATGCACGGCTATCAGAAACAGCGGGTGTTGACGTTCCTTAATCCGGAAAGCGACCCGCTGGGCTCGGGCTGGAACATTATTCAGTCGAAGGCAGCGATTGGCTCGGGCGGGGTGTTCGGCAAGGGCTGGTTGCAGGGCACCCAGTCACACCTGGACTTTTTGCCGGAAGGGCATACCGACTTCATCATCGCGGTACTGGCCGAAGAGTTCGGCATGGTCGGTGTCTGCCTGCTGCTCGGCGTCTATCTGCTGGTAATTGCCCGCGGCATGGTGATCACGTTGCAAGCGCAGGATGCATTCTGCAAACTGCTGGCAGGCAGCATCACCTTGACCTTTTTCGTATACGTTTTCGTCAATATCGGCATGGTCAGCGGTCTGCTGCCGGTGGTGGGGGTACCGCTGCCGTTCATCAGCTACGGGGGCACCTCGCTGGTGACCTTGTTGCTGGGCTTCGGAATCCTCATGTCGATCCAGACACACAAGAAATGGATGGCACAAACTTGATCGTATCTTCGCTGTTTCGCCGCGCCCGTTCGGCCGTGGCCTCGCGTTTAATGCTTACCTCTTTGGCGGCTGCTGTCGGCTTCAGCAGCCTGGCGGCACAGGCGGCCGACTACGGTCCGGAACATCCGGGAGTGCCGGACTTTGTTCAGCAGATGCAGCGTGAGCACGGCTTCAGTGCTGAGCACGTACAGGCGTTGCTTGATCAGGCGGTGCATCAGGAAAATATCATCAAGGCAATCTCGCGCCCGGCTGAGCGGGTCAAGCCGTGGCATGAATACCGCGCAATCTTCATTACCGATCAGCGCATCGAGCGTGGCCTGGCGTTCTGGGCCGAGCATGCTGACACCCTGGCACGCGCGGAGAAAGAGTTCGGTGTTGAGCCCGAAGTGATTCTGGCGATCATTGGCGTGGAAACGTTCTACGGCCGCAATATGGGCTCATACCGGGTGCTGGATGCGCTGGCGACCCTGGGTTTTGACTATCCGCCGCGCGCCGACTTCTTCCGTAAGCAGCTGATGAGTTACATGGTGCTCACGCGCGAGCAGCAGATTGACCCGCTGACGCTCAAGGGGTCCTACGCTGGGGCCATGGGCTTCGGGCAGTTCATCCCCTCCAGCTATCAGGCCTATGCGGTGGATTTTGACGGCGACGGCAAGGTTGATATCTGGAACAACCCGGTCGATGCCATCGGCAGTGTCGCCAACTATTTCCACCAGCACGGCTGGACCCACGGCGCTCAGGTGGCCATCGAAGCTCAGGTCTCTGGTGAGCGTTTTCGCGACGGGTTGACCGAACCCCGTGGCCTGGAGGCGCGGCAGACAGTTGCTGAACTCAAGGCATTGGGCTGGACGCCGGGCGCCGCCCTGGCGGACGATGAGTCGGTCATGGCGTTTGAGTTTGATGCCGGGGAACGAATGCAGTATTGGGTAGGTCTGAACAACCTGTACGTCATCACCCGCTACAATCGCAGCGTCATGTATGCCATGGTGGTACATCAACTCGCAGACCTGTTACGTGAGGCCAGGCCCGAATGATGCCGATTGCCCTGTCATCCATGCGTTACCTGCTGCTCGGCAGTATGGTGCTGCTGGCCGCCTGTTCGTCGACGCCGCAGAGCGGGCCGGTGGCCAGTTCGGGCAGCGTCTCCAGCTCAACTGGTGGAGCCCGTCCGCTGCACGACGGCCCGCCGAGCTATATGCAGGATGTGTCGCTGATTCCTGATGCGATACCCACGCCGCATACCGGTGCCTACAAGGCGTCACCCTACACCGTGCTCGGGCAGCGGTATCACCCGATGCAGGACGGGCGTAGCTACCGTGAAGAGGGAACTGCCTCCTGGTACGGCACCAAGTTTCATGGCCAGAACACTGCCAATGGCGAGCTGTACGACCTGTATGGCATGTCCGCCGCTCACAAGACGTTGCCGCTGCCGACCTATGTGAAGGTCACCAATCTGGAGAACGGCCGTCAGGTCATTGTGCGCGTCAACGACCGCGGCCCGTTCTACTCGGACCGAATCATCGACCTGTCATTCGCCGCGGCCAAGAAGCTCGGCTACGCCGATCAGGGCACGGCCCGGGTACGGGTCGAGGGCATCGACCCGGTGGCCTGGCAGCAGCAGAACAACCCGAGTTATCTGGTGACCCGCGAAGCGGTTTCTACCGCTCCGGTGATGGCGGCGTTGCCGCCGGAGCCGGTCGAGAACGTCCGGGCCGGTGGTTATTACCTGCAGGTCGGCGCCTTCTCGTCGGACCAGGCCGCTCAGGCGCTGCGTCAGCGTGTCATGGGCGTGGTCGGCAGCAACGTACTCGTCAGTCCGGTGCAAATCGACTCCCGTACCCTGCATCGGGTTCGTGTCGGACCTTTGAACACGCAGGACGAAGCCCGGCGGATGATGGAAACCCTGCGCGTGGCCAATCTGGGGACCCCAGCACTGGTCACCGCCAACTGATTTTTGTACCCGCGGAAACGCAACCCACCACTGATTGTGAGCACCATGTTGAAAAAACTGATTTCGACCCTGCTGATTACCTCTGTCGCGACCCTGTCGGTCACTGCCCATGCGCAGACGCCTGCCCGTCCGACGCTGAATGCACCTGCTGCGGCGGCACCTATCGTGCCGACAGCGCCGGAGCTGGCGGCGTCCAGCTACCTGCTGATCGACGCCAATAGCGGTGCGGTACTGGTCGAGCACAATGCCGATACCCCGCTGCCGCCGGCCAGCCTGACCAAGATGATGACCAGCTATATCGTCAGTCAGGAAATCAAGCGCGGCCAGATCAGCGAGAGTGATCCGGTGCTGGTGAGCGAGAAGGCCTGGCGCATGGGTGGTTCCAAGATGTTCATCCGCGTTGGCAATCAGGTGCCGGTCATCGATCTGCTGCGCGGCGTGATTATCCAGTCCGGTAACGATGCCAGTATCGCGCTTGCCGAGCACGTTGCCGGCAGTGAAGACGCCTTCGCCGACCTGATGAATGCGCAGGCGCAGCGTCTGGGCATGACCAACAGCCACTTCGTCAACGCCACCGGCTGGCCGGCTGAGGATCACTATGCCTCGGCCCGTGACCTGGCGATTCTGGCGCAGGCAATCATTCGCGATGATCCCAAGTCCCACTACGCCATCTATGGCGAAAAGGAATTTGTCTGGAACGATATCCGTCAGCCCAACCGTAACTTGATGCTCTGGCGTGACAGCACCGTCGACGGTCTGAAGACCGGTCACACCGACGAAGCCGGTTTCTGTCTGGTCGCTTCCGCCAAACGTGACGACATGCGTCTGATCTCGGTGGTCATGGGTACCACCAGTGAAGCCGCGCGTGCAGCCGAAACCCAGAAGCTGCTGACCTGGGGCTTCCGTTTCTTTGAAACCAAAACCTTCTACCAGCCGGGTCAGGTACTGGCCGATGAGCGGGTCTGGAAAGGTGCACAGGACAAAGTCCAGCTGGGGCTGCAGGATGGCCTGATGCTGACCTTGCCCAAGGGCCAGGCCGACAAGCTGGAAGCCAGCCTGACCCTGAACAAGCCGATCATCGCGCCGATCCAGGTCGGTGACGTCCTGGGCGAAGTGGAAGTGAAGCTCGGTGACGAGGTCGTGCACAAGTCGCCGCTGGTCGCTCTGACCGCAGTCGAGGAAGGCGGTTTCTTTGGTCGTCTGTGGGACAGCATCCGTTTGTTCTTCTACGGCCTGTTTGATTGAGGAGGGCCGCGCATGGCTGATGTAAACGAGCCCCAGGCTCCAAAAATCGAATTTCCCTGTCAGTACCCGATCAAGGTGATCGGGACTGCCGGTGAAGACTTTGCCGAGGTGATCTGCCGGATCGTCGAGAAACACGCGCCCGGCGTCGACACCACTACCATTGAACTGAAGGACAGCAAGAACGGCCGTTTCCTGTCCTTGCGGGTGGTCATTACCGCAACCGGGCAGGAGCAGCTCGAAGCCTTGCATCGTGATCTCAAGGCGACCGGTCGCGTGCATATGGTGCTGTGATGGAAGGTTCTGCGGAGCTGGTGATTCGCCACCTTGGGCTGGTGGATTACCAGCCCACCCTGGAGGCCATGCGACGACTCACCGAGGAGCGTGGCCCCGATACCCCCGACGAAATCTGGTTGCTGCAACACCCTCGGGTGTTTACCCAGGGGCAGGCGGGCAAGGCCGAGCATGTGCTGGCGCCTGGTGACATTCCGGTGGTTCAGGCTGAACGCGGCGGGCAGGTGACCTACCACGGCCCGGGTCAGCTCGTCGGGTATCTGATGCTGGATTTGCGTCGCAAGAGCCTTGGCGTGCGTGAGCTGGTAACCGCCATGGAACTGAGTCTGGTGGACGTGCTGGCGCTCTATGGCATCGAGGCCGCGCCGCGAGCGGATGCTCCCGGCGTGTATGTTGGCGTCGACAAGATTGCGTCGCTTGGGCTACGGGTCCGTCGCGGCTGCTCATTCCACGGTCTGGCGCTGAATCTGGACATGGATCTGGAGCCGTTCCGGCGGATCAATCCCTGTGGCTACGCCGGTTTGCGCATGACACAGCTGAGCGAGCATGTCGATGGGCCGATTGATATTGGCCTGGTCGAGGAACAGTTGGCGACGGCGCTACGCAAACGTCTGGGCTACGCCACAGAGCACTAGAGGGTAGGGCGCGCTGCTGATTGCTGCGCGCCCGAGTCAGACCTGGCGTCAGCTGAGATTCAGAGTGGGGATCAGGCTGGCATCGACTGCCTGGCCCGGCACTGGCGCAGGCGCGGCCAGCCCCAGATTATTTTTCTCGAACACCCGGTCGGCACGGTAGCTGGAGCGTACCAGCGGGCCGGCGGCCACTTCCATGAAGCCCATCTCCAGACCAATCTCGCGGTAGCGGTTGAACTCTTCCGGGCTGACCCAGCGCTGCACAGCAAGGTGATTGCGGGTCGGCTGCAGGTACTGGCCGAGGGTGACGATGTCGACGTTGATCTCGCGCAGATCCTTGAAGGTCTGCAGAATTTCTTCGTCAGTCTCGCCGAGGCCGACCATCAGGCTGGTCTTGGTCAGCACCTGGGGTCGGTGTTTCTTCGCGTGGGCGAGCACGTCGAGCGTCTTGCGGTAACCGGCACGCGGGTCGCGTACGTCGTGGGTCAGGCGCTCGACGGTTTCGACGTTCTGGGCGAACACTTCCAGACCTGAATCGACGACCGCCTCGATGGCACTCAGCTCCCCATCGAAATCCGGCGTCAGCGCCTCAACCACAACCTGTGGGGTACGTGCCTTGATCGCGCGCACGCAGGCGGCGTAATGGGCAGCGCCGCCATCGGCCAAGTCGTCGCGGTCAACCGAGGTCAGCACGATGTAGCGCAGCGCCATCAGCTCGACGGACTTGGCGGTGTTCTCCGGCTCTTCCTTGTCCAGCCAGCCGTTCGGGTTGCCGGTATCAACGGCGCAGAAACGGCAGGCGCGGGTGCAGACCGAGCCCATCAGCATGATGGTGGCGGTGCCGTTGGACCAGCACTCGCCCATGTTCGGACAATGGGATTCCTGACAGACCGTGCTCAGCCGGTGTTCACTGACGTTGCGTTTGACTGCTTCGAAGCGGTCACCGCCCGGTGCCTTGACCCGCAGCCATTTTGGCTTGGGTGAAAAAACCTGAGGTTCAGCGCTGGCGCGACGTTTCTGGCCATCCTTGATGGCGGCAATGCCCTGGGCGTTGCGAAACTTTTCGCCGCTGGCAACGGACTTCTGCGGGGTGTCGGACATGATCGGCAGGGCTCCTGGTAGAGGCTCCGTAGGGTGCTGGAAGAGGCACGGTCGGCTTGTGGCCGACGCGGATTCTACCACAGCGGAGCACGCGCGCGCAGCGCCGAGCTGCGCGCTGAAGCTCAGGGCTGGCGCAGGGCCTCGAGCAGCTCCACCGAGGCGTAGCCGTCCGCGGGCCAGTCCTGTTGCTGCTGGAAGCTGCGGATGGCCCGGCGTGTGTTGGCGCCGATGATGCCGTCGATGCCACCCGGCTCCAGGCCTTTCTCGGTCAACAGGCTTTGCAGCTCGATACGCTCAGTGCGTGACAGCGGGCGGTCATCGGTCGGCCAGGCAGCAACGATCTGGCCGCCGCCCTGAAAACGTTCCGACAGCAGACCGATCGCCAGTGCGTAACTCGATGAGTTGTTGTAGCGCATGATGGTGCTGAAGTTGTGCAGCAGCAGGAATGCGGGCCCTCGGTGACCAGCCGGCAGCAGCAGTGCGGCGCGTTGGTCAGCAAGGCTCTCGGGCAGGCGCTGGCCACCGTTGGCGGTGACGCCCAGCGCCTGCCATTCGGCGACGGTTTTCTTTACTGAAGGGTCGGCCTGGGCGTAGTCGAAGTTGCCTGGCAGCACCACTTCCTGGCCCCACGGCTGGCCGCTGCGCCAACCGGACTGCTGCAGGTAATGCGCGGCGGAGGCGAGGGCGTCGGCGGATGAGTTCCAGATGTCGCGACGGCCATTACCGTCGAAGTCGACCGCGTACTGGTTGTAGGTAGTCGGAATGAACTGGGTCTGCCCCATGGCTCCGGCCCAGGAGCCGAGCATGCCGGCGGGCTCGATGTCACGATGCTGCAGAATGTCGAGTGCGGCGAGCAGCTGGTCATGGGCAAAGGCGGGACGTCGGCCTTCGTGGGCCAGGGTTGCCAGCGAGCGAATGATCGGGCGACTGCCCATGTTCTGGCCGTAATTGCTCTCCAGGCCCCAGATGGCAGCGAGGATATGGCGGTCCACACCATAGCGTTGCTCGATGGCGTCCAGTGTTTCGCGTTGAGCGCTCAGCCGGCTGCGCCCGGTAGCCACTCGCTGGCTCGACATCGCGCTGTCCAGATACGCCCACACCGGTCGGGAAAATTCAGGCTGACTGCGGTCTGCCTTGATGACGTCTTCATCCGGCGTCACACCTGTGAATGCGCGGTCAAACAGCTCTGCCTCGATGCCCTTGCTCAGCGCTTCCTGACGGAAGCTGTCGCGCCATTGGGCGAAGGTTTGCGCGCGCGGAGCTTCCGCTGGCGCAGCGGCCGGTGCAGCAGGTGCGATGCTGGGTGGCGTTGGGGCAGGCGGCGCGATGGCAGCGCTGGGGGTGTCTGCGCAGGCGCTCAGGCAGATCAGGCTGAATGAGGCAAGCAGATGGAGGCGAGCCTTGCGGTTAGGGGGTGTGGGCATGCAGATTCCCTGGATTCTTATCTGGTCTTTCGGGTGCTGAGTAAGCCCCGTCCTTGAGCCGTTGGAGACCGGCACGCAGGAAAGGTTCCGGCAGCAAATGGCGACAATGACAGGTGCAGCGTTGCTCGGCAAGGGCGGCAAATGGCCGTGTTTGGGCATTTATGCTAGAGTTCGCGACCTTTACCGACCCTGTTCCCCATGCCTGCGCGCCTTCGGCGATTCTGTGGGCTGCGCGGCTTTGTTGTTGCCGCATGTGAACAGGGATCTGCGCTCTGCAACCTGACGACGCTGCGGTGTCTGTCTGCTGAACTGAAAACAGGTTTGCTTACCCATGACTTTTATCGAAACCCTGCGTCGCGAATGGTTCTCCAACGTGCGTGGCGACCTGCTGTCCGGGCTGGTCGTTGCACTGGCGTTGATCCCTGAGGCCATTGCGTTCTCCATTATCGCCGGTGTCGACCCCAAGGTTGGCCTGTATGCCTCCTTCTGTATCGCAGTGGTCATCGCCTTTACCGGCGGGCGCCCGGGGATGATCTCGGCGGCGACTGGTGCCATGGCGCTGCTGATGGTGACGCTGGTGCGCGAACACGGCCTGGAATACTTGCTGGCCGCTTCGCTGCTGTGTGGGGTGTTCCAGATCGGCGCCGGCTATCTGCGGCTCGGCTCGCTGATGCGCTTTGTTTCGCGCTCGGTGGTGACCGGATTCGTCAATGCGCTGGCGATTCTGATTTTCATGGCGCAGCTACCTGAGCTGACCAATGTGACCTGGCACGTCTACGCCATGACCGCGGCGGGCCTCGGGATCATCTACCTGTTCCCGTTGCTGCCGCGCATCGGCAGGGTGATTCCCTCGCCGCTGGTGTGCATTCTGCTGCTGACAGCAGTTTCAATTTACCTCGGGCTGGATATCCGCACCGTCAGCGACATGGGCGAACTGCCGGATACCTTGCCGGTGTTCCTCTGGCCGGACGTGCCGCTCAATCTCGCTACGCTGATGATCATTCTGCCGTACTCGGCGGCGATGGCGGTGGTCGGGCTGCTGGAGTCGATGATGACGGCGACCATCGTTGATGACCTGACCGATACCAGCAGCGACAAAAACCGTGAGTGCAAGGGACAGGGCGTGGCCAATATTGCGTCTGGTCTGCTCGGCGGCATGGCCGGCTGCGCCATGATCGGCCAGTCGGTAATCAACGTGAAGTCGGGTGGTCGCACCCGCCTGTCATGCTTCGTGGCCGGCAGCGTGCTGCTGGTGCTGGTGGTGTTTGCCAGCGACTGGGTTGGCCAGATTCCGATGGCAGCGCTGGTGGCGGTCATGATCATGGTGTCGATTGGTACCTTCAGCTGGGATTCGATCCGCAATCTGCGACACCATCCGCTGTCGACCAATCTGGTCATGCTGGCCACCGTAGCGGTGGTGGTGGCCACCCATAACCTGGCTTACGGCGTATTTGTCGGCGTGCTGCTGGCCGCCATGTTCTTTGCCAACAAGATTGGGCATTACCTGCATATCGGCAGCGAGCTGAGCGCCACGGGTGATGAGCGTCGCTACGAGGTCGTCGGGCAGGTGTTCTTCAGTTCTGCAGACAAGTTTGCTGCGGGCTTTGATTTCAAGGAAGCGCTTGATAGGGTGGTGATCGACCTGAGTCGCGCCCACTTTTGGGATATCACCGCGGTGGGTGCGCTCGACAAGGTGGTTATCAAATTCCGCCGTGAAGGCACCGCAGTCGAGGTAATCGGGCTCAACGAGGCCAGCGCCACCATCGTCGATCGCTTTGGGGTGCATGACAAGTCGGAGGCGGTTGATCACCTGGGTGGCCACTGATCAGCGGGAGAGCTGAATGAGCGAAGCAAGGGTATTGGCGTGTATCGACGGTTCCGCTGCCAGTGAGGCGGTCTGCGATTGTGCGGCCTGGGCCAGTCTGCGGCTGGGCGCGCCACTGGCGCTGTTGCACGTGCTGGAGCCTGCTGCCGGCGCTGCACCAACTGACCTGTCGGGCAGCATCGGGCTCGGTAGTCGCGAGCACCTGCTGAGCGAGTTGGCGGAGCTGGATGAACGGCGCGCGCGCCTGTTGCGCGAACAGGGCAAGCTGATGCTCGATGCGGCGGCAGCACGGGTGAGGGCCGACGGGGTGGCAGAGCCAACCCTGCGGCAGCGCCACGGCGGCCTGGTTGATACCCTGCATGAGCTGGAAGGCGAGGTGCGGCTGCTGGTAATGGGGCGGCAAGGCGAGGCAGGCGGCAGCGCAGCAAGCCAGGTTGGCAGTCAGTTGGAAAGCGTTATCCGCACCCTGCATCGTCCCGTCCTGATTACCACCGGCGAGTACCGTGCACCACAACGGGTGCTGATTGCCTTCGATAACAGCCCGAGCGTGCGCAAGGGCCTGGATCTGTTGATGCAGAGTCCGTTGCTGGCTGACGCGTCAATCCATCTGCTGCTGGTCGGCGCCGATACTGCCGATACGCGGCAAGTGATGGAGGCCGCGCGCAAGCGGCTGGAAGAGGAGGGCTTTGCTGCCACTGCCGAGATTCGTGCCGGCGACGTGGAAGAGACTCTGCTGCTGTGCCGGCGCGAGCGCGAGATGGATTTGATTGTGATGGGCGCCTACGGCCATTCACGGATTCGCCAGTTCTTCGTTGGCAGCACCACAACTTCCATGCTGCGCCGCACCGACTGCCCGCTGCTGCTGTTGCGCTGATTACAGCGTCAGACGCGCGCCGGACGCTTCAACCAGAATGCGTGCCAGCCCGTCCCAGGGGGAGCCTGGTGCTTGCCCCTTGATCTGCTCGTCCACTGTCTGCGCTTCGTTCAGCCAGCGCTCCCAGGCCGCTGCCGGGTGACGCTCCAATGCACTGCGCAGTAGCGGTTTACGTTTGTCCCAGACCGGCGGGCGCTGACTGGCGAATACCTTGTCGAGCGGAATGCCGCGGCTCTGCTGCTGTGCCATATCGGCCAGCCCACGTAACTCTCGACTCACAGCCCACAGCACGACAGGTGCTTCCACACCCTCGCCACGCAGCCCGTTGAGCATGCGCAGGGCGTGTTGGGGTTGCCCCTGCAGCATCGCATCACTGAGGTGGAAAACGTCAAAACGGGCGCTGTCGGCAACTACCTGCTGCACCGTATCCAGGGTTAGCTGACCCTGCGGGCAGTACAGCTTGAGCTTCTCGATTTCCTGCGCTGCCGCCAGCAGGTTGCCTTCTACCCGGGTGCTGAGCAGGTCAATGGCTTCCGGGCTGGCCTGCAGTCCGGCACTGAGCAGGCGCTCGCGGATCCAGCCCGGTAGCTGTTGCGGCTCAATTGGCCAGATCTGCACAAAGCGGCTGTCGGCGTGCTCGATCAGGCTCTTGGCCCACTTGCTGCGCTGGGTGGTGCCGTCGAGTTTGGGCAGGCTGATCAGCAGGGTGGTGTCGTCAGCAGGTTGTTCGAGGTAGGCGAGCAGGGCCTTGGCGCCGGCATCACCCGGCTTGCCCGAGGGGATGCGCAGTTCGAGCAGGCGCTTCTGGGCGAACAGCGACAGGCTGTGGCTGGCCTCGTAGAGCTGGGCCCAGTCGAAACTGCGGTCAACATCGAACACCTGTCGCTCTTCGCTGCCGGCGGCGCGGCAGGCGCGGCGAATCAGGTCGCAGGCCTCGCCGCAGAGCAGCGGGTCATCACCACTGACGATGTAGACGGCGGCCAGCTCATCCTTGAGCTGCTTGCCCAGCTGTGGGGCGTTGAGTTTCATTACCGACTCAGTTGCCCTGCTGGTCGAGGCGCGACTCGCGGCTGGAGAGTTCGCCTTCGGTGATGCTGGACAGGCGGAACAGCAACTGGCGGGTCAGGTCCTGGCGCATTTCACGGCGCAACAGTTCCTCCTCCTCGGAGGTGCCGATGATGTTGTCCTTGTCGTTCACGTAGATACGGCGGGCTGCCAGCGTCTCCGGGCCGATCAGCGGACGGCCCTGACGGTCGGCGATCTGGAACGTCAGGTCGCTGGTCAGTTCGTATTCGGCTGGTGTTGAACTGTTGGTGTAACTGACCGCGCGGCGGTGCTGTCGTTCACTCAGCAGTTGCAGCTGGTAGGCGGCGGTCGGGGTGACCTGAACGCCGTCTACTTCCAGTGCATCGAGCACCTGCTGATAAGTGCGGCCGTAGCGGTTGGTCGCCGTTACATCCAGCTGGTTCAGCTCAACGCTGTCGACTCCGGTGCCGCGCAGGTGAAACCCGCAGCCGGAGGCGAGCAGGGTGGCGCCGAGAACGGCGCAGCTGAGCAGCAGGCGGGGTGTAGTCAGTGACATCTTGGCTCTCCGTTGCAAAATCAGTTGGCGACAATGTTGACCAGCTTGCCGGGGACGACGATGACCTTGCGGATCGTCAGTCCTTCGGTAAAGCGCAGCACATTCTCGTTTTCCCGCGCGGTGGCTTCAATCAGTTCACGGCTGGCATCGGCGGCGACGTCAATGTGGCCGCGCAGCTTGCCGTTGACCTGAATCACCAGCTGCAGGCTGTCCTGTACCAGTGCGCTCTCGTCGACGCTCGGCCAGCGCGCATCGATGATGGCATCGCTGTGACCCAGTGCCTGCCAGAGGCTGTGGCTGATGTGCGGCGCAATCGGCGCGAGCAGCAGGGCGACGGTCTCCAGACCCTCCTGCAGCAGGGCGCGGTCTTGCTCGGCATCCTGCGGTGCCTTTTCCAGCACGTTCATCAGGGTCATGACCGCGGCGATGGCGGTGTTGAATTTGTGGTTCTGGCCAATATCCTGGCTGGCCTGCTTGATGGCCAGGTGGATGGCGCGGCGCACGGCCTTCTGGTCGTCGCTCAGGCTGCCAAGATCCGCTTTGCCGGCTGGGCCCTTGGCGTGGTGCTGCTGGCTAAGGCGCCAGACGCGGCGCAGGAAGCGCTGGGCGCCTTCAACGCCGGAGTCGGACCATTCCAGGCTCATGTCCGGCGGTGAGGCGAACATCATGAACAGACGGCAGGTGTCGGCACCGTACTGGTCGATCATGGCCTGCGGGTCAACGCCGTTGTTCTTGGACTTGGACATCTTCTCGGTGCCGCCGATCTCGACCGGCTGGCCGTCGCTGCGCAGGGTGGCAGCAACTATCTTGCCCTTGCCGTCGCGTTCGACATCCACATCGGCCGGGTTAAACCAGGTCTTGCTGCCGTTGGCTTCGAGGCGGAAGTACGTGTCCGCCAGCACCATGCCCTGGGTCAGCAGGTTCTTGAACGGCTCGTTGCTGCTGACCAGCCCTTCGTCGCGCATCAGCTTGTGGAAGAAGCGGGCGTAGAGCAGGTGCAGGATGGCGTGTTCGATGCCGCCGATGTACTGATCTACCGGCAGCCAGTGGTTGGCGGCAGCGGGATCGACCATGCCCTGATCGTACTGCGGGCTGGCGTAGCGGGCGTAGTACCAGGAACTCTCGACGAAGGTGTCCATGGTGTCGGTTTCGCGCTTGGCTGCGGCGCCGCACTTCGGGCAGGTGCACTCGTAGAACTCTGGCATCTTGGCCAGCGGGCTGCCGGCGCCATCGGGGATCACGTCTTCCGGCAGGACCACCGGCAGTTGATCGTCCGGCACCGGCACGTCACCGCAGCTGTCGCAGTGAATGATCGGGATCGGGCAGCCCCAGTAGCGCTGACGGCTGATACCCCAGTCGCGCAGACGGAACTGGGTACGCGGTTCGCCCAGGCCTTTTTGCTTCAGCACTTCGCCAATGGCGGTGAAGGCGCTGTCGTAGTCGAGGCCGTCGAACTCGTCGGAGTTGATCAGTTCGCCCTTTTCGCCGTAGGCGTCTTGCCACGGCTCGGGTGTTTCGTCGCCAGCGGAGGTGCGAATGACGGCCTTGATCGGCAGGCTGTATTTGGTTGCGAAGGCAAAGTCGCGCTCATCGTGGGCCGGAACGGCCATCACGGCGCCTTCGCCATAACCCATCAGAACGTAGTTGGCGACCCACACCGGCAGTTTTTCACCGGTCAGCGGGTGCAGCACGTACAGCGGGGTCGGCATGCCTTTCTTTTCTTGGGTGGCGATGTCGGCCTCAGCCACGCCACCGCGTTTGCATTCGTCGATAAACGCCTGCAGGGCCGGGTTGTTCTCTGCGGCCTGGGTCGCCAGCGGATGCTCGGCGGCGACCGCAACGTAGGTCGCGCCCATCAGCGTGTCAGGGCGGGTAGTGAAGACTTTCAGGGTGCCGTCGTGGCCGATGCTGGCGCTGTCGTAGGGGAACTGGACTTCCATCCCGACCGACTTGCCGATCCAGTTGCGCTGCATGGTCTTGACCTGCTCGGGCCAGCCAGTCAGCTCATCCAGCGAGCTCAGCAGCTCATCGGCGTAGTTGGTAATCGCGAAGTAGTACATCGGGATTTCGCGCTTTTCGATGACCGCGCCGCTGCGCCAGCCCTTGCCGTCGATCACCTGTTCGTTGGCCAGTACGGTCTGGTCGACCGGGTCCCAGTTCACGGTGCCGTTCTTGCGGTAGATGATGCCTTTCTCGAACAGACGGGTGAACAGCCACTGCTCCCAGCGGTAGTAGTCAGGCTTGCAGGTGGCGATTTCGCGCGTCCAGTCGATGGCCAGACCCAGGCTTTTCAGCTGGGTGCGCATGTAATCGATGTTGGAGTAGGTCCAGGCCGCCGGAGCAACCTTGTTGTTCATCGCCGCGTTCTCAGCCGGCATGCCGAACGCGTCCCAGCCCATCGGCTGCAGCACGTTCTTACCCTGCATGCGCTGGTAGCGGGCGATCACGTCACCGATGGTGTAGTTGCGCACATGCCCCATGTGTAGCTTGCCGCTCGGGTACGGAAACATCGACAGGCAGTAGTAAGTGTCCTGATCGGGGGTCTCGGTAACCTTGAATGCGTTGGCGTTGTCCCAGTCTGTCTGGGCAGCGGCTTCAATCTCACTTGGTGAATACTGTTCTTGCATGGCGTGGGGTCTGGTGACTCGTGGTGACGTGAAAAGTAATGGGGCAGGATACACCACCCGGCGCTCATCAGGTAGTCACATGCCATTCGTCGCCAGCTTGGCAGTGACCTCAGGGCTGGGTCTATTCTCTAGATGAGAGGGCCGGTCACGGGGGCTTGCCCCAGAGCCACTGCAGGAGGTTGCAGCATGCGTGCGGGATCATCTGCGGTGTTGACCAGTCGCCCACAGGACAGTGCCTACGGCCGCCTGCTGAGGCGGCTTGATCAGGCGCTGGACATGGCGCATACCCGGCAGTGGTTGAGCGGCTACCCGGAGCTGCCGGCGGATCTTGAATTGCAGGGCCTGAGCCCGGAAGAGATGGCGCTGCTGCAGCAGATTCTGGTCACCATCTCGTTACGCTCGCCGTCACCGGGTCTGACGTCGCCGCCAGGCAACGGGCAGCAGCACTAGCAGTGCGAGAATGACCAGCGGCCAGCTGCGCCAGCGCAGATAGGGCGTCTGCCCGGTCATTGGCTGCACTTCACCGATCAAAACGTCCTGTTGAAACTGCGCGATTCGCTGGCGAATGGCGCCGCGCGGATCGATCAGCGCGGTGACGCCGTTGTTGGTGGCACGAATCATCCAGCGCTGGCTTTCCATTGCGCGCATCTGCGCCATCTGCAGGTGCTGCAGCGGGCCAATCGATGAGCCGAACCAGCTGTCGTTGCTGATGGTGATCAGCAGCTCGCTTTGCGCAGCCAGTGTCGCAGCAAAGTCGGGGTAGACCGCTTCGTAACAGATCAGCGGTGCCAGCTTGTAGCCGGCAGCCTCAAGGGGTGGCTGATCGGCCGGGCCGCGGCTGAAGCTGGACATCGGCAGATTAAAGAAGTCGATCAGGCCACGCAGCAGGTCTTCCAGTGGCACGTATTCGCCAAACGGCACCAGCTTCTGCTTGAGGTACTGGCTGCGCGGCTCGCTGTTGCCGACCATGATGCCGTTGTAGATGCGCATGCCATTGGCGTCGTGGGTGTCGACAGGCACACCGGTGATCAAGGTGCGGCCTTCCTGCGCCAGATTGGCGGCAATGCCGTCAATGAAATACAGCGACTGGCTTTGCAGTACCGGCACTGCGGTTTCCGGCCAGACCACCAGATCGGTTGGCGGCTGGGCGTAGGTCAGGTCGCGGTACAGCTCAAGGGTGTGGGTAATGTAGGCCGGGTCCCACTTGTCGGACTGGGCGATGTTGGCCTGCACCAGATTAACGCTCAGGCGCTTGCCGGTTGGCTGGGTCCAGTCGACGTACTGCAGCAGCAGTCCGCCGCCCCAGAACACGGCAACCAGCGCGGCAACGGCAATGGCTTGCAGGGGGCGTAGCAGCAGGCGCCATTCCGTCAGCAGGCAGGCGACCAGTACCGACATGACGCCCAGCAGCCAGACACCGCCGACCGGTGCCCAGCCGGCCAGCCAGCTGTGGCTGTGGGCGTAGCCGTGATACAGCCAGGGGAAACCGGTCAGGAACCAGCTGCGAAACATCTCCTGGGCAAACCACAACAGGGCAAAGCTGAGACTGCTCAGCCATGCCCCTTGCGGGCGCAGAAAGCGCACCCAGACCCACGCCATCAGGGCAAAGAAGCAGGCAAGCCCCAGCTCCAGTCCGCCGGTCAGAAAGGCAGCCAGCGGTGGCGAGGCGTTGCCGTGGACGTGGATGCTGATGTAAATCCAGGAAACGCCAGAGGCGAACAGCCCCAGTCCCCATGCGCCGCCGCGTAACGCGGCCTGCTTTGGCGTAACCTCTTTCAGCCCTTGATACAGCAGCGCCACCGAGAGCATGCCCAGTGGCCAGAGGTTGTAGGGAGCAAAGGACAGCGTGCTGAGCGCGCCGGCGACCAGTGCGATCAGGTGGCCGACAAGGCCGGGGCCGCGCAGGCGGCTCAGCAGGGCGTGCATGGGGATTTCCTTATCGGCGATAGCTCAACGGTTGACCAGAGTGACGCGCAGCAGGTGAACCCGGCGGCTGTCGGCGTTCAGGACGCGAACGCGGAAACCGTCCAGCTCAACCACTTCATTGCGCTTGGGCAGGTGGCCGAAGGCGTTCATGACCAGACCGCCGACGGTGTCGAACTCCTCGTCGGAGAATTCGGTTTCGAAGTGTTCGTTGAACTCTTCGATTGGCGTCAGGCCCTTGACCAGATAGTCGCCGCTGGGCAGTGGCTTGATCTGGCTGTCTTCGTCGACGTCGTGTTCGTCTTCGATGTCGCCGACAATCTGCTCCAGCACGTCTTCAATGGTCACCAGACCGGAAACCCCGCCGTACTCGTCGATGACAATGGCCATGTGATTGCGGGTGGCGCGGAATTCCTTGAGCAGCACATTAAGGCGCTTGGACTCCGGGACGAAGGTCGCGGAGCGCAGGATGTCCTTGATGTTGAAGCGGTCGGTGTTTTCTTCCAGCAACAGCGGCAGCAGATCCTTGGCGAGCAGGATGCCGAGGACGTCATCGATGCTTTCGCCGATAACCGGGAAGCGCGAGTGCGCCGCCTCGATCACCGCCGGCAGAAATTCGCGCGGGCTGTGGCTGGCCTTGATGGTGGTCATCTGTGAGCGCGGCACCATGATGTCGCGGACTTGCATGTCCGACACCTGGAGCGCCCCTTCGATGATCGACAGGGCCTCGATATCCAGGACCTCGTTACTGTGCGCCTCGCGCAGCAGTTCGAGCAATTCCTGGCGGTTCTTGGGTTCATGGACAAAAGCCTGGACCAGTTTATCCAGCCACGACTTATGCCCGTTGGTCGATCGATCTTCGCTCATTGATCCTTACTCATCATCTTCAAGATAGGGGTCGGCTATGCCGAGTTCTGCCAGCAATTCCCGTTCCAGGTTTTCCATCTCTTCTGCGTCGGCGTCGTCGATGTGATCGTAGCCGAGCAGGTGCAGACAGCCATGGATGACCATGTGCGCCCAGTGGGCGAGCAGGGGTTTGCCCTGTTCATCCGCTTCACGGGCGACCACGGGGACGCAGATCACCAGGTCGCCGAGCAGTGGCAGGTCTAGTTCGAGGGGCAGGTCGGCAGGGAAGGACAGTACGTTGGTGGCGTAGTCCTTGCCGCGATAGGTGTTGTTCAGCTGGCGGCCCTCATCGGCGTCCACCAGACGGATGGTCAATTCACGGTCGGTACCGGTACCCAGTGCCAGCCCGACCCAGCGTATGAAGCTGTCGTCGTCCGGCTGATCCGGGGCGCTGGAGGCGCGCTGAATGTCGAGCTCAATGCTCATTGCGGCGCTCCTGGCGGGCGGCTTCCTGCTTCGCGTCAAAGCGGTCGTAGGCTTCAACGATGCGTTGTACCAGCGGGTGGCGTACCACGTCCTTGGACTGGAAGTGGGTAAAGCCGATGCCCTTGACGTCTTTCAGTACCTCGGAGACGTGGGCCAGGCCCGAGCGGGTGCCGCGGGGCAGGTCGACCTGGGTAATGTCGCCGGTAATGACTGCGGTCGAGCCAAAGCCGATCCGGGTCAGGAACATTTTCATCTGCTCGACCGTGGTGTTCTGCGACTCGTCGAGAATGATGAAGCTGTTGTTCAGCGTGCGGCCGCGCATGTAGGCCAATGGCGCGATCTCGATCACCTGACGCTCGATCAGCTTGATCACCTGCTCAAAGCCCATCATCTCGTACAGTGCGTCATACAGCGGGCGCAGATACGGGTCGATCTTCTGTGCCAGATCGCCGGGCAGAAAGCCGAGCTTTTCGCCGGCCTCAACCGCCGGGCGTACCAGCAGGATGCGGCTGATCTGGTCGCGCTCCAGCGCGTCTACCGCGCAGGCAACCGCCAGATAGGTCTTGCCGGTACCGGCCGGGCCGATACCGAAATTGATGTCGTGTTCCTGGATTGAACGCAGGTATTTCTGCTGGTTCGGGCCGCGTGGCTGGATGCTCATCTTGCGCGTACGCAGGATCACCGGCTTGTGCTCGTCACCCTTGCTCAGTGTGTCGCTCAGGCTCTCCAGCCCTGATTCCTGCAAATACAGGTGCACGGTGTCGGGGCCCAGATCGTCAGTGTCGCGGGTTTCGCGGTACAGCTGGCGCAGAACGGCCTCGGCCGAGCGGGTCAGGGTGTCGTCGCCAATCAGCTCGAAGTGGTTGCCGCGGTTGCGGACTTCGATGCCGAGGCGTTGTTCGATCAGGCGGAGATTTTCATCGAACTGGCCGCACAGGCTGGCAAAGCGGCGGGGGTCGACAGGTTCGATACTGAAACGGTGGATATGCTGGGAGGCGTTCAAAATGGTCTGTTGGTCGCCATATGGCACTGAGAAGCGCACAGGATAGCGCGCAAATATCCCGCTGCAAAGACCCGCCCATCCATGCCAATCATTGTTCGATCAGCACGCGGGTGGCAGGTTTGCAGTGGGGGCGGGGCACGCGGTTCAGTGTGCCGTTTCGCTGATCAGGGTGCCGCGCAACGAGTGCGGCAGCGCCTCTTCGATGTGGACGTCGACAAACTGGCCGATCAGGCCCGGGTTGTCGCAGCGGAAGTTGACCACGCGATTGTGCTCGGTACGGCCCTGCAGCATGCCCGGGTCCTTCTTCGAGAAGTCGGTGACCAGGATGCGCTGGGTGCTGCCGACCATGCGGCGGCTGTTCTCGAAGCCCTGCTGGTTCAGGCGGGCCTGCAGGATCTGCAGACGCTGCTTCTTGACGTCCATCGGCGTATCGTCGTTCAGGTCAGCCGCCGGGGTGCCGGGGCGAGCGCTGTAGACGAACGAATAGGAGAAGTCGAAGCCGACATCCTCGACCAGCTTCATGGTCTGCTCGAAGTCGCGGTCGGTTTCGCCGGGGAAGCCGATGATGAAGTCAGAGCTGAGGATGATGTCTGGCACAGCTGCTTTCAGCTTGCGGATGCGCGACTTGTATTCCAGCGCGGTGTGGTTGCGCTTCATCGCGGCCAGCACGCGGTCGGAACCGGACTGTACCGGCAGGTGCAGGTACTTCACCAGTTTCGGGATTTCAGCGTGGGCCTGAATGATGGCATCCGAGAACTCCAGCGGATGGCTGGTGGTGTAGCGGATGCGCTCGATACCGTCGATTGCTGCGACTGCGTGCAGCAGGTCGGCAAAGTCGGTGCCGTCGAAGCGGTAGCCGTTGACGTTCTGACCCAGCAGGGTAACTTCCTTGACGCCGTTTTCGGCCAGATGAACGATCTCGGCCAGTACGTCGGCCAACGGGCGACTGACTTCTTCGCCGCGGGTGTAGGGCACCACGCAGAAGCTGCAGTACTTGCTGCAGCCTTCCATGATCGAGACGAAGGCGGTTGGGCCATCAACGCGCGGCTCGGGCAGGGCGTCGAACTTCTCGATCTCCGGGAAGCTGACGTCGACCTGCGGCTGCTGGGTGGTGCGTGCAGCGTTGATCATCTCCGGCAGGCGGTGCAGGGTCTGCGGGCCGAAGACGACGTCAACGTAGGAGGCGCGGTCGCGGATCGCGGTGCCTTCCTGGCTGGCCACGCAGCCACCGACGCCGATGATCAGTTCCGGATTTTTCTCTTTCAGCGGGCGCCAGCGGCCCAGCTCGGAAAAGACCTTTTCCTGGGCCTTTTCGCGGATCGAGCAGGTGTTGAGCAGGATGACATCCGCCTCATCGGGGTTGTCGGTCAGCTCCATTGCCTGATGTTCGCCGAGCAGGTCTGCCATGCGCGAGCTGTCGTACTCGTTCATCTGGCAGCCGTGGGTCTGAATAAAGAGTTTCTTGGCCATTGAAGTCTGTAGGGGGATAGCTGGAAAAGGGAGCGATTATACACACATCTGCTTATGCCGCCCTCTGTGCTATGATGCGCGCCCGCCGAGTGGTAGCGATCCGGCGTTCCCCAATGTATTTCAAGGTGTTGATCAAGCCGTCATGAGCAAAGAAAAGCAACCGGTTTTCCGGGTCATCTTCCAGAACCAGGGACAGGTGTTCGAGCTTTACGCACAGCAGATCTTTCAGAGCGAGCTGTGGGGCTTCATGGAAATTGAAGAGCTGATCTTCGGCGAGCGCTCACAAATGCTGGTCGATCCTGCCGAGGAAAAGCTGAAGAACCAGTTTGAGGGCGTCAAACGCAGCTTTATTCCGATTCACTCGATCATCCGTATCGATGAAGTCGAACGGGTAGGTACCTGCAAGATCAGTGAGGCCAAGGGCGGCGGCAATATCATGCACTTCCCGATGCCGCCGCGTAACGACGGCTGATACCGCTACGGGGCGATCTGCTGCTCCAGGTCCTCGTCGCTCTGGCTACTGTCGAGCTGCGGGTCGCCGGGTTCCTGACTTTCCAGTGAGCCGTTGAGCTGTTCTTCGCGGATCTGCGCCAGGTAATCACGGAACAGGGTGCCCAACACGTGGTTGGCGACCTGGAGCTCCTGGGTGTTCATCTCCTGACCCACCATGTCTGCCGCGTCAATAGCATCATCGTTGCCGTTGACCGCGGCCATCTTGAGGATGATGTAGGCCTGCGGCAGGTTGCGCGGGATGCCCTCGCCGTTGAAGTGCATCATGCCAAGCAGATACTGAGCCTTGGGCTCACCCTGAATCGAAGCCTTTTCCAGCCACTGCAGCGAGGTGGCAAAGTCCTGCTCGACGCGTTCGCCCTTGTAATACAGCTGACCCAGCTCGAACTGTGCCTGCATATCGCCGGTCTCTGCTGCCTGCTGGCAGACCTCCAGGGCCAGCGGCAGACTTTCATCATCAACCCGCTCGAAGGCGCAACGGTCGTTGGCACTGATCAATAACGGGTTGTCTGACTCGGCCAGCAGAGGGGCAGCCGGCAGCATGAACAGGCCGGAAAGAGCAACGAGCTTGAGCATCCGATGCATGTTGGGTTCAGGACCTCGGCAGATGGTCGGCAGAATCGGGTTGCGCTCTATTGTGCGCCTGTTCGCTCAACAGGCCAACCGTCAATGCAGCCCCGAGCAGGGCGGGGAACAGCCAGAGCAGCGTGCTGCCCGGGACGAACAGATCGGCCAGCGGCGCAGTGCCCGGCGTAAACATGGGCGCGAGCGTGCCTATGGCGCACAGCAGTACGGCTGGCAGGGCGCGACGGTCCTGTCTGAAGACCAGCAGGCAGCCGACCAGCATGGTCACGACGGCCGCGCTGTTCATTACCCACTGGTAGCCGAACAGCTGGTCCATGCGGCGCAGCAGTTCAAAACCGGCCATCAGGCCCAGCAGGATGCGGCCCCATACGGCGGGCTGCCATTGCAGGCCACGACCCAGATAGAGCGCGGCAAGCCCCAGCAGCGGCAGGCTGAGGTTTTGCGCGGCCAGGCCAAGCATGCGTTGGGTCTGGGCCAGCGCGCTCGCCAGCTCGCCAAGGCTGAGCAGCAAACTGGCAGCTGCTGGCAGGCCGAGGCTCAGCAGGGCAGCTGTCATGGCGCCACGCGCAGGCGTTGTCAGCGGTGCGCGCTGCCGCCACAGCCACAGGCCGGCAGCAATCAGCGCGAGGGTCAGCACGCCATAGGCGAGTTGGTTCATAGCGCGGCGAAGGCCTTCTCGGCCGCATCCAGCGTCAGTTTCAGTTCGGTCTCACCGTGGGCAATGGAGGTGAAGCCGGCTTCGAATGCGCTCGGTGCCAGATAGACGCCGCCATCCAGCATCAGGTGGAAGAATTTCTTGAAGCGTTCCACGTCGCTGGCCATGACGTCGTCAAAGGTGACGATGTCATCGGCGCCGGAGAAGTACAGACCGAACATGGCGCCAGCCTGCGTGGTGACGAACGGCACGCCAGCGGCATCGGCGCGTTCCTGCAGGCCTGCCAGCATGCGGCTGGTGTAGTCGGTCAGTTCAGTGTGGAAACCGGGGCGACTGATAAGGCGCAGCGTGGTCAGACCAGCGGCCATCGCCAGCGGGTTACCCGACAAGGTGCCCGCCTGATAGACCGGGCCGAGCGGCGCAATGCATTCCATCACCGCGCGCTTGCCGCCGAAGCAGCCGACCGGCATGCCGCCGCCGATGATCTTGCCGAAGGTGGTCAGGTCCGGGGTGACGCCGTAGTGGGCCTGGGCGCCGCCAAGAGCAACGCGGAAGCCGGTCATCACCTCGTCAAAAATCAGCACCACGCCGTGTTCGTCGCAGGCCTCACGCAGGCCCTGCAGGAAGCCGGGCGCCGGCGGAACGCAGTTCATGTTGCCGGCCACCGGCTCGACGATGATGCAGGCGACCTGCTGGCCGACGTCGGCCAGGGTGCTGCGCACCGCTTCGATGTCGTTGAACGGCAGGGTCAGGGTGTGTTTGGCAAAGTCGGCCGGGACGCCCGCCGAGCTGGGGACGCCCTGAGTCAGCAGGCCCGAGCCGGCCTTGACCAGCAGGCTGTCGGAGTGACCGTGGTAGCAGCCTTCGAACTTGATGATGCTGTCGCGGCCGGTGTAGCCACGGGCCAGGCGAATGGCGCTCATGGTCGCTTCAGTGCCGGAGCTGACCATGCGCACCATGTCCATCGACGGTACCAGCGAGCAGACCAGCTCGGCCATTTCGGTTTCCAGCGCGGTCGGCGCGCCGTAGGACAGGCCGTGTTGCAGCTGATTGCGCACCGCGTCGAGCACGTCCGGGTGGCTGTGACCGAGGATCATCGGGCCCCAGGAGCCGACGTAGTCGACGTAGCGCTTGTCGTCTTCATCAATCACGTAAGCACCTTCGGCGTGCTTGAAGAACAGCGGTGTGCCGCCGACGCTCTTGAACGCGCGGACCGGCGAGTTGACGCCGCCGGGGATGTGTTTCTGGGCGCTGGCAAACAGGGATTCGGAACGGGACATGGTCAAGTCTCTCAGGATGCGTGAATGAGTTGGCTGAACTGGCGGGCGCGTTGTTGCACCGTCGCAGCGTCGGGGGCGCCGAACAGGCCGTTGATGACGGCCAGATAGTCGGCGCCGGCGTCGAGCAGGGTCGACGCGTTGTTCAGGGTGATGCCGCCGATGGCGACAATCGGTACGGCAAACTGTTGGCGTGCTTGGCGCAGCAACGCTGGCGTTGCTGCTGGGGCGCCTGGCTTGGTAACGGAGTTGAAGAAGCGGCCAAAGGCGATATAGCTGGCGCCGTCTTCCAGCGCGCGTTCGGCGAACTGCAGGCTGGCGTGGCAGGTGCCGCCGATCAGTGCGTTGGGGCCGAGCTGTTGGCGGGCCTCGCGCAGGGAACCGTCTTCCTGGCCCAGATGCAGGCCGACGCCGAGTTCAGCGGCCAGCGCCAGATCATCGTTGATCAGCAGTTGGCAATCATGCGCGCGGCACAGTTCGGCAAGCTGGCTTGCTTCGGCCAGCCGCTTGCCGGCGTCAGCGGATTTGTCGCGGTACTGCAGCCAGCGGGCGCCGCCAAGCAGCGCGGCTTCGACGTAGGGCAGCAGCTTGCCGTCAGCCAGTAGTGTGCTGTCGGTAATGGCGTAGAGACCGCGCTCGCTCACGAGCAGAAATCCAGCGGCAGGCGGCGCGGTACGTACTGACCGTGGCCGGGCTGTTCGGCGTCGCGCAGGGTGCGCCAGGTGTAATCGAGTGACGAGCGCACCGCGCTGACCAGCTCTTCGCCGAGCGCAAGACGGCCGGCCAGGGTGCTGGCCAGGGTGCAGCCGGAACCGTGGTAGCTGCCGGGCAGGCGCGGGCAGGTGAAGTCGTGCTGACTGCCGTCGGCGCAGTACAGACGGTTGTGAATCTCGGCTTCGTCGCCATGACCGCCGGTGATTAGCAGGTGTTGAATATAGGGCAGCAGCTTGGCGGCACATTCATCAGCGCTGCCGTCAGGCAGTTCGGCCAGAATGCGTGCCTCGGGAAGATTCGGGGTGGCGATGGCCGCAACCGGGAACAGGCGCTCGCGGATCGCGTAGCCGACATCGTCTTTGCCCAGTGAGCCACCACCACCTGCTCGCAGGACCGGGTCGCAGACCAGCGGCGTGTTGGGCAGGCGCTGCATCAGTTCCAGCACAGTATCAACCATCTCGACCGAGCCCAGCATGCCCAGCTTGACCGCCGAAATCGGCATGTCGTTGATCACCTTGTTGGCCTGCGCCAGTACCCACTCGCGGTCGAGTACGCGAAAGTCGCTGACATCGACCGTGTCCTGCACGGTCAGCGCCGTCACCGTCGGTGCGGCGTGGCAGCCCTGGGCGATCAGTGCCTCGATGTCGGCCTGCAGGCCGGCGCCACCGCTCGGATCGTGGCCTGAGAGGCAGAGGACGACGGGCTTGAACGGGTTGGGTTGGGTCATGGCGAGTTGTTCCGCGGGCTGACTGGCGTTTGGCCAGCGCCGGCGTGCGCCGGGGCTGGCATGACAGCGCGCTAGCATACCATCTTGCCCGCGCGGCGGGGCGTTCAGGCACCGTGCAGATGCAGCCTCTGTTGTGCCGAATCGTAACGCCAGTGAGGTTGCCCCGGCTGCAGCGCAACGCCGCCTACCCAGTAGCCGCGGCTGCGGCTGGCAAATCCATCCTGTTCACCTGCCAGCACAGCGGCGCTGTGGCTGCTCAACTGAAGCTGGCGCTGTGGCCAGGGTGTTTGCGAGTCGTCAGCCTGCAGCAGAAGGGCGTCGCCGCCCAGCAACGGTTGCAGCAGCCACCAGAACATCAGATCGCCAAGCCAGGGCAGCGGCTCACGTTCAACCATCAGCGTGCGGAACAGCTCTCTGGCGGTCATTGGGCCCTGCTGTTGCAGGATTTGCAGGCTCAGCCGCTCGGTCAGACTCAGGCCGTCGGTCAGTCCCGGCAGTTCCTGCAGGTGTCGTTGCAGGGCTTTGTCCATCATGGGCAGTGCGGCTGTGCCGATTTTTATCTGCTCCAGCAGGTGCCGCGGATCATCGGCGCATAGCGCTTGCCAGAGCGGTTCGGCGCTGGCCAGTAGCGCTTGGCTGACGGGTTGGCGGGCCGGCCAGAGGCTGGCAAGCTGCTGCGGATTGAGCTGACCCAGACCGATAAAACGCTCGATGCCCGGAAAGTGGTCGATGGCAATCAACTCCAGCCGGGCGTTGGGCTGGTATCGCGCGAGGTGTTGCAGCAGGTAGATCAGAATCAGCTGGTCGTAGCTGTCATGTTCGAACCAGAGCACGATACGCTGATAGTCATCGAGCGCGCTCAAAACGCTGTAGCTCTGCCGCTGCCGCGCCAGCGTCTGCGCCGGGTCGAGCTGAAACGCCTCGGCCAGAAATTGGCTGCGCAGCTGAATCAACTCGTCCGTGCTGCACTCACGCAGCGGGCCGATGCAGAACGGATCGGCAAATTCGAGAAAGTCGCCGCCGAAGCCGGCGTCCAGCAGGGTCTGTCTGATGTCCGAGCCGCAGCGGATATGCAGGGTGGAAAGCGACTGGTCCATGGTCTTGAATCCTTGTGAGACGCGGAGGCGGGTCGTTGCCGTCGAGCACTTTGGCTCGTTGCGACACTTCCGGGCTGATTGCTCAGGGCTACACTTTAGCCTGATAGCCCAGACAACCAAACAACAAGGGTGTGAGATGAAAGCCATCGACCAATGGTTTGACGAGTACGGTGAGAGCCACCGCAATCCGTTCAACAAGCTGACCCACTGGATTTGCGTGCCGCTGATTACCTTCAGTGTGCTCGGCATGCTGTGGGCGATTCACCCGTGGGTGGCGATGGCGGTTGTCGCCGCCGCATTGGTGTTCTACGCGCTGCTGTCGTGGCAGATCGCGCTGGCGATGCTGGTGATCAGTCTGCTGATGCTGCTGGGGCTCAGCGTGATGTCTCATGTCTTCTGGTGGTCGCTGGGGATCTTTGTGCTGGCCTGGATCGGCCAGTTCATTGGTCATCATGTGGAAGGCAAGAAGCCGTCGTTCTTCAAGGATCTGCAGTTTCTGCTGATTGGCCCGGCCTGGTTGCTGGGCTTTTTATTCCGGTTGTTCGGTATGCGGTATTGATTGCCGCTGCCGATTAAACGGCTTCAGCTTGAATTGTTGGGGCGAGTTGCCTTCTTCGGTTTTCCTTTTTATGTCTGCGCTGGTGATGGTTCCGCCTTTCGCCTTCACGGCGAGCCAAGGGGGACCGCTTGCCCGGCCCCCCTTGGCGATCCCCCCGGGCACCCGGCTACGCGGCCCTTCGGGTTCGCTGCGTTGCTCGGTTTGGCAGGGGCCGGCAGAACTCGGCTCTGCGAGCCTCAGACAGGCTGCCGTCCTGTTTCCTGCCAATCCTGCGCTACTCGCCCGCGTAAACGGGGCGGACCGAATGCGCACGCTTCATGATCTGAGTATTTGGCCGATGGTCTTGGTATAGAAACCGGGCGCGTTATCCCGGACGTTCACGAAGAACCATTAAAAAGGGCGCCATTGGCGCCCTTTTTGGTTTACGACAGTTGGTGTTTCATCACCTTGCCGTTGGCATTGCGCGGCAGCACGGTGGTCTGGCCGTACAGGCGCGGACGCTTGTAGTCGGCCAGCAGCGGTTCCAGATAGGCGCCTAGCTCGGCGTGCAGGTCGGCGACCGGCTCGCGCAGTACGACGACCGCCTTGACGGTTTCTCCCCATTGCGGATGCGGTACGCCAAATACCGCGACTTCGACGATATTCGGGTGGGCTTCCAGCGCCACTTCGATCTCCCGCGGGTAGACGTTTACGCCACCGGAAATAATCAGCTCCTTGGCGCGACCCAGTACCCAGTAATAGCCGTCGGCGTCGCGGCGGGCGAGATCACCGGAGTCCAGCCAACCGTCGCTGTGCAGGCACTCGGCGGTCGCTTCCGGCTTGTTCCAGTAGCCAAGCATCATGCCCTCGGTACGAATCTGGATCTGGCCTGTGCATTCGCCAGCAAGCTCGTTACCCTGTTCATCGACCATCCGCATCTCCGTGTGCAACGCGCCGCGGCGGCCGATCGAGCCGGCTTTGCTGGCGTGCTCCTCCGGCAGCATGATGGTGCCGCTTGGGCCCGCTTCGGTCAGGCCGTATACACAGTACAGACGGTCGGTCTTCATGCGCTCGGCCAGTAGCGCCAGCTGTTCGGTCGACATGGGGCCGCCGCCGTAGATCCAGTACTGCATGGAGCTGATGTCACGCTCGGCAATATCCGGCTGCTGTGCGGTCATCATGAAGGCGACCGGAGCGCCGAAGAAGTGCGTGGTGCGTTCCTTCTCGACGGTGTCCAGCAGCAACTTGGGGTGGAACTCGGGTAGTACCACATGGGCGGCGCCGACATAGGTGCCGCCGAGCAGGAAGACGTTAAGTGGCGCCGAGTGAGTCAGCGGCATCATGTGCAGCATGCGGCTGTGCGGGCGCATGTCCATTTCCAGCGCGGACGAATTGGCAACGGTCAGCAGCGCGTGGTGGTGGAAGAGCACGCCCTTGGGCTTGCCGGTGGTGCCGGAGGTGTAGAGCAGGGTGCAGGGCTGCTCGGCCGGTATCTCGGCGACGGTCCAGCGGCTCTGCATGTCGACGACCTGCGCGGCTGGTTGATCCAGACGCAGGCAGGGCGCCAGTGTGCTGGCCCGCTCGGCGTGGTCGCCCTGAGCGATGACCAGACGCGCGTCGCAGTCGCCGAGGATGTATTCCAGCTCGGCGGTAGTCAGGCGCGCGTTGACCGGAACGACAATCGCACCGAGGTTGATAACGGCAAAGTAGCCCAGCACCCAGCTGTAGCTGTTGGGCATGTACAGGGCGACGCGGTCGCCGCTGCCGATCTGGTACTGATCGTGCAGATGGGCAGCCAGACGCAGGCTCTGGTCATGCAGTTCGGACCAGCTCAGGCGGCAGTCTGCCGTGATCAGAGCCTCGCCCGCGGGAAACTTGCGGGCGTTGACCGCGAGCAGCTTGGGAATGTTCATGGGGTGTCCATCCTGTTGTTGTCGTTAAGTGATGGGATCTTACTGTGCGAGTTTCAGCCGGCGCTTGGCAGTTCGCGCCACTGCCCTGGCTGCAGATCTCCGAGGCTCCACTCACCAATGCGCACGCGCACCAGGCGCAGCGTGGGTAGTCCGACCGCTGCAGTCATGCGCCTGACCTGCCGGTTGCGGCCTTCACGGATGGTGATTGCCAGCCAGCTGGTAGGGATGCTCTTGCGAAACCGCACCGGCGGATTGCGTGGCCACAGCGCCGGTTCATCAATCTGCTCCACCTCGGCCGGGCGAGTGGGGCCGTCGTTCAGCTCAGGTCCGGCGCGTAGCTGCGCCAACTGCGCCTCGCTGGGTTCGCCTTCCACCTGTACCCAGTAGGTCTTTGGCAGTTTGTGCTTCGGGTCGGTGATGCGCGCCTGCAGGCGACCGTCGTTGGTCAGCAGCAGCAGGCCCTCGCTGTCGCGATCCAGTCGCCCGGCGGGGTAGACGCCGGGGGTTTTGATGAAGTCGGCCAGTGTCGCCCGACCGTCACCGTCGGTGAACTGGGTCAGCACATCGAACGGCTTGTTCAGCGCGATCAATTTTGGGTTGGCCGGGGGCACAGCAGGCGTGCGGCGCGGCTTGCCGGGTGGTCGCGGGCGGTTCGGCGGGCGTGGGCGTTGGTTCATCTTCGGCTATCCTGCGCTGGGTCAGCGCGGCAGTGTAGCGGCAACCGGCAGCACCGCAAGGGTGACAGTCGTTTTGCTGAACAACCGCTTTTCACCGTTCTGCACGGCAAATACCTCGGCCTCTGCGACGCAGATCTGCTTACCCGGTTTCAGTATCTCGGCTCGGCACAGCAGCGTTTCACATTGGGCCGGACGCAGCAGGTTGACCTTGAACTCGACGGTCAGCAGGCTGTGGCCGTCGTCCAGCAAGGTGGCAGCGGCGGCACCGGCGGTGTGGTCGGCCAGGGTGCTTTGCACCCCGGCGTGCACAAAGCCGCCTTGCTGGAAGTGGCGTGGCAAAATCACCAGTTCCGACTCTACCCAGCCGGGCCCGCAGGCGGTCGGGTTAATACCGAGATCGGCAATGAAATTGGCCCGTTTGAAGCCGGCATCTACCCGCGCTTCGATGGTGTTCTGGTCGAGTGGCATGTGCGTCTCCTTAGAGGCTGGCCGGCGTCGAGCGGGCGACCAATGCTTCGACATCCAGGCCGCGCGGCAGGGTGCCGTAGGCTTGGCCGTGCTCGCCCAGGCGGCTGGCGATAAAGGCGTCGGATACCGTGCTGTTGCCAGCTTCCAGCAACAACTTGGCCTGCAGCGCGGTGGCGACATCCTCGGTCAGCTGGCGGGCGCGGTATTGAATGTCGTCGGTGTCGGCGAACTGCTGCTTGATCCGCTCGATGCGCTGCTTGAGCGCACTGGAGCCATGACCGTCACCGAGCTCGGCGAACAGCGCATCGAGTACACCCGGCTCCTTCGACAGCGCGCGCAGTACGTCCAGACACTGGACGTTGCCGGAGCCTTCCCAGATCGAGTTGACCGGTGCTTCGCGGTACAGACGCGGCAGGATGGTTTCCTCAACGTAACCGGCGCCGCCCAGACACTCCTGTGCTTCATTGATCATTCCCGGCGCACGTTTGCAGATCCAGTACTTGCCGATGGCAGTGACCAGGCGGGCGAACTTATCTTCCTGCGCATCGTGGGCGTTGTCGATTGCTTTGCCCATGCGCATGGTGAGGGCCAGCGCGGCCTCGCTTTCCAGCGCCAGATCGGCCAGCACGTTCTGCATCAGCGGCTGCTCGTTCAGCACCCGGGTGCCGACCGTGCGGTGGGCGCAGTGGTGCGCGGCCTGGGTCAGCGCCTGACGCATCAGCGAGCTGGAGCCGATCATGCAGTCGAAACGGGTCAGCGAGACCATCTCGATGATGGTCGGCACGCCGCGGCCTTCAGGCCCGATCATCCAGGCCAGGGCGCCGCGGTATTCGACTTCGCTGGAGGCGTTGGCCCAGTTGCCCAGCTTGTTCTTCAGCCGCTGCACATAGAACTCATTGCGACTGCCATCCGGGCGGTGGCGCGGCAGCAGGAAGCAGCTCAGGCCCTTGTCGGTGTAGGCCAGGGTGAGGAAGGCGTCGCACATCGGCGCCGAGCAGAACCACTTGTGGCCGACCAGCTCGT
>JAYNRF010000007.1:0-137717 GCA_038114645.1 Pseudomonadaceae bacterium | reverse complement strand
AGGAAGGCGTCGCACATCGGCGCCGAGCAGAACCACTTGTGGCCGACCAGCTCGTAAGCCTGGCCCGGGCCGCCGGCGCCGACCGGGTAGGCGCGGGTGGTGTTGGCGCGCACATCGGTGCCGCCCTGTTTCTCGGTCATGGCCATGCCGATGGTGGCGCCGGTCTTCTGGGCAATCGGCAGGTTACGCGGGTCATACTGGCCGGACAGGATCTTCGGTAGCCAGATTTCGGCGACGTCCGGCTGCAGACGCAGCGCAGGCACACAGGCATAGCTCATGGTCATCGGGCAGCTGGTGCCGGCTTCGGCCTGGTTGTGCAGATACATGGTGGCGGCGCGGGCGACCTGGGCGCCAGGGCGCGGGTCATTCCAGGGAGCGCTGGTGATCCCCGCCTTGATGCCAGCTGCCATCAGCTCGTGATAGGCGGGATGAAAGTCGACCATATCCACGCGGTGGCCGTAGCGGTCGTGGCTCTTGAATACCGGCTTGTTCTCGTTGGCGAGGAAGCCCGCCTCCATCAGCGCGCCACCGGCCAGTTGGCCATAGGCGCTGAGTTGTTCGTCGGCCCAGCCGCCGTCGTAGCGGCGCGCCCATTCCTGCAGCGGCAGGTCACTGCGATACAGGTTGAGGCCTTCCAGCGGTGGCACCTGATTGGTGACTTCGTGGGTTTCGGCATACTGGTGCAGCTGATTCATGGGACCTCCTTGGCGTTGATGGCGCGCAGACAGAAACGAACAATGGCGAGGGTGACGGCTTCCAGCGTTTCGCTGGGCAGGCCGCTTTCACGGTCTGCTCGGGCCTGCGGGGAAAGCGGGCCGACCAGTGATTCGGCGACCGCGCCAACCACGCAGGCGGATGTGAGGGGGATGTTCTCGACCTGAAAACTGCCATCGGCGATGCCTTCGGCAATCAGTTCGCCGTACAGGGTGGCGTAGGCCTGACGAAAGTACAGTCGCTGGGTTTCGACTTCCTCTTCAGCGGGCTCGGCGATTAGCGCGTAGGCCAGTTGGCGGCTATGCCAGGCGCGCGCGGCGAACTGGGTCAGGCCGTTGCGCAGGCGGTCGATAGCGCGGCCGGGGGCCTTGAACTGCTGCTTGAGGGTTTCCAGCTCCAGCCGGGTCGCTTTTACGAACACACAGGCGGCCAAGTCTCCCTTGCCGTCAAAGTGGCGATACAGGCTGCCGGTGGCGATGCCGGCGCTGCGTGCCAGGGTGCTCATGGTCAGCGAGCTGAAGCCGCCTTCAGCGACCTGCTGCACGGCGCAGTCGAGAATGTGTTCACGCAGCGCCTGGTCGCGTTCGATGCGCGTGGCGGTGGTGCGGTAGGCCATGCTCTGAATCCTGATTCATTTTTGTTTGGCCTAGTGAATCAGGATTCAGACTTTGGATCAGCGGGGATAATGGTCAGAAACGCGGCTGAATCGGTCAGTGCTCCAGCACCATGATCATCACTTCCTTGATGATAAAGGCGAATACGCCAAGACCCAGCACGAAGAACAGCACGGCGGTGCCGTAACGGCCAGCTTTGGACTCCTTGGCCAGATCCCAGACGATAAAGCCCATGAAAGCAACCAGGCCAAAGATCATCAGTGGCATGGCAATGGATTCGAACTGTTCGTAGTTCACGAGCGGCTCCGGTTTAAAAAGGGGGCGCCAGTATACCGGCTAGATCTCCAGCCTGCGCGCATGCTTCAGTTCAGGCCCAGGTGTTTTAGCGGCAGTTCGGTGCTGGCGATGATCTGATTGAGCACAAAGCTGGAGCGCACGCTGGAAACACCCTCGATACGGGTCAGGGTGCCGAGCAGCAGCTGCTGATAGTGCTCCATGTCGGGGACGACGACGCGCAGGTGGTAGTCGGCGTCCATACCGGTCACCAGGCAACAGTCCAATACCTCTGGGCACTGACTGATCACCTGCTCAAACCCGGCAAAGCGCTCTGGGGTGTGTCGATCCATGCCGATCATCACGAAGGCGGTCAGCTTGAGGCCCAGTTGAGCCGGGTCGAGCAGCGCTACCTGGCGGCGAATCAGTCCGCTTTCCTCCAGCGCTTTCACCCGGCGCGAACAGGGTGAAGGTGACAGGCCAATACGCTCTGCCAGCTCCTGATTGCTGATACGGGCGTCGTGCTGCAGAGCGGCGAGGATCTTCAGATCGTAGCGATCAAGGTTGAGATTGTTCACGGGTTTTTTCTCAATTGCGCAGTTTGTTGTCTTTTTAGTTATTTATTGTCTTTCGCGCAAGATATTGTGCAAAAACAGGTAATTAATTTCGCGCAGATGGGGATAATATTTTCACCAGATTCAGCCGAAGCCGATCGTCCAGACCGCTTCGTCCACAAGGCGAAACGGGGCCACAGCATCCAGAAGGTGTGAGGCCAATCGGTTACCCAGCCCACGAGGCACGGGAGCAAAGGCATCATCCCAAGAGGATGGCGGAGGACGTAAAAAGGCGAGCTGCCCTGCAGGCAGCTCGCCTTTTTTTATGCGCTCAGGCCGGGTCTTTGTGGACGAGTACGTCAGCCTGCGGGAAGCGCGCCATGATAGCCAGCCGCACTTGTTCGCCGCGCGCATGTGCGTCGGCCAGAGTCAGAGTGGCGGGTAACTCAAGGTGCAGCTGCATGAACCAGTGCTGGCCGGACTCGCGGGTGCGCAACTCGTGTACGTCGATGACATCTGGCACCGCGCGGGCAATGCGCAGTGCCTCGGCGCGTACCTCGTCCGGCAGCTCGTGATCCATCAGAATCTGGATGGCGTCCAGCCCGATGCGCACGGCGCCATAGCCGATAAACAGGGCGATACCCAGACCGAACAGGGCATCGGCCTGCTGAATACCGAACTGGGCCAGCAGCAGTGCAACGATGATGCTCAGATTCAGCAGCAGGTCAGACTTGTAGTGCAGCGAGTCGGCACCGACAGCTGTGGAGTTGGTGCGGGCGATAACGTGCTTCTGGATCGCGAGCAGGGCAAGGGTTGCGATGATCGAAAAGACCATGACGGCGATGCCGGCCCAGGCAGCTTCCAGCGGTTCGGGGTGGAGCAGGCGGTTGATGCCTTGCAGGAGCACCAGCACGGCCGAGCCGGTGATGAAGGCCGACTGCGCCAGGCCAGCGAGCGCCTCTGCCTTGCCGTGGCCGAAGCGGTGTTCCTTGTCGGCGGGTTTGAGCGCATAGGCCACCGCAAACAGGTTGATGGTCGACGCCGCGGCGTCCATCAGTGAGTCGATCAGGCCGGCCAGCAGACTGACCGAACCGGTGGTCAGCCAAACGGTAGCCTTCAGCGCGATCAGCACCAGTGCCACGCCGACCGATGCGCGGGTCGCCAGTCGCAGCAGCCGGGCGCGCTCTTCCCCCATGGCGTGCGGTGCGCTCATCAGCCGCGACCCGTCAGTTGCAACATTGCCAACTGAGTGGTTGAGTCGGCCTTGATCTGGCGCGCCTGTGCCAGCGGCAGATCCTGCCCCAGCTCTTGCTGGAGAATCTGCTGCAGCGCTGCGGTATCGACCTGGCCATCAGCATCGACGGCTTGCTGCAGTGTCTCTGGTGCCACGCTGTATTTGCCGCCGGGCAGATAGATGGCGCCGGTGGTGAAGTCGATGCCGAAGGCAATCAATCCAGGAATGATAAAGATCAGCAGACCTATGCCATTGAGGATGGCCACGCCGGGATCAATTTCGCCGCTGATCTGACCGCGGCGTTCGGGGTAGAAGATAGTGCCGCAGGCACTGAGTTGGGTGATCAGGGCGCCACAGAGGATGGCAGCAGACAGCGATTTGAGACGGCTATTCACGGAGCAGGACTCACGGCAGAAGGTTGGACCGAAAAACCGTCCTAGCATAGCGGGCGACCCGAGTGACGGAAAGTCCGCTGCCGCTATAATGCGTGCTCATTTTTGTCAGTCCTGGCCTCATGAACAACCTGCCCGTTTCCCTGATTCTGCCCGAGCTCAAACAAACATTTGCTGAGCAGCATTCGCTGGTGTTGCAAGCGCCGCCCGGCGCGGGGAAAACAACACTGGTGCCGCTGGCGCTGCTTGAATGCGATTGGCTGGCCGGGCAGAAGATCATCATGCTTGAGCCGCGCCGACTGGCCGCCAGAGCGGCTGCCGAGCGACTGGCCGAGCTGCTGGGTGAGCCGGTCGGGCAGACGGTTGGTTACCGCATCCGTCTGGACAGCAAGGTCAGCGCCGCCACCCGTATCGAGGTGGTCACCGAAGGGATTCTCCAGCGCCTGCTGCAGGATGACCCGGAGCTGCCGGGTGTCGGCGTGGTGATCTTCGACGAATTTCACGAGCGCAGCCTGGATGCCGATCTGGGGCTGGCGCTCTGCGTGCAGACCCAGCAGTACCTGAGGGACGATCCGCCGTTGCGGCTGCTGGTCATGTCGGCGACGCTGGACGCCGAGGGCGTCAGTCGACTGCTGGACGACGCTCCGGTCATTACCAGCCAGGGGCGTCAGTATCCGGTGGATATGCGCTATGGCGCACCGGCAACCCTGGGGCGCTCGAACGATGCCGAGGTGGTGCAAACCGTTTTGCGTGCGCTGGACGAGGAAAGCGGCAGCGTGCTGGTGTTTCTGCCGGGCATGGCCGAGATTCGCCGGGTGTTGGCGCGGTTGGAAGACGCGCTGGGCGAGCAGCAGAACGTGCTGCTCACGCCGCTGTATGGCGACCTGGATCTCGCTGCCCAGCGCCGTGCTATCGAACCGGCACCGGCGGGTCAGCGCAAGATAGTGTTGGCGACCGCGATCGCCGAGACCAGTTTGACCATTGAGGGCATTCGCGTGGTGGTGGATGCTGGCCTGTCGCGGGAAGCGGCGTTTGACCCGCTGTCGGGTATGAGCGCGTTGCAGACCCGACGGGTGTCGCGCGCCGCCGCCGAGCAGCGCGCTGGTCGGGCCGGGCGCCTGGAACCCGGCGTCTGCTATCGGTTGTGGTCGGCCCAGCAGCACGAGCAGCTGGCGGCGCAGCGCGATGCTGAAATACTGCAGGCCGATCTCGCGCCGCTGGCATTGCAACTGGCGCAGTGGGGCGTGCAGCAGCCCGATGAACTGGTTTGGCTCGACCCGCCCCCGGCTGCTGCGCTGGAGCAGGGGCGTGAGCTGCTGGAACGGCTCGGTGCCTTGCAGCGCGACGCGGCCAACTGGCAGTTGACGGACCACGGCCGCGTGCTGGCCGGTTTACCGATGCACCCGCGGCTGGCGCATATGCTGGTTGAAGGTCAGCGCCTTGGACTGGCCAAGTTGGCCGCCCGCATCGCCGCGGTAGTCGATGAGCGCGATTTGCTGCGCGGCGCTGACAATGCTGATCTGAGCGCCAGACTGTCGCTGTTTGACGATCCCCGTGGTACCGATGTTGATCGCGGCGCATTGCAGCGCGCCAAACGTCTGGTTGAGCAATGGACACGCCTGCTGGGGCGCTTGCCCGCCACGGATCCGGTCAGTGACCCGCAGCACGACGACTGGCATGGCGTGCTGCTGGCGCTGGCCTACCCGGACCGCATCGCTCAGCGCCGTGGTGCAGCCGGTTCCGACTACCGCTTGGCCAATGGCCGTTCGGCCGGCTTTGCCGAGGTTGACCGTCTGCAGCAATCCGAATGGCTGGCGGTGGCGGCGCTGGGCGGGCAGGGTGGTCAGCGTCAGGCGCGGATTTTTATGGCTGCCGAGCTGAATGTGGATCGTCTGCTGGCGGTTGAACCGGCGCTGTTGAGTGAGCGCGACACCCTGGAATGGGACAGCCGCAGCGAAACCCTGCTGGCCGAGCGGCAGCAGCGGATCGGTGAGCTGATCTGGCAGCGCAAGACGCTGCCGCAGGTCGCTCCGGAACAGCGGCAGCGCGCGCTCTGCGATGTGGTGCGCAGGCAAGGCCTTAACCTGCTGCCGTGGACGCCGGAGCAGCGGCAGTGGCAGGCGCGAGTCCTGTTGCTGCGCGAGCTGGATCTGGCGCAGGGCGCCGACAGCCGCTGGCCTGACCTGTCGGACGCCGCGCTACTCGCCAGCCTGGAAGACTGGCTGGCACCCTATCTGGACAAGGTCAACCGGCTGGCGCATTTCGCCAACCTGGCGCTGGGCAATATTCTCTCCGGACTGTTGCCCTGGCCGCTACCCAAGGAGCTGGACGAGCAGGCACCGAGCCACTGGACGGTGCCGACCGGCTCGCGCATTCGTATCGACTACAGCGAGACGCCACCGGTGCTGGCGGTGCGTCTGCAGGAGATGTTCGGTAGCGCCGATACCCCGCGTATCGCCGGTGGTCGGCAGGCGCTGAAACTGCATCTGCTGTCACCGGCCCAGCGCCCGGTGCAGGTGACTCAGGATCTGGCCGGCTTCTGGCAGGGCAGTTACGCCGAGGTCAAGAAAGACATGAAGGGGCGTTACCCAAAGCACTACTGGCCGGACGATCCGCTGCAGGCCGAGCCCACCCGCCGGGCCAAGCCGCGTGGTACTTGAGCCGCGCACTTAATCAGCACATCCCTTACAATGCGCCCCTTTGCACCCAGCAGCGGAGAACCCGATGGACAATACCAGCCAGATACTCGAGCGCAGCGCCGATCTGTTTCGCGGTCAGCGCCTGTTGCTGGTCAATCCGCCGGCGGACGGCTTGACCCGCGGCCTTCAGGCCGACTGGACGCTCTGGTGCTGGGACTACGCCAGCAGCCGCGGGCTGGCTGGTGCGCTGCCGGAAGATCGGCTGGTGTTCTCCCATCTGTGTCCGCAGGTCGATGAGCTTGATGCGGCGATTCTGGTCATGCCCAAGGCAATCGAGCGCGCTGAATACGCGCTGGCGCAGATGCTGCCGCTGCTGGCGCAGGGCAAGCCGGTCTATCTGGTTGGCGAGAAGAAGGGCGGTATCACCCGTGCGGAAAAACTGTTGAGTCGCTACGGCGCGCAGCCTGAAAAGCTCGACTCGGCGCGTCACTGCCAGCTGTGGCGAGTGGTGGTCGATCAGCTGGTTGCGCCGTTCCAGCTGGAAGACTGGCTGCAGCGCTACGAACTGAGCGTTGACGATCAGCCGCTGCAGCTGGTCAGCCTGCCCGGCGTGTTCAGTCATGGTCGACTGGACGAGGGCAGCGAGCTGCTGCTTGAGGAGCTGCGACCGTTGCCCGAGGGGCGAGTGCTGGACTTTGGTTGTGGCTCCGGCGTGCTGTCGGTGGTTCTGGCGCGGCGCAATCCGGCCTGCCGCTTCGAACTGGTGGATGTGGACGCGCTGGCCATCTTCTGCGCTGGCCAGTCGCTGGCGCTCAATGGCGTGGAAGGCGAGGTGCATGCGTCCGATGGGCTCAGCGACGTGCACGGCCGCTTTGCTGCGGTGGTCAGCAACCCGCCGTTCCATACCGGCATTCGTCAGGACACCAGCATCGCCGAGCGCTTCTTTTCTCAGGTCACGCGCAACCTGCTGCCGCGCGGCGAGCTGCGTATCGTTGCCAACGGCTTTTTGCGCTATCCGCCGCTGATCGAAGAGCATATCGGAGCGTGCCAGGTGCTGCGCGAAAACAACCGCTTCAAGGTCTACTCGGCGGTGGCGCCGGGTTGATTCGTTCAGCCATTGCCGTTATATTTGCCTCCGTCTTAGGGGAGTAGCCTCTGCGCAAGCGCCTGCTTGCACTGGCAAACGTCAACATAATTGATCCGCAGATCATGGCGTTTGCGACCCTCCACCGCCTCGCGCGGTACCGGGTTTGACGAGACCTTTGACACGCGACCACCAGCCGAGGGCGGGGGTAGTCGTGTGTCAATGGAACCGTAATCCCGCCCTCTTCTGGAAACTCCGTGGAAGCTTTTTTCGTATCGAGCGGGATCGTCACGCTGGCTGAGATCGGCGACAAGACCCAATTGCTGGCCCTGCTGCTGGCAGCACGTTTTCGCCGGCCGTGGCCGATTATCTGGGGCATCCTGGTCGCGACCGTGGCCAACCACGCGATGGCGGGTGCCGTAGGTCAACTGGTCGCCGACTATCTGAACGACACCTGGCAACACGCGATTCTGGCGGTCTCCTTCCTGGCCGTTGCCGCCTGGACGCTGATTCCGGATAAGCTGGACGAAGATGAGGAACCGTCGGTAGGGCGGTACGGTGCGTTTGTGGCGACCGTCATCGCCTTCTTCCTGGCCGAAATGGGCGACAAGACTCAGATCGCCACCGTGGTGCTGGCCGCGCAGTTCGATGCTTACGTCTGGGTGGTGCTGGGGACGACTGTGGGCATGCTGCTGGCCAACGTGCCGGTGGTGATTCTTGGGAATGTAGCGGCAGAGCGTCTGCCGCTGACCTTGATTCGCCGTATTACTGCGTTCGCCTTCCTGCTGCTTGGCTTGTACTCGGCGTGGCTGCTGGTACAGCCGATGCTGGCAACGGCAGGCTGAGTCAGCCGCCGTTGACGATGCGGTTGCGGCCCTGCTGCTTGGCCTGATACAGGCTGCGATCCACGGCGTCGAGGAAGGCCCGTGGATCGTCCTGCTGGCCCGGCAGTATGGTGCCGATGCCCATGCTGACCGTGAGGATCTGGCCTGCATCCGATTTGGCGTGGGGGATCTGTTCCTTGAAGATCAGCGAGCGGCAGCGCTCTGCTACGCTCTCCGCCGCCTTGGCGTCGGTTTCCGGCAGCACCAGCACGAACTCCTCGCCGCCGTAGCGGGCGAAGAAATCGCGCGAGCGCCCCGCGGCACCGCCGAGCGCCTGGGCGACCCGCTTGAGACAATCGTCGCCGCTGATGTGGCCGTAGTGATCGTTGTACTGCTTGAAGTAGTCGATATCGAGCAGAATGACTGACAGCGGTTGCTTGTTGCGCCGCGCATTGGTCCACTCCAGTTCCATGATCGAGTCGAACATGCGGCGGTTGGCGGCGCCGGTCAGGCCATCCTTGAACGACAGTTCTTCCAGCTCCCGCTGCAGGGTGATGAGCTTTTCTTCGGTCTTCTTGCGTTCGCTGATGTCGAACATGAAACCGATCAGCGCCTCGACCTCTCCGTCGTCATCGCGCACCACATGCACCACATCTCGAATCCAGACATAGTCGCCATCGGCGGTCAGGGCACGATAATCAGCTTCATGATCGGTGCCGGACTGGGATTGGGAAATGCAGAAGTTGACCACCCACTCGCGATCTTCGGGATGCATGCGGTTGGCCCAGTCGTCGGCGCTTATCCAGCTGGCTTGCGTCCAGCCGAGCAGGTGTTCGATCTGCGGGCCGATGTAGGCAAACGTCATGGTTTTCCAGTCGATCTTCCAGGGAATAGCCTTGGTTGATTCAAGCAGGGTCTTGTAGACCGCGCTGTCATGGGCGATTTCGCTGGCGATGTCGTTCATGTGCTGCTTCCGTTGGCGGATTTTTAGACAGCTGCCATTGTTAGCATGCTTTGTATCAAGTGGCCAGCATGTCGCGTGGTCGGGACAGATGTGTCTCGAAGTGAGCCTGCGGTGTGGTATCACCATGGCTGTCTCTGCACAGTCAATTAAGGTGCGACCAAAGGACACTGCCAAAATGTCATAACGCTGTGGAATCATGCGGCGCTTCTGATGAGCATCAAGGATGTCTGCCATGGCACTACGTATTATTCGACTGTCCCGTTCCCTGCTAGCGGGGCTGACTCTGGTGTGGGCCTCCATCGCCACCGCAGCCGAGCCGATGACCATTGGTTTGAATCTGCCCCGCACGGGCCAGTACGCACAGGAAGGCGAGATGCAGATGCGCGGCGCATTGCTGGCGCTGGACGAGATCAACCAGGCAGGTGGGGTGCTGGGGCGTCCGTTGCACCTGCTGGAGCGCGATACCGCCTCCAACCCCGAGCGCGCGGTGCGTAATGTCGACGAGCTGGCCGACGCGGGTGCCCGCATGCTGTTCGGCGGTGCTTCCAGCGCGGTCGCCATTGCGGCCGGCAAGCGCGCCCGTGAGCGCGGGCTGCTGTATTTCGGCACCCTGACCTATGCCAATGACACCACCGGACGTGACGGCCAGCGTTATATGTTCCGCGAGAGCTACAACGCCTGGATGGCGGCGCGGGTGCTGGCGGTGCAGCTGCAGGCGCAGTTCGCCAACAAGCGTTACTACTATGTGACCGCCGATTACACCTGGGGCCACAGCACCGAGGCATCGATGCGCCACTTCACTGCTACTGACGATGCCAGCGCGCACGGTTCGACTCTGATTCCCTTCCCGAACGCCTCTCTGCGTGAGCTGCGCGAGGCGTTGCAGCAGGCGCGAGATGCCGAGCCAGAGGTGCTGGTGCTGGTGCTGTTTGGCGATCAGATGGTCAAGGCGATGGGCATCGTGCGTCAGCTGGGCTTCGAGAACGTGCAGATCGTCGTGCCCAATCTTACCTTGAGCATGGTCGAGCAGGCCGGGCCGGCGGTGATGGCGGGTGTGCTTGGCGCTGTGCCATGGACCTGGAATGTACCGCATGAATTTGGCTATGAGCGCGGCGAGGCGTTCGTCAGCGCCTTTGCCGAGCGTTACCAGACTTATCCATCCAGCTCCGCGGCGTCGGCCTACAGCATTGTCTATCAATGGGCGGATGCCGTGGAGCGCAGCGGGTCGCTGGACAGCGAAGGGCTGATTCGTGCACTGGAAGGTCACAGCTATCAACTGCTCAAAGACACTCAGACCTGGCGGGCCTTCGACCATCAGAACCTGCAGACGGTTTACGCGGTGCGCATCAAACCCCGTACCGAGGTGATGGCTGATCCGCTGCGTCAGGACTACTTCGAGATTATCGGCCAGCTGTCCGGTGAAGAAGCGGCGCAGACGCTCGAGCAGTGGCAGGCCGAGCGCTCAGCGGCGGAACAGCCCCTGACGCTGCGCTAGAATCCCTGCCCTGCAAGCAATTCGGCCAATTGCTGCAATACCTCGATCCCCTGCACATCGGTTTCCAGCCAGGGCAGACGGGGTCGTGGTAACTGGCCAAGTTCGTTGTCGATGCGCTGCAGATAGGTTGCTTCCTGCATGCGGCGTTGCTGCAGGAAGTTACCGTCGGCGGACGCCGGGATCACCCGGTTGACCAAGGCGGCGGCCACCGGAATGTGCGCTTGGGTAAGACTCTCTACCGCGCGAACGGTCTCCAGAATCGGCAGCCGTTCTGGAGTCAGCACGAACAGAAAGCCGCTGAGGGCAGGGTCTTCCAGTCGTCGCCGGGCCTGATGGAACAGCCGACGTCGGTTGCGCAGGGTTTCGGCGACATCCCGGGTACGTTTATCCATGCTGCGCAGCGGGTCATCGTTGGGCTCATCGAATGGGCTGCTGACATCGCGGCCGCTGCGCGGCGTCAGATGCTGCAGCACCTTGCCCAGCTCTGCGGACTTGCGACTATGGCTGAGCAGGCCGTCGGTCCAGGCCGCCATGGCTTCAGGCAATGTCAGCAGGCGCAGGGTATGCCCGGTGGGGGCAGTATCGAAAATGATCAGGTCATAGTCATCCGGCGGTGCGGTGACCAATCGCGAGATACGCTCCAGCAGCGCTGCTTCCTGGGTGCCGGGTGAATGGCGGGTGAGCTGCATTTGCCGCGTCAGTTCGTTCAGCATCTCCGGTGCAGCCAGTTTGCGCATCTGCTCGGTAACCCGTTGCAGGTGCGCGTCGACCTCGGCGTCGGGGTCGATTTCCATTGCGTCGAGATTGGGCAGCAGACGTGTCGGGCGGTCGTCCAGTGGGCGGTCAAACACGTCGCCGAGGCTGTGCGCCGGGTCGGTGGACACAATCAGGCAGCGCTGGTCACGACTGGCGGCCAGGACGGCAAGGGCAGCGGCGACGGTGGTCTTGCCGACGCCGCCCTTGCCGCCAACCCACAGCAGGCGACGTCTCAACAGATCAAATGTAGCGGTGGAAATAGCGACTCTCCCGGTCAGCAGCAGCGGAAATGATCGAGTGGTGAGTGTTCCATGCCCATGCGCCGATGCCAGTCATGGAAGCGCTCAAGCAGCAGCGGTTGCAGCTCCAGCGTGTAGTAGGAGGCCGGGTTGGGCACGCCCATCATTTCGCTGAACACCAGCAGCATGAACAAGTCGTCGTGATCCCGGCGGCTGCGCGCTATGGCGCCGCGGTAGCGCGAGCTGTAGGTCTCTTCCAGAAAGAAGCGCGCCTGACTCAGCCAGACGCGCCATTTTTCTGCGCGCTCAGTTGCCATCGGCTTGCTCTGCCGCCGCCAGAGCCAGGTGGCGTTTCAGCGCCGCCGCGCATTCCAGTGCTACCAGAATGGCCGCGATCAGCACCACGATATCGAGCCCGAGCAGGAAGTAGTTCTGCTGGTCGTAGAAGGTCTTGAGCTGAATTACCAGCGCGGTCACCGTCATCACCAGCAGGAAGCACAGTGGCAGCAGGGTGTACCACATGGGGCGGCGGTAGTGGACCAGCATCACCGTGATCACCAGCAGAGTCAGGCCGGCCAGGAGCTGGTTGGTGGTGCCGAACAGCGGCCAGATGATCATGCCGCCGGAGCCGTCTGCGCCGCCGGCACCAAAGGCCAGCAGCAGGCAGCTGCCGATCGCCAGCAGGGTCGCTGGCAGCGGCTTTTTCATCCACTGCTGATGATAGATCTCGCCCCATTCCTGGAAGATGTAGCGCTGCAGGCGCAGGCCGGTGTCCATGGTGGTGCCAGCAAACAGCGCAGCCATCACCGTCAGCAGGGTTGCGGCGGTGACCTCAGGCAGACCCAGACCGTTGTGGATGACATAGGCGCCACCTTGTACGAAGGCCGTCACACCGCCCTGACCAAATGCGGAGTACATGGCTTTCCAGTCGGCAAGGCTGGCAAACCCGGCGCAGGCCACCAGAATCGCTGCCAGCGACAGACAGCCTTCGCCGATGGCTCCGAAGTAGCCGACAAAACGGGCGTCGGTCTCCTTGTCGAGCTGTTTGGAGGTGGTGCCGGAAGAGACCAGCCCGTGGAAGCCGGAGATGGCACCGCAGGCGATAGTAACGAACAGCAGCGGCACAATTGATGGCGTGCCGGCGGGCACCTCATCGTTGAGCATCGGGGCGACCAGCGCTGGGTTCAGCAGCATGATCGCGCCGTAGAGGATCAGCAGGCCGACGAACAGTTGCAGGCCGTTGATGTAATCACGTGGCTGCAGCAGCATCCACACCGGCAGCACCGAGGCTATGCCGGCATAGAGGAACAGCAGCAGAATCCAGATTGCATTGCCGGATATGCCACCAACCTCGGCCGGCATTTGAATCGGTACGCTCGGGCCAGCCCAGATCAGGGCGTACAGGGCGATGACGCCAATCACCGAGACGATCCCGAGACCGAGAATGCGGCGATAGATCAGCTGGCCGACAATCAGGGCCACGGCAATCGCACCCCAGACCGGCAGTACCGCGGTCGGGAAGCTCATCATCAGCTTGGCGATCACCACGGCAAATACCGCGTTGACCATCAGCAGCACGAGGAAGATCACGATCATGAAGATGCTGCGGGCGCGCTTGCCGACCACGTCGCCGGTCAGCGAGCCGACCGATTTGGCCTTGTTGCGCACACTGGCCCAGACCGCGCCCATATCGTGGACGCCAGCAAAGAAGATGGTGCCCATTACTACCCAGATGAACGCGGGCAGCCAGCCCCAGATCACCGCAATGGCCGGCCCGACGATGGGCGCCGCGCCGGCGACCGAGGTGAAGTGGTGGCCCCAGAGCACGAAGCGGTTGGTCGGGACGAAGTCGATGCCGTCTTCGAACTCGTGTGCCGGGGTGCGGAAGTCCGGGTCGAGACGGTAGATTCGCTGGGCGATGAAGCGGGAGTAAATGAAGTACCCCAGGGTCATCAGGCCCAACCCGATCAGTAGCAGAATGGCTGCGCTCATGCTGTGTGGCTCCTGTGTTGTAGGTGTTGTTGGGTAGCCTGCCGATGCGTCTGCAACGGCGTACTGGACACTATAGCTCAGCCTCGCGGCAGGGGCTGCGCGGCAGCGGGGTGACTGTCGAAACCGTATTCCCGCTCGACACGGGCGATGCGCACCCGGTACTGGCTGTACCAGTCGCTGCGCCCGCGCCGTTGCGCTTCAAGGTGCTCGCCTTGCTGTTTCCAGCGGCGAATGGCGTCCAGATCCCGCCAGTAGGACAGGGTGATGCCGAGTCCGTCGCGGGCTGATTCAACGCCAAGAAAGCCGTCCTGCTCTGCCGCGAGTTCCAGCATGCGCTCTGCAGTCTGTGCGTACCCATCATCGTGGTCGGTGCGCAGGGAGGTAAACATGACGGTGTAGTAGGGTGGCTCTGGGGTATTGGCGATCTGGGGCATAGGGCTCTCGAGGGGCGGATCAGCGGCTGGCAAGCCAAAGGCCGCAGCCTATCATCAGGCTGCCGCCGAGGCGTTGGAGTGTCTGGCTGGGTAACCCTGCTGCCAGGCGACTGCCGAGCAGGGCGTAGATACCTTTGACCAGCAGCAGGGCTGCGGCGATGGTTGCCAGCACCTGCAGACAGACCAGCGGCGTCAGGGGCGCAGTCAGGAATAACGGAAAGAAGCTGGCGTAGAACACCAGCGCCTTGATGTCGCCGAGGGTCAGCATCAGGCCTGCCAGCAGGCTGCGCCACCAGCCACCCCGAGTGCCGAGCTCAGGCGCAGTTGGCTGGCGACAGCGCCATAGTGTCCAGCCAAACCAGATCAGATACCCGGCTGCGAGCCAGCGCAGCAGATTGAACAGTTCACCCAGGCTTTCCATTACGACCTGCCAGCCGGCCAGTGCCAATGCGGCCAGCAGCAGGTCTGCAAGGGTGATACCCAGTGCCGCAGCAAGCCCCTGGCTCACGCCGAATCGCGCACTGCGCACAACCACCAGTGCGACGCTGCTGCTTGGCAAGGCTGCCAGCGCGACCACAGCGAGAAACAGCGACAGCAACGCGGCAATGCTCATCCGTGATTGTGCTCCTTGAGCACCCTTTGGTTGCTGGCCGGGTAGCGCTCAAGCAGTGCGGCCGGTCGACTCGGCCGGGTGACCAGATTGCCGCCACAGTTTGGGCAGCGGCCGGCGAAGCGCTGCTCGGCGCAGTTGCGGCAGAAGGTGCACTCGAAGCTGCAGATCAAGGCGGCGTCTGAGTTCGGCGGCAGGTCCTGATCGCAGCATTCGCAGTTGGGGCGCAGTTGCAGCATGGCTTCGATCCTCTGTGGCGTGATCCGTTGTTATAGCAGTGGCTGATGCTCGGTGAAACCCGCCGGTCATGGGTGTAGTCTGACCCACTGACCTTTCTGAATTGTGAGTAACGCCATGCAGACCCTGACCATCGATATCGTTTCCGACATTGCCTGCCCCTGGTGCGCCATCGGCTACGCCCGACTTGAGCAAGCGCTGGCGGCGCTGCAGGGGGAGGTTGAAGGCAAGGTGGAGTGGCACGCCTTCGAGCTCAATCCTGATCCGGCGCAGCGGCCAATGCCGATTGTCGAGGCGCTGTGTCGCAAATACGGCCGCAGCGAACCCGAGGTACGTGCCGCGCAGGACGACATGATTCGCATCGCCACCGATCTTGGCCTGAACTTCACGAATATGCAGGAGCGTTACACCGCCAATACCTTCGATGGGCATCGGCTGGTGAAGTGGGCTGCCGAATATGACCGGCAGACCGAGATGAAGCAGGCGCTGTTTGACGCTTATTTCGGCGAGGCGCTGAATGTTGGCGAGAAGGGCGTCTTGCTCGATGCCGTGCGCGCCGCCGGGCTAGATGTAGCAGAGGCGGAGAAGGTGCTGGACGGCGACCGGTTCGCCGACATTGTTCGTGCTGACGAGGCGCATTGGCAGCAGGCGGGTATCTCGTCAGTGCCAGCGTTCGTGATTAGCGGTAAGTACCTCATCTCTGGTGCGCAGGAGCCGGACTATCTGGTGCAGGCACTGCGCGAGATCGCCGGCCGCGAGGCGGCGACGGCCTGATTACTCGGCCCAGCGGCCTTGCCCGGTGGCTAGAGCGGCAGATGTATTCTGCTGCTCGACGGCCTGTCGCATCAGTCGTTCAATAACTACCTGCTGGAAAGCCTCCGACGGTTCGGTGGTGCTGGGTGGAAAGAGCATGGCATAGCCGTTGCGCAGCAGCTGCACTGGTGTCATCAGCAGGCCGAACGGAATGCCCCACCAGCCGAGCAGCAGTGACTGCAGAAAGTCGCCGGCCTGGCGCTTGAGCGCACAGCGGCGGCAGCAGATCAGGTTATTGGTGCCCCAGCGGGTCATCAGAATGAAAGACTGCACAAAATGTGACTGGTAGAGGTCGATCGGGCCAGTGGCTTTGCAGCGAGGGCAGGGCGCGCGATAGACCGACTGCACCAGTTTTATGCGCTCAAAGGCAGGCACTCTGGCCGCCGCCAGGGCGATTTGCCCTTCCGCCAGACAGCGTTTGTTGCAGAATCGATACCCTTCTTCGCGTACCCCGCCGAACAGGATGGTCTTGTTGCAGGTTGCACAGGAGGTCATGGCGCTTTCCTTGTCGTGTGATTGTTGTTGTTCTTATCCCTGAAAGCGGCAGCTCAACCCGGCCGCCGTGCCAGTATGATGCCTGCTGAGGATACATTGGCCAAGCCTGCAGCACCGCTGCAATGTTGGTGTGTCACCCTGAGGCTCACGGACGTAGTTGAAGAAGGTAATCATGACCGCCACACATTCATCTGAAAGCCCGCTGCCTGGCCCGAGCGAGGTTAGCCGTCGCGAGGCTTTCGGTTTCTGGTTGAAGCTCGGTTTTATCAGCTTTGGCGGACCTGCCGGGCAGATTGCGTTGATGCACGAAGAGCTGGTTGCCCGGCGCCGCTGGTTGTCGGAGCGGCGCTTTCTGCACGCGCTGAACTATTGCATGCTGCTGCCGGGGCCGGAGGCTCAGCAGTTGGCGACCTATCTTGGCTGGTTATTGCATCGCAGCTGGGGTGGGGTGGTGGCCGGGCTGCTGTTTATTCTGCCGTCGCTGTTGCTGCTGATACTGCTGGCCTGGGTGTATCTGGTCTACGGCGATGTGCCACTGATTGCGGGCGTGTTGTATGCGATCAAACCGGTGGTTGTGATCGTGGTGTTTCAGGCCGCCTGGCGGATCGGTGGTCGCGTGCTGCGCAACCGCTGGCTCTGGTCGATTGCACTGGCGGCCTTTGCGGCGATCTTTGCCCTGCGGCTGCCGTTTCCGCTGATTGTGCTGGTAGCTGCAGTGACCGGCGCTGTCGGCGGGCGCATCCAGCCGGCGGCCTTTGACGCTGCTTCCCACGCTGATGGCAAGGTCGACATCGATACACAGGCGCTGATCAACGATGCCAGCGTTGCGCCTGAACACGCGCGCTTCCGTCTGTCGCGGCTGTTTATGCTGCTGGCGATTGGCGCGTTGCTCTGGTGCCTGCCAATGGGGGTGCTGATGCTCTGGCAAGGCTGGGACGGGCCACTGACCCAGATGGCCTGGTTTTTCACTACGGCGGCGCTGCTGACCTTTGGTGGCGCCTACGCGGTGCTGCCCTACGTTTATCAGGGCGCCGTGCTGCACTACGGCTGGCTGTCGCCGCTGCAGATGATTGATGCGCTGGCGCTGGGTGAGAGCACGCCGGGGCCACTGATCATGGTGGTGGTGTTTGTCGCCTTTCTCGGTGGGTATCAGGGGGAACTGGTCGCTGCCGGACAGCCGTTGGCCGGTGGCATGCTGGCGGCGCTGCTGGTCTGCTGGTTTACCTTTCTGCCGTCGTTTCTGTTTGTACTCGGTGGTGCGCCGTTGATTGAGGCGACCCGTGGCGAGCTGCGCCTGAATGCGGCGCTGACCGGGGTGAGTGCGGCAGTGGTGGGTGTGATTGTGAATCTGGCGCTGTTTTTTGCCTGGCACGTATTCATGCCGCACGGCGTGAGTGCGCCGGACTGGCTGGCTCTCGCGATAGCGCTGGTGGCAGCAGGGCTGCTGTTCGGGCGGAACTGGACAGTGCTGCAAGCCCTGCTGCTGAGTGCAGCGGCAGGGCTTGTGCTGGGATGGTCAGGGCTGGTGCCCTGAGCCGACTCAGGCGGCCGAGGGCGCGGGGCCGCCGAGACGGTTCATCAGCGTACGCAGCAGCACCCCGTAGAGCGGCAGGAACAGCAGCATGCTGATGATCAGCTTAATGGCGTAGTCGACGGTTGCGATCTCGACCCAGTGCTCGGCCATGAACGGATTGCTGCTCTGCCAGAAGGCGACCGAGAAGAAGGCAAAGGTGTCAGCCAGGTTGCCCAGCACGGTCGACAGGCTTGGTGCGATCCACCAGGCCTTGATGCGGCGCAGGCGGTCGAACACCTGAATGTCCAGTAACTGGCCGATCACGTAGGCCACAAAACTGGCCAGCGAGATACGCAGCACGAAGTCGTTGAACGACAGCAGTGCGTCGACGCCGCGGTAGCTGCCTTCCTGAAACACTACCGACACCACGTAGGATGCAACCAGCGCTGGCAGCATGACGCGTGCGATGACGCGGCGCGCAGCCTGTTTGCCGAGCAGGCGAACGGTCAGGTCGGTAGCCAGGAAGATGAACGGAAAACTGAAGGCGCCCCAGGTGGTGTGGTAACTGAACAGGGTGATCGGCAACTGCACCAGGTAGTTGCTGGCGATGATGATAATGATGTGAAAACTGATCAGCAGTGCAAGCGCGCGGCGCTGCATGCCGGACGTAAGTGCGGTCATGGTATGTCCTTTTTTACGATTCGAGTCTGCTGACTCGCCGTTTTGTCAAATGGGGTGAGGGAACCCATGTCGTTCGGGGTCGAACGGCGCGCAATTGTACTGGTTTTGCGCGGATTGACCAGCGTATTCGTTGCTTTCCGACCGGCGGGCGCTGACCCGCCGGCGCTTGGTGACGTTACCTGGCGGCCTCGTACAGTGCCTGAACACGCGGCGCTGCGGTGCGTAGTGCCTGAATGCGGCCGGAAGAAGAAGGGTGAGTGCTCATGAACGGTGGCGGCTCGCCCTGCGATGCAGATTGCATTTTCTGCCACAGGCTGACTGCAGCCTGCGGGTCGTAGCCGGCGCGCGCGGCCAGCTCCAGGCCGATCAGGTCGGCTTCGCTTTCATTGGAGCGGCTGTTGGGCAGGGTCAGACCGTACTGGACGGCCATCTGCGCCGCCTGGCTGCCGCCTTGGCCGAGTCCGAGCAGTGCGCTGGCCAACTGGGTGCCCATTTGCGTGGCGTAGGCGCGGGAGATGGCTTCGCGGCCGTGTTCACGCAGGGCGTGTGCGATTTCATGGCCCATGATCTGGGCGATTTCCGCATCGGTCAGCTCAAGGCGGTCGATGATGCCCGAATAAAAGAGAATCTTGCCGCCGGGCGAACAGCTGGCGTTCAGTTGGTCGTCCTTGATCAGGTTAACCTCCCAGTCCCAGCTGCTGGCATCGGGGCGAAAGTTCGGTACCTGGGTAATCAGCTTGGCGGCAATGCTATTGAGGCGACGCACAGTCGATGCGTTGGTGTTCAGCAGTCCCTGCTTCTTGGCCTCGGCCAAGGTCTCCTGATACGACTCGGCAGCCATCTGATTGACTTGCTCGCTGGACAGTCCACTCATCATGTACTGGGTGCGGTTGACGCCAACATTGCCGCCCTGGGTGGTCTGCACGCTTTGGCAACCGGCCAGCAGAACCACGGGAAGTAGGAGGGTAAATCGCAGTCGCATGGTGCTTTTCCTTGCTATGTCGGGATGAAATGCTGCCGGTGCCTTGGTCTGGGGCACCGGCGCTGTCTCACTTGGCGGCGTCTTCGATGCTGTCGCCCATCTTCTGGATGTCCTTGCCCAGGCCTTCCATGGTGTTACAGCCGGCCAGGCTGGCAGCACCGAGCAAAACAGACAGCAGCAGTACCAGTGATTTCTTCATGCTCTATTCTCTCGTTAGACGTTGGATTGCGTGGTCTGTCGCGGGTTCCGTTCTGCGCGGCCGCTGCGACCGGAAAATCTTAAGCCATTGGACCATCATTTGGGCAATTGTATGCAACAGGCTGCAGAAATTTGCCCGGTGGCCGATATAGCCGATTAACCGGTATCCTTCGCCGCTCCGTTGCCCCAACGCCGAGGTATTACATGAAATTCAGGTCAATCCAGCTCTCCATCGCCGTACTGGCCGGCGCCTGTCTGTTTATTGCCGTTGGTGTGATGACGTTGTACTCGGTTTACTCGGCTGAGCGCAGTCAGTCTTTGGTTCAAAGCCGCAGTCGTGTGCTGATCGATGATCTGGTCAAGGATCGGGTGATGGCGACTGCCGCTGGCGAGCAGGCGCGCATTCGACGCTATATGGAATACCCGCTGACCGTCGCATCGCAACTGGCGCAGCTGAATTCGATGCTGGGGCAGATTCAGGACGACGGCATGCCGGCACTGATGATGGGGCGTGAGGAGATGACCCGGGTCATCCGTATGACGCTGGAGCAGAACCCCAACCTGTGGGATGCCTACGTCGGCTGGGAACCCAACTCGCTGGACAATCTCGACAACTTCTTTCAGGGCATCGAGACCGATGGCTATAACGGCTCAGGCCGCTACATGCCAATGTGGTATCGAAATGATGATGGCAGCCTGAGCCTTGAGGCGTTGGGCGACCTGGAGGATGAAACCATCCTCGAAAACGGCGTGCGTACCGGCGAGTACTACCTCTGTCCGAAGGAAACCTTAAAGCCTTGCGTGATTGATCCGGCGCCTTACGACATTGCAGGCAAGACTGTGCTGCTGGCGTCCTTTACCGTGCCGATCATCAGTGATGGCGAGTTCATGGGGGCGGCGGGTGCAGACCTGTCGATGGAGTCTCTGCAGAGCATGCTGCATGAGAGCGACGCGGATCTGTATGACGGCCAAGGCGAGCAGGCACTGGTCAGTGGCAATGGTCGCCTCGTTGCCTTTACCGGCGAAGGCGCCAAGCCCGGTGACAAGGCCTCTCTGGTGCTGGACGAGATGGAGATGAACGACATTGCCAGTCTAGGCAGTGAAACAATCTTCCAGCTTGAGGATGGTGAAAATCCGCATCTGCAACTGATCATGCCGATCACCCTGAAAGGCACGGATGTGCGCTGGGCGCTGCTGATCAAGCTGCCGCTCGACGTGGTGATGGAAGACTTCAATCAGCTGGATGCCGAGCTGACGGACATGCGTCAGCAGGACACCCTGCTGCTGGCCGGTATTGGTCTGCTGGTAGCGGTCGCGGGTCTGCTGGTGATGGTGATGGTCGCCTATGGTCTGGCCAAGCCGGCCCGCGAACTGGTAGCGATGCTCGATGATATTGCCAAGGGCGACGGCGATCTGACCAAGCGCTTGAATGTGGATCGGGCTGACGAGCTGGGCGCCATTGCGCGTGGATTCAATGCCTTCCTCGACAAGCTGCAGGGCATGATCCGGGAGGTCGTTGGCTCGGTGCAGCAGGTCACCGATGCGTCCGAACACACCGCCGATATTGCGCTGCGCACCAACGATGGCGTGCAGCGTCAGCTCAGTGAGATCGACCTGGTCGCGACCGCCGTCACCGAGATGACCGCTACCGCACAGGATGTGGCGCGCAACGCCTCGCAGGCGGCCAGTGCGGCGCAGAATGCCGACGGTTCCGCCTCGCACGGCCGTGAGGTGGTGCGGGCAACGTCCGAGACCATTCAAAATCTCTCGCAGGATATCCAGCGCGCTGTGGACAGCGTGCAGGCACTGGCGCGCGACAGCGAAAACATCACCGGTATTCTCGACACCATTCGCGGGATTGCCGAGCAGACTAACCTGCTGGCGTTGAACGCAGCGATTGAGGCGGCGCGGGCCGGTGAGCAGGGCCGGGGGTTTGCCGTGGTTGCCGATGAAGTGCGCAACCTGGCGCAGAAGACCCAGAGCTCGACCGAGGAAATTCAGCAGATGATCGAGCAGCTGCAAAATGGCACCCGCGAGACGGTCAGGGTCATGGAGCAGAGTCGCGCACGTACCGATCAGAGCGTGCTGCAGGCGGAAGAGGCGGATGCGGCGCTGACGTCGATTACCCAGGCAGTATCGGTGATCAACGACATGAACAACCAGATTGCCAGTGCGGCCGAAGAGCAGAGCGCGGTTGCCGAAGACATCAACCGCAACGTCACCACCATCGATACCGTGGCCAAGGACGTAGCCAAGGGTGCTGGCGAGGCCTCACAGGCCAGCGCGTCGCTGACCAAACTGGCCGAGCATCAGCGCCGCCTGATCAATCAGTTCAAGGTCTGAGCCGGGCCCGCGGGGCTGCAGCAATGTGGCCCCTGGGTAGCCGGGTTGCTGACGGCAGTGCTGACCGGATAGGTCATTTCAATGCGACTGTCGGCGTTCAGTAACAGCGGCTGCAGGGCGCTGACAGCGGTGTGTTCGGCCAGCCAGATCGCCTGCTCGCCGCTATTCAGGGCGACAGGCATGCGGTCACTCAGACGGCTGGCGAGGCCCTTGGCCGGCACGGTGATCAGCGCGCAGCTGTCCCAAAACTGGCCGTCATCCAGCTGGTAACGCTCCCAGATACCCGCCAGCGCCAGCCCTCCTTCCTTGCGCCGCAGATACCAAGGCTGCTTGCGCTGCCCCTGTTGCAGCCAGAGGAAATAGCCATCGACCGGAATCAGGCAGCGGCGTTGGGCAAATGCCTGTCGGAACATCGGCTTTTCATGCAGGTATTCGGCGCGGGCGGAGAAGGTGGCCCGGCTGAGATCCTTCAGCCATCCCGGCGTCAGGTTCCACAGCACAGCGGCGCACTCCAGCTTGCCAGCCTGCTTGCGCAGGATCAGCAATTGCTTGCCGGGTGCGATATTCCACTGTGGCTGCCAGCCGCTGGGCATGTCGGCGTGAGGGGCATTGAATTGGGCCAGGCGACCACTCATGGCGGGGGCGACTCCAGATCCTCGTCGTTGATGGGGCTTGCCCCGAGGTAGGCATATACCAGTTCGGTGCTGCGGTTGAGGTCTTCGTCGGCGACCCAGATGCCGAGCAGATCATGCACCGGCAGGTCGCCGATAGCGCCCTGCAAATAGCCACCGCTGACATGGCATCGAATGTGGTGGTCGGCGAGCACGCCAGCCAGCAGGGTAGCCTCTGCCATGTCGGCAGGTCGGTAGATGCGTTGCATGCTCAGTCCTGTTCCCGGCGCAGATCCACGTGGTAGTCGTTGCCGTCTTCGTCGATCCAGAGATTGACGAGGATCGGCTGGCAGCAGACCTGGCAGTCTTCGGTGTAGGATTGGGCGCCGCCACTCAGGTCGAGCAGCAGGGTGATGGGCTCGCCGCAGTGAGGGCAGGCCAGATTGGCTTCTTCCAGCGCCTGCACTGTAAATACTCCCTGCGGCTAGCGTGTGACATGAAGTGTAGCCGCATCGTCAATCTGGCGAAACCACAGTCAGCACCGCATAATGCGCGGCTGACGACAAGACTCTGAGGGTGACATGAGTGAGTTCGAGGGCATTCGCCCCTACAACGATGCCGAGGTGCCGGGCGTGCTGCAGCGTCTGCTGGCCGACCAGGACCTGATGCGGATGCTCGCGGGCTATCGGCTGCCGCGGCTCAACCGACTGCTGCCGGGGCTGGCTCGTTCACTGGTGCAGCTGGCGCTCAAGCGCGAAGCGCGTGGCGTCCAGTCCGTCGATGATCTGCAGCACAAGCTCGAGCCCTACCTTGATCGCCTCATCGAAAGCAGCACCTTGGCCGTGACCTATAGCGGTCTGGACAACCTGCGCAGTGATCAGGCCCACCTGTTCATTGCCAATCACCGTGACATCGTTATGGACCCGGCATTCGTCAACTACGCCTTGTATCACGCCGGCCACCCGACCCCGCGCATCGCCATTGGTGACAACCTGCTGCAACGTCCCTTCGTCGCGGACCTGATGCGCCTTAACAAGAGCTTTATCGTGCACCGCTCGCTTACGGGGCGCCGCGAGAAGCTGCAGGCCTATCAGACCATGTCGGCGTATATCAGTCACTCGATTGCCGAAGGGCAGTCGATCTGGATTGCGCAGGCCGAGGGCCGTGCCAAGGACGGGTTGGACGAAACCGACTCGGCGATCATCAAGATGTTCTGCATGAGCCGCAAGAACGAGCCGTTCGCGGATGTCATTCGCTCGCTGAGCATGGTGCCGGTGTCGATTTCCTACGAGTGGGACCCGTGCGACGGCATGAAAGCGCGTGAGCTGGAGCAGCGTTCGCGTGAAGGCAGTTACAGCAAGGAGCCGGGCGAGGACGATCGCTCTATTGCTATGGGCCTGACCGGTTACAAGGGCCGGGTCCACGTGGCCTTTGGCAAGCCGCTGACGGACGTAGTGGAGGATGCCAAACAGGTTGCCGCGGCGGTCGACCGGCAGATCCTCGGTCACTACCGGCTGTATCCGAGCAACTTCCTGGCGTTCGAGCAGGGTGGCGGAGTGTTGCCGGTGGAGCTGGCGAGCTGGCGTGATGATTACTCGGCTGCCGAACTGGCGGCTGAAGGGCAGCGCTTTCAGCAGCGGCTGCTGGCGCTGCCGGAAGCACAACGCCCGTTCTGGTTGCTGCAGTACGCCAACCCGGTGCACAGTCGGTTACGCGTGCTGGGGGAGCAGGCCGGCGCCTAACGCCGCCGGCCGCAGGTCAGACGCGGGTACTGATCAGGGTCAGTACCACGGCCAGCGTCAGGCAGGCTGCGCCAACGCTGTAAAACAGTCGGTTGATGCGCTGGTCGCGCTGCAGGCTGAGGTCGGAATCGCTGGCGGGCAGGGTAGCCAGACGCTGACGGCCCAGGCTGCTGCGCAGTTGGGTGGCAATCCACAGCCAGCTGCCATTGACGGCGAAGAACAGCGCCAGGCCGTTGAGGACCAGCGCGGGGTTTTCAAGGTAATACAGCCAAGCTGCCTGCAGCGGGAACATGGCAGAGCCTCCGGTGTCTCGGATTCGGGCAACCAGGCTCTTTATTTTCGTTCTTTTGCAGGTTACGACGAAACGCAAAAAAGATGATCTGACGCGTGATTCTCAGCGCGTCTACTGATAAGCGCGGCCGATGTTATGCCACGGCGCGATTAAATTCGACTCGGATTGGTCAAAATCCGATCAACGGTTAACCCTCAAGATTGCCAGTATTGCCACCCGGCGAGACAACGCGCACCCTTGTGGAACAGGCCTTCACGCAAGGCGAATAAGTGAGGTAGCGAGAATGAAAAAGCGGTATCTGGTGACGTTGATGCTTGGCGCCGTGCTGACGCTGGGTGGTTGTGCCTCTTCCCTGACTGGCGATGTTTACAGTCGTGAGGATGCGCGCGCACCGCAGACCGTGCGCATGGGTACCGTCGAGTCGGTGCGCCTGGTGCAGATCGAAGGCACCAAGACGGTGATCGGTCCGGCTGCGGGCGCGGCTATCGGCGGTGTTGCCGGCAGCACCGTAGGGGGCGGTCGTGGCAGCACTATCGCTGCCATTGTCGGGGCGTTGGCCGGTGGTATGGCTGGCGCTGCGGCAGAAGAGGGTATTACTCGTACGCAAGGCGTCGAGATCACCGTGAATGAAGATGGTGGCTATACTCGGGCCTATGTTCAGGAAGTGGCCGAGGGCGTTAACTTTGCGCCGGGTGACCGAGTGCGGATCATGTCGGTTAACGGTCAATCCCGCGTCGTGAAATAACGCAATACGGTGCCAATATGACGGCGGCGCAGGGCCGCCGTCGTGCCAAGGTTACGCATTTTGTAACGGATTCAGCGGCTTGCGTTGTTCGTCGATGGCAGGTTGCCCCTATAATGGCGTGCGCTTCTTGACCAGTGGTGTCGCGCAGTACGGTGGTGCTGCGGCGGTGTCGGTGCTGGAACGGAGGCCGCAACGGCCATATTAGGAGTAAGTCCTGCATGACCCTGGCGCTTATCGTCATTCTCCCGCTGCTTGGCAGCCTGCTTCCACTGTTGTTCAAGAACCAAGGCCGCTCGCTGTGCGCTTCGATGGCGATGGTGGCTCCCGTCGTTGGTCTGGCATTGCTCTGGCGTCACGCTGACGCAGTATTCGCCGGACACACGCTGATTCAGTCCTGGCCCTGGCTGACTGAACTGGGGTTGAACTTCAGTTTCCGCCTTGATGGCCTGAGTTTCCTGTTCGCCCTGATGATCCAGGGTATCGGCCTGCTGGTCATCCTCTACGCCCGCTACTACCTCTCCAAGAACGACCCGATGGGGCGCTTCTTCTGTTACCTGCAGTTGTTCATGTCCGCGATGCTGGGCGTGGTGCTGTCTGAGAACCTGTTGCTGATGATGGTGTTCTGGGAGATGACCAGCCTGTCGTCGTTCCTGCTGATTGGTTACTGGTCGCACTCCACAGACGCTCGCAAAGGCGCACGCATGGCGCTGGCGGTGACGGGCGCCGGCGGTCTGGCGCTGCTGGCCGGAATCCTGCTGCTGGGCCAGATCGTCGGCAGCTATGAGCTGACCGATGTGTTTGCGGCCGGCGAGCAGATCCGTCAGCACGCGCTGTATCCGGTGGTGCTGGTGCTGGTGTTGCTCGGCGTCTTTACCAAATCGGCACAGTTTCCGTTTCACTTCTGGCTGCCGCATGCGATGGCAGCGCCGACACCGGTCTCGGCGTATCTGCACTCGGCAACCATGGTTAAAGCCGGTGTGTTTCTGCTGGCGCGCTTGTATCCGGCGTTGGCCGGCACCGATTTGTGGTTCTACATCGTCAGCAGCGCGGGTATGGCAACCCTGCTGGTGGGTGCGTGCACAGCGCTGTTTCAGCACGATCTCAAGGGATTGCTGGCCTATTCAACGATCAGTCATCTGGGCCTGATTACCCTGCTGTTCGGTCTGGATACCCGCCTGGCCGCGGTCGCCGCGGTGTTCCACATCATCAACCACGCCACCTTCAAGGCCTCGCTGTTCATGGCGGCGGGGATCATCGACCACGAGACCGGTACCCGCGATATGCGGCGGATCAATGGTCTGTTGCGGTTCATGCCGCATACCGCGGTGCTGGCGATGGTGGCTGCGTCGGCAATGGCCGGTGTGCCGCTGCTCAACGGCTTCCTCAGCAAGGAAATGTTCTTCACCGAAACACTGGAACAGCACATGCTCGGCAACTGGAGCTGGCTGATTCCGCTGGGTGCGACGCTGGGCGGGGTGTTCTCGGTGGCGTATTCGCTGCGCTTTGTGCACGACGTCTTCTTCAACGGCAAGCCGGTCAACCTGCCCAAGTATCCGCCGCACGAGCCGCCGCGCTACATGCGGGTGCCGGTCGAGATTCTGGTGGTCATGTGTCTGGCGGTAGGTTTGGCGCCCGGCTTCACGGTTGCCGGGCTGCTGGCGGTGGCTGCCGAATCGACGGTTGGCAACACCTTGCCCGAGTACAGTCTGGCGATCTGGCACGGTTTCAATCTGCCACTGTTCATGAGTTTTGCCGCGATGGTGCTGGGTATCGTGGTGTACTCGGCGCGCCGTCCGCTGTTCGACTGGTATGCCCGTCAGCCGGATGTGGATGCTAAGCTGGTGTTTGAAGCGGCGGTGCAGCGCATTGTCGGTGGTGCCGGGCGCGTGACCCTGCTGCTGGAGAATGCCTCGCTGCAGCGCTATCTGCTCTGCCTGCTGCTGGCAGCGCTGGTGGTCACCGGCTTCTGGCTGGTGCAGTTGCCGGCCTTGCGAGGCCCGGTGGCGCTGACCCCGGTTGATGGCGTGACGCTGGCCGGGGCGGTGGTGATGATATTCAGCGCGGTGGCGACCGCCTACTGGCACCGTCTGCGGCTGGTCTCACTGGTCATGCTGAGCGTTGTTGGCTTGGGTGTGGTGCTGACCTTTGCCCGCTTCTCCGCACCGGATCTGGCACTGACCCAGATCTCGGTCGAAGTGGTGACCATCGTGCTGCTGATGTTGGCGCTGTTCTTCCTGCCGGCACGTACCCCGCGTGAATCTTCTGGCTTGCGTCGCAGCCGCGATCTTGTCATTGCCCTGCTGTGCGGCACGCTGGTCGGCGCGCTGGCCTTTGCTGTGCTGACCCGTCCGTACGACAGCATCGCTGATTTCTTCCTCGCCAACAGCGTTACCGGTGGCGGGGGGCATAACGTGGTCAACGTGATTCTGGTCGATTTCCGTGGCTTCGATACCATGGGCGAGATCAGTGTGCTGGCAATCGCAGCCATTGCCATCTATGCCCTGATCGACGGGTTGCGCCTGCGTATCCCCGGTGCCGACAGCCTCGGCAAACCCTGGGCCCAGCGCGGCGACCTGCTGATGCTGGTCAACCTCTCGCACGTGCTGTTGCCGCTGGCCCTGATGATCTCGGTTTATATCTTCCTGCGCGGGCACAACCTGCCGGGCGGCGGCTTTATCGCCGGCCTGATTACCGCGGTGGCGTTGATTCTCCAGTATGTCGCCAGCGGCGAGGCCTGGACCGCCCAGCGCTGGCCGGTGAACTACCACTGGTTGGCGGGCGCCGGCGTGCTGATCGCCGGTGCTACGGGCATTGGCAGCTGGGTGTTCGGTTATCCGTTCCTGACCAGCGCCTTCGATCATTTCCATATTCCGTTGGTAGGCGATATCGAATTGGCTACCGCGATGCTGTTTGACCTGGGGGTCTACCTCACGGTGGTGGGGGCAACGCTGCTGATTCTGGCGAATCTCGGCAAGTTGTCGCAGACCCGGGTAGCAGGAGGAGAATTCTGATGGAGCTGCTGTATGCCGTAGCCCTTGCCGTGCTCACCAGCTGTGGGGTCTATTTGATGCTGCGTGCGCGCACCTTCCCGGTGGTGGTTGGGCTGGCGCTGTTAAGTTATGCAGTGAACCTGTTTTTGTTTGCCACCGGGCGCCTGGGCGATGCCGCACCGGCGGTGCTTGGCAAGGCCGAGGTTTATGCCGACCCGCTGCCGCAGGCGCTGGTCTTGACGGCCATCGTTATCGGCTTTGCCATGACCGCCTACGCGCTGGTGCTCGCGTTGCGAGCACAGGGCGAGCTCGACAGCGATCACGTTGACGGCAAGGGAGACCATTGATGACTCACCTGCCGATTCTGCCCGTGCTGGTGCCGATGTTTGCCGGTGCCTTGCTGCTGGTGCTGGGCGCGAGCATGGATACCAAGCGGGCGCTGTCGCTGCTGGCCACCTTCCTGCAAATTCCGCTGGCGGCGATGCTGCTGGCCGAGGCAGGACAGGGTATCAGTGTGTATGCGCTGGGGAACTGGATGCCGCCGTTTGGCATCGTGCTGGTGGTCGACCGCCTCAGTGCGCTGCTGCTGCTGGTGACGGCTGTGCTGGCGTCAGGGGCGCTGATCTACGCGGTACGCGGTGACGACGCGGCCGGGCGCAACTTCCACCCGCTGTTTCAATTCCAGCTGATGGGGATCAACGGCGCCTTTCTGACGGGCGATCTGTTCAACCTGTTCGTGTTCTTCGAAATTCTGCTGATTTCTTCCTATGCCCTGCTGTTGCACGGCGCCGGGTCGGCGCGGGTGCGCTCCGGCCTGCATTATTTGCTGCTCAACCTCACCGGTTCGGCGCTGTTCCTGATCGCAGTCGGTACCCTGTATGGCGTGACCGGCACGCTGAACATGGCCGACATGGCGCTCAAGGTACGTGAACTGGATGCTGCAGACGCGCCGCTGGTTGGCGCTGCCGGTATGCTGCTGCTGGTGGTCTTTGGGCTGAAAACGGCTGTTTTTCCTCTCTACTTCTGGCTGCCTCGCGCCTACGCCGCAGCTGGCGCACCGGTCGCCGCGTTGTTTGCGATCATGACCAAGGTAGGGCTGTATTCGATTGTCCGAGTCTACACACTGATCTTCGGCGCCGATGCTGGTGAGCTGGCGAACATGGCGCTGTACTGGCTGTGGCCGCTGGCGCTGGTAACGCTGCTGCTGGGGGCGATTGGCGCACTGGCTGCCAGTACGCTCAGCGCGCTGACTGCCTATCTGGTGGTGGTGTCGGTTGGCACCATGCTGGCGGGGGTCGCGCTGGGCAGCGCCGAGGCGTTGCAAGCGACGCTGTTCTATTTGATCCACTCGACCTGGATTACCGGCGCCTTGTTCCTCTTTACCGGCATCATTCAGCGGGTGCGCGGTCCACGTTTTTCTGCCCGTCTGATTGCCGGACCACAGTTGCCTTACCCGATGCTGCTGGGCGGTGTGTTCTTCCTGATCGCGATGTCGATCGTCGGCATGCCGCCGCTGTCGGGCTTCCTCGGCAAGCTGATGTTGCTGGGTGCGGCCGGGCAGGGTGGTGAGGCTGCATGGCTGTATTCGGTCGTGCTGGTTGGCGGCCTGCTCGGTCTGGTGGCCTTGAGTCGGGCTGGCAGCACCCTGTTCTGGCGCCAGTCGGATCAGGCGGCCAGCGGTGAGCCGGTCGACGGTGCGCGTATGGGCGCGGTGCTGCTGCTGCTTGCTGGTAGCCCGGTGCTGGTCGTCTTCGCAGCGCCGCTGCTGGGGTATCTGCAGCAGACGGCCGATCAGTTGCTGATGCCGCAGCTGTATATTGATGCGGTGTTTTCCGTGGCGCCCGCTACCGGAGGTGCTCAATGAGAATGCCCGATCGCGTGTTTCCGCACCCGTGGCTGAGCGTATCGCTGCTGATCGGCTGGCTGCTGCTGATGAACTCGGTCTCGTTCGGCAACCTGCTGATGGCGGCGGTACTGGCCTGCCTGATTCCCTGGCTGACCCATGTGTTCTGGCCGCGTTCGCCTTATCGCTTGCGCTTTGGTCGTCTGGTGGTGTTTGTCAGCCGGGTGCTTGCCGATATCGTGCTGGCCAATCTGCAGGTGGCCAAACTGATTCTGGGGCCGCGCCGTCAGCTGCGTCCGGCCTTCGTCAACTATCCGCTGCAGCTGCAGCAGGACTTCTCGATCAGCGTACTGGCCAGCACCATCTCGCTGACGCCGGGCACGGTGTCTGCCGACATCAGTCCTGACCGCAAGACCTTGTTGATTCATGGGCTGGACGTGGGCGATGAGCAGGCGCTGATCGACCATATTCGCCAGCGCTATGAAGAACCCATTCGGGAGATTTTCGAATGCTCGACACCGTAGTGCTGATTTGTCTGGGCATCATTACCGTCGCCTTGTTGCTGACCTTTGCCCGCTTGATCAAGGGGCCGGATCTGCCGGATCGGATCCTTGCGCTCGATACGCTTTACATCAACGGCATCGCGCTGATCATGCTGCTTGGCCTGTATCTGGACTCCAACCTGTTTTTCGAAGCGGCGCTGCTGATCGCGGTGATGGGCTTTGTCAGCACGGTTGCCATCGCCAAGCACTTGCTGCGTGGCAATATCATCGAGTAGGAGCGCGTTATGAGCGATACAAGCTGGGTTGAATGGCTGATTGCAGCGCTGCTGCTGACGGGTAGCGTGTTTGCGTTGATCGGCGCAATCGGGCTGTTCAAACTGCCGGACTTTTTCATGCGCCTGCACGGGCCGACCAAGGCAACGACGCTGGGCGTCGGTGCACTGGTGTTGGGGTCGATGGCGTACTTCAGCACCCAGAGCGGCAGCATCAGCCTGCACGAGCTGCTGATTACCTTCTTCCTGTTTCTGACCGCGCCGGTCAGCGCCAACATGCTGGCCAAGGCGGCGATGCACGAAAAACTGCGCCGCGAACCCCGCACCCGCGGCGAACCCTGGGACCAGTAGGGGCACAGCGTGCTGTGCCCGGTTTTTTCCGGCTTCCCCGGTTTTTCCGGTTTTTCCGTTTATTCGGCGACCGCTGTCGTTTTCAGCCGTGGCAGTCCGAAGATAATCGCCAGAACCGCCATCAGACCCAGCAACCAGCAGTAATGCACCTGGGTGATCAATACCATCGGCGAGAGCGCCGCCAGCGAGCCGGCCAGCAGAATCTGCGCACCGTACGGGATCAGACCCTGAATCACGCACGAGAAGATATCGAGCAGGCTGGCACTGCGGCGCGGGTCAACGTCATAGTGCTCGGCCAGATCCTTCGCCACACTGCCGCTGATGATAATTGCGACGGTGTTGTTGGCGACGAACAGGTTGGTCAGGCTGACCAGTCCGGCGATGCCGGTTTCACCGCTGCGACGACCGGCAGAGCGGGAAGTTAGCGCCTGAATACGCTCGCGCAGCCAATCCAGCCCGCCTTCCTGCTTCATGATGGCCGACAGGCCGCCAATCAGCATCGACAAGATGGTGATCTCCAGCATGCCGGCAAAGCCCTGATAGATGTCGCTGCCGTAGCTGGCCAGGGCGTAATCCGGCTTGATCAGCATGCCGGTCACCCCGGACAGGATGATCCCGGTCATCAGCACGATCATGACGTCCAGCCCACACAGGGCGAGCACGAGTACGCTTAGATACGGCACCACCAGCCAAGGGTTGTAGTCCTCGACGGCAGCGGCGCCGTGGGCATCGCCAACCACAAACAGTACCGCCAGCGTCAGCAGCATGGCGGGCACGGCAATGATCAGATTGAGGCGGAACTTGTCGCGCATGCCGACGCCCTGGGTGCGGGTGGCGGCGATGGTGGTGTCGGAGATGATCGACAGGTTGTCACCGGCCATCGCGCCGCCGATAACCGCACCGACCGCCAGCGGGATCGAGAGCCCCGTGGCTTCGGCAAAACCAAGCGCAATCGGAATCAGTGCGCCAATGGTGCCCATGGAGGTGCCCATTGCGGTGGAGATGAATACCGCAATCATGAACAGGCCGGGCAGAATCAGGCTGGGCGGCAATATGCTCAGCCCCATATTGACGGTTGCATCAACGCCGCCGATCGCCTTGGTGACACTGGAAAACGCGCCGGCCAGCAGGAATACCAGCGCCATGGTGATGATGTTGCGATCACCGATACCGTCGATAAAGGTCTGCAGGTTTTCCCGGTAGCTGGGTTTGGCCAGCAGCAGACCGAGGATGATTGCCGGCAAAATCGCGACCGGTGCCTTGATCTGATAAAAGGCGAATTCGGTACCGGCCAGGCTGTAGTAGATGCCACTGCCGAGAAAAATCAGCAGGAACAGCAATAGCGGCAGCAGGGCGGATGCCCTGGGTTGTACGGGATTTGACATGAATGTGTCTCTGACAGCGAATGGGGGACGCCGGGGCTGCCGGCGATAGCCGGGCAGTTTAGCAGAGGCTGTCAGTTTGCAGGGAACAGTTGGTCGGGAGCTGGCGGGCCGCAAGGCCCGCCAGTGCTGGCTCAGGGTGCCAGTGCGACGGCGGACGCTGTGGCGCGCGGAGTGATGTTGATGACCACGCGGCGATTCTGTTCACGGCCGGCGGCGGTGCTGTTGTCGGCGCGCGGATTGGCTTCGCCGAGGCTGATCAGCTCCATGTTCCGGCGGCTGACGCCACCCAGTTGCAGCACGCTGGCAACCGCTTGCGCGCGTTCCATGCTGAGTTGCTGGTTGAGGTGGTCGTCACCTGAGCTGTCGCTGTACCCAGTGACCTGAATGTGGCTATCGGTCGCGCCACGCAGCAGCTTGGCTACGCGGGAGAGGGGCACCAGTCCGGACGGCAGCAGCAGGGTGCGTTTGGGGTGGAAGTTGCCGTTGACCGGGATGATCAGGCGGACTTCATCGCCGTCGTGTTCCAGCTCATAGCGCTCTTCGGCGGCCAGGGTACGCAGTTCGTCCATGTGCAGCTGAGCCCACGGAGTGACCTGCGGCGCCGGAGGCGGGGGCGGGGTCGCTTTGGTGCTGGAGCAGGCGGTTAGCAGAACAAGGGCACTACCGAGTGAGAGGGCAGAAAGCAGCTTCATTGTTATTTATCCGTACGCAGGTCGGGAACCATTTGCACTTGCTGGAATCGCAAGCGCTCAATGCGGCACAGATTACCACTGGCATGCTGGTTTGTGAGCTGCCGTATGTCATGATTCATGCCTGAGTCCGCTTAACGCAAAGGAGTTCACAGATTGAGTCCGATTCGCTGGGGTATGGCAGCGCTGCTGTCGCCGTTGCTGCTGAGCGGTTGCAGCGTCATGCAGGGATTCTGGGGGAGTGAGCCGCAGCGTCTGAGCGGCTTGCTTGAGCGTAGCGGTGACGGCTTTGTCCTGCGTGAATGCACCAGTCAGACGCTGCTGCCGCTGGTCGATGCCGACGCGGTTTCGGCGATCTTCGAGCTGGCGACGCAGCCCGGGCAGCTGGCGATCTTTACCGACCTGATCGGCCGCCTGGATCGGCACGGGCAGTTGCACCCGGAGCAAGTGCTGCGCATGCAGTCGCACGGCCGTGGCTGCGGTGATGACAGCGCTGCGCACGCGCAGTGGGTTGCGTTGGGCTATCAGCCACGTTGGCAGGCATGGCTGTCAACGAGTGGGCTGGTGCGTTCTGATGGTGAGCTGACCTATCCGGCGCGCTCGGTGGTGATTGAGCAGTTGCCAGACGGCGCGTTGAATGCGGCCTCGTTGCCGGATCATCAGGTGGAGTTGTGGTTGTATCCGCAGGCCTGCCAGGACCCGGTTACCGGTGATTATTTCCACCTGCAGGCGACCTTGCTGGTCAATGGCGAGCAGCAGCGTGGATGCGGTTATCAGGGTGTGATCGCCACACCCTGATAACCGCTTGGCTTAGCCCCCGAGGTACGCCTTGCGCACATCCGGGTTGGCCAGCAGCGCCTCGCCGGTGTCTTCCAGCACGATATGACCGTGCTCCATCACGTAACCGCGGTCGGCCAGTTTGAGCGCCTGGTTGGCGTTCTGCTCGACCAGAAAGACGGTGACGCCCTGTTGCCGCAGTTGCTCGATGATGTCGAAGATCTGCTGGATGATGATGGGCGCCAGCCCCAGTGACGGCTCGTCCAGCAGCAACAGTCGCGGCTTGCTCATCAGCGCGCGGCCGATTGCCAGCATTTGCTGCTCGCCGCCGGACATGGTGCCGGCGCGTTGCTGGTAGCGTTCCTTCAGCCGTGGGAACAGTGTCAGCACGGTATCGAGCTGGGTCTGCCGGGTTTCCTTGTCACTGAAAAAGGCGCCCATGCCGAGGTTTTCCTCGACCGTCAGGCGCGAGAACACGCGGCGGCCTTCCGGCACGATGGCGATGTCCTTGCGCATGATTTCCGCGGTGCTCAGGCCGGTCAGCTCATCGCCCTCGTAGCGAATGCTGCCGGTGGTGGCCCGCGGGTCGCCGCACAGGGTCATCAGCAGGGTAGTCTTGCCGGCACCGTTGGCACCGATCAGGGTGACGATTTCGCCGCGACGCACCTCAAGGTTGACGTCATGCAGCGCCTGGATCTTCCCGTAGTGGGTCGACACGTTCTTCATGTACAGCATGCTGTGCTTTCCCTCAGGTCTCGCCCAGATAGGCTTTGATGACGTCCGGATTATGCTTGATCTCGTCCGGGGTGCCGGCGGCCAGGGGGCGGCCCTGGTTGATCACGACGATGTGGTCGGAAATGCTCATGACCAGCTTCATGTCGTGCTCGATCAGCAGCACGGTGATCTGGTGCTCGTCGCGCAGCTCGCTGATCAGCGCCTTGAGATCGTCGGTTTCCTTCGGGTTCAGACCGGCTGCCGGCTCATCGAGCATCAGCAGCTTGGGCTGGGTCACCATGCAGCGGGCGATCTCCAGTCGGCGTTGCTGACCGTAGGCCAGGGTGTTGGCTGGTCGGTTGGCAAACTCCCGCAGTTCAACCCGATCCAGCCAGTAGGCGGCGCGCTCCATCGCTTCCTGCTCACTGCGGCGGTAGCCGGGGGTCTTGAACAGGCCAGCCAGCAGGTTGGTGTTCATGTGCTGGTGCTGGGCGACCAGCAGGTTTTCCACCACGGTCATTTCCTTGAACAGGCGCACGTGCTGGAAGGTGCGGATCATGCCGCGGCGGGCGACCTTGAAACCGGGCATGCCCTGAATTTCGCGGCCATCGAACACGATCTTGCCGCCACTCGGCTTGTAGAAACCGGTCAGGCAGTTGAATACGGTCGTTTTGCCGGCCCCGTTGGGGCCGATCATCGAGACGATCTGACCGGGCTGTACGCTGAGATGAACGCCATCAACGGCCAGCAGGCCGCCGAAGCGCATGGTCAGGCCCGATACGTCGAGAAGGGGGCGGCTCATGTACGTAACTCCAGGTGCGGACGGCTCATCGGCAGCAGGCCCTGCGGCCGCCAGATCATCATCAGGACCATCATCAGGCCGAACAGCAGCATGCGGTACTCATCAAATTCGCGGGCCATTTCCGGCAGGATGGTCATGATGATCGCGGCCAGAATGACGCCGATCTGTGACCCCATGCCGCCCAGCACCACGATGGCGAGGATGATGGCGGACTCGATGAAGGTGAAGGATTCCGGGCTGATGAAGCCCTGACGCGCAGCAAAGAAGCAGCCAGCAAAACCGGCGAAACTGGCGCCGATGGTGAAGGCGCCCAGCTTCACGGCGGTCGGGTTGATGCCCAGTGCGCGGCAGGCAATCTCGTCTTCGCGCAGGGCTTCCCAGGCGCGACCAATCGGCATGCGCAGCAGGCGGTTGATCACGAACAGGGTGATCAGTACCAGCAGCAGGGCCAGCAGGTAGAGGAAAATCACCCGATGCTCGGAGTTGTAGCTAATGCCGACAAACTCATGGAAGCTCTGCATGCCCTCGCTGGCGCGGCGGCTGAATTCCAGACCGAACAGGGTCGGTTTGGGGATGCCGCCGATGCCGTTCGGGCCATTGGTCAGCCAGGTCATGTTGTTCAGCAGGATGCGGATGATCTCGCCGAAGCCCAGCGTCACGATGGCCAGATAGTCACCGCGCAGACGCAACACCGGGAAGCCCAGCAGAAAGCCGAACAGGGCGGCCAGACAGCCGGCGATCAGCAGGCCGGTCCAGAACCCAACATCGAAGTACATCGCCATCAGCGCATAGCCATAGGCGCCAACGGCGTAGAAGCCGACGTAGCCCAGATCCAGCAGGCCAGCCAGACCGACCACGATGTTCAGGCCCAGGCCCAGCATCACGTAGATCAGCACCAGGGTGCCAAGGTCAGTGCCGCCGCGGTTGGACAGGAACGGCCAGAGGATCGCCGCGGCGATCATGAAGCACCAGAACAGGCGACGCAGTGCCGGCTTGTCGCCGAGGCTGGTCAGTTTCTCTGGCGCTTTGGGCAGGCCCGGCAGGCCTTTCCACAGCGCGCTCAACTGATCGCGGAACAGATTGAAGAAAAACAGGAAGGCGGCTGCGGCAGCAATCTTCCAGTAGACATCCGGGCCGGCGCCGGTCAGACCGAGGGTCGTGCCCTGCTGTTCCAGGCGCACGCCCAGCAGCAGACCGGTCAGAATGGCGACGACAACAGCGGAAATTACCGCCGGTTTCAGGTTCGCACGGATCATACCTTCTCCACCTCCGGACGACCGAGGATGCCACTCGGGCGGAACAGCAGGATCAGAATCAGCAGGCCGAAGGCGACCACATCCTTGTATTCGGTGCTGAAGTAACCGGCTGTGATCGCCTCGGTTACGCCCAGCAGCAGGCCGCCAAGCACTGCCCCGGGAATGCTGCCGATGCCGCCCAGTACCGCTGCGGTGAAGGCTTTCAGGCCGGCCATGAAGCCGATGTACGGGTTGATTACGCCGTAATACATGCCTAGCAGTACGCCGGCGACAGCGGCCAGTGCTGCGCCGATGACGAAGGTCAGGGCGATCACCGCATTGGTATTGATGCCAAGCAGGTTGGTCATCTTCAGGTCTTCGGCGCAGGCGCGGCAGGCGCGGCCCATGCGCGAACGGGAGATGAACAGGGTGAGCAGGACCATGGTGATCAGGGTGACCACAAAAATGATCATCTGCATGTAGGACAGGGTCGCGTGGAAGCCCTCCTGCGGGCCGATATCAATGCCGCCGGAGATCAGCGTGGGCATAGCGATATCGCGCGAACCCTGGGCTATACGCACCAGATTCTGCAGGAAGATCGACATGCCGATGGCGGAGATCAGCGGAATCAGGCGATTGCCGCCGCGCAGCGGACGGTAGGCGACGCGCTCGATACTGTAGCCGTAGGCGCTGGTGACCATCATGCTGATGGCAAAGGCGGCGACGATCATCACCGGTACCGATTCGATACCGAACATCGCCAGCGCGGCGACGACGATGAAGGCAATGTAGCTGCCGATCATGTACACCTCGCCGTGGGCGAAGTTGATCATGCCGATGATGCCGTAGACCATGGTGTAGCCAATGGCGATCAGGGCGTAGGTGCTGCCAACGGTCAGGCCGTTGAGCAACTGTTGGATAAGGTAGTAAAGGGACTCTGGCATGGCCATGACACCGAAGGGACAAGGGAAACAGTGCAGGTCCGCACAGACGTGCGTTCGACAATAAAAAGCGGGCCTGCCAACGCGGTGTTGGACAGGCCCGTTGCGGGTCGATTACTCGGTCAGTGCGGTCTTGCTGGCGTCAGCGTGCCATTCATAGACGACGAAGTTGAAATCCTTCAGGTCGCCCTTTTCATCGAAGCTGAGGGTGCCGGTGGGGGTTTCAAAGCTGTTGCTGCGCAGGGCTTGTGCAACGGCTTCGGTATCGGTGCTGTCGGCAATCTTGATGCCGTCGGCGATGACCTGAACGGCAGCGTAGGCCGGGAAGACGAAGGCGCCGGACGGGTCTTCGTTCTTGGCCTGGAATGCTTCTACCAGGTGGGCGTTCTTCGGATCCTGATCAAATGCCTTGGGCAGGGTAACCAGCAGGCCCTCGGAGGCTTCGCCAGCGATGGCGGAAATGTCGGTGTTGCCAACACCTTCCGGACCCATGAAGCGCACATCCAGACCCTGTTCGCCAGCCTGGCGCAGGATCAGACCCAGCTCAGGGTGGTAGCCGCCGTAGTAGACGAAGTCGACCCCGGCCTGACGCAGCTTGGCGATCAGGGCAGAGAAGTCCTTGTCGCCAGCGGTGATGCCTTCAAATACCGGCACCTCGATGTTGTTGGCCTGGAGCACGTCGCGCACGGCGGTAGCGATACCTTCACCGTACTGCTGCTTGTCGTGGATGACCGCGACCTTTTGCGGCTTGATCTGTTCCACGATGAAGTTGCCGGCGGTCGGGCCCTGCAGGCTGTCCAGACCGATGGTGCGGAAGATCATCTGGTAACCGCGCTCAGTGATGTCCGGACTGGTGGACGCCGCGGTGATCATCAGGATGCCTTCTTCTTCATAAATGTCGGAAGCCGGCTGGGTGGAGCTGGAGCAGAGGTGGCCGACAACAAAGCTGATGCCTTCATTGACGATGCGGTTGGCTACCGCAACAGCCTGTTTGGGATCGCAGGCATCGTCGAATACCACACCTTCGAGTTGGGCGCCGTTTACGCCGCCAGCCTTGTTGATCTGCTCAATGGCCATTTTGGCGCCAATGAATTGCATGTCGCCGTATTGGGCAACCGGGCCGGTGACCGGACCTGCCAGCGCGATCTTGATGGTGTCCGCTGCGACTGCACAGGTGCTGGCGCCAACCAGCGCCGCGGCGGCGATCATCCGGGAAAGTGCTTTCTTGTGTGCCATTTTCATGTCATCTGCTCACTTATGTTGTTATGCCGAAAAAGGGTGCCGGGGCAGCGATTTTCGCTGAACTCAGCATCGGTTCGGAACTGTACCGGCGCAGTTTAGCAATCGTCCTGTCGCCAATGGAATCTGGCTTGTGCAAAAAATGAACCCATGTCCGTTAACTGCAATAATCTGTCTTTATGGCGACATCTTGTGTCCAAGAATAGCCATTTGTCCGGAATTTGCTTTCTCTATGCACAGCGCAGCGCTTGCGTTCGCGCGTCAGCTCATTAGTATTCGACGGCTGAAATTCAGGGGAGTGTGATCGAGTATGACGGTATCGGATGAGGCCTACGCGGCGATTCTTGGCGCAACAGCGCAAATTGAATGGAAGGTGCTGGAGCCACATTTCGCTCGTGGCGATCTGCTGGCAGTGGACGCTGCATTGGACTTGGTGCAGGTGGCGGCTGCGATGATGGAAGACAACAGCGAGGCCATCAAGGGCTGGATGGACGCGGGCCAGCTGCAGGTGGCAACCGACAGCCGCGCCGCCGACTGGGCCGAGCGCAACCCGGATACCCTGTGGGCGGTGGTGATTCGGCCCTGGGTTTTGGTGCAGGAGCGGACGGCCTGAGCGTTGGACGCTGCGGCCACGACATGTCGTGGCCGAGCGACCTCGACCTTGCCGCCTAACCCAATCTCGCCCGCAGCCAGCTGCTCAGTGCGTCAACCAGCAGCACCATCGCCAGCATCGCCATGATCACGCTGGAGGCCTTGGACTGCTGAAACAGGCTCAGGGTGACGTGCAGCATCTGACCTAGCCCGCCGGCGCCGACAAAACCCAGCACCGCGGCCATGCGAATGTTGTTTTCCCAGCGATACAGGGTGTACGACAGCCACTGCGGCAGTACCCCCGGCAGCGTGCCGTACAGAAACGCCGCGACCCGACCAGCACCCGCTTCACGCAGGGCCGTTGCCGGTGCGGTTGGGGTATTTTCCAGCGCCTCGGCAAACAGGCGCCCCAGCACGCCGGTGGTGTGCAGCGCCAATGCCAGGGTGCCGGCGAAAGGGCCGAGCCCGGCAGCCAGCACCATCAATGCCGCCCAGACCAGCTCTGGTACCGAGCGCAGCGCATTGAGCAGCAGGCGGCAGATGCTGCGGGCAACTGCGCCCATACGTCCGGCAGCCAGCAGGCTGAGGATCGCGCCGAGCAGCGCTGCCAGCAGCGTGCCGATCGCCGAGATGGCCAGCGTTTCCAGCGTGCCTTGCCAGAGTTTGGCCAGCCAGGCCGGGCTGGTGTTGGGGGGGAAGAAGGCGGCGACATAGCGCGCCATCTGTTCGCGACCATCAGCAGTAACCAGTGCGCTGAAATCCAGTTGCAGCCAGATAAACGAGGCTGCAACGGCGACGCAGAGCAGGGTTAGCGTCAGCAGGTTGGTCAGGGTGCGTTTCATGCCAGCCTCCGCCGCAGGGTCAGGCTGATCTGGTCCGCCACCAGCACCAGCAGCAGGAAGGTCAGCAGGATGCTGACGACTTCACCCCCGGCGAACATGCGGATCGACAGGTCGATCATCTGCCCCAGTCCGCCAGCGCCGACAAAGCCCATCACCACAGACGCGCGCACGGCGCACTCCCAGCGATACAGGCTGTAGGACGTCAGCTCCTGCGCGGCGCTCGGCAGCAGGCCATAAAAAAAGGCGGCGGTGCGTGAACTGCCGCTTTGCAACAGTGCCCGGGCTGGCGCCTGATCGACGGATTCAAGAATCTCGGCGTAGACCTTGCCGAGCATGCCGCTGTAGGTAATGGCGATCGCGAGCACCCCGGCGGTTGGCCCCAGCCCCACCGCACGCACAAACAGCAGGGCCCAGACGATCTCGGGAATGCTGCGCAACACGATCAGCAGCAGCCGCACCGGATAGCGCAGGGTCCGCCCGAGCCACCTGGTGCGGCCGCTCAACAGGCCGGACACGGACAATGCGCGGGTCGCAATCAGGCTGGCGGGAATCGCCAGCAGCAACGCCAATGCCATGCCCGCAGTTGCCATCGCCAGTGTCTCGAGGGTGGCGCGGGCCAGCAGCCTGAGAAACTCGGCGTCGGTTGCCGGCGGCCAGAAGCCGCTGAGAAAGCGGCCCATGGTCTCCAGGCTCTGGCTGTTGAACAGCGTCTGCGGGCGGAACTCGGTCAGTTGCAGACCGGGCCAGAGCAGTAGCAACAGCACCACAGTCAGCATGGCGCGGGGTAGTGCGGCGGGGTCGCGCGCGCGCCACTGGGTCGTCTCAGTACTCACAGGCAGCGAACCGGCCGAACGGTTTCGTGACTGACTGGCTTTGCTGCGTTGGCTGCCAGGGAATCGTTGGCATATAGCGCGGCAAGGTCCTGCTCGCTGACCTCGCTGGCGGCCTTGTCGAATAGCACGCGGCCAGCCCGCAGACCAACAATACGCGGGAAATGCTTGAGCGCCAGATCCACTGCGTGCAGGCTCGCCACGAGCGGCAATCGGCGTTCACGGGCGACGTCGCCCAGCAGGGTCAGGGTGTGATCGGCCAATACCGGGTCCATCGCCGAAACCGGCTCGTCGGCCAGCAGCAGATCCGGGCGTTGATACAGGGTGCGGGCGATGCCGACGCGCTGCTGCTGGCCACCGGACAGCTGATCGCAGCGTTCGAACAGGCGGTCGGCCAGATCCAGGCGGGCCAGTTCCTGCCGGGCGCCGGGGATATCCAGCGGATAGCATAGCGAGATCAGTGCACGTAGCAGCGACCACTGGCCCAGCCGGCCGGCCAGCACCGCCGTCACCACGCGCTGACGTGGCGGCAGGGGAGGGCTTTGGTGGATCAGGCCAATGCGGCTGCGCAGGCGCCGCAGCGCTCTGCCGCGTAACTGTGCGGGGCGTTGTTCAAGCAGGCTCAGCTCACCGCTGCTGGGCAGCAGGCTGGTCGCCAGCAGGCGCAGCAAGGTGGTCTTGCCGGCGCCGGACGGGCCAATGATGGCGACCTGTTCGCCGGGGTTTAGCGTCAGGTCAACTGCGTGCAGTGCGGCTTGCCCGTTGGGGTGGACAAAGCCCACCCCGGACAGGCGAATGCTCACTCCAGCAAGCCTGCGGCGCGGGCTGCTTCTTCAATGCCAACGTAGTTTTCGGCGCTGGTCGTAACGAAGCGGGAAGCGCGTTGCAGATCGAGGATCGCCTTGTGCGCCGGGTTGGCCGGGTCCAGTGCCAGGAAGGCGGCGCGGATGCGCTCTACCAGTTCCGGATCAAGGTCGCCGCGCACGGTCCAGTTGTAGTCGTAGTAGGTCGGGGTAGTGGTGTAGACGTGTACCTTGCTGGTGTCGACCTTGTTTTCTTCCAGCAGTTTTTCCCAGACCGAGGAGTTCAGCACGCCGGCGTCAACCTTGCCGGACTCAACCCAGGCAACGGTGGCGTCATGGGCGCCGGAGAAACCGACGCGGCTGAAGAAGGTGTCTGCGTCAATGCCGTCCTGCTGCAGGAAGTAGCGGGGCATCAGGTGACCCGAGGTCGAGGACACAGAGCCGAAGGCGAAGCTCTTGCCCTTCAGGTCAGCATGGCTATGTACATTCGGGTCGGCAGTAATGAATGTACTGGTGAACACCTCGTCCTGCTCGCGCTGAACCAGCGGGATGGCGTTGCCGGTGCGCAGTTTAGCCTGGACGAAGGTGAAACCACCCAGCCACGCCATATCCAGGCGCTTGGAGCCCAGCGCTTCAACCACGCCGGCGTAATCGGAGACCGGCTGGAACACGACCGGAATACCCAGCTGTTCCTGCAGGTAGTGACCCAGCGGCTCGAACTTGCGCAGCAGTTCGGTGGGGGCTTCATCGGGAATGGCGGAAACGCGCAGCTCGGTGGTTTCGGCTTGGGCGGTAGCGCTAAACAGGGACGCAACGGACAGGCACAGACCTGCCAGCAGCGCGACGGGGCGACGGCGTGAAGACATGATTTTCTCCGGTTCAATAGCGGATTACTCGCACCGGACGTTGCTGGTTCGGTGCGGCGTGTGCGCAGTGTAGTGAAAAAACACGGCGAGGCGAAGCGCTATGGCGCGGCCATCCCATTTTGCCGGTCATCCATTACACTGCGGGTTTTGTGCGGAGTCTCCCCATGCGCTGGTCCCTGGCTGCCAACCTGTCGATGCTGTTTTCCGATTTGCCCCTGCAGGAGCGTGCGACAGCGGCCCATGCGGCCGGCTTCGCCGGGGTGGAGATCCAGTTTCCCTACGAGCTGGACGCTGAGCGGCTTGGCGCCGAGTTGCAACGCCTGGCGCTGCCGCTGGTGCTGATCAATGTGCCCGCAGGTGACCTGATGCAGGGCGGGCCCGGGCTGGCAGGCGTGCCCGCGCGGCGCGGCGACTTCAATGCGGCATTGGAACAGGCGCTGGCCTATGCCGAGATTGTGCGCCCGCAGCGGGTTAATGTGCTGCCCGGCCGCCTTGCTGACGGCGTTGAACGGGATGCTGCGCTGGCTTGTCTGGCAGATAACTTGCGTCTGGCGGCGGACCGGTTTGCTGGCCTGGGTATCGGCGTCTGCTGCGAGGCGATCAACCGGCTCGATATGCCGGGGTTTCTGGTCTCCAGCTCCGGTGAGCTGAGTGCGCTGCTTGAACAGGTTGATCACCCGAACCTGTCCGCGCAGCTGGATCTGTACCACATGGTGCGGATGGGCGAGGCGCTGCCGGAGTCGATCCGTCGCTTGGCTGGTCGCATCGGACACGTGCAGTTTGCCGATGCGCCGGGGCGTGGCGCGCCGGGCAGTGGTGACATCAATTTTGCCGCTGCGCTGCAGGCGCTGGCACAGGCGGGCTACCGAGGTTGGCTGGCCGCCGAATATCGCCCGGTGGCGGACGACACTCTGGAGTGGCTGCAAGGCTGGCGCACCGCCGGCTGGATCGCCTGATCAGACGCCCGGGCCGCAGCGCACTTCGCTGGCACGGGCGAGCAGATTGCCGCTCTGGTCATACAGCCAGCCGGCGGGTCGCCAGCCGCGTCGGGCCAGTTCGAAGCGGTAGTGCTTTGCGCCCTGAAAGGCGTGGCTGACGGCCATAATGCAGGTGCGTCTGCCACTGCTGAACACGCCTTGTGCCGACCCTCCGGTCGGAACCTCAAACTCGTAACGTACCTGCAGCTCGTGCGGGCCTGCGTTGAGGTCATCGAAGCGCAGGTGGCGCTGTGGGGTACCGTCCAGTCGGTGGGCGCGTACGGTGCTGCCAACGTCGCCGTCCAGTTCAACGCGTGCCTGATTTCCCGCCAGCGGCGGCAGGGGCGTTTGCGCGCAGGCGCTGAGCAGCAGCGCCGCCATCAGCAGGGTGTGTCTGATCATGGTGACTCCGCTCTCAGGAGGCTGGGGCTGTCATCCATGCTCAAGGCGCGTTCGATATCGAGACCGATGATCAGCACGCCGATGGTCGTGTCGGTTTGCGGGTCGCGGATTGGGGTGCTGACGTGCACCTGAAAGCGGCGGGTCGACTGGTCGTAGGTCAGGGTGCTCATATACGGCTGTTCCGAGAAGAACGGCTCGGTGAACTTGGTTTCGTCGCCTTGCCAGTAGTCGGTTGTTGGCTCGCTGATCGCCACGTTCAAGCCTTGCTGATCGGTGATGATGAGCTCACTGATCATGCCATCCAGCTGCGTCTGTTGCTCACGCAGCCAGTCCGCCAATGGGGTATGCAGCACGCGGTTGGTCAATTCGCGCTGCTCGCTGGGCAAGCGTTGCTCGCCCAGCCACTGCTGATCCAGTTGGTGAATCTGCTGGATAGACAGGGATTTGTGCTGCGTATTCTGCGCCTTCACCGCCGCGATCAGTTCGGGTTGGGTGCGCCAGTGATCAAACAGCTGGTCGTGTATCTGGTGCAGTCGCTGGCGCTCGTCAGCCCGGAGCACGCCGTACTCGGGCAAGCAGCTGAAGACATTGGCGTTGAATTGCTCCAGGAACGCCGGATTGGCTCCGAGGTAGCGGTTCGAGAAGTAGACGCCAAGCGTCGTGTATTGCAGAAAGTGGGCAAAGCGCGGGCGCAGAACCGTTGGTTGCCTGGTCAACTCGATACGCAAGGTTTGCTGGTCTGCCAGAAACGCATCAATGCGCCCCCGCTGCAGCAGCTGCAGCAGCTGACCGGTGCCGCTGACCAGCGGGTCGACGCGGTAGTTGTGCTGGGTCAGCCATTCGACCTCATTGCTGCCGCGAATGCCCGCGATGTGCAGGCCCGAGCCTTGGCCGTTGTTGGCTGGGCGACTGTCGCTGTTGCTGAACCAGTACCACTTCTCCAGCGCCAGTGGCGCCGAGAGGGTGGCGAAGCTGCGCGCGCGATTCATGCGGGTCGCGGAAAAAAAGCCCTCGGCCTTGCCGTCGGCGACGTCTTGTACCGCGCGTTCCCACGGCAAGACGCGAATCTCGTAATCGACTTGCATGGCGTCGAAAATACAGGCCAGTGCCTTGACCGAACTGCCGGTCAAACGGTCGCCTTCACGCACCTGATAGGGCGGGAAAATATCGGTGTTAAGGCGAATGGTCTCGGCGTGACTCGTGACGGTCAGCAGGAGCAGCAGAGGCAGCAGCAACGCACGTGACATTAAGGGAGGTTCCTTGCGGTTTCCGAGTTAACTATAGGCGACATCCGTGGCTTTATCGGTTGGTGGGAGCATTTCGATAAGTCCGGTTGCTGCTGATTAATCAAGCAGACCGATAGCGCTGGTCGCGTCACTGAGACAGGTGCATGCTATTCACTCTATTTATTATCAGCAAGACTGCGCATAAGCGACGCAGCGCATTTCAATAGGAGACATGGCATGCAGAACCTTCAGGGCAAGGTAGCGGTAATCACCGGTGGCGGTAGCGGTCTGGGACGTGAACTGGCGCTGTGCTGTGCCGCGCGCGGCATGAAGCTGGTGCTGGGCGATGTCGACGAGCGCGGCATGCAGGAAACTCTGCGTCTGGTCGAAGAGGCCGCACCGGGTACCGAGTCTGCCACCATGCGTCTGGATGTCTCCAAGCTGGAACAGGTCCAGGCACTGGCCGATCTGTGCAAATCCCGCTTTGGTGGCGCTCACCTGTTGTTCAACAACGCTGGCGTCAGCGTTGGCGGCGCGGCCTGGGAAAATACCGTCGATGACTGGGAGTGGGTCCTGGGCGTTAACCTCTACGGCGTAGTCTGGGGCGTCAAGGTGTTTACCCCGATCATGCTGGAGCAGGGCGAAGGCCACATCGTCAACACCGCCTCCGCGGCAGGCTGGGTCAATGGCCCGAACATGTCGGTTTACAACGTCACCAAGCACTCGGTTGTCGCGCTGTCGGAAACCCTGGCGCTGGATCTGCGTGATGTCGGCGCCAACATCGGCGTGACCTGCCTGTGCCCTGCGTTCTTCCCCACCGGCATCTCCGAGTCCGAGCGTAACCGCCCGGCAGACAAGGCCGATACCGTCGCTCTTAGCGAAACCGCGATCAAGCGCAGCGAAATGACCAAGGCCGCGGTTGCCAAGGGCAAGATTCAGGCGTCGGACGTGGCTGAAATGACCGTCAAGGCGGTTGAGGCCGATCAGTTCTACGTCTTCCCGCACCGCAAGATCAAGCAACTGATCGCCCTGCGTGCGCAGGCCGCGGATAACGAGCAGACCGTATTCGACTCGATGAATCCGTAATGCTTTGACGCATCAGTTCCAGGTCGTGCGGCAGACCTGGACATGGTGCACCTGCGGACGCGACATGTCGCGTCCCTACGCAGTCGGGGCTTGGCGTCATGCAATGCGTAGGGGCGCAGCGTGCTGCGCCCGCATGGCCTTTGCTGCTTATCGCAGCGGCAGGGCAGGTGGTTTCCGGGAAGGTCGAGCTCCCGCTCGACCAGCATGCAGGGATGCAGCGCTATGGCCGAGTTGGAACTCGGCCTTCCCGGAGCTCAGCCCACCAGCGCCAGCTTCTGCCTGCTGACTCGCGCCGGCTCCCTCAGCACAAACCCTTCCACCGCAGCGCGCGTGTCCTGCAGCGCCGTCTTGTGCTCCATCTCCAGAAAGTGCCCGGTATGCGCAATGCTGACAAAGCGCGCGTTGCTGGCCAGCTCGCCGAAACAGCGTGCGTCTTCTGCGCTGGTGTACTTGTCCCAGGCGCCGTTCACAAACAGCAGCGGAATGTCGATGTTGCGCACGCAGCGCATATATTGCCCGGCATCCAGCTCCAGCACCTGGCGGATGTGAAACAGCATCTGGCTGTACTCGTGCTCATCCAGGCTGCTGACGTGACGGAAGTTGCAGCGCTTGTACAGCGATGGCAGATGCTCACCGATGGTGTCGTTGATCAGCATGGCGATCGCCTGTCGGTCACAGGCGGCCAGATGGGTCTTGCCGCGGCTCAGGTAGTCCTGCATGTGCGGGTTGAGGACGGGAGAGAACGAGGTAATCACCGCACGCTGAATGCGCGATGGCCGCTGCGCCAGCGCCAGCATGGTCGCCACACCACCCCACGAGAATGACATCACCTGATCGGCGCGAAAGTGCTCGATCAGATCGAGCAGAATCAGCGCCTCGTCTTCCTTGCCGATCAGCGGCAGCGCCGGATTGTGGGCGCGCGAGTGACCACTGTAGGGCTGATCGAACAGCACCACGTTGCACAGCGGCTGCAGGTAACGCAGGGTCTGGCCGAAGGCGGCACTGGTCGCCAGTGAACCGTTGACCAGAATGATCGTCGTGTCGCTGGCCGGATTGGGGTAAAACCAGGTGTGCACCTTCAAATCACGGTGCACGCGAATAACAGCTTTCTCAGCGTACATGGGCACCTCGATATCAGTGGGCTGCTGGCGCAAGCGCCAGCGGGATTGCCCACAGCTAACCCCAGCCAGATGACAGGGGCGTTGCATCGGGGTGCCGTTTGTCTGTGTTCATCAGGGTGTCATCTGTTGGTGATTTGACGTTGCCCTAAAGTTTTTTTCGGTGGTGCCGAAATGGTGGCATAGGGGATGGGCAGCAGCGCGGTAACGCCGCTGACGGGTCCATCATTTCGCAGTCGGTCTTCACTGAGAGTCATGCCATGGCCTTGACCGTCAATACCAACGTCGCGTCACTGAACGCGCAGCGCAATCTGGGCAGCTCATCCAGCAGCTTGCAAACCTCGCTTGAGCGGCTGTCTTCCGGTTCGCGTATCAACAGCGCGAAGGATGATGCGGCGGGTCTGCAGATATCCAATCGGCTGACCAGCCAGATCAACGGTCTGGGCGTGGCGGTCAAGAACGCCAACGACGGCATCTCGCTGGCGCAGACCGCTGAAGGCGCACTGCAGGAGTCCACGAGCATTCTGCAACGCATGCGCGACCTGGCCTTGCAGTCAGCCAACGGCGGCAACGGCGATTCCGAGCGCAAGGCGTTGAATGATGAGATGGTGCAGCTGAAGAACGAGCTGGATCGTATCTCGACAACTACCAAGTTCGGCAGCAAATCGCTGTTCGACGGCAGCTTCTCGGAAAATATTCAGGTTGGCGCGCAGGCCAACGAAACCATCAGCGTCAAGATTGACAGCTTCCGTACCACCGATTTGGGCACCAAGGGCTCGCGCGATGCGACGGCCGCGTCGTTGGTGGCGGGGAGTGCGCCTGTCAGCTTGACAGTGGGAGCAGGTGGTGCGTCGACGGCTGCGTCGGTGCAGGGGGCTTATGTTGCGCAGACCAACTTTAGTACCACAGCGGTGGAGATTGTTGGTACTACGGATCTAGGCGGTGGGCCGATTGTTATTGATGGTACTAATGATCAACTCCTTGCTCGTACCTCCAGTGACGGGTTCTTTATTGATATCAATTTTCAAAATATTAGTGTTCCTCAAGCTAGCTATAGCTCGGTTCAGGCGTTGGCAGATGCGATCAATCAGGAGTTGAACACGCAATTTGGCGCTGGGGCTGAGGTGGAGGCCTTTGATGACGGCGATGGCCATCTTGGTTTGCGGCATGTTGCAGTCCCGGGTTTTAAAGAGTTGTATGTGAATACGGGCGTTGCAAATAATTTTAGCGTTTTTGCTGGCCTTTCTGGTGCTATTGCTAGTCCGAATGATTCGTCCAGCAGTCTGTCCATTGACTTGGGTGGCACCTCTCAAACCATCACGCTAGATCAGCAATACGCCGACGCAGCCACCATGGCGAACGCTATCCAGACTCAGATTGATGGCGGCAGCCTTAATGGTCTCGTCACGGTTTCGGAATCTGGCGGCGTGCTCAGCTTGCAGCAGACCGGCACTCTGGGCGGCGAAACGCTGGCTGTAACGGGGGCGGCGGCTGACAAGGTATTCGGCTCTGCTCGTACCGAAACGCCCGGCACTGGCGGTGGTGCGGGCGGCTTTACCTTGGCGCTCGGCTCCGGCACGGCGCAGACCATCAATATCGATCAAGCCAACTACACCACGCTGGAATCCTTGGCAGACAACATCAACCAGCAGATCGCCAATAACGCGACCCTGGTCGGTGAGGTGCGTGCCACGGTCAGCGAAGGCAAGTTGCAGTTTGTCACGACTGACAAAGGCGCAGACGCGACCATTACCCTGGGTGCTGTGGCCGGTAACAGTGGCTTGACCGACCTCGGCTTTACCAATGGCGCAACCGCCGGCGGTCTGGACGAAGGCGCGCGCGCTACCTCTGTAGAGCAGCTGGATATCACCACGGCAGCCGGAGCGCAGTCGGCGATCAGCACCATTGACGCGGCGCTGAGTGAAATCGACGTTACCCGCGCATCGCTTGGTGCCATCCAGAACCGCTTTGATTCGACCATCAGCAACCTGCAGAACGTATCGGAGAACGCCTCCGCCGCTCGCGGCCGGATCCAAGACACCGACTACGCGGCAGAAACCGCCAACCTGACCAAGAATCAGATCCTTCAGCAGGCTGGCACGGCGATTCTCGCCCAGGCCAACCAGCTGCCGCAGGCGGTGCTGAGCCTGTTGGGTTAAGTGAGAGGTGGCTCGCCGCGGCAGGCCGCGGCGAGCTGAATAGCTGATCTGCTGCAAACTGTTTTTGGACGAGAACCATGGCGCTGACCGTTAACACCAATGTTGCTTCACTGAATGCGCAGCGCAATCTGGGTAGCTCATCCAGCAGCCTGCAGACGTCGCTGGAGCGACTGTCTTCCGGCTCGCGTATCAACAGCGCGAAGGATGATGCGGCTGGTCTGCAGATATCCAATCGGCTGACCAGCCAGATCAACGGCCTTGGCGTGGCGGTCAAGAACGCTAACGACGGTATTTCGCTGGCGCAGACCGCTGAAGGCGCACTGCAGGAGTCCACCAGCATTCTGCAACGCATGCGCGACCTGGCCTTGCAGTCAGCTAACGGCGGCAATGGCGATTCCGAGCGCAAGGCGCTGAACGATGAAATGGTGCAGCTGAAGAACGAGCTGGACCGTATCTCGACGACCACCAAGTTCGGCAGCAAATCGCTGTTCGACGGCAGCTTCTCGGAAAACATTCAGGTTGGCGCGCAGGCCAATGAAACCATCAGCGTCAAGATCGACAGCTTCCGTACCACCGATTTGGGCACCAAGGGCTCGCGCGATGCGACTGCAGCGTCGTTGGTGGCGGGGAGTGCGCCGACGAGTTTGACGGTAGCGGCAGGCGGGACTGCGGCATCGGTTCAGGGTGTTGGGGCTGCAGAGACCAGCTATGGCAACCCCGCTACGGCTGAGTTTGTCGGTTCTACGGTATTCGCAGGTTCGATCACCATCGATAACTTCAACGATACGATTACTGCTCAATCCTATGCCGTGCCGTTTCCGGGGCCAGCGGTGGTTCAGGATATCTCGGTCCCTCAGGGTACCTACAACACGGTAACGGACCTGGCTGACGCTGTTAACGCGCAGCTGCTACTCGATTATGGTCCGGGCGGGGTAACTCTTGAGGCGTTTGACAATGGTGACGGGCGCCTAGGGTTCAGAATGCTCAGTCCGACGCCAACCAGCGAGTTTGCGGTTGGCGGAAACTTCGGTACCTTTATTGGTACACCGGGCATCGTCACTGCCGACGGTGGTCCCGGTAGTTTGTCTATTGATCTGGGCGGTACGTCGCAGTCGATTACTCTGGATCAGAACTACGCCAGCGCTGCGACTATGGCTCAGGCTATTCAGAGCCAGATTGATGGCGGTGGTTTGGCTGGTCGAGTCACGGTTTCCGAGTCTGGCGGTGTGCTCAGCTTGCAGCAGGCAGGTGCGTTTGCCGGTGAAACGCTCACGGTATCCGGAGATTCCGCTGACGAGGTGTTCGGTGCCGGGCGTACCGAAACAGCTGGGGCATCAGGCGGCGTGGGTGGTTTTACGATCGCTCTTGGTACTGGCGCGGCGCAGACCATCAATATCGATCAAGCCAACTACACCACGCTGGAATCCTTGGCAGACAACATCAACCAGCAGATCGCCAATAACGCGACCCTGGTCGGTGAGGTGCGTGCCACGGTCAGCGAAGGCAAGTTGCAGTTTGTCACGACTGACAAAGGCGCAGACGCGACCATTACCCTGGGTGCTGTGGCCGGTAACAGTGGCTTGACCGACCTCGGCTTTACCAATGGCGCAACCGCCGGCGGTCTGGACGAAGGCGCGCGCGCTACCTCTGTAGAGCAGCTGGATATCACCACGGCAGCCGGAGCGCAGTCGGCGATCAGCACCATTGACGCGGCGCTGAGTGAAATCGACGTTACCCGCGCATCGCTTGGTGCCATCCAGAACCGCTTTGATTCGACCATCAGCAACCTGCAGAACGTATCGGAGAACGCCTCCGCCGCTCGCGGCCGGATCCAAGACACCGACTACGCGGCAGAAACCGCCAACCTGACCAAGAATCAGATCCTTCAGCAGGCTGGCACGGCGATTCTCGCCCAGGCCAACCAGCTGCCGCAGGCGGTGCTGAGTTTGCTTGGCTAAGCCGCTATTGCGCTGTCGCTAGCCGTCAGGGTTGCGCGCTGTACTGACAAACCCCGCTCGTGATCGAGCGGGGTTTTGTTTTCTGGAAGGGGGGGGGCGGCCGCTGAGTGCGCGCTGCCGGGAGGGCCGAGTTCCAACTCGGCCAGGGTGCGCGTCTCACAGGTCGCCGGTCGAGCGGGAGCTCGACCTTCCCGGTGTGCCGCTGCGCAGGTGCTGGTTGCCCGGGATGACCGCTGATCAGCACCGACGAGTGGTCATGCTTTTGTACTAATCAGGGCTAAAGATCGGGGTCGTTCGGACGATATTAGTAACAGCTTTGATGCAGTTGTGGCGCTGGGTTTTTGACAGTCGTCAGCGGTAAGACGCCGAGGTGGCCTAAGTCATTGATGGCAAATCAGAAAAAAAGATTGCAAAAAAGGCTAAAGGTCGCCCGGAAGGCGCCGATACAGTAATCGAATGCGAACTCAATGGGTGCCTGGGCAAAGCCGGCCCGAGGGTCGCAAGCTCAGGCAAACATCACTAGGTCGAGGTACTTATCATGGCTCTTACAGTCAATACGAACGTAGCTTCCCTGAACGCCCAGCGTAACCTGGGTTCTTCTTCCAGCAGTCTGGCTACTTCCCTGGAACGTCTGTCCTCCGGTTCGCGCATCAACAGCGCCAAAGACGACGCAGCAGGTCTGCAGATTTCCAACCGTCTGACCAGTCAGATCAACGGTCTGGGCGTAGCGGTCAAGAACGCCAACGACGGTATCTCCCTGGCTCAGACCGCTGAAGGCGCTCTGCAGGAATCCACCAACATTCTGCAACGTATGCGCGACCTGGCTCTGCAGGCTGCCAACGGCGGTAACGGTGATTCCGAGCGTAAGGCTCTGAACGACGAAGTCGTCCAGCTGAAAAACGAACTGGATCGTATCTCTACCACTACCAAGTTCGGCAGCAAGTCGCTGTTCGACGGCAGCTTCGCCGAGAACATCCAGGTTGGTGCGCAAGCCAACGAAACCATCAGCGTCAAGATCGGCAGCTTCCGTACTACCGACCTCGGCACCACTGCCAGCCGTGACGCCACCAAGGCTTCGCTGACTGCTGCTGCAGCGCCGACGTCGTTGACCATCAGCTCCGCCACTACTGCGTCCACCGTAGTAGGTGCTTCTGCTGTTGGCAGCTTCGACTTTGATAACTCTACTCCGGCTGATCCGGGTACTGGTGCCGTAACTACCTTCCTTGGTGCTGCAGTTGCTGCTGACTACAGTGGTGGTGGTGCGGTTGACTTCGATGTTGATTTCGATAGCGCCCCGACCGTTAACGTTTCGCTGAATGCCGATTACACTGGCGATCTGCAGGGCATGATCGACGATATTCAGGCTCAACTGGATACTGGCTTTGGCGCCGGCACCATTACAGTCTTTGATGATGGTTTAGGAAACCTGAGCTTTGAAGAGACTGCCGCGATCTTCTCCGGCTCGACAATTGACCTGACTGATGGGACTGGCGGCTTTGCAGCCCTGGGTGGCGCTCCGACTGAAAACGCTGGTACTGGCCCGACTCCGGCTGTGCCTAACACAGCCTCTGCTACCTTTGACATTGACCTGGATGGTACTACTCAGACCATCACTCTGGATCAGGACTACACCGATGCTGACGGCCTGGTCAATGCCATTCAGTCGCAGATCGACGGCGGTTCGCTGGCTGGTCTGGTTACTGCCAGCCAAACTGGTGGCGTGCTGACGCTGACTCAGGCGGGTACTCTGGGTGGCGAAGCACTGACCGTTACCGGCACTGATGCTGACACGCTGTTCGGTGCGGGTCGCACTGAAACCGCTGGTATCCCGGGTGGCAACAACCAGTTCGACATCGCGGTAAACGGTGGCACTGCTTCCACCATCACCATCGATGCGGGCACTTACACCACTCTGGAATCGCTGGCTGACAACATCAACCAGAAGATTGCGGCTGACAGCGGTCTGGCCGGCGAAGTTCGCGCCACTGTAAGTGAAGGCAAGCTGCAGTTCGTGACCACTGATACTGGCACTGCTGCTGACGTGACTGTTACCGAGACCACTGGCAACACTGCTGGTTTGGGTAACCTGGGCTTCTCTACTGGTGCAACTGCTGCCGGTGTAGACGAAGGCGCGCAGGCTGCCAACTCGGTAGAGAAGATCGACATCACTACCGTTGACGGTGCTCAGAGCGCGATCGCTACCATCGACGCTGCCCTGAAAGAAGTGGACGTGACTCGTGCCTCCCTCGGTGCGATCCAGAACCGCTTTGACTCCACCATCAGCAACCTGCAGAACGTATCCGAGAACGCTGCCGCAGCCCGCGGTCGCATCCAGGACACCGACTACGCTGCTGAAACTGCCAACCTGACCAAGAACCAGATCCTGCAACAGGCAGGTACTGCGATCCTGGCCCAGGCCAACCAGCTGCCTCAGGCGGTTCTGAGCCTCTTGGGCTAAGAAACGATCAGGGGTAATATGCGGGGGGAGGGCTCTGGCCTTCTCCCCGCTTTGTCCGTTGCGAGGTAAGCACCATGGATATGGGTGTTATCAAACCGTTTGAAGTGACCCGTCCTGCCAATAGCGCAGCTGCGGTGGAAGCGGGCGCCGGCGCGAGCCAGGCCAGGCAGATGGATGCTGCACAGAATCGTTCTTCCTCATCCGAGCCGGTAGCGACCCAGACCCGTTCAGCGGTCAGTCAATCGCCGGAAGCCGAGCGTGAAAAGTTGCAATCGGCGGTGTCGGATATCCAGGATTTTGTCCAGTCGGTACGCCGCGACATCAATTTCAACCTTGATGAAGACAGCGGCCGGGTGGTGATCAATGTAACCGAGGCAACCAGCGGTGATGTGATCCGCCAGATTCCCTCGGAAGAAGCGCTCCGGTTGGCCGAGAACCTCTCGGAAATCCGCAGCGTGCTGTTCGAAGCAGAGGCCTGACTCTGCTTGCCGGTTTTGCTGGCACGCAACTTGCCTGATAGACCGGAACCTTCTTTTCGGCAGGCGAACCGTCAGAAAACGGTCGCGAGGTAAGTACTATGGCTATTACCGGTATTGGCTCCGGCCTCGATATCAGCAACATCGTCAGTGCGTTGGTCAACGCCGATGGCGCGCCAAAGACGGCGCAGCTGAACCGGCTTGAGAATGCGACAACTGAGAAATTCACCGCGCTCGGTTCCTTCCGTAGCGCGCTGTCGACATTTCAGGCAACGCTCAAGAACCTCAGTACCGCTGAAACCTACGAGAAGCGCACCGCGACCAGCGGTGACTCAAGCCTGTTTTCCGTCACCGCAAAGTCGACCGCCAGCACCGGCAACTACAGCGTTCAGGTGTTCAACCTGGCGCAGACCAGCAAGGTAGCGCTGCAGGGTGTCGATGACCCCGTCGCTGCGGTGGGTACTGGCAGCATGACCATCTCCGCCGGCGACAAGTCCTTCAGCATTGACATCAGCGACGCCAACAGCAGCCTGACTGGCATTCGCGACGCGATCAATGCGGCGGGCAAGGACAGCGGCATCAGTGCCGCTATCGTTACCGATCCGAGCGGTACTGCAGGCTCGCGGCTGGTGCTGAGCTCCACCAATTCGGGTACCGGCAACGACATCAATGTTGAGGTGACCACCGACGGTGATGACACTGGTGACCTGAGCGTACTGGCCTTTACTCCGCCTGCCACCACCGACTTTGAGCCTGCCGTTCCGAGCGATCCGCGTGAAGCCAAGGTGATTTCCTATGCCCGTGACGCCAGTGTCGCGATTGACGGCATCACCATCTCCAGCGACAGCAATACCATCAAGGACGCCGTGGACGGGGTTACTATCACCCTGAAAAAGGCGCAGAGCCAGGAAGACCTTGATGCAGCCGCTACGGTCAGTCTGACCGTGGGGGCGGACAAGGCGGGTGTCAAAAAATCGTTGCAGTCGTTTGTTGATGCCTACAACAACATGATGTCGACTATCAATTCGCTGACCTCGGTTACACCGGTTGGTGGTGACGATGGCGAGCCACTGGCGGCTGCGCTGGTCGGTGACGCGTCGGTACGTTCGGTGCTGTCAGGGCTGCGCAACGAGATGGCATCTGCCGGTGACGGCACCATTCGTACACTGGCCGACTTGGGGATTCGCACCGAGCGTGATGGCACCCTGAGTATCGATTCGGACAAGCTCGATACCGCCTTGAACGATAACTACGATGCGCTAAGCGGCTTTCTGTCCGGTGACGATGGCCTGATGATGCGGTTGAACAACAAGATCGACCCCTATTCAAAGACCGGCGGGATCATCGATACCCGCAACAACGCGCTGCAGAACACGCTGTCCTCGATTGATGATCAACGTGAAAAGCTCAACACCCGTCTGGTGAATCTGGAATCGCGCCTGCTGGCGCAGTTCAACGCCATGGACACCCTGGTGGCGAATCTGTCGAACACCAGTACCTATCTAGAAGGCCAGCTGGCTAACCTGCCTGGCGTAGTGAGGGAGAAACAGTAAGCATGGCCAATCCGATTGATACCTACAAGCAGGTCAAGGTCTCACAGGAAGTATCCCAGTACCGCGCAGTACAGTTGCTGCTGGATGGTGCAATCGAGCGTCTGAAACTCGCCCGTCATGCCCAGTCGATCGGCAACCCTGAGCGCCGCGGTTTAGCAGTCAGCAGTACGCTCAGTATCATCGGAGCGTTGCAGGCATCGCTGGACAAGGATATGGGCGGTGAAATCGCCGAGAACCTGGATGCGCTGTACGACTACATGACGCGCAAGCTGGCGGGTGTGGCGCTGGATGACACACCGCGGTCGCTGGACGAAGTGATTCAGTTGCTGGGCGAGATCAAGGAAGCCTGGGATGCCATCGAGCCAGCTTGAATAAGCTTTCAGCGAGGCGTTTAGATAAAAAAACCGGTCCATGGTGACCGGTTTTTTTATCTAAAAGCGGCTTCAGCTTTCTGAGAGGCCGCCGATAAAGGGGCATGTGCAACAGCTACTCAGGATTTTGCCGATGAACGCCTACGCCGCAATGAAGCAGTACCAGACTGTTAACGTCAACGCCCAGGTCAGCGAAGCAGACCCGCATCGTCTGATCCAGATGCTGATGGAAGGCGGTCTGCAGCGTATCGCTCAGGCGAAAGGTGCCATGCAGCACGGTAATATCGCGCTCAAAGGTGAGCGGATTGGCAAAGCTCTCGGAATCATTGGTGGTTTGCGCGATGCGCTCAACGCCGATCAGGGCGGAGAACTGGCGCGCAACCTCGATCGACTTTATGCTTTCATGCAAGAGCGTCTGACTCAGGCTAATTTGAAAAACGATGCCGGTATGTTGGACGAAGTGGCGGAGTTGTTGCGCGAGGTGAAAGCCGGGTGGGACGGCATCCGCCAATCGTGAGGATTTGAGCATGGCTAATGCCGTAGAAAAACTGCAGGAAACACACGCTTCGTTGATCGCGGCGGTGCATGCCGGGGACTGGCAACAGGTTGGTGAGTTGGATCAGGCATGCCGTGAGCAGGTGCGCGCCGCAATGGAAGATCCGGCGCGTGATGATGTGCAGATTGCATCTGTGCTTGAGGAGCTGAGCGAGACTTATCGCGAAGTTGTCGCGCTGTGTCAGGCCGTCCAGGGCAAGCTGGCAGAAGAGCTGCAGGGGCTGCAGCGCAGCCGGCAGGGTGCGAAGGTTTACCAGATGTTCCGCTGATCTGCAGCGGGGTATCAGTTGCGGCTGGGCGTCCTGTCAGCGCTGGTTCAGGCAGTCCTTCAGGCGCGGTCTGGGTGGTCGCAGCGGGTGTTTTTTTATCGTCCTGTCAGGGATATACGGCTGCGAATTTGGTGTCGACAAAGGCGCGCCAACTATTTGACTCGATGATCTTTTCTGACTACATTAACTCCCACGATTATAGAGTGTGGCGCAGCGCCATCATGGTGTTGTGATCATCTCAGCCTGCCAACAGGAATAGCTCCCCGTCTATGCTGCCGAACAGCCATATTTTGTTGATTGATGATTGCGCTCAAAGTCGGCACGACTTGAGCGTCATTCTGGAGTTTCTCGGGGAAGACGCGATCATTGCCGGTAGCGCCGACTGGCTGGATATTGCGATGGCACAGGTCGAGTCTGCCAGTGCAGTGAAGTGCGTTATCCTCGGCCGCTGTGATCTTGATCAGGGGCTGCCAGCCTTACTTGGTCAGTTGGACAAGTGGGATGAGAACCTCCCGGTAATTCTGCTTGATCCGTCCCAATCCAGCAGCTGGCCAGATCACCTGAAACAGCGTCTGTTGGCCGTCATGGAGCCGCCGCTCAGTTACAACCACCTTCTCGATGCGCTACACCGTGCTCAGGTTTATCGTGAGGTGTTTGAAGAAAACGCCAACCGTCAGCGTCAGCGAGAACCCAACCTGTTCCGCAGCCTGGTGGGCACAAGTCGGTCGATTCAGTCTGTTCGTCAGATGATGCAGCAGGTAGCTGATACCGAGGCGACGGTTCTGATTCTTGGCGAGTCTGGCACCGGCAAGGAAGTGGTCGCGCGTAACCTGCATTACCACTCGCGCCGCAAGGACGCGCCGTTCGTGCCGGTGAACTGCGGCGCTATTCCGGCAGAGCTGCTGGAAAGTGAGCTGTTCGGGCATGAGAAGGGCGCGTTTACTGGCGCAATTACCAGCCGGGCAGGGCGTTTCGAGCTGGCGCAGGGTGGCACCCTGTTCCTGGATGAGATCGGCGATATGCCGCTGCCGATGCAGGTGAAGCTGCTGCGCGTGCTACAGGAGCGTACCTTTGAGCGGGTCGGCAGCAACAAGGTGCAAAGTGCCGATGTGCGTGTCATCGCCGCGACCCATAAGAATCTTGAGCAGATGATTGAAGATGGCTCGTTCCGCGAGGACCTCTACTATCGTCTGAACGTCTTCCCCATCGATATGCCGGCGATGCGCGAGCGTATCGAAGACCTGCCGCTGCTGCTCAATGAGCTGATCACTCGCATGGAAACCGAGAAGCGCGGCTCCATCCGCTTCAGCACCTCCGCCATCATGTCGCTGTGTCAGCATGATTGGCCGGGTAACGTCCGTGAGTTGGCCAATCTGGTCGAGCGCATGGCGATCATGCATCCGCACGGCGTTATCGGCGTGGGTGAGTTGCCGCGCAAGTTCCGTTACGTGGAAGATGATCAGGATGATCTGCGCCAGCTGCGCGAGATCGAGGATGAGCGCAGTGACGCATTCAACGGGCTGGTTGGGCTGGACAGCCCGGCGTTTCTGCCGCCGGAAGGGCTGGATCTCAAGGAGTATCTGGCGGGTCTGGAGCAGACGCTGATCCAGCAGGCGCTGGATGAGTGCAGTGGTGTGGTCGCGCGGGCGGCGGAACGCCTGCGGATTCGCCGAACCACGCTGGTCGAGAAAATGCGCAAGTACGGTCTCAATCGCGGTGTTGATTCGTCAGAAGACTGACGCCTCTCTGCTTTTATTTTTGTAAGTTATTGATTTTTAATTAAATAGCGATTTTGGCATAAGGCTTGCTGTGCCTCCCCTGTGTGCTTCATGTATTCAGGGGATACCCCATGTCGGCCAATGTGCAACCCAATCAAAACCCGGTAGACCACCTCGACGATATCGTTCGAGAGGTGCTGGCGTCTGACCGCGCTGCTGACAGCGATCAGCTGCAGCAGGCGTTTGATCGCTTTCAGTCGATGTCTGCCCAGCTGGGTGCCTCCCATGCGCTTTTGGAGCAGCAGGTGCTGCTGCTCAAGCGGCAGTTGGCCAGCGCCCAGGCGCAACGGACCCGTGAACTCGCGGAGAAGGCGAGGTTGGCGGGGCGCCTGCAGAACGTACTCAATTTGCTGCCTGGCGGCGTCATCATTCTCGATGGCCGCGGCGTGGTGCGCGAAGCCAATCCGGCTGCGCGTGAACTGCTTGGTGAGCCGCTTGAAGGGCAGCTCTGGCGTGACTTGATCCAGCAGCGTTTTGCGCCGCGCGAGGACGATTACCACGAGGTCTCGCTGCGCAGTGGTCGTCGGGTGTCGCTGGCAACCCGGTCGCTGCAGGGCGAGCCAGGCCAGCTCATTCTGATTCAGGACCAGACCGAAACCCGGGCGCTGCAGTCCGAACTTGCGCGTAACGAGCGCCTCTCGGCACTCGGGCGCATGGTCGCCTCGCTGGCCCACCAGATTCGCACCCCGCTGGCCTCGGCGCTGCTCTATGCCGAGCACCTCAGTGACGCCAACCTGCCGGTTGAACACCGGACACGTTTCTCCAGCCGCCTGCATGGCCGCTTGCAGAGCATTGAGCACCAGATCCGAGACATGCTGCAGTTCGCCAAAGGCGACCTGCCGATCAACGATCTCATGCCGGTATCCATCTTCTTTGAGTGGCTGCAGGCCCAGGCAGAAAGCCTGATTACTGCGCGTGGCGGGCAGTGCCGCTGGGTCAATCTGCTGCCGCAGGACGCGATGCTGCGCTGCAATCGGGATACGCTGGTCGGTGCAGTGATCAATCTGATCGAGAACGCGCTGCAGGCGGGGATGCCCGCGCCGCGCCTGAAAGTGGTTGCACGGCTAATGGAAGGTCAGTTGAGCCTGAGTGTTGTTGACGCCGGCCAGGGCATGACTGCCGAACAGCTGGCGCATATCGGCGAACCCTTCCACACCAGCAAGCCGCAGGGCACCGGCCTTGGTGTCACCGTGGTCAAGTCGGTGGTCAGGGCACATGGTGGCGCGTTCCATCTGCACAGCAAGGCTGGGTGGGGCACCAGTGCAGAGATTCTGCTGCCGTTGCGGCTGTTGCCGGCCGCGAAGGAGCGCGCTGATGAACAAGTCTGATATCCGTATTCTGCTGGTCGAGGATGATGCCTCGCTTAGTGAGGCGCTGGCGGATACGCTGATGCTGGGTGGCTACCGCTGTGTGCAGGCCGCTGATGCCGAGTCCGCACTGGCGCTGCTGGCGCGCGAGCAGGTCAGCATGGTGGTCAGTGATGTGAACATGCCCGGCATGGACGGACATGCGTTGCTGCGCACGCTGCGTAGCCAGTATCCGCAATTGCCAGTGTTGTTGATGACGGCGTATGGCACGGTGCAGCAGGCCGTCAGCGCCATGCGCGAAGGTGCTGTTGATTATCTGGTCAAGCCGTTTGCGCCCAAGGCGCTGCTCGAACTGATCGCCCAGCACGCACAGGGACGGCTGAGCACGACCCCCGGTAGTGGCCCGGTGGCGGTCGACCCGGGCAGCGTGCAATTGCTCGAGCTGGCCGCTCGGGTGGCTGTGAGCGACTCAACCGTGCTGATTTCGGGTGAGTCTGGCACCGGTAAGGAGGTGCTGGCTCGCTACATCCACCAGCAGTCTCCGCGTGCCGAGCAGCCGTTTATTGCGATCAACTGTGCGGCCATCCCTGACAACATGCTTGAGGCGACCCTGTTCGGCCATGAGAAGGGCGCGTTCACCGGCGCTGTGGCGGCGCAGCCGGGCAAGTTCGAGCAGGCCAATGGCGGCACCTTGCTGCTGGACGAGATTTCCGAGATGCCTCTGGGGCTGCAGGCCAAGCTGCTGCGGGTGTTGCAGGAGAGAGAGGTGGAGCGTGTTGGTGGGCGTAAGCTGATTCAGCTGGATATCCGCATCATTGCCACCACCAACCGTGACCTGCCGGCGGAAGTTGCCGCAGGTCGTTTCCGTGAAGACCTCTACTACCGGCTTGGCGTGTTCCCGCTGCAGTGGCGGGCGCTGCGCGAGCGACCGGCGGATATTCTGCCGATTGCCGAGCGACTGCTGAGCAAGCATGCGGGCAAGATGAACATGGCGAGCGTCAGTTTTTCGCCGCAGGCGGTGCAGGCGCTTGAAGCGCACCCTTGGCCGGGTAATGTTCGAGAGCTGGATAACGCGTTGCAGCGGGCGCTGGTGCTGCAGGTTGGTGGTGTCATTCAACCGTCAGACCTGTGCCTTGATCTGCAGGCCGGTACCGGTACACCCGTGCTGCGGTCTGTGCCGCTGACTGCGCCGGCGCCGCCGGTGGTGGCTGCCGCGGCTGCCGAGTCGGTTGTGCCGGACAGTGGCTGCGACCTGGGGGCGGGCGTGCGTCAGCGCGAGTTTCAGATGATCATCAATGTCCTGCGGGCCGAGCGTGGGCGTCGCAAGGAAGCTGCCGAGCGCCTGGGGATCAGTCCGCGCACCCTGCGCTACAAGCTCGCGCAGATGCGTGACGCCGGTCTGGACGTCGAAGGCAGTTTGTTCGCCGGTATGTGATTTCACCCACTTCCACCCCCTCCATCAGGCGTCAGTTGCCCGACTGACGTTTGCCTCGGCGTTGCTGTTCGGCGGCAATGACGCTGTTGGCACCAAATTTGCTGAATACCCTGTAAAGCGACTGTAGCCGTCAAAAAACTGGACGGCCTGGAGGCAAGCGTGACTCAGGGTGTTGAATTCAATCGATTGATGCTGCAAATGCGCACCATGCAAATGGAGGCCATGGGCAAGCCGCAACCGGTCAAGCCGGCGGAGCCGAGTGTCAACGGTCCCGGCTTTGACGACCTGCTCAAGCAGGCGGTCGACCGCGTCAACGAGCTGCAGAAGACCACCTCCGAATTGCAGTCCGGCTACGAGCGTGGGGTCGATGGCATCGACCTGACCGAAGTCATGATTGCCTCGCAGAAGTCCTCGGTTGCCTTTCAGGCGATGACGCAGGTACGCAACAAGATGGTTGCGGCCTACGAAGACATCATGAAAATGCCTATCTAATCTCATCTAAGCCCGACCGCCTGAGGATATGACAATGGATTCCGCCAGCAACACTCCGGCTACCCGTGACTCGCTTGCCGCCGACCGCAAGCCGCTGATGGGGTTGACCTTCCTGGAGAACCTGTCGAACTTGCCAATGCTTCGTCAGTTCGGCCTGCTGGTCGGGTTGGCGGCCAGTGTTGCCATCGGCTTTGCGGTGGTGTTGTGGTCGCAGGAGGCGGAGTACCGCCCGCTCTACAACAGCATGGACGGCTTTGACGCAGGGCAGGTGGTTGACCTGCTGCAGCAGAGCCGGATCGATTACAAGGTGGAGCCGAACAGCGGCGCGCTGCTGGTTCGCAGCGAGGATCTGGCCGACGCGCGCATGCGCCTGGCCAGCGCCGGTATCTCGCCGACCGACGGCAATGTCGGGTTTGAAATTCTCGACCGTGAGCAGGGCCTGGGTACCAGCCAGTTCATGGAAACCACCCGTTACCGTCGTGGCCTGGAGGGTGAGCTGGCGCGAACCATCTCCAGTCTCTACAACGTCAAGGGCGCGCGCGTTCATATCGCCATTCCCCGTTCCACTGTCTTTGTTCGTGATGACCGCAAGCCGAGTGCTTCCGTACTGCTGGAAATGTACGCCGGCCGTCGTCTGGAACCTGCGCAGGTCATGGCGATCGTCAATTTGGTGGCGACCAGCGTGCCGGAGCTGGGCAAGGACGAGGTGACCGTCGTCGATCAGAACGGCAATTTGCTGTCGAACCAGAGTGAGCTGAACGAGCTGACCATCGCCGGTCGTCAGTTCGATTACACCCGCCGTCTGGAAGATACCTATACCCGCCGGGTGCATAACATTCTGCAGCCGGTACTGGGCTCTGGCCGTTACAAGGCCGAAGTTTCTGCTGATGTGGATTTCAGTGCGGTCGAGTCAACTGCCGAGATGTTCAGCCCTGATGCGGCGCTGCGCAGCGAGCAGGTTGTCAGTGAGGCCCGTTCGGCCAACGCCGGCCCGCAAGGTGTGCCGGGCGCGCTGTCCAACCAGCCGCCGGGCGCCACGCAGGTGCCGGAGCAGGCGATCGACCCGGTTACCGGTCAGCCGGTGGTCGCGGCTGTTCCGCAGGACAAGCGCGAGCAGGCGGTGCGCAATTACGAGCTGGATCGCCAGATCAGTCATACCCGGCAGCAGCAAGGTCGCCTGAAGCGCCTTTCGGTGGCCGTTGTAGTAGACGACCCGGCGCAGGTTGACCCGCAATCCGGTGAGGTCACCCGGACGCCGATCAGCGAGGCCGAGATGGCGCGTCTGACCCGTCTGGTGCAGGATGCTGTTGGTTACGATGCCAGCCGGGGCGACAGCGTCAGCGTGATCAACAGCCCGTTCGTGCCGGAAACCGAGCTGGAGCCGCTGCCGTCCATCCCGTTCTGGGAACAACCCTGGTTCTGGGACGTCGCCAAGCAGATACTGGGTATTCTGTTTGTTCTGGTGCTGGTGTTTGCAGTGCTGCGTCCGGCGCTGAAGAATCTGACGGTGGCCGGCAAGGGCGGCAGTGACGGTTATCCGGCACTCGCCGGTGGCGGGTATGATGGTATGGACGGTGGCCTGCGTGATGATCACGTCAGCCTGTCTGGCCCGTCGTCCAATCCGGTGCTGTTGCCACCGCCGGGCGCCGGTTATGAACAGCAGCTCAATGCTATCAAGGGCCTGTTGGCCGAAGACCCGGGCCGCGTGGCACAAGTCGTAAAAGAATGGATCAACGCCGATGAGTGAAGAAGCCAGCAAACGCCCGGCCAAAATGTCCAAACTGGATAAGGCGGCCATTTTCCTGCTCAGTCTCGGTGAGTCTGATGCTGCGGCGATTCTCAAGCACATGGGGCCCAAGGAAGTGCAGCGGGTCGGCAGTGCCATGGCGGGCCTGCGCACGGTCCAGCGGGATCAGGTGCAGGAAGTCATGGGCGACTTCATTGAAGTGGTGGGCGAGCAGACCGGTCTCGGTGTCGGTGCAGATACCTACATCCGTACGATGCTGACGCAGGCCCTGGGCGAGGACAAGGCCAACAGTTTGGTCGATCGCATTCTGCTCGGCGGCAGCACCTCCGGTCTGGACAGCCTGAAATGGATGGAGCCGCGCGCTGTGGCGGACGTGATTCGCTTCGAGCACCCGCAGATTCAGGCCATTGTCGTGGCCTATCTGGACCCGGACATGGCGGCTGAGGTGGTCGGCTATTTCGATCACAAGGTACGACTGGACATCCTCTTGCGCGTTGCTGCACTCAACACCGTCCAGCCCTCGGCGCTGAAAGAGCTGAACGAGATTCTGGAAAAGCAGTTTGCGGGTAACTCCAATACCTCGCGTGCGGCGATGGGCGGCGTCAAGCGCACGGCGGACATCATGAACTACCTCGAGTCCAGCACCGAGTCGCAGCTGATTGAGTCGATTCGCGAGATTGATGAAGACCTGTCCTCGAAGATCGAAGACCTGATGTTCGTCTTCGATAACCTGGCGGATGTCGATGATCGTGGTATCCAGGCGCTGCTGCGCGAGGTCTCTTCCGAGGTGTTGATCGTCGCGCTCAAGGGCGCAGACGAAGCGATCAAGGAAAAGATTTTCCGCAACATGTCCAAGCGTGCATCCGAGCTGCTGCAGGATGACCTCGAAGCCAAGGGGCCGGTGCGTATCAGCGAGGTTGAGGCGGCGCAGAAGGAAATTCTGACCATTGCTCGCCGGATGGCCGATGCTGGCGAGATCGTCCTTGGTGGCAAAGGCGGCGAAGAGATGATCTGACCCTGTCAGCCGCTGCCCTGTGCATTACGCGGTGGTATGCTGGCCGGGTTTTCCAAGCGGGGTAGGGTGTCATGTCGCAGGTCAAGAATGAGAGCGAGCTGTTGCGCAGCAGCGATGTATCGGCGTTCAGTCGCTGGGATCTGCCGAGCTTTGACGCGGAGCCACACCAGATCGCGCTGGAACGCGAGCCGGAGCAGCCGCCGGAGGCTGCGCCGGAGCAACAGCTTGAAGAAGAGATCGAACTGGAAACGGTCAAGCCTTTTACCGTTGAAGAACTCGAACAGATTCGTGAGGAAGCCTACAACGAAGGCTTCGCAACCGGCGAGAAGGACGGTTTTCACTCTGGCCAGCTGAAGGCGCAGCAGGAAGCCAAGGCCGTGCTGGCCAAGCGCACTGGCGAGCTGAGCGCGCTGATGGCCCAGCTGATGGTGCCACTCAAACAGCAGGATGAGCAGATTGAAGACATGCTGCTGGTGCTGCTTGAGCAGATGCTGCGTGCGGTGTTGCAGCGTGAGATGCAATCCGATCGTGATCAGGTGGCGGGCGTACTGCGCTCGGCCCTGAAGGCGCTGCCGGTTGGCGCCGAGAATATCCGCATTTACCTCAACCCCCTCGACTTTGACAGCATCAAGGCGCTGCGTGAGCGCCACGATGAAAGCTGGCGTCTACTTGAAGATGATCAGCTCATGCCCGGCGGCTGCCGGATCGAAACCGAGCACAGCCAGGTCGATGCAACCCTGGAAACCCGCCTGCAGCAGCTGATTGAGCAGCTCTACGAACAACGCCGCGAGCAGCGTGTGCATCCGCCGGCAGCGGATCTGGCAATTCCCGATAGTGCGTCGGAGTCGGAATGAGTAAGCCTGAGCGCATCAGCTTCGCCCGTCGGTTGTCGGGCTATCAGCAGGCGCTGCAGCTGCCGTCCCAGCCGGTGGTCGAGGGGCGACTGATTCGCATGGTCGGCCTCACCCTGGAAGCCGAAGGCTGCAAGGCGCCGGTCGGTAGCCGTTGCCTGGTGATCAGCGACACGCTGCAGGGCGAGAGTCAGATCGAGGCCGAGGTAATGGGGTTTGCCGGCAGCAAGATTTATCTGATGCCGGTCGATCGACTCGAAGGGTTGCAACCGGGCGCCCGGGTGGTGCCCTCCGCCGGTGGCGGCAAGCTGCCGATGGGATCCTCCATGCTGGGCCGGGTGGTCGACGGTATTGGTCGCCCGCTGGACGGCAAGGGTGGCTTCAAGGCTGAGGACTGGGTTGATATCAACGGCCCGACGATCAACCCGCTCAAGCGCCATCCGATTGAGGAAACCCTCGACGTTGGTATTCGCTCGATCAACAGCTTGTTGACGGTGGGGCGCGGCCAGCGCCTCGGCCTGTTTGCCGGCAGCGGCGTCGGCAAGAGTATGCTGTTGGGCATGATGACGCGCTTCACCGATGCCGATATCACCATCGTCGGGCTGGTCGGCGAGCGGGGGCGCGAGGTCAAGGAGTTCATCGAGCAGATTCTGGGCGAAGAGGGCATGGCGCGCTCAGTTGTCGTCGCCTCGCCAGCCGATGATGCGCCGTTGATGCGCCTGCGCGCAGCGATGTATTGCACGCGTATCGCGGAGTATTTCCGCGATCAGGGCAAGAACGTGTTGTTGCTGATGGACTCGCTCACCCGCTTTGCCCAGGCCCAGCGCGAGATCGCCCTCGCTATCGGTGAACCGCCGGCAACCAAGGGCTATCCACCGTCGGTATTTGCCAAGTTGCCGCAACTGGTTGAGCGCGCGGGCAACGCCGAGCAGGGTGGTGGCTCGATTACCGCGTTTTACACCGTACTGTCCGAAGGCGACGACCAGCAGGACCCTATCGCCGATGCGTCGCGGGCGATTCTGGACGGTCACGTCGTGCTGTCCCGGCGGCTGGCGGAAGAAGGGCACTACCCGGCAATCGACATCGAGGCCTCGATTAGCCGCGCCATGCCGCAGATCGTGCCGCAGGATTACTTGCAGAAGGCGCAGCTGTTCAAGCAGCTGTACGCACGCTATCAGCAGAGCCGCGACCTGATCAGCGTGGGCGCCTACGCCGCCGGTTCCGATCCGCTGACTGACAAGGCGATGGAGAAGATGCCATCGATGCAGGGGTTCCTGCGTCAGGGGCTGCACGAAAGCGTATCGCTCCCCGACAGTCAGGCCGGACTGGAAAAGATTCTGACCAATGAGTGAGGCCCGTATTCGCCGCCTGGTGCCGGTGCTGGATATGGCGCTGGAAGAGGAGCGCAAGGCAGCGACGGTGTTGGGGCAATGTCAGAAGCAGTTCGAGGAGGCGGAAGTACGTCTGCGCGACCTTGAATATTATTGCAGCGAATACGCCAAAGGCTGGACCCAGCGGGGTGCCCAGGGCGTGGGGCGTGACTGGCTGATGAACTATCAGCGCTTTATGGCGCAGATGGAGGTTGCCATCGACCAGCAGCGCCAGACCGTACGCTGGCATGGCGAAAGCATTGAGCGGGCCCGCAGTAACTGGCGTCAGCGTTATCAACGTCTCGAAGCTCTGCGTAAACTGATTGAGAAATACCGTCAGGAGGCGCAGGCCAGAGCGGACCGGCAGGAGCAGAAGCTGCTCGACGAACTGTCCCAGCGCGCCCACTCCCAGCGGGCAAATAATGCCTGACAGCTACCAGACCCTGTGCTAAAACGAGTCAGTGACTCGCTATTTTTGGCGGTAACACCTGACAGGGAGAAAGCATGTCAATTCAGGCGTCAATGTCAGCCGACAGCCAAGTGTTGACCATCAGCGTCAAGGGGCGTTTTGATTTCGGCGCGCACCAGGATTTTCGCAATGCATACGAGCGCAGCGGTTTGACGCCGAGCCAGTATGTGGTTGATTTGCAGGACACCGACTATATCGACAGCTCCGCCCTCGGCATGTTGCTGCTGCTGCGCGATCATGCCGGTGGTGATGTTGCCGATATCCGCATCGTTCATTGCAACCCGGATGTACGCAAGGTCTTCAGTATCTCCAACTTCGAACAGCTGTTCAGCATCGAGTAGTCCATGCGTCAGGCCAGTATCAGCAGCGCCCCGTCAGAGCCAGGCGCGCTGCCGTTGACGGTGCTGGTTGCTGACGATAACCCCGCGGACCGGATGATTCTCTGTCGTCTGGTCGAACGGCTGGGGCATCATGTCTGCCAGGCAGAGCATGGCCAGCAGGCCGTTGAGCTGTTCGTTCAGCAGCCCCCCGATATTGTCCTGCTTGATGCCCTGATGCCGGTGATGGACGGTTTTGAAGCAGCGCGGCAGATCAAGCTGCACGCCGGCGAAGATCTTGTCCCGATCATTTTTCTGACCAGCCTGACCGAGACCGACGCATTGGTGAAATGCCTCGAGGCGGGCGGCGATGATTTTCTTACCAAGCCCTATAACCCGGTGATTCTCGAGGCGAAAATTCGCGCGTTCAGGCGCATGCGCGAGATGCATCAGACCCTGCAAAGTCAGCGGGATGTGATTGCCGCGCAGCATGCCGGCCTGGTGCGGGATCAGGAGCTGGCGAAAATTGTGTTTGACCGGGTGGCGCATGCCGGCGCCCTGGATGACGTTAACCTGCGCTACCTGCAGTCGGCCTACGCCATGTTCAACGGCGACATCCTGCTGGCGGCGCATCGGCCGTCCGGCGAGATGCACCTGTTGCTGGGTGATTTCACCGGTCACGGTCTGTCTGCTGCGATCGGCGCCATGCCGCTGGCGGAGGTGTTTTATGCCATGACCGCCAAGGGCTTCAGCCTGCGCGACATCGTGCTGGAGCTGAACTCCAAGCTCGGCAGCATTTTGCCGGTCGGCATATTCTGCTGCGCGGTGTTGATTGAACTGAACCCGGCCAAGGGATTGGTTGAAGTCTGGAACGGTGGTTTGCCGGAAGTCGTCATCCTCGGGCGTGAAGGGGAGCTGTTGCAGCGCATCCCCTCGACCAATCTGCCGCTGGGCGTCGCCAGCAGGGCTCGCTTCAACCCTGAGCCGGTGGTCATGGTCATGCATCAGGGGGAGCGTCTGTTGTGCTGGACAGACGGTGTTATTGAGTGCCGCAACGCCGCTGGAGAGCAGTTTGGTGAGCAAGGCGTGCTGCAGGCAATTGCGGCGCATGCCGGTCGCCCTGATGCCCTGTTTGACGGGCTGCTGGCGATGCTGGAGCAGTTTCATGGCAGCCCGGAAGATGACATCAGCCTGCTGCAGGTGGTCATGCCGGAACGGGATGAGCAGCGGTTGCCAGCGCTCACGGCGGGGGCCGCGCAGGAAGCGGCGACACAGGACTGGCAGTTGAGTTACACCTACCGTGCGGCGGCGATTCGCGAACAGAATCCATTGCCCTTTCTGCTGCAAAAGCTGCTGACGGTACCGGGCCTGCGCAATCGCTCGGGCGTGCTCTTTACGGTCATGAGCGAGCTCTACAGCAATGCGCTGGAACACGGACTGCTGAATCTCCAATCGGCCTGGAAGCAGGATTCCGACGGCTTCGCGCTGTATTACCAGGAGCGCAGCGCGCGTCTCAAAGAGTTGCAAGACGGCTGGATTCGGTTTTCGCTGGATCATCAGCCTTGTGCTACCGGCGGACGCCTGGTGATTGAATGTGAAGACAGCGGCGACGGCTTTTCATCTACCGGCGCGAGTGCGGACTACGCCGGCCGGGGGCTCGCCTTGATCCGGGCGCTGGCAGATGAGGTGAGCTTCAACTCGTCGGGTAGTCTGGTCAGGGTGGCCTTCGTTTGGTCCCTTGGGCATACTGCGGACCTAGCCTAACTTCCGCAGAGAAGGATATAGCGCGATGGCAGATCGCAAGCCGGACATGGATGTGAGCGTGCAGCAAGGGTTGCGCGAGTTGATGCAAGACGATTACAGCTTATTGCTTGAGACCTTTCTGGCGGACGCTGATAACCGCCTGCGTCAAATGCACGACGCGCTGGGGGAAGGTGACCTGGCTGCGTTTCGGCAGGCGGCGCACAGCTTCAAGGGCAGCTGCGGCAATATGGGCGCGTTGGCGCTGGAGGAGGCATGCCTTGAGGCTGAGGCCGCTGGTGTCGCGGGCGACAGCCAGGCCGCCTGCGCGCATCTGGTGACGATTGAGCAGGCTTTCGAGCGCCTCAAGCCGCTGCTTGGCTGACGATATTTCCTTCTGTTTCGTGTTGGCCCGACGTTTGCAGAGTCATACCTGAATCATTGGCTTAGCCTTATCAGGTGGAGAACTCATCATGCCAGTCGGGCAGAATCTGATGGCGCTGTTCAGCGCCGACTTTCCCCGTGACAGTTTTACTGGTGTTGGCTCTGGAAGCAGCAAGAATGCGGATTCCGGGGCGGTAGCGGCGTTTTCTGCGATTCTTGCCGAGCAAACACCGGAGGATCTCGATGCGCTGATGCAACGTCTTTCCGAGGTTGCCGGCGCACCGGATGTCGAGGTACCGCTATCCGAGCTGATTGCCGCTGACGGCAAGGAATTGCCGGACAGCATGCAGAACTGGTTCCAGCAGTTGGCGCAGCTGATGGGGGCTGTCGACGACGTTGACACCGAAGGCGTGGCGCCGGCAGCGGAACAGGCCGAGGCCGGTCCAGTCGCTGATGAGCCGGACAGCATTCTCGCGAGTCTCAGTCAGCAATGGCAGCAATGGCTCGCGCAGCTGCCCCGCGGCGACAACGCTAGCGCCAGTGGGGATGCTGACGATTCCTTGACGCCTGACAGCAATCCGGCGGTCGCCGCGCTGGTAAGCGCTGCGCCTGTGGCGCAGACCGTTGCAGCGGCGACGGATTCAGATGATCTGCTCACTGCAGGTAAGGGGCGCGGTTTGGCTGTCGCCGATGCGGCGGCGCAGCTGCGGGCGCTGCTGCGAGGTGAGGTACAGCCGAATGCCGATGGCCAGGCTGTTGCTCGCGATGCGGTGGCCAAGGGGGAGGGTAGCGCTGCTGCCCAGGCTGATACCGGAGCGCGGCAGGTGCTGCCAGAGGTCCAGTCGCAGCGTGCTGTGCAGGCCAGCGCTGGCGAGCAGCCGGTTCCGGTCGGCAAGCTGATCGAACAGCTGGAATCGCGTCTGGCAGCCCGAGCCAGCAGCAGTGATAGTGAGACGGTCGATGCCGGCAAGAGTGCTGCTACGGCGCAGCTGCATAGTAACGTGCAGACGGCCTTGACCGCTCGACCGGTTACCGGGGTTGCTCAGACACTGGGTGTGCCGATGGGGCAGGCCGGTTGGAGCGAGGCGGTCGTCAACAAGGTCATGTGGATGTCCAGCCAGAACGTTAAGTCGGTGGAAATTCAACTGGACCCGGCCGAGCTGGGGCCGCTGGAGATCCGTATTCAAACCCGCGGACAGGAACATCAGGTGCAGTTTGTCAGCCAGCACGCCGGTGTGCGTGATGCGCTGGAAGGCCAGATGTTCCGGCTGCGCGAGATGTTTACCCAGCAGGGCGTTGCGCTGGTCGATGTCAATGTGTCGGATGGTTCTGCGGATGGGCGTCAGTCACAGGGCAGCTTTGCCGGTCTGACCGACCAGGGCGGTAGCCGCGGTGGTAACGCCCATGCATCCGGCCTGCCTGACAGCGGTGATGATGCTCCGGCAGCAGATCCGGTTGCGGTGCTGCAGACGCGACTGGCAGCCGCGCGGCTGGTCGACTTTTACGCCTGATCGGCGGGTCTTTCGTTTCACCCTCACCGGGGCCGGTTCTGCCGCCCCGGTGTTACCTCTCCGCCTGTTCCGGGCAGCAAAGACATTTTTCCTGCAAGTCAGTATCCTATGGCGTCTGCTGGTGAATCAGTGGCGTCGGTCGGGCCCTGGGCCTGATCGTGCAGATGCTGGCACGCTGAATGCATGAACCCACATGAACAGCGGCTGAAAAGCCTAATTGACGGAATATTGGCATGGCAAAGCAAGCGGAAACAGTCGAAAGCGACGAGCAGGAAAAACCGGCAAAGAGCCGCAAGAAACTCTTTATTCTGATTGGCATTGGTCTGCTGGCGCTATTGATCTCTGCTGGTGGTGTTGCCTACTTCCTGCTCAGTGGCGACGACACGCCCGAAGAGGTGGTGCCGGCAGAGCCGGTCCGGCAGGAAGCGATTTACCAGTCGCTGGATCCGGCCTTTGTGGTCAATTATGCGGTCTCCGGGCGTCAGCGTTACATGCAGGTGAGCGTGGTACTGATGGGCCGGGACGCGGAAGGTATGGCTAAACTGAATCAGCACCTGCCGCTGATTCGCAATCAGTTGGTCATGCTCTTTGGCAGTGAAGACTTCGAGACGCTGTCTACTCCGGAAGGCAAGCAGGCGCTGCGTGACAAGGCGACCCTCGCCGTCAAGGCGTTGCTGGAGAAGGAAGTAGGCAACCCGGTCATCGAATCGGTGCTGTTTACCAATATGGTTCTTCAATAGGACACACCTATGGCCGTACAGGATCTGCTGTCCCAGGATGAGATCGACGCCCTTCTGCATGGCGTAGACGATGGCGCCATTGATACCGATCTCGACAGTGACCCCGGTTCGATCAAAAGTTACGACCTGACCAGTCAGGATCGTATCGTGCGTGGGCGCATGCCGACGCTGGAAATGATCAACGAACGCTTCGCCCGCTATACCCGCATCAGCATGTTCAATTTGATGCGCCGCTCGGCTGATGTGGCGGTTGGTGGCGTGCAGGTGATGAAGTTCGGCGAATACGTGCACACCCTGTATGTGCCGACCAGCCTCAATCTGGTGAAGATGAAGCCGCTGCGCGGCACGGCGTTGTTCATTCTGGATGCCAAGCTGGTGTTCAAGCTGGTAGACAATTTTTTTGGCGGTGATGGCCGCCACGCCAAGATCGAGGGTCGTGAGTTCACCCCGACCGAGCTGCGCGTGGTGCGGATGGTGCTGGATCAGGCCTTTGTTGATCTCAAGGAAGCCTGGCAGGCGGTACATGATGTGCAGTTTGAGTACGTCAACTCCGAGGTCAATCCGGCTCTGGCCAATATCGTCAGCCCGAGTGAAGTGGTGGTGGTATCGACCTTCCACGTCGAGCTTGACGGCGGCGGCGGCGATCTGCACGTCACCATGCCGTACTCGATGATCGAGCCGCTGCGCGAGGTGCTGGACTCCGGGCTGCAGTCCGATGTGGATGAGCATGATGAGCGCTGGGTACGTGCTCTGCGTGAGGAGGTTACCGGAGTCAAAGTGCCGCTGAGCGCGACGGTTGTACGAACCCAGCTCAAGTTGCGCGACCTGCTGAGTATGCAGCCTGGCGATGTGATCCCGGTCGAGATGCCGGAACACATGGTGCTTTGTGCCAACGGTGTACCTGCCTTCAAGAGCAAGCTGGGTTCGGTCAAGGGCAACCTGGCGCTGCAGATTCTTGGTCCGCTGGCGCGACCGCGCTGAGCCGCCACACTAACTAATAACAGGGGACAGCGAGATGGCTGACGACAATAAACCCGACGAAATCAGCCCGGAAGAGCAGGCCTTGGCCGATGAGTGGGCTGCTGCACTGGATGAGGCCGGCGACGCCAACCAGGATGATATCGATGCCATGCTGGCGCAAAGCACTGCCCAGCCACGCATGCCGATGGAAGAGTTCAACGCACCGGCCCGCACCTCCAGTGACGACGATATGGATCCGGGCGACAGCCCCAACTTGGACGTCATTCTCGATATCCCGGTAACCATCTCGATGGAGGTGGGCAACACCGAAATCACCATTCGCAACCTGTTGCAGCTCAACCAGGGCTCGGTTGTGGAGCTGGACCGTCTGGCCGGGGAGCCGCTGGACGTAAAGGTTAACGGCACGCTGATTGCCCACGGTGAGGTGGTGGTGGTGAACGAGAAGTTTGGTATTCGCCTGACCGACGTGATCAGCCCTTCCGAACGCATCAAGAAGCTGCGCTGATGCGGGGGCTCATGCTGGCACTGCTGGCGGCCTTGCCGGCGGGCGTGATGGCGCAAACTGGCGAGCCGGCTGCGGCTGCGGTGAGCAACGTCGGCGGCGGATCACTGGCGGTACAGTTGGGCCAGCTGGCGTTGGGTCTTGGTTTTGTTGTGGGGCTGATCGTGCTGCTGGGCTGGTTGCTGCGCCGAGTGGGCCCGCTGGCAGCCCAGGGCGGGCAGCACATTCGTCTGGTCAGCAGCCTGCCGCTGGGGCCTCGTGACCGCTTGCTGCTGGTGGATGTCGGCGGTACGCAGATGTTGCTTGGTGCGTCCCCGGGCCGCATCAATACCCTGCATGTATTTGATCAACCTGTCGCCGATCTGGATGCCGCGGCTGCCGCCAACGGCGATTTTGCGCGCAAGCTGCAGGCCTTGTTGAAAAGGGAAAATCAATCATGATGCGCTGGTTAGGGCTGTTGCTGGTGCTGCTGGCACCGTCGGTGCTGGCGCAGACGGCGGCTGATCCACTCAGCTTGCCGGCCATCACCCTGAGTACCGATACCGAAGGCCAGCAGACCTACTCGGTCAGCCTGCAGGTCTTGCTGCTGATGTCGGCGCTGACCTTCATTCCGGCGTTTGTGATGATGATGACCAGCTTTACCCGGATCATCATTGTGTTCGCGATCCTGCGCCAGGCGCTGGGTCTGCAACAGACGCCGTCCAGTCAGGTGCTGATTGGGCTGGCCCTGTTTCTGACCCTGTTTATCATGGCGCCGGTGTTCAACAAGATAAACGAGACGGCCCTGCAACCGTATCTGAACGAGCAGATGCAGCCGCAGGAAGCGCTGCAGACCGCCAGCTTGCCGCTGCGCGAGTTCATGCTGGCGCAGACGCGTGAGACCGATCTGGAGCTGTTTGTACGGTTAGCGAAGCGGACGGATCTGGCCGGCCCGGATGACGTGCCTTTCCACATTCTGGTACCGGCCTTTGTCACCTCTGAACTGAAGACGGCGTTTCAGATCGGCTTCATGATCTTCATTCCGTTTCTGGTCATTGATCTGGTGGTGGCCAGCGTCTTGATGGCGATGGGTATGATGATGCTGTCGCCGCTGATTATCTCGCTGCCGTTCAAGATCATGTTGTTCGTACTGGTGGATGGCTGGGCTCTGATCATTGGCACCCTTGCCGCCAGCTTCGCCGTTCCCTAGGAGGCCTGCAGATGAGTCCGGAAGTAGCGGTTGGGCTGTTTAGTCAGGCGCTGTGGCTGACCGCGGTGGTGGTCGCCATTGTGGTTTTGCCCAGTCTGGTCGTGGGTTTGATTGTGGCGATGTTTCAGGCGGCCACGCAGATCAACGAGCAGACGCTCAGCTTTCTGCCGCGCTTGCTGATTACCTTCCTCACGCTGATCTGGCTTGGCCCCTGGCTGGCGGCGCAGATGGTTGAGTTTACCGATAACCTGTACCGTCAGATTCCCGGATTGATCGGCTGATGATCGAACTGTCCAGCGCCGAGATCAGTCGCTGGGTAGCGAGCTACCTGTGGGTACTGTTTCGTATTGCTTCTCTGCTTATGACCATGCCGGTGCTCGGCACGCAGCTGCTGCCGGTCCGCGTGCGCCTGTATTTTGCCCTGGCACTGACGGTGCTGATTGCGCCCCAGGTTGGCGAGGTGCCGATGCTCGATGCGCTGTCGTTGCGAACCTGGGTGATCATCGGCGAGCAGATCCTGATCGGTGCGGCGATGGGCTTTTCGCTGCAGCTGCTGTTTCAGGTGCACGTGCTGGCCGGTCAGATCATTGCCATGCAGATGGGTCTTGGCTTCGCCTCGATGAACGATCCGACGACAGGTATTTCCGTTGCCGTGGTCGCGCAGGTCTTCACCATGCTGGTTACCTTGCTGTTTCTGGCGATGAACGGGCATTTAGTCGTGCTCGAAGTGCTGGCCGAGAGCTTTACCACGCTGCCGATTGGCGAGAGCCTCGGGCGGCTGGATTTTCAGTCGCTGGTACTGCGTTTTTCCTGGGTGCTGGCCGCTGCCATTCTGATCGGCCTGCCGGCGATTACTGCCTTGCTGATCGTCAACATTGCCTTTGGCGTCATGATGCGTGCGGCGCCGCAGCTGAATATCTTCTCCATCGGCTTTCCGCTGACCCTGGTATTCGGCTTGTTCATCATGTGGGTGCTGCTGGGTAATGTTGCAGGACACTATCAGGAGCTGGCGTCTGATGCGCTGATCTGGCTCCGCGGACTGGTGAGGGCTAGCTGATGGCTGAATCAGACAGCGGTCAGGAACGGACAGAAGAGCCCACGAGTAAGCGACTTAAAGAGTCGCGTGACAAAGGCCAGGTAGCGCGTTCGCGCGAGCTCAATACCCTGGCTGTGGTGATGTCGGCGGCGATTGGCCTGCTCATGCTTGGGCCCGGCATGGCGCAGAAACTGATGGACATCATGACCTTCAACTTTGCCCTGGAGCGTGAGTCGCTCTACGGTACTGATTCGATGGGGCTGCACCTGTTCGCATCCCTGCGCGAAGGCCTTGAGGTGCTTGGTCCGCTGTTTGGCTTGCTGCTGGTGGCGTCGATTGTTGGCCCGATCATGCTCGGTGGCTGGCTGTTCAGTGCCAGTTCGCTGGCTCCCAAGTTCGAGCGAATGAACCCGTTGGCGGGTCTCAAACGGATGTTTTCGGTCAAGGCACTGGTTGAGCTGCTCAAGGCATTGGCCAAGTTTCTGGTGGTGCTTGGCGTAGCGCTGGTGGTGCTGCAGCTGCGTACCGAAGACCTGCTCAGCATGGCCAACGAATCCCTGCCGGCGGCGATCATTCATTGTGCGTGGGTACTGGGTTCGTCGCTGCTGATCCTGTCCTGCTCACTGATTCTGATCGCTGCGGTGGATGCGCCGTTTCAGCTCTGGGATCACAAGCAGAAGCTGCGCATGACCAAACAAGAGATCAAGGACGAGTACAAGGATTCGGAGGGCAAGCCAGAGGTCAAGTCGCGGATTCGTCAGTTGCAGCGGGAGATGGCGGAGCGCCGGATGATGAGCAAGGTGCCGCAAGCTGACGTGGTGATTACCAACCCGACGCACTTTGCGGTGGCGCTGAAGTACGATCCGTTAGCCTCCGGTGCGCCGGTGGTATTGGCCAAGGGGGCCGACTTTGTCGCCCAGCGCATCCGTGAAGTGGCCAACGAAAACGAGATCATCATTCTGGAATCGCCGCCGCTGGCTCGGGCTGTGTACTACAGCACCGAGATCGATCACGAGATTCCGTCAGGTCTGTATCTGGCCGTTGCCCAGGTACTGGCGTATGTATTCCAGCTGCGTCAGTACCGTGCGGGGCAGGGTAAGCGGCCGGGCCCGATGCCGGACCCGACCATTCCGGATGATCTCAAGCGCTGATCACGGTTCTCTTGGCGGGTTGCTGTGCAGCTCCAGATCCTGAATTAGATCACCCAGGTCTTCTTCCATCAGACGACGCAGTTCCGCTTCGTACTCTTCAATCGAGCCGGACAGGTCGAGGATGATCTCGACCCGGCGATTGAGTGCACGGGTTTCCGGCCACTCGTTACTTGCTCGCGGACGGGTCTCGGCGTAGCCCTGTACGCGCATGCGCTCGGGTTTGATGGTGTCGTTGAGCAACAGGGCGTTGGCGACCGATGAGGCGCGCGCCGCGGACAGATCCCAGTTGGACTGGAAGCGGTTGGTATGGATCGGAATGTTATCCGTGTGACCCTCGATGGTGATTTCACCCGGCAGCTTGGCCAGCACCTGTGCGACCCGATCCAGCATGTCGTGAAACTCGTCGGTCATGTCGGCGGAGCCGGACGGGAAGGAGCCTTTCTCCTCTACCCGAATGATGATCCGCTTGCGGTCGTGTTCCAGCTGCAGCCGACCTTGCGCCAACTCGTTTTCCAGCACTTCACGCAGGGCGTCCATGCTGGTATCGATTTGTTCCTTGGTGGTTTCCTGAACCTGCTTCTGGACGTCTGCTTCCATTTCCTCGCGCAGGGTGTCCAGCTTTGGGTCCTGTTCGGTGGTCTGCTGGCGCACGCTGTCCACGGGTGTGGGTTCTGGCTTGCCCGGCGAGAACTTGTCGAATATCGGACTGGTACCCATCGGGATTTCCAGTGCCGGTACTTCGCGCTGAACACCGAAGGCCGCCGACAGCTCGCCGGCGATCTGCTTGAACTTCTGGGCGTCAATTTCCGAGAACGACAGCAGCAGAACGAAAAAGCACATCAACAACGACATCAAGTCGGCGAAGGTCATCACCCACGCCGGGATGCCGGGGCTGTCGTCTTCCTGCTCTTCCATCAGTCTTCCTTCGCCTCATCGCCAGTCTTGCCGCGCTTGTCGGCGGGCAGATAGCTGCTCAGCAGCTGTTCGATGACGCGGGGGTTGGTACCTTCCTGAATCGCCAGAATGGCGTCAATCCACAGCGACTGCATGCGCGCTTCTTCGGTCATGCGCAGTGCGAGCTTGTCGGCGATAGGCAGGCAAATCATGGTGGCGAGCATGGCACCGTACAGGGTCGTCAGCAATGCAACCGCCATGGCGGGGCCGATTGACTTGGGGTCTTCCATGTTGGACAGCATCTGGACCAGGCCGATCAGGGTACCGATCATGCCCATGGCCGGGCCCACGTCGCCGAGGGCCGAGAAAATCTTGGCGCCCCAACGGTTGCGCTCCATCGTCAGCACGCGCTCTTTCTCGAGAATGGCCTTGACCGTCTCCTGGGGATGACCATCGATCAGCAGCTGAATACCGCTGGCCAGGAACGGCGAGGAAATCTCCTTTTCTTCCAGTGCCAGCAGGCCGGACTTGCGGGCGATGGTGGCCAGCTCGACCAGTTCGTTGATGCTGGCTTCGGTGTCGGGCAGCTTGAAACGGAAAGCACGGCCGGCAACCTTAATGGCGCCAATAAATTGACCTACATTGAATTTCGCAAGCACGACAAACAGGCTGCCGCCAAATACGATCAACATGGAGGGGACGTTGAAGAACACCTGGGCGCCGGTGCCCAGCAGAATCGATGCGGCGATAATGCCGAGAGCACCAATCAGGCCAATAAGGGTTGCGAGATCCAACGGGGGCTCCTGAGATGGGTAACGACGGGGAGAGTGCAAAGCCGCTCGCAGTTGAGCGATAGCAGCTATTCTAAGTGCGCTGGCCCAGATTGCAAACGTCCGTCGCTCAACGGTCGGCAGGTTCCGGGCTGTTCTGAATGATCGTCAAGAGGGTGCTATGGCGCAGTGTAATCGGATGTTGGCTTTGCCTGTTGTAGCAGCTGTGCTGGTTGCCGCAGCATTGGCCTTTATCGGCGTCAGCCTTAAAACCGGGCTGCTGGAGTTTCGCGGCGCTGATCGGGTGGTTAGTGTCAAAGGGTTGGCAGAGCGCGAGGTGCCGGCGGATCTGGCGTTGTGGCCGATCAATTTCAGCGTTACCGGTGACAGCCTTGATCGCTTGCAGGGCGACGTTGAGCATCAGCAGGGGCTGGTCCGTTCCTTTCTTCTGTTAAAGGGGTTCGAGGAAAAGGATATTCAGCTGTCGATGCCGAAAATTGTGGATCAGCATGCCAACAGCTACGGCGCCAACCTGCCGCCGCAGCGTTACCGGGCCGAGGTGACGGTGCTGGTGCGCACCGCGGACGTTGCTGGCGTCAAGGCCGGGATGCAGACCGTGGGCGAGCTGGTCAAATCGGGCGTCGCGCTGACCCAAAGCTACGAGTTTCAACCGACCTTTCTGTTCACCGGGCTCGATACCATCAAGCCGGATATGATTGCCGACGCTACCCGCGATGCGCGCGCCGCGGCAGATCAGTTTGCCCGTGACTCCGGCGCGTCGGTTGGCAGTATTCGCCGTGCATCACAGGGCTATTTCTCGATCGACGATATCGATCCCTTCACACCGGAGATCAAGCGCATCCGGGTTGTGACCAATATCGACTACAGCCTGGAGTAGTGCATCAGGCCGCGCTATGTGCGGTCACGAATGCGTCAATGTGCGCAGGCCAGTCGGCCAGTTGCCTTGCGCTGTTGATAATCCGCAGTTCGGCGTTTGGCAGTGCTTGCGCCAGCGTCTGGGCAGTTTGCAGCGGATGTATCGGGTCGTTCTCCCAGGCCAGAATCAGGGTGGGTAGCGTCAGTGCCTGCAGCGAAGCAGGTGGCGGCAGGTCGGCGTTGCAGGCAGCCTCCAGGATTGCCATCAGCGAGTCCGGCTGCATCTGGCGCAAGGCCTGCACAGAGGCGTGGGCATGCTCCGGGTGGGCCCGCAGCAGCCAATCCGGCAGGGCGGGATTGTGCTCTGCCAGCGCCAGAAAACGAGCAAAGCCCCGTTGGCTGATGATGCGCTGCATTTGGCGGTAGCGGCGAATCTGTGCCGGGCGCGTTTGCCATGCCGTTGGCGGCGTCGCCAGCACCAGACAGGATGCTCGCTCCGGCGCGCGCAATGCCGCCAGCAGGGCGCTGGCCGCGCCCATCGAGTGGCCGCCCAGTGCGCACGGCCATGAGCTGTGCGCGGCTGCCACTGCAAGCAGGTCGTGCGCCTGTGCGGGCCATGCGTACTCTTCCGGGGTGGTGCTGCCGGGCGAGCGGCCGTGGCCGCGCGCGTCATACCTGATGCGTCGGATTTGCTTCCCCTGTGCAGGGTGGAACCAGCCGGTAGCGGTTTCCTGCGCCATCGAGTGCATCAGGCCATGGGCCCAGACCAGGTTCGGTCCCTGACCGGTTACGGTTACGTTCAGCATATTCAGCATCGTTATCAAGGCACAATCGCCAGCCTAACAGACGGGTATGCCGCTGACAGCCGGGGAGTGGCGAATTAGACTGGCTGACTTGTTTATATGGGGAGTTTGCTGAATGGATCTGTTGGCCTGGGCACATGAGAGTAGTGCCGGTTTCACCTTGCGTGGCTGGCACAGTCAGCCTAGCGGCAAGCCGGTGCTGCATTTTCTGCATGGCAACGGTTTCTGCACCCGGACCTACGAGCCAATGCTGAGCCTGCTTGCCAGGGATTTCGACCTTTGGTTGTGCGATCTGCAGGGGCACGGTCAGAGTGATCATGGTGGCCGCTTCGTTGGCTGGAACCGCAACGCGGAGCTGGCGACTGAGGCCTTTCTCGAACAGGGCAAGGTGTTTGGTGACGCACCACGCATGGCCTGCGGGCACAGCTTTGGCGGTGTTCTGAGCGCGTTGATGATGGCGCGCCAACCCAGTCTGTTTCAGCGCGCAGTGCTGCTTGATCCGGTGTTCTTTCCGCCGGGCCTGATCGCGTTGCGGCGTGGTCTGGGCCTGTTCGGCCTGCACGACCACCCGGTGGCCAAGCGCGCGGCTGCGCGCCGAGATTACTGGCCGGATCGCACCGCCGCGCATGCCGGGCTGCACAACCGTGGCATGTTCAAGGGCTGGGATGAAACCGCATTTGAAGCGCACATTGCCCATGCGCTGCGCGAGCGCGAGGGTGGTGGAGTGGAGTTGTGTTGCCATCCGAGTCGTGAGGCAGAGGTGTTTCGCACCATGCCGTCGGCGTTGTGGTCATCGCTGCGCCGGTTGTCGACGCCAACACAGATTGTTTATGGCGACCGCACTTACCCCTTTGTGGGGCGTTCTGCCCGCCGTCTGGCTGCGAGCAATCGCCACGTCAGCGTCCACAAAACGGCAGGTGGACATTGCTTCATGCTCGAACATCCGGCGGCCGCTGCCGCCGCTGTGCGCTCGCAGTTACTCGGCAACTGAGCGTCAGGCGCGCTCGGCCGGTTCGGCCAGCAGCGCGCTGCGTTCCTGAATGCTGCGGGCCACGTGTTCTGCCAGGCCGGTGCCGGCTTCGCTCATGGTCAGATAGGTGTGGTCGGCACCGGCCTGAATGATGCGGCGGGCGATATCTTCATACATGGCGTGCGACACGATCAGACCGTCGAAGCCGCGGCTGCGCAGGTTGTGTACGGTGATGGTCTTGGCCTCGGCGTCGTTCATCGCGAGGATCACCGAGTGGATATTCGGCATCTTCAGGTTTTGCCAGAACACCGGGTCTTCGGCATCGGCAAACAGCGCATCGCGCCCCGAATGCAGGCTGGTTTCAACGGCAACCGGGTCGGAGTCGAGGCCGATAACCCGGTAGCCTTTTTCAAACAGGTTGTCATAGGCCGCGCGGCCGGTGCGCCCCAGACCCATGACCAGAATCTGCGCATCGCCCAGGGTGATCGGCTGTTCGTCAGGGTGGCGAATGTCGCGCTCAAAACGGGTCAGCAGGGGGGCGATATGCTCGTAGATGCCGTGCACTATACGGTTGAGTGGTGCCGAGACAACGAAGGAGAAGGCGACCGTCAGTGCCAGGGGTACCAGCCACTGCGGCAGCACCAGGCTGGCCATGATCAGACCGAATTCGCTGTAGTTGGTCAGGGTCAGGCTGCTCAGAAAGGCACTGCGGGCGCGTAGCTTGAAACCGGTAAACAGGAAGAAGAACAGCGCGGTTTTCAGCGGCAGCAGTAATGTCAGCGCCAGGGCGAACAGTACTGCGTGTTGATCCGGCAGGCCGCCCAGGCCGATCTGCAGGAAGAAGCCGACCAGAAAGACTTCCTTCAGGCTCCAGAGTGACTGTGACAGCTCGCCTGCGCGCTTGTGGCTGGCGAGCATGGCGCCGAACGCCAGTGCGCCCAGTTCCGAACTCAGGCCGAGTGCCTCGAAGCCGGCGCCGCCGACGACCAGCGCCAGCAACAGGCCGAGCAGGACCATCAGTTCTTCGCGGCCACTGAGGTCCAGCAGCTTGAATAGCAGGGGGCGGCACAGCGGCAGAATCAGCACCATCAGTGCCCAGGCTGACGGCGTCTTCCCGCTGGCAACGCTGATCGCCACCAGGGCGATCAGGTCCTGCATGATCAGTACGCCAATCGCTACGCGGCCATGGAAGGCGCGCAACTCGCGTTTGCTTTCCAGTACCTTGGCCGCCAGCACGGTACTGGAGAACGACAGCGCCATCGCCAGCAGTGCTGCCTCGCCCAACGGCAGGTCCAGGAGGTACATGAAGGCGGGCAGGAACAGAGCGCTGGAGAGGCCAAAGTGCAGCAGGCTGCCGCCGACCACTTCGGGGCGAATCAGGTTCTTGATCTTCAGTTTGAGGCCCACGGTGAACAGCAGCAGCAGCACGCCAATATGGGCAAGGTGACTAAGGACGTAGCTGTCATCGGGACCAACACCAACCCGCTCACCAAGCGCGGCGAGCGCGAAACCGGCGCCGAGATAACCAATCAGTGGAGGCAGACCGACCTGCTTGAACAGCAGACCCAAACCAAACGCAAAGGCAATCCAGACCGCTTCAATCACAACCGCATTCCATTATCCATGTGGGGGAGGCCCCGGTTACAGCCGCTCGGGGCCGTTTCGTCTGCCCAGACTATATCGGACTCAGTGCTGTTTTGCCGAGTTCGACGGGCCAAAACGCACAAACCCGGCAGATGCCGGGTTTGTGCGTGATGCGTGAGTCGCCGAGTATCAGGCGGCGACGATAACGTCACCGTGGTTTTCCGGCTCGATCAGCGCCCGGTGCAGGGCAGCGATGGCCGCGTCGTAGTCCTCTTCCTGAACCACGCACTGCATTTCGACCTGGCGGATCGACTGATGCACGGCCTGGATGCTGATGCCGGCTTCGGCCAGTGCGGCGACGGTCTTGGCCAGAATGCCCTTGACCTTCAGGTCGGAGCCGATAGCCGAGACGATGGCGATGTTGTGGACGTTCACTTCCGCCATCGGATAGCGCTCTTCAATCAGGCGCGAGGCGCGATTGATCATCTTGCGCGATGCCGAGACGTAGTAGGTGATGCTGTTGGCGTCGGAGTCCTTGTTGACCACGTACAGCTTCAGCTGCTTGAGCAGGCGGGTGATCTCCAGATCGTATTCGACGTCGCCGAGCATTTCCTGGTCGAACACTTCGATGCCGAAGACGTCCTTGCGGCCGGCGATGATCTCGACGCACGGCTTCTCGCTGCGGTAGTCCTGGCTGATCAGGGTGCCGCGATGTTCGGGCTCGAAGGCATTCATGATGCGCAGGTGAATCCCGGCGCGGCGCAGGGTGCGGGCGGCCTTCGGGTGAATCGCTTCCATGCCGAGGTTGGACAGCTGGTCGGCAACGTCATAGTTGGTGCGGCCGATGGTCACGACCTTGTCGACGCCAACCAGTGCCGGGTCGGCGCTGGAGAGGTGGTATTCCTTGTGAATGATGGCTTCGCGCGCGCCGGTTGCGGCGGCGATCTGGGCAAAGGTGATTTCGCTGTAGCCACGGTCGAAGGTGCTCATCAGGCCTTCGCTGCAGTGGGTGTAGCCGGTCGCTACAACCAGCTCGGTGCTGAAGTCGAAATCGGCGAAGCTGTCGCGGATCATGTCCTGGAAGGTTTTCGGCTCGCGCTGGTTCCAACCGGTCAGGTCGGCCAGGCGGGCGTTTACGCCGTGCTTCTTCAGCGCCAGGACGGTATTGAAGGCGCTGTGGGCTTCGCCGAGTGAGGCGAGCATTTCGCGCACCTTCATCAGGTGCTCGGTCAGCTGAAAGTGACCGTAGGAGCACAGCTGCTGCAGGCTGACCATGCAATCGCGGACGTCGCTGATGCGGCCTTCGATAAAGCGGTTGGCCGCTTGCAGTTCGTATTCGCCGTGGAACAGTTCGGCGTTCTTGTCGGTCATCGCTTGCTGGACGCCGTCCAGTGCTTCCAGCCAGGCGTCCTCGTTGTGGGCGTCGGCAAAGCGCTCATACACGCCGGGCTCGCCGGTTTTCTTGTGTTCCAGCAGCATGTTGGTCATGCCGGAATAGGCAGACACCACAAAAATGCGCTGGTACAGATCAGCACCCTGACGTTGGCCAATGAAAATGTTCTGCAGTACTTCCTCGAAGCGGCTCATGGAGGTGCCGCCGATCTTTTCTACTGTATGCATGGTCCTGGTTTCTGTCGTTGGTGAATGCTGTCCTGCCATCGGCAGGTCGGAGCCTCATGCTCCGCCGCGAACGCCGGCTTGTGGCTGCCCGTTGGGCGCAGCCGGCAGATTATCCACATCAAGATGCCGCCGGAATAGATGCTTGAGTGAATCTATTTGTTGCATCAGACGTGCGGTGTGCGGATCGCGGTCACGCAGGTTGCGCTGGGGGTATAGCGCGGCGGTGGCAACTCCTTTATAGCGAGCAGAAATTGCCACCTATGCCGTGCTGACAGAGCTGGAGCTTAGTCCAGATCGACGGGGTAGACGCCGTCCTTGTCGTGGACTTCCTTGCCGCTCAGTGGCGGGTTGAAGACGCAGGCCATCTTCATGTCTTCGCTGCCGCCGCGCAGCATGTGCTCGTCGTGCTTGTCCAGAATGTAGAGCGTGCCGGGACGAATCTGATACACCTTGCCGTCGGACAGGGTTTCGATTTCGCCGTTACCGCTCATGCAATAGACCGACTCCAGGTGATTCTTGTAGTGGATGTGGGTCTCTTTATTGGCGTAGATGGTGGTGATGTGAAACGAGAACCCCATGTTGTCGTCCTTGAGCAGCATCCGGGTGCTTTCCCAGGTCTCGGTGGCGACACGGCGTTCTGAATTTTCACACTCTTCCAATGTACGTACGATCATTGCGGATCTTTCCTCAAGAAGCTTGGTTGGCGACCTGCTCGGCCATGACTTTGGCGAAGGCAGCGTCGAGGATGGTCAGGGCGCGGTCGATCTGCTCATCGGTGATGGTCAGCGGGCACAGGCACTTGACGACCTGGCTGTGGTTGCCGCTGGTTTCGATCACCAGGCCGTTGGCGAAGGCTTCCTGGCAGATGGCAGCGGCGATGTCGCCGTTCGGGCAGTTGATGCCGATCATCATGCCGCGGCCTTTGACATAGAGAGAGTCGGGACCGTGCTTGCGGACGATTTTCTGCATGCCTTCACGGATGCGCTTGCCCTTGCTCTGCACGCTCTTGGCAAAGCTGTCGTCGGACCAGAAGTGCTCAATGGCGGTCGCGGCGGTAACAAACGCGTGGTTGTTGCCGCGGAACGTACCGTTGTGCTCGCCCGGCTCCCACTGGTCCAGTTCGTTGCGCATGATGACGATGGCAAACGGCAGGCCAAAGCCGCTCAGTGACTTGGACAGGGTGATGATGTCCGGCTTGATGCCCATTTCTTCAAAGCTGAAGAAGGTGCCGGTGCGGCCACAGCCGGCCTGGATGTCGTCGACGATTAGCAGCATCTCGTGCTTGCGGCAGACCTTTTCCAGCTTGCGCATCCACTCGGCAGAGGCCGTGTTCAGGCCGCCTTCGCCTTGCACGACTTCAACGATGACCGCTGCGGGCTTGTCGATGCCGCTGCTCGGGTCGCTGAGCATCTTGTCCATCATGGCGATGGTGTTGACGTTCTCGCCGAAGTAGTTGGCGTAGGGCATGCGGCTGACTTCTGCCAGCGGTACCCCGGCGGCGCCGCGGTGGTGGCCGTTACCGGTTACCGACAGCGCACCGATGGTGCAACCGTGGAAGCCGTTGGTGAAGCTGATGACGTTGCTGCGGCCGGTAACCTTGCGCGCCAGTTTCAGGGCGGCTTCTACCGCGTTGGCGCCGGTTGGGCCGCTGAACTGGATCTTGTATTCGGCCAGGCCGCGCGGCTCAAGGATTTCCCGGTTGAAGGTTTCCAGGAAGCGCTCCTTGGCGTCGGAGTACATGTCCAGGCCGTGGGTCAGGCCGTCATCTTCCAGGTACTGGATCAGCGCTTTTTTCAGAACGGGGTTGTTGTGCCCGTAGTTGAGCGTGCCTGCACCGGCCAGGAAGTCGATGTAGTGCTTGCCTTCGCGGGTCACCAGTTCGGCGCCGCGGGCTTGCTTGAAGATCACCGGGAACGAGCGGCAGTAGCTGCGAATATCCGATTCATTTTTCTCGAACTGTTCAAAGGTGTTCATGAATTCTCCTGATCTCAGTGCTGAGCGTCGTTGGGTGCTGATTGGGTAAAGGGGCCGGCGCGATAGATCACTTCGTCATCGTGCTCGCCGTTGAAGTGGGTGTGGCGCGCGAACAGCACTTCGGTGCTGTAGTCGGCGCCGAGTAGCCGGAACGCCTTTTTGAACAGCGCCTCGGAAGCGTCGTTGCCGGGGGAGATGGTTGTCTCCAGGCGGCAGACGCCGTCCGCGCGAAGGCGCTCGATCAGTGCCAGTAGCATCTTCAGTGCCAGACCCTGGCCACGCATGCGGCTATCCACTGCGACCTGCCAGACAAACAGGGTGTCCGGGCGTGCAGGTGGACGATATCCGGAGATGAAACCGACCAAGTCGCCCTCGGCTGTCTCGGCAGCAATGGCGGTGTCGGCGAAGTCAGAACACTGCAGCAGGTTGCAGTACACCGAGTTGGTGTCCAGCGGCTTGCAGCGTTCTACCAGATTGTTCAGGGCAAAGCCGTCCGTGCTTTCGGGTTTTCGTAGTGTTACTGGTGTTAAAGGCAAAACGGGTTCCTAATCCTTATGCATAAATGCTTTTTTAATAATAAACATATCCAAAAAATTATCTCAACCGGCTGTAAGTGCTGATTTTTATGGGGTTTGGCCGATTGCCAGATATTTATAGCTGTTAAATAGATATGTCATGAAAGTGTTTTTTAGTATAAGGATTTTGCCTGAAAGCTAGCTGCAGCAAGGGCTGCGTACGAATCGGCGCAGGCAGTCGAAGGGGGCGTAAAACGAGTGGGGCGGGGAGGGTGTGCACCCGCTCGTCAGAGCGGGTGGCAGAGGGGCAGAAAACAGGGATTACAGAGTGAAGCCGCCATCAATCGGAATGATGTTGCCGGTCATGTAGGCACCACCGGTGCCGGCCAGCATGATTGCCAGTGCCGACATTTCTTCCTCGCGGCCCCAGCGCTTCATCGGGATGTGTTTGCAGTCTTCTGCCATGGCTTGCGGGTCGGTGTGGATGTGGCTGGTCATCTTGCTCGGGAAGCGGCCGGGTGCGATGACGTTGACGTTGATGTGCTCACTGACCAGTTCGCGGGCCAGGTTGCGCGACAGCTGGTGCACGGCGGCCTTGCTCGGGCCGTAGGAGTAGGCCTGCTCGCCAAACGAGCTGATGCCGGCAACCGAGCCGATGTTGATGACGCGAGCGGGGTTCTCGGCGCTGGCGGAGTTGCGCAGCAGCGGCAGCAGTTGCTGGATGCAGCTGAATACCGAAATCACGTTCAGCTGCATGACCTTTTCCCAGCCGGACACCGGAAACTCCTCCAGCGGTGCACCCCAGCTGGTACCGGCGTTGTTGACCAGGATGTCCAGCCGGTCGGTGATCTTGCGCACATCGTCAGCGAGTTGGCGAGCGCCCTGTTCGGTCGACAGGTCGGCAGCCAGGGCGATGCATTCACCGTATTGGCTCAGTTCCTCGGCGGTCTGCTGGCCTTCGGCGATTTTGCGGCAGCAGATGATGACGCGGGCGCCGGCTTCCAGATAGCCCTGGGCGATCATGCGGCCGATGCCGCGGCTGCCGCCGGTGACCAGCGCGGTGCGGCCGGCAAGACTGAAGTAGTGCTGCATGGGTGTCTCCTTGGATAGATGGTTGGAATAATCCTGTCGCTACGGTAAACCAGTGCCGGTTTTGCCTCATAGGGTTATCCAGAGCGTAAATGCTGACTCATGGGTGGGTGATGACCGTCGCTGCGATTATTTGGCTTTTGGCTTATCCTTTTGCACATCCGCAGTGGAACTGTCGTCATCGACGGCGTTCACAGTGACGGCCCTGTTTTCGTGCAAAGTGAGGAAGTAATGGGAACTGTTCGACGTTCGCGCAAAGAAGACGCATCCGCCTGGACCGTGGCTGACAGTCGCAGTGTCTACGGCATCCGCCACTGGGGTGCCGGTTATTTCAACGTCAATGAACAGGGGCATGTGCAAGTGATGCCGCGCGGTCCCGAGGGCGGCAGCATTGATCTGCATGAACTGGTCGGTCAGCTGCGCGAGAGCGGGCTGGATCTGCCGTTGCTGGTACGTTTCCCCGATATTCTGCAGGCGCGGGTGCGTCAGCTGACTGGCGCCTTCGATCGCAGCATTGACGCGCTGGGCTACGGCAGCGGTTACACCGCGCTGTATCCGATCAAGGTCAACCAGCAGGAAGCGGTGGTTGAGAACATTATTGCTACCGAGAACGTGTCGATTGGCCTGGAGGCGGGCTCCAAGCCCGAGCTGATGGCGGTGCTGGCGCTGGCGCCCAAGGGCGGCACCATTGTGTGCAATGGCTACAAGGATCGCGAGTTCATCCATCTGGCGCTGATTGGCCAGAAGCTGGGGCACCGGGTTTTCATCGTCATCGAGAAGGAGTCGGAAGTTCGGCTGGTGATCGAGGAGGCCGAAAAACTCGGCGTGACGCCCAATGTTGGTCTGCGGGTGCGACTGTCTTCGCTGGCATCGAGCAAGTGGGCCGATACTGGCGGTGAAAAGTCCAAGTTTGGTCTGTCGGCTGCTCAGTTGTTGCGTGTGGTGGACACCTTTCGTGCCGCCAATCTGCAGGATGGTGTGCGTCTGCTGCACTTCCACATGGGTTCGCAAATTGCCAACCTGGCCGATTATCAACACGGCTTCCGCGAAGCCATTCGCTACTTCGGCGAGCTGCGCGCATTGGGCTTGCCGGTTGATCACATTGACGTAGGTGGCGGTCTGGGGGTCGATTACGACGGTACTCACTCGCGCAATGCCAGTTCGATCAACTACGACGTTAACGAGTACGCGCAGACCGTCGTCGGCATGCTGCGCGATTTCTGTGACGAGCAGGGCTTGCCGCATCCGCATATCTTCTCCGAAAGCGGTCGGGCAATGACTGCGCATCACGCGGTGCTGGTGGTGCAGGTGACCGACGTCGAGCGCTACAACGATGTGATGCCGGAGATCGAGGACTTGAACGAATTGCCGCTGGTAGTGCGCAATCTGGTCAAGCTGCAGGATCAGCACGACGTCGAGATGGTCACCGAGACCTACTGGCGCGCCACGCACTATATGGCCGATGTGGCGGCGCAGTACGCCGAGGGCAAGCTGACGTTGTCGGAAAAGGCGCTGGCCGAGCAGTGCTACTACGCCCTGTGCAATCGCCTGCATACGCTGCTCAAGGCGCGTCAGCGTTCGCACCGTCAGGTGCTGGATGAGCTGAACGACAAGATGGCTGACAAGTACATCTGCAACTTCTCGGTGTTTCAGAGCCTGCCCGATACCTGGGCGATTGATCAGGTGCTGCCGATCGTGCCGCTCGACCGCCTAGAGGAGGAGCCGCTGCGTCGTGCCGTGCTGCAGGATCTGACCTGTGACTCCGACGGCAAGATCCGCCATTACGTGGACGAGCAGAGCATCGAAAACAGTCTGCCGGTACACGACCTGCGCGAGGGCGAAGACTATCTGCTGGGGATCTTCCTGGTGGGTGCCTATCAGGAAATTCTCGGCGACATGCACAACCTGTTCGGTGACACCGACTCGGTCAACGTCTACCTGCGCCCGGACGGCAAGGTGGTACACGGTGGGATCGAAACCCACGACACCATCGAAGACATGCTGCGCTATGTGCACTTTGCCCCGGATGAGCTGGTGACCCTGTACCGCGACAAGGTCTCCGGTGCTCGCCTCAGCCCGGCCGAGCGCACGCGCTTTGTCGATGCGCTGCGGCTCGGGCTGACACGTTCGTCCTACCTCAACGCCGAATAATCAGGCTTTCAGGCTGATCCAGGTCGCTTCCGCCCAGCCAATCGGTTGGCCGGAAGCGTCGTAAATGGCCGTGCCAGCGAGGTGTTTGCGGCCATCATGGGCGATCGCCCAGCCAGCCACGACCAGTTGTTCTCCGATCTTTGCCGGGCGTTCGATGTGTGCCGCAAAGCGACCGAGCAGGGCTACGCCTGCCTGTTCTCTCACAGCAAAATAACCGGGGCAGTCCAGTGCCGCCCAGATGAACTCCGGCGCAACGGTGCCGTTACCGGCGTCCAGCGTGCTGTCGGGGATCCAGGGGCAGGCAACGGTGCTGTCGCGGCCACTCACCGGACCGGTATGCAGCAGCAGACCATCGTGCTCGCAGCGGTTGGTGCCGCAGACAAAACAGCCGGGCAGGCCGTGCTCGACGAAGCCGCTGAAGCGCGGGCGTGCAGCTTCTGCCTCGGCCAGGCTGACCGCAGGCGGCGGTGTCAGCTCAAGCTGGAATGCTTTTGCGCTGCCGAGCAGGGTGTCGCCCTGCAGCAGGAGCGCGCCGTCAGCGTCGCGGACAATTTCCAGTTCGGTATCCAGCGGCGGCGGGGCGTGCAGGGTGACTTGAGCGGGCTCGCCCATGGCGTTGGCCAGCAGGCCGCAGACGTAGCCGCCGTTGCCGCTGTTCGGTGGCCCGCAGAAGCGTTTGCGGATCACTGTTGGGGTGCTGCTTTGCATAGAGATTTTCCTTAATGGCTCCAGCCGCCGCAGACTGGGAACACCTGACCAACAAAGCAGTTGGCGGCGTCCGAGCACAGGTAGGCGGCAAATTGACTATCTTCGTCCGCAGAGACCAGACGGCCGAGCGGTACTTCGCGCTGCAGCCTGGCCTGAAAGGCCGGATTGGCCTGGACCTCGGTGGGGAAATAGGTTGGGTTGTCGACGAAGTTCTGGGCGATGGCGTTGACCTGAATGCCCTTGGCGGCCACTTCTGCTCCGACCGCCTGTACCCAGGCCAGTTGCGCGCCGCGAGCGGCACTGTAGCTGGAGGCGCGCTTCATGCCGCGCAGGGCCGAGGCGCTGCCCATCAGCAGAATCTTGCCGTGGCCGCGCTCGGTCATCGCAGGCAGAACCGCACGGGCGAAGCGCGGCAGCGGGTCAACCATGTGGCGAAACAGCAGGCCCCACTCCTCATCCTGCACCTGATCGGCCGGTGTGCTCGGTGCGGGGACGCCGAGGTTGAGCAGCAGCACGTCGAACTCGCCAGCTTCGGCGATCAGCTTCTGCGGCGCCTTTGGGTCAAGAAAGTCGCGGCTGTCGGCGATGACGTCAGCGCCACAGGCCGCGAGCATGCGGTGCAACGCCGGGCCCATGAAGTCGTTTGCCTGGGTCAGCAGGATGCGTTTGTTGCTCAGGTCGCACAGGCTCATTGGTAGTCTCCGTGTCAGGTTGCCGGAAAGTGACGCTCCAGGAACGGCAGCAGGAAGCTGTTGACCTCGGCTGGCTTCTCGGCCTGAATCCAGTGGCCGCAGTCAGCGATGACATGCTGTTCGACCTGTGGCACCACGCCCGGCATTTTCTTGATTGTGTAAGCCTCAAGGGTGCCGACCGGGTCGCGGTCGCCGATCAGGAACAGCGCAGGTTGTTCGATCTGACGGTCGGCCAGCGGCTCGGTGCGCTCCCAATTGCGTTCGAAGTTGCGATACCAGTTGACCGGACCTCGGAAGCCGCTCTGCTCGAAGGTCTTTACGTAGACGTCGAAGGCCTCGTCCGAACACCACGCAGGCGGCTTGCCCGGATCGGTGTAATCGTCCAGCCAGGCGGCGTCGGCTGGCTTGTCCTGTACCAAGGCGCCACCCTCCTGGCTGTCCAGGCCGTGCATCATCAGACGCATGGTGCGCGGAATATCAGACGCCAGCTCGGACTCGGCCAGGCCCGGTTTCTGGAAGTAGAGAATGTAGTGGAAACGGTCCTTGTAGGCCTCGCGCATCATGTTGATGGCAGGCTGACGCGGGCGGCCGCCGAAGGGCACCGACATGCCACAGACAGCCTTGATGCGGGCCGGCTCCAGTAGCGCCAAATGCCAGGCGACGGGCGCGCCCCAGTCGTGGCCGATCATCGCGACCTGCTCGTGCCCGAAGTAGTTCATCGCGCTTTGAATGTCGCCGCACAGGGTGATCAGGTCGTAGGCTTCGACCGCTTCTGGTGCTTCGGTTGCGCCATAACCGCGCATTTCGGGGGTAAATACGCGGTAGCCCTGCGCGGCGAGTGCTGCGATTTGATGGCGCCACGAGTACCAGCATTCGGGAAAACCGTGCAGCAGCCAGACCGGCTTGCCGTTCTCGGGGCCTGCAATATGCACGCTGAGCTGGATGCCGTTGACCTTGATCAGCTGTTGTTGTGTCTGCTGCATGCTGCTCTCCAAAGAATCAGAAGGCGACACTATGGCAAATCAGTGTCGCAATGGCGCGATTGTCGCATGCGCATTCACCAGCCGAAGTGGCAAATATCCGTGCGGTGCATGATTCACCCATAATGGCGCATTGCTGCTTTCGGCCAGCATACGATGTCGCGCGGCTGAGCTATGCTCAGCATGTTGTGCTAACCAGCACCGTCCAGATAGGGATTAAGGATAAGGTAATGAAAAAAATGCGTCCGTGGATCACGCTGCAGGGGCTCATTGCCGTATCCATTGTTGTCTGTCTGCTGGCGATGCTTGCAGTGACCGCGCTGCAGGGCTACCGGGGCGCACGGGCGGTTTTGGTCGCGGCGGCCTCTGATTCTGCCAAGCAGATTGGCGCCCTGCTTGATGAGCGTGCCGAGCGACTGCTTTCTCCGGGCGAAAATGCATTGCGGCTGCTGGTGCATGACCCACTGGTCAGCGCGCGCACTCTATCGGATCGGGTTAATCGTGTGCCCGCGTTGGCTCAGCTGGTACGCGACGGTGCCGCGATCAGCGCGGTATATGCCGGCTACCCGGATGGTGAGTTCTTCCTGATACGCCGGGTGCCGAAGGGTGGCATCAACGGCTACAACCTGCCTGAAGGGACGCATTTTCTGGTGCAGTCGATCGAGCGCGATGGCGAAGAGATGCGGGGTCGCTGGCTGTTCTTTGACAAGGGCTTGCGCCAAATGGGCAGCCGCCCTGTTCCCGAGTATCGCTACGACCCGCGCACCCGTCCCTGGTATCAGATGGCGCAGAAGTCAGATGAGGTTGTGCTGACCGAGCCCTACCTGTTTTTCACTACCCGTCAGGTCGGCCTGACCATGGCACTGCGCAGCCAGCGGACCGCAACTGTCCTTGGCCTGGACGCTGCAGTCGATGATCTGGCCGTCGAAGTGAAAGATATGCATCTCACTGCAGGTACCCGGATGGCGATTGTCAGTGGCAACCGGGTTATTGCTTACCCGGATCTCGACAAGCTGATCGTGCAGGAGGGGGCAGATGCGCCGAGACTGGCGACCATTGAGGAGCTGAACGTGCCGGTGCTCACAGAGCTGGCCGGCATGCGCATCAATCCGTCTGAAGTGAAGTTGCTGCCGCGCGAGGATGGTGACTGGTACGTCATCAGCCTGCCGTTGACCCGGATCGGGGATGAGCTTGGGCGGGTGCTGATCGCCATGCCCGGCAAGGAATTGCTGTCGGGCGTGGTAGGCATCCTGAGGCATCAGGCGGTTTGGGCGCTGGTGCTCATGCTGCTGTTGGTGATGATCGGCTGGGCGCTGGGGCAGCGGTTGGGCGGGCCGCTCAAGTCGCTGGCTGATCAGGTTGGCTATTTGGCGGATATGGATTTCAGTCAGAAGATTGGTGTTCGCTCACGCATCCGCGAAGTGAACGATCTCGGCGGCGTGTTGAACCGAATGGCTGGTGCCATTCATCACTTCCAGCAGATATCGCTGGCATTGAGTCGTGAGACGCGGCTGGAACGCATGCTGGATGTGGTGCTTGGGCACTTGATCGAAATGGCCAAAGGGCGCGGCGGTGCGGTGTATCTGTACGACGAGGAGGCTGGCGAACTGAGACTTGCCAGCGGTATCAAGGCTGAGCACTATCCGCAATCGCTGACCCTGGATGAGGAGCTGCGCAGCAAGCCGGCCCGGGTGCTGGCAACGCGGCTGGATCGTGATCACCGCTACCTGACGCTGGCGCTGCGAGATCGACAGGAAAATCTCATCGGCGTACTGGCGGTAGAGGTATCTCCGCTACTGCCGTCCAAGACCGTCAGCAGTCTGCGCCAGTTCCTCGACAGTCTGTCCGGCACGCTCGCTGTTGCCATCGAGACGCGCCAGCTGTTCGACGATCAACAACTGTTGATGGAGTCGATCATCCGTCTGCTGGCGACGGCGATTGACGCCAAGTCGCCCTATACCGGCGGCCACTGTGGCCGGGTTCCTCAGCTCGCGGAGATGTTGCTTAATCGTGCGATAGGTTCGGACTCCGGTTCGCTTGCAGACTTTTCGATGGATGAAGAAGAGCGATATGCCTTCCGCATTGCTGCGTGGATGCACGATTGCGGCAAGATCACCAGTCCGGAATATGTCGTCGACAAGGCGACCAAGCTGGAAACCATCTATAACCGCATTCATGAAATCCGTACCCGTTTCGAGGTGCTCTGGCGTGATGCGGAGATTCGCTATTGGCAGGGGCGTGCCGATGGGCAGGACGAGGTCGTGCTGGCTGCTGAGCTGGCGCAGACGCGGGAGCGCCTGCAAGCGGAGTTTGCGGATGTGGCCAAGGCCAACGTCGGTGGCGAGTTCATGCGCGATGAGGATATTGCGCGCTTGCAGCAGATCGCCGAGCAGACCTGGACGCGCAACTTCGACGACCGTCTTGGCTTGTCGCAGGAGGAGATGCGTTTGCTGGAGGCGGTGCCAGCGTCTGAGCTGCCAGCGGTTGAGTATTTGCTCAGTAACAAACCGCAGCACAAGGTGCCCTGGGCTGGGCAAAAGCCGCCGGTTGCCAAGGATGACCCACGCAACACCTGGGGCTTCGACATGGAGCCGCCGGAGTACAGTTTCGACCTGGGGGAATTGCACAACCTGTCCATTCAGCGCGGTACGCTGACCCCGGAAGAGCGCTTCAAGATCAATGATCACATCGTGCAGACGCTGATCATGCTCAGCACCTTGCCGTTCCCGCGTGCGCTGCGTGATGTCCCGCAGCTGGCGGCCACGCACCATGAAAAGCTGGATGGGACCGGTTACCCGCGTCGTCTCGCAGAGGACCAGTTGTCGGTGCAGGATCGGGTACTGGCGATCTCCGACATCTTTGAAGCGCTGACTGCGGCCGATCGTCCGTACAAACCTGCCAAGACGCTGTCCGAGGCGGTGAAGATCATGTTGTTCATGGCCAAGGACCGGCATATCGATGCGACCCTGCTGGCGCTGTTCCTGCGAACCGGGGTACACGAGCAGTACGGTCAGCTGTTCCTGCTGGAGTCTCAGCGCGATCAGGTCGACGTGGGAGCTTGTCTTGCTCAGCTGCGTGACTGGGGGTTGATCGAGGAGCAGGACTGTATTGAGGGTGCTTGACGGCACATGACGGAATTGTGGCAATCTGTGCGGCCTGATCGCATGCGTCGCGCGCGATACCATAACTAGAGAGTCGTAATGCTGAGTCTGTCGCCCGTTGCTGAATCTGCCACCCTGCTGCGCCGTGTCGGCGTGGTGGTCGGCTCTGTGCTGGTTACCCTGGGATATTGCCTGGATGTGCTGTGGAGAGCAGCATTCAGGTGCCTGGATCGGGCGCGGGTAGATCGCTACACCCGCGGCTGGGCGAACAAGCTGCTGCGTCTGGTGCGCCTTCAGGTCACGGTATTCGGCAAGGCGCCGGATTTCTCGGACGGGCGTCGTTACATCATCCTCTGTACCCACGCCAGCCATTACGATATTCCGGTCAGCTTCGTTGCCTTGCCCGGCTCAATCCGCATGCTGGCAAAGGCTGAGCTGTATCGGATTCCGGTTCTCGGGGTGACCATGCGCCTGGCCGAGTTCCCCTCTATCAACCGTCACAAGCGTAATCAGGCCATGGCCGATCTGGCGCGTGCACGTCAAATGATGGAGTCGGGCATTGTGTTGTGGGCCGCACCGGAAGGGACGCGTTCACGAACCGGAGAGTTGTTGCCGTTCAAGAAGGGTTGCTTTCATCTGGCGCTGGATACCGACGCGATTATCGTGCCGGTGGCGATTCGCGGGATTCACAATGTACTGCCTGCGCGCAGCTGGCGTTTCAATCTGGGGCAGCAGGTGTCGGTGCACATTGGCCAGCCACTGGATGCCAGTCAGTACAGTCGTGAGCAGCTTGCCGAGCTGATGGGGGAAACCCGCCAGCGCATTGCGGGGCTACTGGGCTCTGCCGATCAGGGGCGCTCGTCCACCGCGAGATGAAACTGGCCGCCTTCGGCCTCAAGCGGTGACAGGGTGCTGGTGCAGTAACTGAGCTCATCCAGCAGGTCGCGCACCTTGCCGCTGTTCAGTCCGCTGTGCGGCGTCTTGCGCAGGTGCTGCTCCAGTGCTTCCAGCGTGCTCATGCCGGTGGCAATCGGCTGCCAGCTGACGTCCTCTATGCCCCAAACCTGACCGGTGTGCGGGTCTGCTTCGGGCACTTCATCGGCGCGCCCTTCCTCGCCGAGCATGGCAACGGCGGCCTGCAGCTCCAGCGCCGTTGTGTCCACAAACTGGCTCAGCTCGGTCACGCCGAGCGTGCGACACAGGCCGTCGAGCAGCTTCAGTTCGTTACGCAAGTGTACGAGTAGCTGGTCGCCGGACTGGAAATGGCGATCCAGCAGGGTGTTTAACCGCAGGGCGCTGGCCACATGCTGCTCCTGATGTGCTGGTGTGTTGCTGGCAGCTACTTTACCTCAGAGCAGCGCCTTGCTGCATCGCTGTCAGTCGCTCTGGCTGTTTTGCTGGCGATATTCACTGCGCTGCGCCAGACCTTGTTTCAGGTGGTCGACCAGCTGCCGTACCTTGGGTGACAGGTGCCGCTGCTGCGGGTACAGCGCCCATACCGCGGTGTGCGGTGGCTGGTGTTGCGGCAGCAGGGCGCGCAGGGCGCCGCTGCGCAGGTGTTCCTGAACGTAATAGTCGGGCAACTGGCACAGGCCGAAGCCGCGCAGGGCTGCATCGAGCACCGCCTGGCCGCTGTTGCAGCGCCAGTTACCTTGTATTCGCACCGGCAGTTCGCGGCCGCGCTGCTGGAACGACCAAACGTCGCTGCTGCCAATCAGACAGTTGTGGCGCGGCAGTTCCGACAGGCTATGCGGTGCGCCGAACCGCTCCAGATAGGATGGTGCGGCACACAGGTACATGTGGCGCGGCGCAATGCGGGTGGCAATCAGGCTGGAGTCCTGCAGGCGGCCGAGGCGAATGGCCAGATCGTAACTGCCGTGCAGCAGGTCAAGGGTCTGGTTGGTCAGCGTCATCTCGACCCGCAGCTGTGGGTGCTGCTGCATGAAGTCATTGACCAGCGGCATGATAAAGCTCTCCCCATAGGCCACCGCGCAGGTCATGCGCAGCAGGCCCTTGGGCTCACTGCCCAGATCGGTAATTGCCTGCAGGGCTTCGTCACGGGCGTCGATCAGGCGCTGGCAGTGTTGCAGGAAGGTCTGGCCGGCCTCGGTCAGGCTGACGCGGCGGGTGCTGCGATAGAACAGGCGGCTCTGCAGGCGGTCTTCCAGTCGGGCTATCTGACGGCTGACATGGGAGGAGGAAACGCCCAGGCGAGCGGCGGCACCGGTGAAGTGCCCGGTCTCGGCTACGGCGACAAACTCGTCGATACCTTCCCAGTGATTCATTGATTATCCCTGTGCAGCAATAATGTTTTGTCTGGTGGGTGATTATCCACGAAACCGCTCTCTACTACACTTGCCAGCCTGTGTTCCCCTCATCCATTGGAGAGTCCTCATGATCAAGTCCCGCGCCGCTGTGGCCTTTGCGCCGAATGAACCCCTGCAGATCGTTGAAGTGGATGTCGCGCCGCCGCAGGCCGGCGAGGTGCTGATTCGCATCGTCGCATCCGGCGTATGCCACACCGATGCCTACACCCTGTCCGGTCAGGACAGCGAAGGCGTGTTCCCCTGCATCCTCGGTCACGAGGGCGGCGGCGTGGTTGAAGCGGTCGGCGAGGGCGTCACTTCGGTCAAGGTTGGCGATCACGTGATTCCGCTGTACACCGCCGAGTGCCGTGAGTGCAAATTCTGCAAATCTGGCAAAACCAACCTGTGCAGCTCGGTACGTACCACCCAGGGCAAGGGCCTGATGCCGGATGGCACCAGCCGCTTCAGCTACAACGGCGAGCCGGTCTACCACTACATGGGTTGCTCCACCTTCTCCGAGTACACCGTGCTGCCGGAAGTCTCCGTTGCCGTGATTCCGAAAGAAGCACCGCTGGAGAAAGTCTGTCTGCTGGGCTGTGGCGTTACTACCGGTATCGGCGCAGTGCTGAACACGGCCAAGGTGGAAGCGGGCGCGACCGTCGCTATCTTTGGCCTGGGCGGTATTGGTCTGGCTGCCATCATCGGCGCCAAGATGGCCGGTGCCAGCCGCATCATCGGTATCGACATCAACCCGGCCAAGGAAGCGATTGCCCGTGAGCTGGGTATGGATGAATTCGTCAATCCGAAGGATTACGACAAGCCGATTCAGGAAGTCATCGTCGATATGACCGACGGCGGCGTGGATTACAGCTTCGAGTGCATCGGCAACGTCCAACTGATGCGCGCCGCGCTGGAGTGCTGTCACAAGGGCTGGGGTGAATCCACCATCATTGGCGTCGCACCGGCTGGTGCCGAGATCAGCACCCGTCCGTTCCAGCTGGTCACCGGTCGCGTCTGGCGTGGCAGCGCCTTTGGTGGCGTGAAAGGCCGTACCGAACTGCCGAGCTATGTCGAGAAATCCCAGACTGGCGAAATCCCGCTGGACAGCTTCATCACCCACACCATGGGCCTGGAGCAGATCAACGAAGCCTTTGAACTGATGCACGAAGGCAAGAGCATTCGGACGGTGATTCACTTCTGAAACGGCAGCTGAAAGCTGGAAGTTAAAAGCTGGAAGCAGGCCGTGCAGATGAGTAGCTATCCGCTCATATCTGCTTTCAGCTTCAAGCTTCCGGCTTCAAGCCTTCGTTGGCTTTTACGTCTTTCCGGAGATTTCTTATGAACGACATTGATCTGGTCTCCGCCAACAAGAGCTTTGGCGGTTGGATGAAGCGTTATCGTCACCGCTCTCAGGTGCTGCACTGTGACATGGTGTTTGGTATCTACCTGCCGCCGCAGGCCGATCAGGGTAAGCCGCTGCCGGTGCTGTACTGGCTGTCGGGGCTGACCTGTACCGACGAAAACTTCATGCAGAAGGCCGGTGCGCAGCGTCTGGCTGCCGAACTCGGCATGGTCATCGTTGCCCCGGACACCAGCCCGCGTGGCGAGGGTGTGCCGGACGATGCTGAAGGTGCCTATGACTTCGGTCTGGGCGCGGGCTTTTACGTCAACGCGACCGAGCAGCCGTGGGCGCAGCACTACCGCATGTACGATTATGTGGTGCAGGAGCTGCCGGGACTGATCGAAGAGCACTTCCCGGTATCGGACCAGCGTTCGATCAGTGGTCACTCGATGGGCGGCCACGGCGCGCTGATCTGTGCCCTGAAGAATCCTGGTCGCTATCGTTCGGTCTCGGCCTTTGCGCCGATCACTAATCCGAGCGACTGCCCATGGGGCCACAAGGCGCTTGGTCAGTATCTGGGCTCTGACCGGGCGAGCTGGAAAGCGTGGGATACCTGCGAGTTGCTGGCCGGCGCAAGCGAGCGCCTGCCGCTGCTGGTGGATCAGGGCGAGTCCGACAACTTCCTGGTTGAGCAGCTCAAGCCCGAAGCGCTGGAAGCAGCTGCTGCGGCGGCCGGTCATCCGTTGACCCTGCGTCGTCAGCCTGGCTATGACCACAGCTACTACTTCATCGCCAGTTTCATCGACGACCATCTGCGTCACCACGGCGCGGCGCTGGGCCTGCTTTGAACTGTCCCTTGTCATGTCGAGGCGGTAGAATCGCCGCCATCGACTGACGGGAGACACCACATGCGCATAGGCCACGGCTACGACGTTCACTGCTTCGGTGACGGCGACTTCATTACCCTGGGTGGTGTGCAGATTCCGCACAGTCGCGGGTTGGTTGCCCACTCCGACGGCGACGTATTGCTGCATGCCCTGGCTGATGCGCTGCTGGGCGCTGCGGCGCTGGGCGACATTGGTCAGCACTTTCCCGATACCGATCCGACCTTCAAGGGCGCCGACAGCCGTGTGTTGCTGCGTCACGTCATGGGCCTGCTCGGTGAACGTGGCTGGAAGGTGGGTAACGTCGATGCCACCATCGTTGCCCAGCGACCGAAAATGGCGCCTCACATTCCCCTGATGCGCGAGCAGATCGCTGCCGATCTGGGTGTCACGCTGGATCAGGTTAACGTCAAGGCGACTACCACCGAGAAGCTCGGCTTCACTGGTCGCGAGGAAGGGATTGCCGTCCACGCGGTAGCCCTGCTGCTCGCTGATGTCTGAGACGCTGTTGGGGCCGCGTGCCTGGGGTGACAGTTGCGGCCGGGCAACGCTGAAAGCGACACCTGACGACTTCCGCGTGACCGAAGTGCTGGATATTGCCCTCAGCGGCGCTGGCGAGCATCTCTGGCTGCTGCTGGAAAAGCGTGGTCTGAACACTGAGGAAGTGGCCAGACAGCTGGCCCGAGCGGCCGGTATTTCCCTGCGTAACGTTAGCTACGCAGGCCTCAAGGATCGGCAGGCGGTGACTCGGCAGTGGTTCAGCTTGCAGTTGCCGGGGCGCGCTGACCCGGATTTCAGTGGGCTTTGGAACGACCAGCTGCGCTGCCTTGAACAGACCCGGCATCAGCGCAAGCTGCAACGTGGCGCGCATAGTGCCAACGGCTTCTTCATTCGCCTGACGGATCTGCAGGCGGATCATGCGTCGCTCGATGAGCGCCTGCTGATCATCGCCCGTGAGGGCGTGCCTAATTACTTCGGCCCGCAGCGCTTCGGTCGTGACGGCAGCAACCTGCATGACGCCCGTCGCTGGGCCGGGCTGGGTGGGTACCCACCGGCGCGCGGCACCCGTTCACGGCTGCTGTCGACCGCCCGCAGCCTGCTGTTCAACCGCATGCTGGCGGCACGCGTAGCTGACGGCACCTGGAACCGTATTCTGCCCGGTGACTGCCTGGCCTTTACCGACAGTCGCAGTCATTTTCCGGCCAGCGAGCTGGCGGTTGATGACCCGCGTCCGGCGGCGCTGGATCTGCACCCGACCGCATCGCTCTGGGGTGCCGGTTTGCTGGCCAGCAGTGCGGAAATAGCGGTGCTGGAGCAGCGGGTTGCTGCGGCCGAACCGGAGCTTGCCGTCTGGCTGGAAGGGGCAGGTCTGGATCAGGCGAGACGGATTTTACGCCTCCCCATTCAGGGACTTACGTGGCATTATCCGTCCACCGATTGTCTCGAACTGGAATTTACCCTGCCTACCGGCTGCTTCGCCACGGCGCTGCTGCACGAGCTGCTGGAACTCTCCAGTGCCCCCGGTGGCGGGCTGGAAACGGAAAACTGATGCGAATTCTGATTGCCAATGACGATGGTGTACTGGCGCCGGGCATCAAGGCCCTGCACGGTGCGCTGACTGATTATGCTGATTGTGTGGTGGTTGCACCCGCCGAAGACCGCAGTGGTGCGAGCAGCGCCCTGAGTCTGGACCGGCCGCTGCGCCCGTTCACGCTGGAAAACGGCTATATCGGGGTCAATGGCACCCCGACCGACTGTGTTCACCTTGGGCTCAATGCGCTGTTTGAAGACAGCATCGATATGGTGGTCTCGGGAATCAATCTCGGCGCCAACCTCGGTGACGATGTGCTCTATTCAGGTACCGTCGCTGCGGCGCTGGAAGGGCGTTTTCTGCAGCGGACTGCCATGGCGTTCTCGCTGACCGGTCGTCAGCCGGATAATCTGCCTACCGCTGCGCATTTTGCTCGGCAGATGGTGGAAGCGCACGACAAGCTCGATCTGCCGCCGCGCACGGTGCTTAACATCAACGTGCCGAACCTGCCGCTGGAGCATATCAAGGGCGTACGTCTGACTCGCCTCGGGCATCGCGCACGCGCCGCCAAGCCGGTGAAGTGGGTCGACCCGCGCGGCAAGGAAGGTTACTGGATCTCGGTTGCTGGCGATGCCGAGGACGGCGGTGAAGGCACCGATTTTCACGCGATCATGCAAGGCTACGTGTCGGTCACCCCGCTGCGGGTAGACAAGACGATGTACGAGGTCTTCGATCACCTGGAAAACTGGCTGGACGGACTGGTTTGAGAATGGGACAAGACGACCTGTATCACGCCGGCATCGGCATGACCTCGCAGCGTACGCGCGAGCGGCTGCTTGAACGCCTGTTTGAAGAAGGTATTCGCAACCTGCATGTGCTGGAAGCCATTCGTCGCACGCCGCGTCATCTGTTTGTTGACGAGGCGCTGTCGCACCGAGCCTACGAAGACACTGCGCTGCCGATCGGCCACAACCAGACCCTGTCCCAGCCGTATATTGTTGCGCGCATGACGGAGCTGCTGCTCGGCGGCGGGCCGCTGGACAAGGTCATGGAAGTGGGTACCGGCTCCGGCTACCAGACGGCGATTCTGGCCAAGGTAGTCGAGCGGGTCTTCAGTGTTGAGCGCATCCTGCCACTGCAGGAACGAGCCAAGCGTGTGCTCAAGGAAATCGACGTCCGCAATGTGGTATTTCGCCATGCCGATGGTAACTGGGGCTGGCCCCAGTACGGGCCGTACGATGCCATCCTGGTGACCGCCGCGCCGGCTGAAATTCCGGGCGAGCTGCTTGGTCAGCTGGCCGATGGCGGGCGTCTGGTGATCCCGGTTGGGGAGCATGAGCAGCATCTGATGCTGGTGATTCGCCACGGTGACGAGTTCACCTATCAGCAGGTCGAACCGGTTCGGTTTGTGCCCTTGCTGGCGGGCGCCATCCACTCCTGATTGATTCGGCAAGGACTCTTGCGTGAAGGAATATCTTTTTATCTTTCTCCGTGGCGTCGCCATGGGGGCCGCGGACGTGGTGCCGGGTGTGTCAGGCGGTACCATTGCCTTCATTTCCGGTATCTATGATCGTTTGCTTGCGGCTATCGCCGCGTGCACGCCGGACAAGCTGCTCTGGTTGTTGCAGGGGCGTATTGCGGATACCTGGCGAGCAGTCGACGGCGCATTTCTGGTTACCTTGCTGGCCGGTATTGTGTGCAGCATCGCCACGCTGGCTCGCCTGATTACCTATCTGCTGGCGCACCACGGACTGCTGGTATGGTCGTTTTTCTTCGGTCTGATTCTGGTGTCGATCTATCTCGTCGGTCGTGAGATTCCACGCTGGAATCTGGCTGCGCTGGGCGCTGCGCTGCTCGGCGCGGCATTCGCTTACCTGATTACCGTGGCGTCGCCGCTGGCCTTGAGTGCGACGCCGCTTAACGTGTTCCTCGGCGGTTGCATCGCGATCTGCGCAATGATTCTGCCCGGCATTTCCGGCAGCTTCATTCTGTTGCTGCTGGGGCTGTACAGCGGCGTCTTGCAGGCAGTCAAAAGCGCTGATTTCGGCTTGCTCGGACTGTTCGCGCTGGGGTGTGTGACCGGACTGCTGAGCTTCTCGCGCTTGCTGTCCTGGTTACTGCGACATGCGCGCAGCGTTACGCTGGCGTTTTTGACCGGCTTGCTGGTTGGTTCGCTGAACAAGGTGTGGCCATGGAAACAAACCCTTAGCTGGCGGGTCGACAGTCATGGTGAGCAGGTGCCTCTGCAGGAAGCAAACCTGTTGCCACAGCACTACGCAGAGCTGACCGGCGAGCCGTCGCTGTGGCAGGCCGGGTTGGCGTTGATGGTGCTCGGCGTGGTATTAGTGTTGTTATTGGAATGGTGGGGACGGCGCGCTGCAGCCTGAAGGCGATCTGCGCGCGAGCTTCACAGGCGAGACTGAACGGGAGCCAACCAGGAATGGGGCTGTGTGTGCGTTGCGGGCATGGGGCCGTTGAGCCGGTAAAACGTGCCGGTATAGTGTTATTGGCGGTGCTGCTGGCCGCCTGTGCAGGGCCGTCTGGCACCGTTCCGATCGATGAGCGCGGCCGTGGCGGCATGCGCGCGAATACCGTCACCACCGGATACCACACCGTTCAGCGAGGCGAGACGCTGTATCAAATCGCGTTTCGCTATGGCTGGGATTGGAAGGATCTGGCCAGCAGCAACAATCTTCGCGCCCCTTATACCATTTACCCAGGCCAGCGCATCAGTCTGGGCAGGCGCTCCAGTACCGCCGTTGCATCGTCTCCTGTGGTGTCAACGCCGCGCGCGACGGCATGGACGCCGACCCGCAGTCAACCTGCTACTCGCCCTGCGACAACCAGCCCGACACCCTCTAGAACGGCTACTGCGGCGTCATCGGCGCCTGCTGGCGCAACCACGCCGAGTGCGCCTGCACATGCTGCTTCAACTGCAGCGGTTAGTGCCTCCGGCTGGGCCTGGCCCGCAGGGGGGCAGTTGCTTGCGCGCTTTCAGTCAAACGGCAGTTTGAATAAAGGGATTGATATTGCCGGGCAATTGGGTGAGCCTGTCAAGGCAGCGGCTGATGGTGCTGTCGTGTACGCGGGTCGAGGTTTGATCGGTTACGGCGACATGATCATCATCAAGCATGACGAGACCTTCCTGAGCGCCTACGCACACAATAGCCGCTTGCTGGTTAAAGAAGGGGATCAGGTCAAGGTCGGTCAGGTGATTGCCGAGATGGGCAGCAGCGGTACTGACCGGGTCAAGTTGCACTTTGAGATCAGACGTAAAGGCCAACCTGTAGACCCGTTGGCGTATTTGCCAAGATCTTAGTAGTAAGGTGGTACTGAAACAGGTTTGTCATCTCTGGCAGGCAGTCTGCCTCAATGTGATGGTCCTGTTGCATTGCGACAGTCAGTAGGGACGCACGGCCCAATTGGGGTGGTGATGTTGGGGGCTGTGCCGTTACCGCGTTTTACCGGAATTGGGGCGCGCATATGGCAGTAAAAAATAAGAAGCAGCCAGAACAGGACGTAGAGCTGGACAGCACGTTGCAAGACAGTGCCATCATGGACGATGAGGAGGTGAATGACATGCCGGTCTCCGTTGACACCAAGCGGATCACTCCGCGTAACCATCGACGCGAGAATGCGTTCGAGTTCACCAAGCAGCTGGATGCGACGCAGCTGTATCTGAACGAAATCGGCTTTTCTCCGTTATTGACGCCTGAAGAGGAAGTGCATTTTGCGCGTCTTGCGCAAAAAGGCGACCCGGCTGGGCGAAAGCGCATGATCGAAAGTAACCTGCGGCTGGTCGTAAAGATCGCCCGGCGTTACGTCAATCGCGGGCTCACCCTGCTTGACCTGATTGAAGAGGGTAATCTGGGCCTGATCAGAGCGGTTGAGAAATTCGACCCCGAGCGCGGCTTCCGTTTTTCAACCTACGCAACCTGGTGGATTCGCCAGACCATCGAGCGGGCGATCATGAATCAGACGCGAACGATTCGTCTGCCGATTCATGTGGTTAAAGAACTGAATATCTATCTGCGTGCGGCCCGTGAGCTGACCCAGAAACTGGATCATGAACCCTCGCCGGAAGAGATTGCCCACCTGCTGGATAAGCCGGTCGAAGACGTCAAGCGCATGCTCGGATTGAATGAGCGGGTCGCTTCGGTTGACATGTCGCTTGGCCCGGATTCAGACAAAACGCTGCTTGATACCCTGACCGATGAGCAGGGCACCGACCCTTGTGATTTGCTGCAGGATGACGATCTGAACGCGAGCATTGACCAGTGGCTGAGTGAACTGACCGAAAAGCAGTGCGAGGTGGTCACCCGACGCTTTGGTCTGCGTGGTCATGAGAGCAGCACGCTGGAAGAGGTTGGGCGTGAGATCGGTTTGACCCGCGAGCGAGTCAGGCAGATTCAGGTCGAGGCCCTCAAGCGCCTGCGCGATATTCTGGAACAGCATGGCCTGACGGGCGAATCGCTCTTCCAGTAAACAGCCATTACAGCTTTCAGCTGAACGAAAAGCCGTCATGCTTGTGCATGGCGGCTTTTTTGCAATGTCTTTATAGTGGCTTTGGCGCCGACTGGATGAATGGCGTCGCGGATAGCATTGGAACAGGAGAGTAGAAAATGGAACTTACAACGGTCATCGTGCTTGTCGTGCTCGGCGTGGCGCTGTTGTACGCGATCATGCTGTACAACCAGCTGGTCAGCGTGAAGCACGCGGTCAGTCAGGCCTGGTCCAATATCGATGTGTTGCTGCGTCAGCGTCACGACGAGCTGCCCAAGCTGGTTGAGGCTTGCCGTCGATACATGCAGCACGAAACGCAGACGCTGGAGCGGGTGATCGCTGCCAGGGGTGCCGTCGCGTCAGCCCGCGCCGACTCTGACGTCAAAGGCGTTGGTCGCGCGGAAACCGCCCTGCGTGCCGGCCTTGGTCAGCTTTTCGCATTAGCTGAGAACTATCCGGACCTCAAGGCGAGTGAGTCCTTCCAGCATTTGCAGGAGCGGATTACCGGGCTGGAAAGCGGAATTGCTGATCGCCGCGAGCTGTATAACGCGGCGGTAAACATCAACAACGTCCGTATCGAGCAGTTCCCGGAAGTGCTGCTGGCGCGCATGTTCAGTTTCAAGGCGGCTGAATTGCTGCAATTTACTGATGAAGAAAAGGCTGACGTTGATATTCGGGCCCTGTTTTCATGATTGATGTGCACGGCGTCTTGCAGCTGTCGCCGTCCAATTACTACCTCTTCAGCTCACTCAGTACGGCCGTAGCGCTGGTCTGCCTGTATTTCATGCTGACCCGCCTGCGGCGTGCGCGCTGGCTGGAGGATACCCCGACCTCCAAAGTGCGTTCGGCGGCGCAGGGCCTGGTTGAGCTGCAGGGTGCGCTGGACGCCGGCGGCCATACGCCACTGATCTCGCCACTCGGCGAGGTCGATTGTCTTTGGTATCGGTTTCGCGTCGAGGAATATCGCCGCAGCGGCAAGACGGATAACTGGCGAACCGTGGAGCAGGGCGTGTCTGAGCGGCCGTTCCTGCTGCGTGACGATACGGGTAGTTGCTGGATTATGCCCAAGGGCGCGGAGGTGCATCCGCGCCAACGGCGCCGCTGGGAGGGAAGTCAGCGTTGGCCTGGTGGGCGTTCGGTCCGCACTGGCCTGCTAGCCGGCCTCATCGGCAAGCGCTATCGCTATACCGAGGAGTGGTTCTCCGAGGGTGAGCTGCTGTATGCGCTGGGCTGGTTTGAAAGCCGCGGTGGTGGCCGCGATCAATTTGATCGGCAGGCCGCAGCGCGGCAGGTTATCAGCGACTGGAAGGCGGATTACAGCGATCTGCTGAGCCGTTTTGATCGCAATGGGGATGGCGCGCTGGATATGCAGGAGTGGGACCGTGTGCGGCAGGCCGCGGAGGTCGAGTCGGAGCGTCTAGCTCGCGTTGCCGGTCAGCGCCCGCTGGTACACACGCTGGGCAAACCAGCCAGACGTGGCTTGCCTTTTATCCTGTCTGACCATCACGAAGCGGACTTGAGTCGCAGGCTGCGTCGCAGCTCACTGTGGAGCCTGGTTGGTCTGTTGCTGAGTGCGCCATTGGCCTGCTGGTTTTGGGTGGCGTAGGCGTTTAGCCCAGTTCTGACCGTCGTTCCTTATCACGCGCTACGGCGCTGTAGCTGCGCAGCCAGTCATTGAAGGCGTTTGCCGACAGCGGCCGGCTGTAGTAGTAGCCCTGACCCTCGTTGCAGCCCTGGGCGATGATATAGGCTTCCTGTTCGGCCGATTCGACGCCTTCGGCGATGACTTCCATGTTTAGACTGCGGCCAAGCTGGATGATCGCGCGTACGATGGTGGCATCGTCTTCGTCGACCAGCACATCCTGCACGAAGCTGCGGTCGATCTTGATCTTGTCCAGCGGCAGGCCGCGCAGATAGCTGAGTGACGAGTAGCCGGTACCGAAGTCATCGATGGCGATTTGCACGCCCGCCTTCTTCAGGCTGTTCAGGTGCCCTGCAGCGGCGGAAATGTCTTCCATCAGGCCGGTTTCGGTGACTTCCATTTCCAGGCAGCGAGGCGGCAACTTGTAGCGTTGGATCAGATTGGTGACGCTGCGTGACAGTTCACTGTGGTGCAGCTGAACGGTCGACAGGTTGACCGCCATGCGCAGGTCGGTCAGGCCGCTATCGTGCCAGATGCGGAGTTGACGACAGGCCTGATCCAGTACCCATTCGCCGATTTCGATAATGCTGCCATTCTGTTCCGCCAGCGGAATGAACAGATCTGGTGGGACCAGTCCGCGCTCCGGGTGATGCCAGCGCAGTAATGCCTCGACGCCGACCACGCGGTAATCGTCAAACGCCACCTGAGGTTGGTAGACAAGATGAAACTCGTTGCGCTCAAGTGCGCCGCGCAGTTCCTTGTCCAGCTCGCGACGCACCCGCATTTCGCTGTCGAGGCTGGCGATGTAGAACTGATAGCGATTCCGTGAGCGGGCTTTGGCCAGCATCATCGTCTGCTCGGCTTTTTGCAGCAGCTTTTCGGCATTATCACCATCGTCGGGGAATAGCGTGATGCCGATCGTCGCGCGCAGGCTGACAGTGTGGTCACCGATCTCGAAGGGGCGGCCCAGATCATCGAGGATGGTCTGGGCCAGTTCTGCGGCTTCATAGGGCTCGTTGACGCCGGTTTGCACCAGCGCGAACTGATCGCCGCCAAGACGCGCCAGACTGCCCAGGCGGCCGCTGTTGGCGCGCAGGCGGTCAGCGACTGTCACCAGCAGGCTGTCGCCGGACTGGTAACTGAACTGTTCGTTGATTTCCTTGAAGTCGTCCAAGCCACAGCACAGCACCGCTACACCCCGCTGGCGGCGCCCGGCATCGCTGAGAATGCGGCTGAGCTGCTCTTGCAGCATGCTGCGGTTGGGCAGGCCGGTAAGGTGGTCATGCTGCGCCATGTGCAGCAGATTGGCCTCGGCTTCGCGACGGCGGTTGCTGTTGCGCTCAATGGATTCCAGCAGCTCGTTGGCCTTGTTGATCCACAGGCCCAGTTCGTTCTTCTCCTGGCCGGGCAACATCGGAATGTGCATTTTGCCTGGATGGTCCGGATTGATGTCGCTGATGCGACTGATGATGCCGGCCAGTGGTTTGGTCAGCAGCAGGTAATAAAGCAGGTACAGTGCCAGTGCCATGGCGATGGCACGCAGAATGCCCGAGAACAGAATAATCAGTGAGCTTTCGAGGAAATCTTCGCCGTAGGGCGCGGTATCGAGCACGATGCGCAGGTCACCGTAGTACTCGTTGTAGGGCTCGCGACCAAACAGCCCGACGCTGTAATGTTGTTCTACGCCAAACAGCCAGTCGGTAATGCTGCGTACGGGGGAGTCGATGAGAGGGCGTTCGCGGCTGGCAAGCTGAGTTTCGTCTGGATGGCCGATGGAGGCAAAGCGTACCGCTGGGTGCTCGAACAGGCCGCCGATGACCTGCAGCGCCATTTCCCGATCAAGGCTGTAGACCGCCTGTGTCGCGGGATTCTGCGACATGGCGAGGATCTGCTCGGCGGTGCGGTCGATCTGCTGGCGTTCCTTGCGCAAGTCGAAGGCGATCTGGCCCATGCTCAATACCAGACCTACCAGCAGCGCCCAGAGAAGTACCAGGCGGAGCAGCTTGATGGACAGACTGTGCCGGCGCTCGAGCTTCAACGTCTTCTTATTCCTTATCCAGATGGATTGCGCGTTTCAGCCATCATGCAGGTATTGGCTGCGCCCGCGCAAGACTCTGCTGATACATTGTTATTAGTCCTTCTGCACGAGTATCGATAATCTTGCGGGTGAGGTCAAAGTGCAATCATTTTGCACACCCCAAAAGCACAACACCCTGCCGAGGCAGGGTGTTGTGGGGACGCATGGTCAGTCAGGATCAGGCAGCGAAGTTCTTCGCTACGAAGTCCCAGTTGACCAGGTTCCAGAATGCCTCAACGTACTTCGGACGCGCATTGCGGTAGTCGATGTAGTAGGCGTGTTCCCAAACGTCGCAGGTCAGCAGCGGGGTGTCGCCGCTGGTCAGCGGGCAGCCGGCGCCGATGGTGCTGGCCAGTGCCAGGGAGCCGTCAGCCTTCTTCACCAGCCAGCCCCAGCCGGAACCGAAGGTGCCGATGGAAACCTTGCTGAACTCTTCCTTGAATGCGGCGAAAGAGCCGAATGCCTTGTTGATGGCCTCAGCCAGCTCGCCAGTCGGCTCGCCGCCACCGTTCGGGCTCAGGCAGTTCCAGTAGAAGGTGTGGTTCCAGATTTGAGCTGCGTTGTTGAAAACGCCGCCGCTGGAAGTCTTGATGATCTCTTCCAGGCTCTTGCCTTCGTACTCGGTGCCCGGAACCATGTTGTTCAGGTTCACAACGTAGGTGTTGTGATGCTTGCCGTGGTGGAAGTCCAGGGTCTCTGCAGAGATGTGCGGTTCCAGTGCATTCTTTTCGTAGGGGAGTGCGGGTAATTCAAAAGCCATGGTTTATCTCCATCGTCAGGTATCACGTTCCGGAAACGAGCGTGTCGTTCGTCTCGACGGTTGGCCTGGGCCTGATAGGCCGCTGGGCGAACCGTCTACGCCTTCTTGTCGGCAGCTGATACTCGCTCCGCCGGGCGCTGCCCGTCTTGCGATCGGGAAGCCCCGATCATAGCACCTGAAGTTGTCGCTATCCACGCACCTTCCATGTGGTTTTAGCCTGCCCAGAGGGTCTGCAGTGCGGGTTTTGCCAGCGACCAGGCGATCGTCAGCATCATCGCCGCGACGGCGAGGTCGATGCAGCGCCAGGTAATGGGGCGGTGCAGTAGCGGGGCGAGTCGCGCCGACCCAAGCGCGAGTAGGGTGAACCACAGGATGGACGCGCTCGCTGCGCCCAGCGCGAAGACCAGAGGCAGGCTGTGCTGCGCCGCCAGGCTGCCAATCAGCACCATGGTGTCGAGATAGACATGCGGGTTGAGCAGGGTGACTGCCAGCGTTGACATCAGCACGGTCCGGCGAGAACGCGACGGTGCGCGCATGGCTTCCAGGCCGCGCGGGGAGAGCGCGCGCGATAACGCCTGCAGCGTGTAGATGGTAAGGAAGGCCACCCCGCCCCAGCGGGTGATCTCCATGGCCAGCGGGTGGGCCTGCAGCAGTGCGGCTAGGCCAAAGGTACCGGCGAGAATCAGGATGGCGTCGCAGGTCATGCAGATCAGCGCAACGCTGATGTGATGTTCGCGGCGCAGGCCTTGGGCGAGCACAAAGGCGTTCTGTGCACCGATGGCCATGATCAGGCCTGCGGCTGCGATCAGTCCGCTGAAATAACTGTAGAAAAGCGAGGGCATGGCGGGGCTCCGACTGAAAACGGCGCCAGTGTGCAGTAGATTGTGTGATTAGAAAAAACAATAATGCTGATGTCATATTAGGAAAAATGATCATGCTGGATTACAAACTTCTGGCTGCATTAGCTGCGGTAGTCGAGCAGGGCGGTTTCGAGCGCGCGGCTGGTGTGTTGGGGCTGTCCCAATCGGCGATCTCGCAGCGCATCAAGCTGCTGGAGGCACGGCTGGGGGCGCCGGTGCTGGTTCGCGCGACGCCCCCGCAGGCCACTGCTGCAGGCCAGCGGCTGCTCAATCATGTGCAACAGGTCCGCTTGCTGGAGCGTGATCTGCGCCATGATCTGCCGCAGATCGCCAGCGATGCTGGCCGTACCCGCTTGCGGGTGGCGCTGAACGCGGACAGTCTGGCGACCTGGTGGGCGGCCGCGGTTGCGCCCTGGTGTGAGCGCGAGCGGGTGCTGCTGGATCAGCAACTGGAGGATCAGGACGTGGGTCTCAGGCGAATGCGCAGTGGCGAGGTCGCGGCCTGTCTGTGTGCGGTTGAGCAGCCGGTTGCCGGGGCGCGCAGTTTGCTGCTCGGAGAGATGCATTATCTGGCGGTGGCCAGCCCTGCGTTTATCCAGCGCCACTTCCCCAATGGCTTGTCACGGGCCGATGTGCGCAGCGTCCCGGCAGTAGTGTTTGGGCCTGATGATCAGCTGCAGCACCGCTTTGTCCGCCAGTTGGGGGTGGACGGCGAGTTCGAGTATCACCTGTGCCCGTCGTCGGAGGGCTTTGTGCGAATGCTGGAAGCCGGAGTGGGTTGGGGGATGGTGCCAGCGCTGCAGATCACCGATGCGCTGCGCAGTGGTCGTTTGCAGGAGCTGCTGCCGGGCTGGTCGCAGCCAGTGCCGCTGTACTGGCACTACTGGCGCTCGGGCGGGCAACTGCTGGAGGGGCTGACCGCTGAACTTGCGCGCCGGGCGCCGGCCTTGCTGGCCCCCGGTGCTTGATCGTGTGGGGTTACTCGATGTGCATCGGGCCTGAGCCCGGCAGCTTCTCGATACAATCCGGGCCCAACAGGCGTGATGGCGTGTAATAGCCGGGGGCAGCCTGGTTTTCCAGCAGGAAGGTGACGGCATGCAGGGCGCCCTCGACGGTAACATCGTAGGCGTTGGCGGTTTCGATCCGGGCAACCACTTTTTTGCCGGCTCGATTCTGTGCTTCACCCCAGACATAGCAGCGCGCGGCTTCACGCTGCTGGTGGTCGGGGCCGTGGATGCGCCGGGCAACCAGGTGCTTGAGCAGTGCCTGAACCGGGGGTAGACCCAGCAGTGGGCGGAAGCGATCAAGCCCACGCAGGCGGGCGGCGGCACTGGGTGCGATGGGGATGAACACTTCGATGTCGTCGATACCGGTGGTGAACCACGCCGTGGCGATATCGCCCCAGGGTATGGTGACGGCGTGCTTGGTGCCGTTGCCAAAGTCGATTTCGCGGCTCTGGTAGGCCAGCGGGACTGTCTGGATACGATCATCCTTGCGGATGCGACCGCCGTACTTCAGGCCCTCAACCGAGGTTCTGGCGGTGCCCGGGGAGAGTGAACTGACGGTGTCGAAACCTAACGCCAGCCGGTCGGCGTCGTGCAGCGCCAGCTTCAGCCTGGCTGCGATACAGTCGGTCGGAATGACATCAAAGCCCACGCCGGGGCAGATCACGATGCCGGCCTGTTCTGCTTCGGCCTGGCGGCTTTGGGCTGCAACGAAAACGTCGATCTCACCGGTTATATCGAGGTAGTGACAGCCAGTCGCCAGACAGGCATCGATCATCGGCCGGCTGGTGGCGGAGAACGGGCCGGCGCAGTGCAGGACTATCTGGATATCGTGCAGACCGTTGCGCACCTGATCAGGCTGGCGCAGGTCAAAGCAGCGGAAAGGCAGTTGCAGTTCATCCGCGAGCGCGCCGACGGCGTGCTGATCGCGCCCGGCAAGTACCGGTTTCAGGCCGCGCTTGGCGGCGGCGCTGGCCAGCAAGCGGCCTGTATAGCCGTTGGCGCCGTAGATCATCCATTGCTGCATGCACTTGCTCCTTAATCACCGGGAGCAATCAGGGTAATGCTTGGGGCTGGCTTGTGCCAGCGGCTGAGGGCTGGTGTGTGCTCAGCCGCGAATGACCTGCCCGCGATAGATGCGCACGCTGCCGCTGGGGGCTTCACCGTGCTGGGCCTCGGCCTCGAGCCGGGCAATATTCTCTTCGCGGTGCTGAAATTGGCGAGAGGCAATGGCGCCTTGCGCCAGCGGCGACGGGCCGTGGTCTTCGGTGCCGGGTTTTACCATGTCGGCCAGGCGCGAACCAAGCTCGCGGATTTCCGCTGAGGTGCAATCGCGGCTAAGGCCGATCATGCTCTCTACCGCGTCCGGGTCGCCCAGGCGAATGGTTACGCCCAAGGTACGCTTGATCTGCCGGCGCAGTGCAGTCATGCAATCCAGTGTGGCGCGGTTGAACTGTGCTTCTGCAATCATGCTCATACCCCCCGTAGGTCGTTGGCTGCAAAAGGTGTTATAGCCAAGTCCATTTTCCGCAAGCAGAATGTGTACCAAGATTGGCCAGGGGGTGGATAAATGCGGTTTTGCAGCGGTCCAACCCCCTTGGAAGGTGGTTTTGGCGTTGTCTTGTGCAGCTTGCTGGTGCGGTGCTGCACTGCTCTGGCGCAAGGGTTTCAGGGTTTTGATGCTGAGAGGGTGAGATGAAGGAACCGGAGTTGGGTGAACTGCCGAGCATCAGTGCGCGGCGTGATGACCATGATAATGAGCGTGTTGCGACCATGGCGCGGCCGCGCACGGATGGCGCGGGCGCGTTTGCATCGGGCGCCGCTGCATCGGGCGCCGCCGCACTGCGCGCCGATCCTGTGGCGAAGCCTGCTGGATCGGCCAGCGGCCCCTTGTGGGCGCTCTGCGCTGCGTTGACGCTGGCGCTGCTTGGGTTGGGCTACTGGACCCATCAGCAGCAAAGTCTGCTGCGTCAGCAGTTGGTGGCAACCCAGAACAGTTTTGCTCGGATCAGCGAGGAAGCCTCCGGGCGGATTCAGGACATCACCGGCAAGGTCTCGGCTACCGAGGACTCGCTGGGGGCGGCCGAACAGGATCGCAAGGCGCAGCTGGTGCGGATCGAGGAGCTGCTGCAGACCCTGCGCAAGGAACAGGGCGAGCACAGGCAGCAACTAGGCGCCCTGCAGCAGGCGGATCAGCGCAGCAGCGAGCGGGTCAGCGCGCAGCAGACGGCGATCACCGCACTGCAGGAAAGCAGCGCCAGCCTGTTGGCGGACGGCAAACAGCGGGCAGACAGGTTGGCCGCGCTGCAGGCGCAACTTGGAGAGTCAGAGCAGGCGCTGCAGCAGATCAAGGAGCAGGTCGGTGCGCTGGCGGTCATCCAGTTGCAGTTGGGCCAGCAGGCAGAGCAACTGGATGAACAGAAGCAGGCGCTGACGGTGTTGCAGAACAAGGGCAACGACGAGGCGCTGCAGGCCATGCGTGCCGAGCTGGATCGTCGGCTGGCCGCGAACGATCAGGCGCTGCAGTCCATCGACAGCTTCCGTCTGCAGACTAATCGCAGCCTGGATACCTTGCGTAGCCAACTGGCGGCTCTGCACGCGCAGGTCGAGGGCAACTGATGAATTTTCTCGCCCACCTGCTGCTCGGGTCGCAGTCGCCGGAACAGGCGCTGGGCAGCATGTTGGGTGATTTCGTCAAGGGGCCGGTGCATCAGCTGGACCTCCCCGATCCGGTGCGCGAGGGCATCGTGCTGCATCGGCGCATCGATAGCTATACCGACGCTCACCCACTGGTGCTGCAGAGCAAGGCGCGTATCAGCGGTGAGCGGCGGCGTTTTGCCGGGATCCTGGTCGACATGTTCTATGACCACTTGTTGGCGCGGCACTGGTCACGTTTCGCTGACCGGCAGCTGGACGACTTCACCCGGGATGTCTATCAGCAACTGCGGGCGCAACGCGAATGGATGCCCGAGCGTGCATGGACGGTGGTGCATTACATGAGCGAGCAGGACTGGCTCGGCAGCTATGCCCAGCTGGCGCACCTGCATCGAGCGGTCGACAACATGGCGCGGCGATTGCGCCGGGAGAACCCTCTGCCGGGCGGAGTCGCTGAACTCGAAGCCGCCTATGACGGCTTCGAGTCCGACTTTCTCGCCTTTATGCCCGAGCTGCAGCGTTATGCTGAAGTTCAGGCCGCGGCCTTGACCTCGACCGGTTCGCTAGCGACCTTGCCGTCATCCAGCCCCAATGCCTGACTGACTGCCGCGTGGGCGTTGCGCGCCAGTTGGTTGCGGTTCTGACGGATACTGTCCTGCAGCGGTAGGAACTGTACCTGAACCTCGACATCCTTCGATCCAAGCAGGCGCCACAGGTGTTGCGAGAACTCGTCGTCGTTGATGAACGGGGCGATCTCGTCGCGTTCGCCGGCGTAGCGGTAGGCAATGGCTACCGGTTGGGTTGGTACCTGAGCGTCGATTGCGGCTGACAGCAGACGGCCGTGGAAGGTACGTACCCGGTCACCAGCCGTAGTAGTGCCTTCGGCGAAAATCACCAGGCTGCGACCGGCGTTGAGCACGCTGGTCAGTTGCTCCTGCACGCTGGCCGAGGTGCCCTGTCCGCGCTGGATGAAACAGGTGCCGGCAGCACTGGCCAGCCAGCCGATCACCGGCCAGTTGCGGACCTCTGACTTGGACAGGAAGTGCACCGGCGCCTGCGCGCCGAGCACGACGATATCCAGCCAGGACACGTGATTGCTGACCCAGAGGGCGGTGGCAGCAGTGGGTTTACCGCTGACCGTCACCCGCAGCGGCAGGATGCGAATCAGATTGCGCATCCACCAGCGGGTCAGTTGCTGGCGCTGACGGTCGACGCTGGCCGGGCGCAGCCACTGCATCAACTGGGCCCAGCACACCAGTAACAGTCCGCAGCAGATCCAGCCAATCACAGCGATCAGGCGCACGACCCGGCGGGGCGTGTGTACCGAACGGCCCGTCATGTTCAGCTCGCCTTGAAGTGACGCGCGTAGCGCGGGCACAGTTGCTCGCGGCGCAGCAGGATGAATACGTCGGCGCAGTTGAACTCCGGGTCCCAGCACGGCTCGCCGCAAATTTTGGCGCCCAGGCGCATGTAGGCTTTTAGCAGCGGCGGCAGCTGGGCGGTGATGTTGTCGGGCAGGCTGCGCTCGGGCAGCGGCAGGCGGGGAATGGCGTTGAGAAACTCGCGGCACAGGTAGCGGCTGCGCAGACGCTGCATGATCGCGTGGGCCTGGATGCCGCCATCGTGCATCTCGATGCTGGCGCAGCCCATCAGGTAGCTGTAGTTGCGCTCGTTCATCAGCTGGGCGAGGCCGGACCAAAGCACCGAGATGGTCGCGCCGTTGCGGTAGTCGGCGTGCACACAGGTGCGGCCGATTTCCATGATGTCACCGCGCAGGTCGGTCAGGCCGACCAGCTGGAATTCGCTTTCACTGTAGAAGCCGCCGGCCCCGCGGGCGCGCTCGCTGTCGAGGATGCGCGTGGTGGCGACCACCTCGCCGGTGCGTTGATCGCGGACGATCAGGTGTTCACAGTGCAGATCGTAGTGATCCTGGTCGAGTCCCTGTTCGGCACCGTGCAGGTTGGCACCGCACTCTTCGCCGAACACGCGATAACGCAGGGCCTGGGCGGCGCGCAGGCTGGATGGGTCTGCGGCCAGCTCTACCGTCAGGCAGCGGTTGGCGGATTCTTCAAAAGCAAGGGCTGCATTTGTCATGGACACCTCCGTCCGGGCATCTTCAGTGATGTTCAGGCTGAGGCTATGGCGTTGTGGTGTCAGGCTTGTGAAGAAGTGGTGACGTTCGTGTGACGGTCGCTTCTCTTGATGCAGGTCACTGGTGGCGGGGGTTGGCGCGGATACACTCGCGGCACTTTCTTCCTAACATGCAGGTTAAGGTGACCGACTATGGCCAGTCCGCCCCGAGTGTTGTTCGACAATGGTTCGCATCAGGTGTTGTGTTTCGATCAGCTGGTCACCGGCGACGGCGTGCAGTCAAACCAGTTTCTGATCATCGACCATGATCAGCATGCCTTGCTGGATCCGGGCGGCGATCTGACCTACACCCCGCTGTCGATGGCGGTCAGCCGCTACATTCCGTTGCGTGAGCTGACTTATGTGTTTGCCTCGCACCAGGATCCGGACATTATCGCTTCGCTGGACAAGTGGTTCCTGCATACCAACTGTCGAGTAGTCTGCTCGAAACTGTGGGCGCGTTTCCTGCCGCACCTGAGTGCGGGTTTCCTGACCAAGCATACTGGTCTGTCCACCACCGACCGCATGATTGCGGTGCCCGATCGTGGTATGGATGTGCCTCTGGGGCAGACCGTTTTGAAGATCCTGCCTGCGCATTTCCTGCATTCGGTAGGTAATCTGCATTTCTACGACCCCATCAGTGGCATCCTGTTTTCCGGCGACATGGGCGCCTCGATGGTTGACGATGCGGAACCTGTGACCGACTTTGCCGCTCACAAGAGCACGATGGAGGGATTTCATCGGCGCTATATGGCCGGCAACAAGGCGTGTCGCCTGTGGGCCAACATGGTCCGCCAGCTGAAGCCGAAGATGATCGTGCCGCAGCATGGACGGCCGTTCGCCGACCCGGATACCATTTCAGCGTTTCTCGACTGGATCAGTAATCTGGAATGCGGTCTCGATCTGCTCACGCAGGAGGATTACCGCATTCCCTCATAAAACAGGGAGTGACATGACGGCGCGGGTGTATCAATGGCGAACCGGCAACCGGTTCGACCTGATGATCGACGGTGACAACTTCTTCCCACGCATTCTTGATGCGCTTGATCAGGCGGTCGAGCGTATCGACATCGAACTGTATCTGGTGGACTCGGGGCGCAGCACGCGGCAGTGGCTGGATGTGCTGCAGCGTGCCCGCCAGCGCGGGGTGCAGGTGCGCTGCCTGCTCGACGCCATAGGCACTGATGGCCTCAATCGCAGCGAGCAGCGCGAGCTGGAGCAGATGGGCGTCGAGCTGCAGTTCTACAACCCCACCAGCCTGTTCAGCGGCCGCCGCCTGTTTCACCGTGATCACCGCAAGCTGTTCATCATTGACCGGCGTTACGCCTACGTCGGCGGTACCGGTATCACTGATCCCTTCTGCCAGATTGACCCGGAAACCGGCAAGACGCCCTGGCACGAGCAGATGCTGGAGATCGAAGGGCCGGTGGTCGACGATTGGGTCGATCTGTTCGAGCAGATGTGGCAGCAAGGCGGGCGGCGTGAGAAGCGCGGCCTGTCTGCGGTGCGCAGGGCGCGTATTCCGCGCGTGCCGGCAGATGGGCATGGCCATGGTCGCGTTTCCTATATCGGCGCGCGCGAGCAGAAAGAGGTAGTGGTGTCGCTGCTGGCAGCGCTGCGCCGGGCGGAGCAGCGGGTCTGGCTGGCCACCCCGTACTTCCTTCCCTCATGGCGTATTCGCCGGGCGTTGACGCGGGCGGCCAGGCGCGGGGTGGATGTCCGCCTGCTGCTGTGCGGCATGACCATCGACCATCCCCCGGTACGCTATGCGGGGCAGCGGTTTTACACCCGGCTGCTCAAGGCGGGCGTCAAGATATACGAGTACCAGCCGCGCTTTACCCACCTGAAAACCGCGCTGGTCGACGATTGGGTGTCGCTCGGCTCCTGCAACTTTGATCACTGGACGCTGCACTGGAACCTGGAAGCCAATCAGCAGGCAGTGGACCCGGCTTTGGCGCAGGCGGTTGCAGACAGCTTCGAGCAGGACTTCGCCGAAAGTCACCTGTGGACGCTGGCTGGCTGGCGCCAACTGGCGCTGTGGCATCGGTTCAAGATCCGTTTCTGGGGGCAGATCAATCGATCGGTGATGTGGCTGTTCGGCATTGCGCGTTGATTGAGCAGCCTGTGCCGGCCCCGAAGGGGGCCGGTGATGGGGCGGGTCAGGCAAAAACCGGTTTGCGCTTTTCCATGAACGCGGTCAGTGCTTCCTTGGCCTCGGCGCCGCCCAGCAGCTGGGCAAAGTGCTGGCCTTCGGTTTCCATCACGTCGTCTGCGGTGCGGCTGATTCCGGCGCGGATCAGTTGCTTGGTCAGACGGACGGAGCCCGGTGGTTGCTCGGCGATGCGCAGCGCCGCCTTGCGGGCCGCCTGCAGGACCGCGTCACCGGCTGGCAGCGCCTGATTGACCAGGCCGATCTCGGCGGCGCGGGTGCCGCTGATTTCTTCGCCCAGCAGCAATAGTTCGGCGGCGCGCGGGTGGCCCAGCAGGCGCGGCAGCAGGAAGCTGGAGCCGGCTTCCGGGCACAGGCCCAGATTCACGAAGGGCATCTTCAGGCGAGCGTTTTCAGCTGCGTAGATCAGATCGCAGTGCAGCAGCATGGTGGTGCCGATACCGACTGCCGGGCCGTTGACTGCGGCGATCAGCGGCTTGCTGGCATGGCAGATGGCCTTGAGGAAAATGTACACCGGGCTGTCGGTGCCGCTGCGCTCGTTCTTGATGAAGTCGGCAACGTCGTTACCGCTGGTGAAGCACTCGGTGCTGCCCTGAATAACGACCGCACGGATGCTGGCGTCGTCCTGCGCGGCGTTGATCGCCTCGCCCATGGTGCCGTACATGTCACGGGTCAGCGCGTTCTTCTTGTCGGCGCGGTTCAGCGTCAGGGTCAGTACGCCCTCGCTGCGGTCAATCAGCAGGTGTTCGCTCACGGTCTACTCCACGTGTTGTTCTGATATTGAATGAGTGGCCGGCATGTTCGCATGCTTTTGCAAGCTGACCCAGAACCCTGCGTCTGACGAATGCACCTGCATAAACACAAGACTGTGCGGTGTGCTCAGGCGTTGCGACTCAGGAAGGTTTCATCGAGGATCTGGCGGCCGGGCAGCCCGGCCATGAACAGGGGCTTGCGCAGCAGCTCGACGAACGTGGGGGAGCCGCAGATCAGCGCCTGCGCACCGCGCCCGGGCGAGCGCAGACGGCGCAAATCTGCGTCCAGCTCGCTGCGTGGTCGCAGCTGCAGGTGCAACTGAGGATATTGAGCCGCCAATTGCTCCAGCGTGGGTTGCAGGTAGCAGGGAGCACCATCGGCCTGCCAGTGCCAGAGTTGAATGGTCGCGGCGTGTTGCGCGGCCAGTGCGCTGCGAGCGATCGCCTGCAAGGGCGCGAGGCCGGTGCCAGATGCCAGCAACAATAACGGTTGGTCGTGCCACGCCGGATCGTAGGTCAGATGCCCGCTGGGCGCGCCCAGGTGGCAGGTGGTGCCAAGCGGCAGGCCGCGCAGGGCGCTGCAGAAGGCGCTGTGCTCGCGGTCTTGCAGATGAAATTCGAGTAGTGGCTCACCGGGCAGGCTGGCCAGTGAAAACGTCCTTGCCAGTTGCGGCGTGAGCCAGATGACAAGGTGCTGGCCAGCCTGATAGCGGATGGCGCGGGCCGGGCGCAGCAGCAGGCGGATAACATTGCCCGGCAGTTGTTCAAGCCGCTCAAGGGTTGCCGGCAGGCCATCGCTGGCAGGGTCATGAAGGTGTAGTTGAAGATCCTGCTCCACCCGGCACTGGCAGGCCAATAGCCAGCCGTCGGCCTGTTGCTGGGGTGATAGCCCTTGCTGGGCCGAACGCAGATCGGCCGGGCCCAGACTCTGCACCAGGCAGCTGTGGCAGTGGCCGGCGCGGCATGACCAGTTGATCGGCAGACCGGCGCCGCGCAGCGCGTCGAGCAGGTTGCTGCCGCTGTCGACCTGGATCTGCTGATCCTTGATCCGAAGTTCAGGCATAGCTTGGCTGGTGCATCTCGCTGCGGTTGCGCCCGCTGTTTTTGGCCAGATAAAGTGCTTGATCGGCATCGTTCAGGCACACCTCGAAATCATCCTCCGGCTGCAGCAGGGTGAGGCCGGCGGAGAAGGTGCAGTGTACCCCTTCGGGCAGCGCATCAAATGCCTGTTCGGCAAAGCCCAGACGCAGGCGCTCAACGCAATGATGCAACGCGTCAGCGTTGGTGTTGCCGAGCAGCAGTACAAACTCTTCGCCGCCGAAGCGGGCAATCAGGTCGTCATCGCGCAGGCTGGCCTTGGCCAGTCTGGCGAAGCCTTGCAGTACCTGATCCCCGGCAGCATGGCCGTAGAGATCGTTGATGCGTTTGAAGTGGTCCAGATCGATCAGGGCAATACCCATCTGCTGGGTCGGGCGCATCAGCGTCATTCGGCGCTGGGCTTCCTGGATAAAGTGTCGACGGTTGGCCAGCCCGGTGAGCGGGTCGGTGGTGGCAAGGTTCTGTAACTGCCCCATCATGCCGCGCAGGGTTTCCTGGTGGGCCTGCAAGGTATTGTGGCGCTGCTGCAGGCGTTCACGCAGTTCGCGAATGTAGCTGGCGGTCATGCTCAGACCTGCGAGGAAGCAGGCGAGAATAAACCACTCGACCAGATTGAGCGTGAAGCGTTGGGCATCCGCCTGGTAGTAGTGTTCGATGGTGATCAGTGCGCCAAAGCAGGCCAGTGCCAGCCCCGAATGAATCAGGAAGTCCCGGCGTGACAGCTGAAATATGCCAAAGACCAGGATATTGGCGTAGATCATGATCAGGCTGCCGCGCAGCGGCCCGGCGAAGGCGAGCAAGTAGGTGATCAGCAGAATTGCCACCGCAATCTGGGCGTTGGTCATGCTCGGGTCTTTGAGGCGCAGATTCCAGTTGCTGCGGATCAGCACGAGGAATACCGCCTGGGTGCCCAGCCCCAGGCCGATGTGGCTCAGCATCAGCCAGATCGAGCCCTGATACTGTTCGACGAACCAGGCCACGCCGATCACGATGTAGGTGATCAGGTAGTTGAGCTGCGCAAGATAGAAACGCTGCAGCCTCAGACGCTGGAATTTGTTGTTCTGTGCATCCTGCAGGTCGGTCACGCCCAGTGCCTCTCTTTCCGATGATGGCATTATGACGTCAATTTATCGATTGATGGCTGTTTTGCAAGTCCTTTTCAATTTTCCTGCGGTAACTGTGATCGCCGTCCACATCATTGCCCGGACGCGCGGTACTTGCCGCGGCAGGCGCCAGGATGGAACGTAAGAGGTTGTTTCGCGCTTCCCAAGCTCAGGTATACTTGCCAGCGCATTTTTTCAGGCCAGCCGGCCGTATTGTCGGCGCCTGCCTGATTCCGTGAGCCTGACCCGGCGTACGTCCTGGTCCGGCGGTCAAATAGAGGAGCCTGTCCGAGCATGGCCGTTATCAAGCAAGACGATCTGATCCAGAGCGTAGCCGACGCGCTGCAATACATTTCCTACTACCACCCGGTGGACTTCATTCAGGCAGTACACGAAGCCTATGAGCGGGAAGAGTCCAAGGCGGCCAAGGATGCCATCGCACAGATTCTGATCAACTCGCGCATGTGCGCTACCGGCCATCGTCCGATCTGTCAGGACACCGGTATCGTCACCGTGTTCGTCAAGGTTGGCATGAACGTCAGCTGGGACGGCGCCACCATGAGCCTGGACGACATGATCAATGAGGGCGTGCGCCGCGCCTACAACAACCCGGACAACGTCCTGCGTGCCTCGATCCTGGCCGACCCGGCCGGCAAGCGCACCAACACCAAGGACAACACCCCGGCGGTCATCCACTACCAGATCGTCCCGGGCGACAAGGTAGAGGTCGATGTGGCTGCCAAGGGCGGCGGATCCGAGAACAAGTCCAAGATGGTCATGCTCAACCCGTCCGACTCGATCGTTGACTGGGTCGTCAAGACCGTTCCGACCATGGGCGCTGGCTGGTGCCCGCCGGGGATGCTTGGTATCGGCATCGGCGGTACCGCAGAGAAGGCTGCCGTGATGGCCAAGGAAGCGCTGATGGACCCGATCGACATCCACGAACTGCGTGCCCGCGGCCCGCAGAACCGCGCCGAAGAGCTGCGTCTGGAAATCATGGACAAGGTCAACGCGCTGGGTATCGGTGCGCAAGGTCTGGGCGGTCTGACCACCGTGCTGGACATCAAGATCAAGGATTACCCGACCCACGCAGCCAGCCTGCCGGTGTGCATGATCCCCAACTGCGCCGCGACCCGTCACGCGCACTTCGTGCTCGACGGCACTGGCCCGGCCGAGCTGAAAGCGCCGCCGATGGACGCCTATCCGGAAATCACTTGGGAAGTGGGCGACGGCGTGCGCCGCGTCAACCTCGACACCGTGACCCCGGAAGATGTGCTGAGCTGGAAGAGCGGCGAAACCGTGCTGCTGTCGGGCAAGATGCTGACCGGTCGCGATGCTGCGCACAAGCGCATGGTCGACATGCTGAACAAGGGCGAAGAGCTGCCGGTTGATCTGAAAGGCCGCTTCATCTACTACGTTGGCCCGGTTGATCCGGTACGCGACGAAGTGGTTGGACCGGCTGGCCCGACCACCGCGACCCGTATGGACAAGTTCACCCGTCAGATCCTTGAGGCAACTGGCCTGCTGGGCATGATCGGCAAGTCCGAACGTGGCCCGATTGCCATCGAAGCGATCAAGGACCACAAGGCGGTTTACCTGATGGCCGTCGGCGGTGCGGCGTATCTGGTAGCCCAGGCGATCAAGAAGGCCGATGTTATTGCCTTCCCCGAGCTGGGCATGGAAGCGATCTACGAGTTCGAAGTGCAGGACATGCCGGTCACCGTTGCGGTCGACAGCACTGGCGAATCCGCGCACATCACCGGCCCGCAGATCTGGCAGAAGAAGATTGCCGAAAGTCTGGCGGTCGAGATCAAGTAAGACTCGGCAGTAAAGAAAAAGGCCTCGCTCGCGAGGCCTTTTTTGTGGGTCTTGGCGGCAGTTTTGCGCTCCGCGACAAGGGTTTTGGCAGCGCAGTTACCGAATGCTCCAATGATGGAGTGTGCACCGGGGTTCGTCCCGTTTACGCGGGCGAGTAGCACAGGATTGGCAGGAAATAGGACGGCAGCCTGTTTGAGGCTCGAAGAGCCGAGTTCTGCCGGCCCCTGCCAAGCCGAGCAACGCAGCGAACCCGCAGGGCCGCGTAGCCGGGTGCCCGGGGGATCGCCAAGGGGGGCTGGGCAAGCAGCCCCCCTTGGCTCGCCGTAAAGGCGAAAGACTGACACAACAACAGTGCAGTATGCAGCGATGAGCCGGAACGGAAGGCTCATCCCGTCAGTTCGGGCAGGCTACGCTCCGGTTGTCAGACCAGTCGCTCACCGACGTGCAGCAGTTTCATCGAGTTGGTGCCGCCGCGGGAGTTGTAGACATCGCCCTTGGTCAGAATCACCCAGTCGCCGGGCTGTACGTGACCGGCCTGCAGCAGGCAGTTCACTGCGGCCTGGTTGATGTCGCTGGCTGCCATCTCTGCCGGGTTGAAGCGGATCGCCTGTACGCCGCGCATCAAGGATACCCGGCCCAGCGTCTGGCTGTTCGGAGACAGCGCGAAGATCGGTAGATGCGAGCGGATGCGCGACATGATCAGCGGGGTATAGCCGCTTTCGGTCAAGGTGATCACGGCAGTGACGCCAGGGAAGTGGTTGCCTGCGTACATCGCAGCGAGGGCGATGGTTTCATCGCAGCGCTCGAATTCCTGGTACAGCCGGTGGCCGGAGCGCTTGCTGACCGGCTGGCGTTCTGCCCCGCGGCAGACACGGTCCATTGCTGCGACCGCTTCAACCGGGTAGCTGCCGGCGGCAGTTTCGGCCGACAGCATCACCGCGTCGGTGTAATCCAGCGCGGCGTTGGCGACGTCGGAGACTTCTGCGCGGGTCGGCAGCGGGCTGGTAATCATCGACTCCATCATCTGGGTCGCGGTGATCACCGTTTTGTTCTGCTTACGGGCGCGGCTGATGATGTGTTTCTGAATACCGACGAGTTCCGCATCGCCAATCTCTACACCCAGATCGCCGCGGGCCACCATGACGGCGTCGCTGGCCTGAATCAGACCATCCAGTGCTTCATCGTCGGCAACGGCTTCTGCGCGCTCAATCTTGGCTACCAGCCAGGCGTCGGACTCGGCGTCACGCAGCAGCTTGCGGGCCAGATCCATGTCGGCGGCGTCGCGCGGGAAGGAGACCGCCACATATTCCATCTGCAGCTCTGCTGCGAGGTTGATGTCGGCGCGGTCCTTGTCGGTCAGTGCCGGTGCCGACAGGCCGCCGCCGCGGCGGTTGATGCCCTTGTTGTTCGACAGTGGGCCGCCGGTAGTGACTTTGCAACGGACCTCGTCGCGGCCGACGCTTTCGACCAGCAGGACAACACGGCCGTCGTCGAGCAGCAGCTCGTCACCGGCGCGGCAGTCCTGCACCAGTTCGGGGTAATCGAGGCCGACGATGTCGTGGTTGCCTTCATTCAGATCGTGGCTGGTCGACAGTCGGAAGTGATCGCCGACGTCCAGCTGGATCGGGCCGTCGGCAAAGCGGCCAATACGGATTTTCGGGCCTTGCAGATCGCCGAGCAGGGCGACATGCTGCCCCTGTTGGGCGGCGATCTCGCGCACCAGTTGGGCGCGCTGGCGGTGCTCGTCGGCACTGCCGTGGGAAAAGTTGAGACGGGCTACATTCATGCCGGCAGCGATCAGCTCGGCGATTTTTTCGGGGCTACTGCTTGCCGGTCCAAGGGTGGCGACAATCTTCGTACGACGCAGCGACATTCAGGGGGTCCTTGTGCGGCTGGGTTGGGGAGCGCACTACAATAGACCATAATGCGGGCTCACGGGTAGGTACAGTGACCAATGAGTCAGGAGAGACTGGATGCACGCAGCAGTGAGCAGGGTAACCGAGCGACTTAAAGCGCGAAGTGCACGTTCCAGAGCGGCTTATCTGGCGCAGATGGATGACGCCCCAGCTGGCCGTCAAGGACTCTCCTGCGGCAATCTGGCTCATGGTATGGCAGCCTGCACGGCACAGGACAAGCAACGGCTGGTGCTGCCGAACGAGGTCAATATCGGCATCGTCACGGCCTATAACGACATGCTCTCGGCGCACCAGCCGTACGAGCGTTATCCTGAATTTCTGCGTCAGCATCTGCGTCGTCTGGGGGCGACGGGGCAGGTCGCAGGCGGCGTGCCGGCGATGTGTGATGGTGTCACCCAGGGCGAGCCCGGCATGGAGCTGTCGTTGGCCAGCCGCGATGTGATCGCCATGTCGACGGCGGTGGCTCTGTCGCACAACATGTTCAACGCCACGCTGTGTCTCGGTATCTGCGACAAGATCGTACCGGGCCTGCTGATGGGAGCGCTGCGTTTTGGCCATCTGCCAACGGTGTTCGTCCCCTCCGGCCCCATGTCCAGCGGCCTGCCCAATAGCGAGAAGGCGCGAGTGCGGCAGCTCTACGCCGAAGGCAAGGTGGATCGACAGGCGCTGCTGGCTGCCGAGAGCGCGTCGTATCACGGCCCCGGCACCTGTACCTTCTACGGCACCGCCAATACCAACCAGATGCTGCTGGAAGCCATGGGCTTGCAGCTGCCGGGCGCGTCCTTTGTTGCGCCAGACGGTGAGCTGCGCGACGCCTTGACGCGTGAGGCCGCCGCTGTGGCAGTAAGGCTGGCGCGGGATGGACGAGGACGGCTGGCCGATGTGCTGGATGAGCGGGCGCTGATCAACGCAGTGGTCATGCTGCTGGCAACCGGTGGTTCGACCAACTTGACGCTGCATCTGGTGGCCATAGGGCAGGCGGCTGGCCTGCAGCTCGACTGGGACGACATGGCCGAACTGTCGCGCGTGGTGCCGACGCTGGCGCACATCTACCCGAGCGGCAAGGCCGATATCAATCAGTTCCAGGCTGCCGGTGGCACCGCCTTTCTGTTTCGTGAATTGCTGGCCGCTGGCATGTTGCACACGGACGTGCAGACGGTGGCAGGCCCGGGGTTGGAACGGTACACGCGTGAACCTGTGTTGCTCGATGGCGAACTGGTGTGGCGCGAGGGCATTACCGCCAGCCTCGATGCGCAGGTGCTGCGCGGTGTTGAGCAACCCTTTGCCGTTGATGGCGGGTTGCGGGTGATCAGTGGCGTGCTGGGGCGTGGGGTGGTCAAGGTATCTGCGGTGGCCGAGTCGCATCGTAGGGTGTCTGCACCTTGCCGCGTGTTTGACAGTCAGGCGGCGTTTGTACAGGCGTTCGAAGGCGGGGAGCTGAGCGGTGACCTGATTGCAGTCGTGCGCTTTCAGGGGCCCGCAGCCAATGGTATGCCGGAGTTGCACCGTCTGATGCCCTATTTGGGGGTGATGCAGGATCGCGGCCAACGGGTCGCTTTGGTCACTGACGGCCGCCTGTCCGGCGCGTCCGGCAAGGTGCCGGCTGCCTTGCATCTGTGCCCGGAGGCGTTGCACGGTGGCGCGATAGCGCAGCTGCGCGACGGCGATTTACTTTGCCTCGACGCGGACGCCGGCACGCTGGACGTTGCGGTTCCGCTCGATGAATTGCGCGGGCGCCCGGCCGCTCCGGCGCCTGAGGCGGTTCGTCGCGGCTGGGGCAGGGAGCTGTTCGGCTTTATGCGAGCGACCGCCAGCCCGGCTGATCAGGGTGGCAGTGTGTTCACTGCGGGGCTGCGTGAGGCTGACTGCTAGTGTTTGCCTTTGAGCAGGCGTTGCAAGGGCGCGGAGTTGCACTGCACCGGTTTGCAGGGCCAGCTGCGCAGGCCGGGCAGTTGGCTGCCGATGTTGCTGAGCGGCTACGGGCGGCAATCGCCGAGCGAGGTCGGGCGTCACTGGCGTTGTCGGGTGGCAGAAGTCCGATACCTTTCCTGCAGGCGCTGGCCAGTCATGTGCTTGACTGGGAATGTGTCAAACTCACGTTGGTGGATGAGCGCTGGGTTCCGGCGTCCGAACCGCAGAGCAATGCAGGGTTGCTGCAGACGCACTTGGGTCCGTTATTTGGCAGGGTCCAGTGGTTACCTTTGTATGGCGGCGATTCACCGCAGCGCGATGCCGAGCTGGCCAGCGCACAACTGGCCGCCTGGTTGCCGCTGGATGTCGTGGTTTTGGGCATGGGGACCGATGGGCATACGGCTTCGCTGTTTCCCGGGGGGGGCGATTTGAGTCGCTGGCTGCAAGCGGATTGCGACGCAGTGTGCGTGGCCACCGTTGCAACCGACGGTGCGCCAAGGTTGACCATGACCGGTCGTGCGTTACACTCCGCGCGCTACCGTGCGCTGGCGATCAGCGGCACTGCCAAGCTGCAGGTGCTGCGCTGCGCGGTGACTGGCGCGCCAGGCGAGTGCTGGCCGATAGCGGCGTTTTTGCATGCGCCAATGGAAATCTACTACTGCCCGGAAGATGGCCCGATCAATGATCTCACTGCCTGATAAAACCCGAATGCTGGACGCGCTGTTCTGTCAGTCGCGGTTGCTGCCGTTGTTGAACATCGAGCGGCTTGAGGACGTCTTGCCGTTGGCTGACGCTTTGGCTGAGGGCGGTGTAACGACGCTGGAGATTACGCTGCGCACCGCGTTGGGTATCGATGCTATCGCGCTGTTGCGGCAGGCGCGCCCCGCGCTGACTGTTGGTGCGGGTACCGTACTGGGGGCCGATCAGTATCAGGCCGTTCTCGCGGCAGGCGCGCAGTTTGTGGTGACGCCAGGGTGTACCGATGAAGTGCTGCAGTGCGGTGTCGACGGGCCGGTGCCGTTGCTGCCGGGCATTGCGACCGCGTCAGAGCTGATGGTGGGGTACCGTCTTGGCTACCGCCGCTTCAAGCTGTTTCCTGCGCACATTCTGGGTGGCGCCGATCTGATCAAGGCGTTTGCCGGTCCGTTTCGTGATGTGCGTTTCTGTCCGACGGGTGGGGTGTCGCAAGCCAATTTGGCCGGTTACCTGGCGTTGTCGAATGTCATGGCGGTGGGCGGCAGCTGGATCGCGCCCGCTGACCTGATTGCCCAGCAGCGCTGGGGCGAGATCACAGCACTCGCCCGCGCCGCCGGTCAGGTTGCTGGTACCTGAGCTGTCGGCTCAGGGCTTGCTCGGGTCGACGAAGCCATCCGGCTTGAGCACCAGCACGTCGCATGGCACCGAGTCGAGCAGACGCTCTGCGGTGTGACCGATCAGCGCGCTGTCGAGCCGTGAGCGTGATACCGCGCCCATGATCAGCAGGTCGACATTCTCTTTCTCCAGAAACTCCGGCAGCGCCTCCTCCGGATCGCCCTCGAGCAGATGGGACTCCGCGCTTTCCGACGCCGAACGGCCCAGCAGCTGGCTGAATGCCGTTGCGTGGTGTTGCTTCACATCGTTGGCGTAGCCCTCGTAATCGGCGATCACGCTGGCATCAAACACCATGGTGCGTGGCAGCGGTGTGTAGCAATGCACCAGGTCCAGTTTGGCGTCGAGCGCCTTGCTCAGGCTGGTCGCCATTGCGATCAACTTGTGATCCAGCGCGGCCGGTTTGTCGGCACTGTGCAGCGGATCGACACTGGCACACAGGCGGTTGACCGTCTTGTCGCCGTGCTTGACCAGCCAGAGCGGTACTTCGCAGTGGCGGATCAACTGCCAGTCGGCGCTGCTGAGCAGCAGGCGTTTGAGCACGTTGTGATGGCGGGTGGCCTTGATCACCAGATCCGGTTTGCGCTCGGCGACCTCACGTAGCACATGGCGGTCCAGACGCTTGCCCCAGAGGGCAAAGACGTCAACGTTGATGCCTTTGGCGCGTAGCGGTGCGGCGAGTGAATCAAGGCGCTCACGGTGGTGCCCGAGCAGTGACTCGCGGGCTTTTTCCAGTGCAGCCGAATCGAACAGCAGGCCGCCATCGAGCGCTGGAATATAATCGCAGATCATCAGGCTGAGGCGCGCCTCCGGGAAGCGTTCGGCCAAGTCCGCGGCTCGTTCAAGCGCGGGTTGCTGTTGTTCACGGGTGGGGTCGATCACCACCAGCAGGTGTTTGATGTCCATGCAGCTGACTCCTGTTATCCAAGGAATACCGTATACGCTCAGAGTAATTAGCCTAGAGCATGGGGCATTTATTTACACTGACCTGCATCAAGCGGTGACGGGGTGAAGATTTGGCGTGTGATGCCGATATAGAGCCATCGTCTGGAGGTGAAAATGAACAGAATTTGGTTGCCAGTGGTTGTTTTGCTGCTGCTGGGCGGCTGCACCAGTGGGTACAAGAAACACCTCGACAAGGCCTACGATGCGTATGCCGAAGGGGAGTGTGCGCGTGTCATTGCCGAGCTGTCGCGGACCGAACGGCTGATTCGCTCGCGGCCCTATCTGCAGCCCGAGATTTCCCTGCTGCGCGGCCAGTGTCTGGAACGGCAGGGGTTCTATCTGGATGCGATCCAGATATACCGCTTTATGCTCGACAGCTATCCCAAGAGCGAATACAGCTACCGGGCTGCCGCGCGGCTGGAGACCCTGCGTCAACTTGGCCATTACGATCCGGCGCGCCCTGTTCCTCCCGTCGCCAAGTGATGTCGTGACCTTGGCATAAGGTTGGCGAGGTAGTGGCAGTCCGCTATTCTGAGGTAATCCAGCTGCGCGGGGACAGGCAATGACTCGGCTCAAGCTGCTGGCGGCCGCGGTGGCGCTATGCAGCCTCAATGCACATGCTCAGATCTACCGTTGGGTGGACGCTGACGGGCAGGTGCACTTTGAGCAGCGGCCCCAGCCCGGCGCAGAGGTAGTTGAGGTACGTCCGCAGGTTGTGGAGCGCGACGAACGTGTGCGGCAGAGCGAAGCAGCCATGCAACGCTTGATGGACATACGGAGCCAGGAACGGCAGCAACAGCGTGACTTGATGGTCCAGCACCGACAGGACCGCGAGGCGCGCTGTCAGGACATGCGAGAGCGGCTCGCCATGTTTGAATTGCGCGCCTACTGGTACGAGGAGGACGCCAACGGCAACAGGGTTGAGGTGTCCCAGGCACAGCTGGCGGAGGCGCAGGCCTCGCTGCGGCACCAGATCGCGGAGCAGTGCTGATATGCAAGTGATCCCAGATTCCAACCAGGGGCGCTCGATTGAGCAGCGGTGTATCCCGCGGCATCACCTGAGCGCCTATCTGTGTGTCTACAACAGCCGAACCGGTCGACCGATGGGCTACATCGGCAACATCTCCCGTGAAGGCATCATGGTCATCTGCGCGCTGCCGGTCATGCTCGACCAGGAGTATGAGCTTGAACTGCAGTTGCCGGATCTGGATGACCCTCTTGGCGCCCAGCGGCTGGCGTTTCGTGCGCGCAGTCACTGGTGCCGCGCGGACGTGACCCCCAGCCACTTCGACTGCGGGTTCAGTGTCATCACTAACCGGGAGGCCTTTGCCGGCCTTGCGCATGCATTGCAGCGCTATTTCCGCTTTGATCAATTGTCGGATGCCTGACGCCAGCCATTACGGTAACCTGCCCCTTTGATTGGGATGAGGGGCGCATGAGCAAGAGCTTTTTCTGGTACGACTTCGAGTCAACCGGTATTGATCCAAGACGCGATCGCCCGGTTCAGGTTGCCGGTGTGCGCACCAACGAAGCGCTGGAAGAAATCGGCGAACCGCTGTGCATCGATGCGCGTTTGCCGCCAGATGTGCTGCCGCATCCGCAGGCGTGTCTGGTTACCGGCATCAGCCCGCAGCGATTGCAGAACGGGCTGGCTGAGGCTGAATTCATGCATCAGCTGCACGAGCAGATGATGCAGCCCGGTACCTGCTCGGTTGGCTACAACAGCCTGCGCTTTGATGACGAGATGACCCGCTTCTCGTTGTATCGCAATTTTTATGACCCTTACGCCCGAGAGTGGCAGGGCGGCAACAGCCGCTGGGATTTGCTCGACGGTTTGCGCGCAGCCCACGCATTGCGCCCGGAAGGGATCGAATGGCCGCAGGTAGACGGCTTTACCAGCCTGCGGCTTGAACTGCTCACGGCCGCCAACGGCATTGATCACGGCCAGGCGCACGATGCACTGGCCGACGTGCGGGCAACCATCGCCATGGCGCGCTTGTTCAGGCAGGCGCAGCCACGACTGTATGACTATCTGCTGGGGCTGCGGGATAAGCGGCGAGCCGCCGAGTTTATCGACCTGCAAGGGGTGCGCCCGTTGGTGCACGTATCCGGTCGTTTTGGTCGGGAACGCAGTGGTCTGGCACTGGTACTGCCGCTTGGGTGGCACCCGGTCAACCGCAACGCCGTGATTGTCTATGATCTGGCAGCAGATCCCGCGGTGTTGGCTGACCAGGCGCCAGAGCAGGTGCGCCAGTTTCTCTACACCCGGACCGAGGACCTGCCTGAGGGGCAAGCTCGTCCAGGGCTCAAGCTGGTGCATTTGAACAAGTGCCCGGTGCTGGCCGATACCAAGGTATTGCAGCCAGCCGACATCGAGCGGCTGGAGCTGGATATGCCGACCCTGCTGGCGCGTGCGGAGTTGCTGGCCACATGGCGGGCGAGCGGGCAGGCCGCGTTGGCCGAGATTTATGCCGAGCAGCCGGTATCTCAGGGTGCGGATCAGGACGCAGAAGTACAGCTATACGACGGGTTTCTGGCAGACTCGGATCGCCGCCTGCTGCCGGCAATTCGCGAGGCTGGCGGTAACGCGCTGGGTAGCATGCGCTGGCCGCTGCGCGATCAGCGTTTGGTCGACATGCTGTTTCGCTATCGGGCGCGTAACTTCCCCGAGACGCTGTCACCTGACGAGCAGCAGCAATGGGCCGGCTATTGCCGGGCTCGGCTAGCGGGTGAGCAGGGCGGTGCGCCGGTTACGCTGGCGGAGTTTATGACCTGTATCGATGCGCTGCTGCCCGAGCTCCCGGTTGACCAGCAGCAGCTATTGCTCAGCTGGCGAGATTACGGTGCCAACTTGGCGGCTCAGCTCGGGCTGTAAAACGCAGACATAAAAAAACCGATGCCAGGCATCGGTTTTTTCGCAGACAAGACTCAGCCCAGGATAGTAACCCAGGACTCGACGGTGTCGCCGCCGTATTGTTCTTTCCATGCTTTCAGGGTCTTGTGATTGCCACCTTTGGTTTCAATTACTTCACCGGTGTGCGGGTTCTTGTATTGCTTGACCTTGCGAGCGCGCTTGCTGCCTGTAGCCGCAGCTTTGCTTTTGCCTGCGCCCAGTTTATTGTCCGGGTCGAGGATGGCAGTAATGTCTTTCAGAGACTTGTTGTACTGGCCCATCAGGCTACGCAGTTTTTCTTCGAACTCGATTTCTTTTTTCAGCTTGTCGTCGTTGGACAGAGAATTCAGGCGGTCTTTGAGTTCGCGAATCTGTTCTTCGATATGACGGTATTCTTGCAGCATTGACATATAAAGTTATCCTTGCTGGGAGTTGAGATAATCAGGACGGTTGAATAATAGTTTAAGAGTAAAAAACGTACAACAAGTTATCCGGCATAACTAACCCAAAAAGCATGCTCTTTGGCACACTATGCAATATTCAAGGAGTGCCCTGGCCAACTTTGGCTCGCTATCGGTGGGATGTTGGCCCTGTGCCCTCAGAGTGACGCCTGGTTGACATAATCCTTCGCACTGCTGGTCTGTTTGTGGCTGCGCGGTCATGGCACAGCGGTTAAAATGCCGCAGCTCGTCGTCACTGCGCCAGCGGTCTTCACGGCGATGAGGATTGCTTATACACAGGAGAGAAAATGCGTACTTTCAGGCTGGTAATCGCGTGCCCCGACCGTGTCGGGATTGTTGCCAAGGTAAGTAATGTTCTGGCGACCTATAACGGCTGGATTACTGAAGCCAATCATCACTCGGATAATCTCTCCGGCTGGTTCTTTATGCGCCACGAAATTCGTGCAGACTCGCTGCCATTTGATCTTGAAGGACTGCGTACAGCCTTCGCGCCTATTGGCGAAGAGTTTCAAATGGATTGGCGGGTGAGTGATTCAGCGGTACGCAAGAAAGTGGTGTTGATGGCAAGTCGCGAGTCTCACTGCCTGGCCGACTTGTTGCACCGCTGGCATAGCGGTGAACTGGACTGCGACATTACCAGTGTGATCTCCAATCATGATGATTTGCGTAGCATGGTCGAGTGGCACGGTATTCCATTCCACCATGTGCCGGTTGATCCGAAAGACAAGGAGCCGGCCTTTGCTGAAGTGACTCGCCTGGTAGAAGAGCAACAGGCCGAGTGTATTGTCCTGGCGCGTTACATGCAGATTTTGCCGCCGCAACTGTGCGAGCGTTATGCACACAAGATCATCAATATTCATCACAGCTTCCTGCCTTCTTTCGTCGGTGCCCGTCCTTATCACCAGGCCGCCCAGCGCGGGGTAAAACTGATTGGTGCAACCTGTCACTACGTCACCGAAGAGCTGGACGCTGGCCCGATTATCGAGCAGGACGTCGTGCGGATTACCCATCGAAACAACGCCGAGGACATGGTGCGCCTGGGTAAGGATGTGGAGAAGATGGTGCTGTCGCGAGGCTTGCGTTATCACCTGGAAGATCGTGTGCTCGTTCACGATAACAAGACGGTAGTGTTCAGCTAAGCTGTAAGGGAGAAACCCGAGCAGGAGGCTGTATGCTGAAATCTGTAAAAGTGCGCGACTACATGACCACGGATCTGGTCACCTTTACTCCGGACATGGATCTGTTCCGGGCGATAGACAAGTTGTTGACGCACCGCATTTCGGGTGCGCCGGTACTGGATGAAAACGGCTATCTGATCGGGTTGCTGTCGGAAGGCGATTGCCTCAAGGGCATTCTGGCCGGCAGCTATTTTGAGGAGGCGGGCGGTTCAGTCGCCTCGGTGATGACCACGGTAGTAGAGACCATTGATGCCGACGCGGATATCGTGAAGGCGGCTGAGCACTTCATTTCCCAGCGACGTCGACGTTTGCCTGTGGTTGATGAAGGTCAGTTGGTAGGGCAGATAAGCCGGCGCGACATCCTGCGCGCCATGCAGACCTACAATCAGCATGCTGCCCCCAAATAATGGACGACGAAGAGGACGTGACCTTTAGCCCGCTTGATGCTGGCTCGGCCTGCCTGCCGCAAACACAAGGGGAGGGTTGTCTGGCCCGCTTTGATCCGGACGAACTCACCGATGAAATGGGGGCTGATTTCAGCTCGCTGTCTGCGCAGGAAGGGTGATTCAAAACGCTGGCTCTGTTGGCAGCAGAGCCAGTCAAGTGGCATAGTGGCATCGTTCTATCTTGCACTTTCCAACTGTTCTGCACTGGCAGATAGATACTGTGCTTCAGCAAGGAACGCGCCTGTCTTGATCCTGGAGACCGCAACTGACAATGCTGAAAAAGATCCCCACCCAATCTCTGCGTGTCGGCATGTTTGTCGACAAGTTCTGTGGTTCCTGGTTGCAGCATCCATTCTGGAGCAAAAAGCTGCTGATTGAGGACGTCAAAACGCTCAATACCATTCTGCAAAGCTCAGTCACCGAAGTGGTCATCGATATCAGCAAGGGGCTGGATGTTGAGGCTCCATCCTCCGCGGATACTCAAGATTCTGCAGCGGCGCCATCTGAAGTCGAAATAGCAATGGCTGAGGTTGAGGCCGCAAGTGCCTCTGTGCCAGCGTCCGGCGAGAAGGTGATCAAGGCGTCTATGGCTGATGAAGTGCGTCGTGCGCAGCTGATCTTTCGCAAGGGCAAGCAAGCCGTAAAGGAAATGTTTAAGGATGTTCGTCTGGGCAACGCGGTTGCGACCGAAGGGCTGCAACAGCTGGTCAACGAGATGAATCAGTCGCTCAGCCGCAACCCACAGGCGTTGATCAGCGTCGCGCGCATCAAGTCCAAGGACGAATATACCTACCTGCATTCGGTGGCTGTGGCGGCCTTGATGGTCGGCATGGCGCGGCTGTGCAGCTTGCCTGAGGATCAGGTCATGGAAGCAGGAATGGCTGGCCTGTTGCATGATATGGGCAAGGCCGTGATGCCTGAGGCCGTGTTGAACAAGCCGGGCAAGCTGACCGATGAGGAATTCGCGATCATGCGCTCGCATCCGATTGAGGGACACAAACTGCTGACCGAGTGGATTGGTGTGCCTGACGCGGTGCTGGATGTCTGTTTGCACCACCATGAAAAAATGGATGGAACGGGCTATCCGGAGCGGCTGGCAGGGGAGGGCATCTCTCAGTTGGCGCGTATGGGGGCGATCTGTGATGTGTACGACGCTATCACCTCAAACCGTCCCTACAAGGCAGGATGGGATCCTGCTGAGTCGCTCAGCCGTATGGCCAGTTGGCAGGGCCATTTTGATCCGGTGTTGTTCAAACTGTTCGTTCGCATGCTGGGCATTTACCCGGTCGGCTCTTTGGTCCGGCTGCAGTCTGAGCGTCTGGGAGTGGTGATCGAGCAAAGTGGCAATTCGCTACTCACACCGAAGGTCAGTGTGTTCTATTCAGTTCGGCTCAAACAGGCGTTGCCGGTCACTGTGTGAATCGCCCCTAGTTTCGTAGACACCTCCTGGCCTCATAATACGGCCCACTAG